>CADDYV010000011.1 GCA_902810695.1 Actinomycetota bacterium | reverse complement strand
ATCCCATCCCGGATCACCAGCCGGTCTACCACGACCTCGATGTCATGCCTGTAGTTTCGGTCGAGGTTCAGGTCAACCGGAAGTTCATGTAGCTCCCCGTCCACGCGCACCCGCGCGTAGCCGTCTTCCGCGAGATCCTTGAACAGCCTGCCGTACTCGCCCTTGCGCCCCCGGACTACGGGCGCGAGCACCATGAAGCGGGTCTTTTCAGGCAGTGTGAGGACCTGCTCGACCATCTGCTGCGGCGTCGAGCGGGCGACCGGGAAGCCGCAGACGTGGCAGTGCGGACGTCCGGCGCGCGCGAACAGGAGCCGCAGGTAGTCGTAGATCTCCGTTACCGTCGCCACCGTCGAGCGGGGGTTGTTGGAAGTCGTCTTCTGGTCTATGGAAACGGCGGGAGAGAGGCCGTCTATGTGGTCCACATCCGGCTTGTCCATCTGTCCTAGAAACTGCCGGGCATAGGCCGAGAGGCTTTCGACGTAGCGGCGCTGGCCTTCGGCGTAGATCGTGTCGAAAGCCAGCGAAGACTTGCCGCTCCCGGAGAGTCCGGTAACCACGATCAAAAGGTCCCGCGGCAGCGAGACCGTTACGTTCTTCAGGTTGTGCTCCCGTGCCCCGCGGACGACTATGTGAGTCTCGGCGATCTCTTTCTCCCCTTTGCTCTGTAGAGCCCAGACAAGTATACGGCCTCCCTAGCGGAGGCCAAGTATTTTATCTTCAATTTGCCCTGCGATTTTAGCACCGGAGAGTCAGATTGCGCGTTATCGCTGCGGCCTGTATATATTCTAGCTGTGACTAGAATTGCGCACTCTGTGGCAGATAGCCTGTGATCTTCGAGGAATTCTCGCGGGTTCTGGTCGAGGAGCTCGGCGCCAAGTGCCCCGTTCCGGGAAAATCTACCCGCGCAGTTCGGGGCCTGGCGCCGGAAGAGACCTCCGACGGATGGCTCGAATCCGATGAGATCGCCGTTACCGGACGAGAGGAGCTGGACGGGAACTTTTTATCCAGGATCGGCGAAACCGGCTCTCCGGGGCTCGTGTGGCGAACGAGCGATGAACCGCCGGAAGAAGTGATGAGCCAGGCGAAGGAGCTTGGAATCGGTGTGATCCTACTGCCCCCGGACGTGCCGCTGCGGAAACTTTTCGAGATCTTCTCCAGGAGCAACGAGCTTCTACTCCGCTCCCACGGCGCGGCACGGATGCTCACCGAGGTAACCGGCAGCGAACCTTCGGTGGGGAGCGTGGCGGAGAAGGTTTTTGAGCTTCTGGGATGTGCCGTGGCGGTCGAAGACCCGGTGGGGCGGCTGATCGCAGGTGGCCCTAAAGAGTCGAACCGTCTGCTCTCCGCGCTCAAAGAACACAGTCTGCGGGCCTCGAAAAGCTCCGAGATAGACGAAACCCGTCGCGAGCGACGGGACCGCTACGCCCGGCTGCCGGACGGGTTCCTCTCGGTGCCGGTGGAACGGTGGCGTATCTCCAACCGGGAGTTCTTCTGGACGCCCATCGGAAGCCCTATCCCGGCAGGGTATCTCTGGATAGATTTGCAGGACAGGCCGCTGCAACCGGAGGACGTGGTGCTCCTGTACTGGGCGCGGCGCATCCTCGAAGCCGAGCTGGGCAAGGAGCGGATCCGGCTGGAGACCGAGCTGGGCGCCCGGGGAGACTTCGTGGACGATCTGATCGGGGGCGATTATGGATCGCTGGAGCTGCTTTTGCAGCGCGCAGCCTACCTCGGCGCGGATCTCTCGAAAGGCGCGCTCGTGATGATCGTGGACGTGGACGACTTCGCCCGCTATCTGGAGCGGCGCAAACTCAGGGAATCCGCGATCCAGGAGCTGAAAAAGAGGCTGGCCGACGCGGTACGCCTTCAGACCCAGCAGCTCTTCTCCAACTTCCTCCTCGGTCCGCGCTCGGATAACGTCATACTCTTCATCGGGGCCTCGGGTGAGAACCCGCCGGGAGAGATACCGGAGCAGGCCTGCACCCTGGCTGCCAGGATCCAACGCTACGTCAGAGGTCTTCTGCCGGATCTCACGCTCTCGGTGGGAATCGGGCGCTATATCGAGGACCCTAGCTCCCTGCCCGATGCCTACTCCGAGGCCAGCGTCGCCCTGGAGATCGGACAGAGGATCTACGGTTCGTCCTCGATCTCGACCTTCGAGGGAACGGGAACCTACAAACTACTTTTCCGCGTCTTGAAAGAGGACCCTGGCGAGCTCGAGTCTTTTTACCGCGAGACGCTGGAACCTGTCGTTGCCTACGACTCCCGCTACGGAACAGACTTGGTCCAGACGCTCACCACTTACCTTAAAAACGATGCCTCGACGATCAAAACGGCGGCGGAGATCTTCGCCCACCGGCACACCATCCGCTACCGCCTGGAGCGCATCAAAGAGCTGACCGGCCTCGACGTGGACAAGAGCGAGGACCGCGAACGCCTCACTCTGGGCATAAAGGCGATGCAGCTCCTGGGACGCTTCCCCGAGCAGACCTCCAGCTTCGCCGACCGTTAGCTCGGGAGAGCGATCCCAAGAACATGAGAACGCGCACCTCGACATCTCGCAGGTCGGGCCCTCAGATCGTCTTGAGGCTGGCGAGCATCTATACCTGCATCTCTCTGACCGGTTGCCTTCATTTCTTACTCCGGTACAGATACATCGTGATCGGGGCGAAGATAACGACGAGCACTACGCACCCCACAAGCAACCAGGCGATGTGTCCCACCGGTATCGTCCCGTACATCAGGCCGCGAACCGCGCTTACCAGGTGTGTAATCGGGTTGAAGATGACAGCGGTCTGCAGCCAGCCGGGCATCGTCTTCGGCTCGACGAAGATGTTACTCGCGAACGTGAGGGGGAACATGATCAGGGTGCTCACCCACAGCACGGAGTTCGGGGTCCGTGCCACGAGTCCCAGGGCCGTCCAGATCCACGATACGCTGAACGCGAATACGATAATCAACACCACCGACAGCACTACACCCACCACACTCTCTGGCCGAAAGCCGAGGATTAGACCAAGCGCGAGGACTATCGCCGAGGCGAGCGCGTAACGCACCATGTCGCCGAGCAACGCTCCCACGATGACGGCAGGCCGCCATATCGGCAGCGACCGGAAGCGGTCGGCGACGCCTTTGGAGATGTCGGTGTTGAGGTTGACTCCGGTGTAGGCGGTGATGAGTATTACCGTCTGCACCAGGATGCCGGGAATGAGATATTGAAGGTACGCTCCGGGCGATCCGGCTATGGCACCACCGAGAAGGTAGGTGAACATCAACGTGAAGATGATCGGATTTCCGACGGCGTCGAAGAGTTGCTCGGGAACGTGTTTTATCTTCAAGAGCGCCCGCCACCCGAACGTGAGCGAGGCGGATAGCGCATTCGGACGTTTGGGCCTCGCGCGATACGGGAGCGCCGAACGGAGCGCACCTTCGGCGATGGTGGCGTGGGCCTTGCCGGCCTGGTCGGTCATACTGCTTCCTCCTCTTTTTTGTCGGCTTTTTCTTCGGTGGGGTGTCCCGTCAGGGCGAGAAATACTTCGTCGAGGCTCGGCTGCCCGAGCGAGAAGTCACTCACGGCGATACCAGCATGAGGAAGCCCCGCAAGGGCTTCGGGCACACGCTCGGGTTCTGAGACCCTCGCCAGAAGAGCCACCGGATCCGAGGGTGTCTCCACCGCGACGCCGATCGCCCGCGAAAGGACCCGCACGGCCTCGGGACGGCTTCCGGGATCACGCAGCCTGACATGCAGCACGCCCGAGCCGACGGAGCCCTTGAGCTCGCCGGGGGTGCCTTCGGCGATCACCTTTCCATTGTCTATGACGGCGATGCGATCCGCGAGTTGGTCCGCCTCGTCGAGGTACTGAGTCGTCAGAAGCACCGTCGTTCCCCCGGAAGCCATGGAACGGACGATGTCCCACACCTGGTTGCGGTTCCTGGGATCGAGTCCCGTAGTTGGCTCGTCGAGGAAGAGAAGTTCCGGTGTGATGACGATGGAAGCCGCGATGTCGAGCCTGCGCCGCATGCCCCCCGAGTAGGTCTTGGCCTGCCGGCCCGCCGCATCGGAGAGCCCGAAGGCTTCGAGGAGTTCGTCGGCCCTGACTTTGGCCTCTTTGCGCGAGTAGCCGAGGAGGCGGGCTATGAGGATGAGGTTCTCCTTCCCGGTGAGGTCCTCGTCCACCGAGGCGAATTGCCCGGTGAGACTCACCAGTCCGCGTACCGTGTCGGCCTCCCGCACGACGTCGTGGCCAAAGACCCGCGCCGCACCCGAGTCCGGACGGAGCAGAGTGGCGAGCATGCGAATCGTCGTGGTCTTTCCCGCACCGTTCGGGCCGAGAAATCCGAAGATCTCCCCGCGGGAGATCTCAAGGTCCACGCCATCCACCGCTACGTTGTCCCCGAAGCGATAGACAAGACCTTCCGCCTCTACCGCCAGCGCCCCGTCCCTTCCACCGTTCATGCCGCTATCTCCTTTCATCACGCTCCTTCTAACTCTCCGTGCTATACTTTTTACTTGATTGCCGAATTAAACCTAAATAATTTAGTTTGGCAATCAAGGTAAATGCAGGTTAAGCTGGATCGTCAGGGTTGTCAAGGGGCTGGAGGTTGGAATGTCGAAAAAGCGCGAAGAGTTGTTGCGGGCGCTTGAGGAGGAAAGTCGCAAGAGCACGTTGGATGGGGTGTACTTTTTGCAGGCTGTTGCCGAGCGGAGCGGGATGAATCTGACCGATCTGCAGTGCCTGGCCATCCTCACTTCGACGGGCCCGATCACGGCCGGGCGGTTGGCGGAAGAGATGAGGCTTACTACGGGATCGGTAACGGGTGTGATCGACCGGATGGAGCGAGCCGGGTACGTGCGGCGGGAGAAGGATCCAGAGGACGGCCGGCGGGTGGTCGTGCGGCCTGTTCTGGAGAAGTTGGAACACGCGGGGGCCGGTTTCTTCGGCTCGCAGGAGAGGGTGTTGGATGAGTTGCTCTCCGAGTACGATGAGCGGGACCTGGAGATCATTCTCGACTTCATGCGGAAGACCACCGTCTTCACCAGAGAGGAGATCGCCAGGATCCGGACCACGTCAGAGGGAAGCGAAGGGGGCGAGCTCTCGGTTTCTTTAGGTTCGGTGCGGAGCGGACGGGTGGTGTTCGCCAATGGGGCTGCCCGGCTCACCCTCCGGTCCGCTTCCGGGATGGACGACCTCTACCGGGCACGCTTCGAGGGGCCTGTACCGAAGGTCGAAGTGGCAGACGGCACCGTGACCTTCCGCTATCCCCGCCGCTTCGGTGGGCTCTTCGAATGGCGCAACCGCTCCGGCGGGGAAGTAACGCTCAACGCCGCGGTGCCCTGGGAGGTCGAGGTGCGCGGCGGGGCGTACAAGGTCGAGGCGGACCTCAGCGGGCTGAAGCTGACCTCCTTCGTCTTGACGCGCGGGTTCAGCAACGTCAACCTGACGCTCCCGGAGCCGTCGGGGGTGGTTCCGGTACGCCTGTCTGGGGGCGCGAGCAAGGTGAACATACGCCGTCCAGCAGGGGTCGAGGCACACCTGAGCATGAAAGGCGGTGCCAGCAAGCTAACCTTCGACGGACAAAGCTTCGACGCCGTCGGAGGCACGCTCCGGCTCCAGAGCCCCGGCCACCGGGAGGCTCCCGACCGCTACGAGATCGAAATCTCCGGCGGCGCCAGCGAGATCACGATCCGGTGAGCTCACGGAGCAGAAGCCACGTCCACTGACCTTCGCCCGAGTCCGCTGTTCGGCCATCAGGTTCAACGGTAACATCACAAACGAAAGTCTATGCCTTCGACGCCTCTGCTACGCCCGCCAGCACTCACCGCGCAGCCTGTAAGGAGCAAGCTTATACTCCGTGCACAAAATACCCTGCCTGTGGCTGTCGCCTGTTTGGACATCGGGCTAAAGACTTCCTCCACACAGGAGATTAATCTGACGTGCAGCAGTTAGGAAACCTTTCATCCAGGAGGAAAAACTTGCGCCGAACGGGCCTCGTACTCGCCATAGCACTCGTGCTGGTATTGCTGCTACCAGCCACAGCCTTTGCGAAGACAACCGTTGCAGACATCAAGCTGGCAGTAGACACCGTCTGGGTGATAGTGGCGGCCTGCCTGGTCCTGTTCATGCAGGCCGGGTTCGCCATGCTGGAGGTCGGCTTCTCGCGGATGAAGAACGTCGGGAGCGTGGTCGCCAAGATCCTGGCGAATATGGGCATCGGGATCGTGGTGTTCTGGGCCGTGGGGTTCGCGATAGCCTTCGGGACCGGGAATGCGTTTGTTGGGACCGAAGGCTGGTTTACTCACGCCGCGCCCGACGCGGTAAACAGGGTGTTCTCCGGTCTTTCCTGGACGGAAGTTCCCCTCTCGGCGAAATTTCTCTTCCAGGTAGCCTTCGCGCTGGTCTCTTTAGCAATCGTGTGGGGCACGATGCTGGAACGCACCAAGTTCGCTGTCTACTGCATCTTCGCGGTCGTCTTCGCCGGGTTCATCTATCCGACGGTGGGACACTGGATCTGGGGCGGCGGCTGGCTCTCCGGCCTCGGCATGCAGGACTTCGCCGGTTCGACGGTGGTCCACCTGCAGGGCGCGGTCGCGGCGCTCGCGGGAACGCTCCTGCTCGGCCCCAGGATCGGCAAGTACGACGACGAGGGCAGACCGCAGATCATTCCTGGCCACAACATGCCGCTGGCGGTTCTAGGGGTGATCATACTCTGGATCGGCTGGTGGGGCTTCAATCCCGGCTCGACGATGGCCGCCGTCGGTGCTCCCTTCGCCGACATTGCCCTCACCACCAACCTCGCCGCGGGCGCGGGCGTCCTCGGCGCGATGGTCGTGAGCTACATCCACCGCCGCCACGTAGACGTCGGAATGCTCGGCAACGGCGCGCTCGCGGCGCTGGTCGCCATCACCGCCGCCTGCGCCTTCGTCGCTCCCTGGGCCTCGATAGTCATAGGGTTCGTGGCGGGAGCGATCATGTATCTCACGCTTATCTACGTAGACAGAATCCGGGTTGACGACCCACTCGGCGCCATCGCCTCTCACGGCATGGGCGGCATCTGGGGCACGCTCTCCACGGGCCTTTTCGCGACGCCAGCGCTGGTTAGGTCTACCGGCGTCGGAGATCCCGGCCTCCTCTACGGCGGCGGGTTCCATCAGCTCGGCGTACAGGCGCTGGGGATTATCTGCGCAGGCGGGTTCACCTTTGTTACCTCGTACATCGTCTTTGCCATCCTCAAGGCGACTATCGGGCTCAGGGTCAAGCCGGATCAGGAGCTCAACGGACTGGATATCAGCGAGCACGGGGTCTACGGCTACGCGGAGAGCCTGGTAGCCACCGACAACTACCCGGCGAACGGAAACCCGTTTGCCACCGCCCGGATGCAGGGAGAGCTTTGGAGAGACCGATAGCGCAGGCGACTGCGCACAACAACTACATCGTCAACGTCTACAGCGACCGCGTGGAGCTGGTAGGCGGCTGGCAGCAACAGAAGCTGGAGAAGATTCCGCTCCGGGAGATAGCAGATGTCCGGGTGAGAGGATTCGTGAACTGCACGCTTGCCATAGCAAACAACGCCGGGCGCATCTACCGGTTCGAAAAGCTGGCCCTCCCCGATGCCAACGAGATCAAGAACGCCATAGTTCGCCAGAGACGCAAGGCCGGGCTCTTCGAATAAAACAGACCTACGAAATCTTCGAGAGGTCCAGCCGGGACAGAAGTTTTTGCTGCTGGTCCTCCTCCAGGCTACGCAGCGGCGGGCGGATGTGGTTCCAGCCCTCTTCTTTCGTGGTCTCGCACATCAGAGCCTTGAGAGCCGGGATCGCCGGGAAACCCTCGGTTGCTGTGCGCATCTCGTTGAGGTCTTCCTGCAATGCCTCGGCTTCTGCATCCTCACCGGCTTCGTATGCTTCGTAGACCCTGCGAGCCAGCGGCGCGTTGACGTTGACCATCGCCGAGATGCACCCCGCCCCTCCCGCGCGAAGGGTATCGAGCAGGAACCGCTCCGAGCCCGCGAACACCGTAAATCCCGGAAACTCCCGGCACGTCCTCTCGGTGCGCTCCCAGTCGCCGGAGCTGTCCTTGGTCCCTACGACGATCTCTGGGTAAGCTTCGATCAGACGCCCCACGAGTGGGAGGCTGAAGCCGACGCCCGCCATCCACGGGATGTGGTACAGGTAGATCTTCAACCGCTCATCGTCCACGCGATCTATCAGCTCGGCGAAGAAGCGGAACAGCCCGTCGTCGTCTGCGTTCTTGTAGTAGAAAGGCGGCAGTACCAGTACCCCTGCGGCCCCGATCTCCAGAGCAGCGCGGCTCAGGCGCACGGCATCAGTCAGGGAACAAGAACCGGTTCCGGGCAGGAGCTTCTCGCCCGGTATGTCTCCCTCGACCAGAGCTTCCATAGCCGAAACTTTCTCCCCGAAGGAGAGAGAATTGCCCTCACCGGTGGTGCCGAAGATGCTCAGTCCATGGCAGCCGGAGTCGAGCAGCCTGCGACAGTGCGAAACGAAAGCCCCGTGATCCGGGTCGAGTTTTTCGTCCATCGGAGTCAGGGCTGCGGCGAATACGCCTTCGAGCCCGGATTTACTTTTCTGGTTCACCCTCTGCTCTTGCATATGCTCACTCCCCTCTGTTTTTTCAACTTTCTTACCCGAATCATCCAGGATCATAGCTTAGACATCCGAGCAGAGTTCTCAACGCCTCCTCCCCCGTTCTATCAGGCCCGCTTTACGAAGCCGTCTCCTGTACCTGCTTTTCGAGGTCCCGGATCTCGTCTCTGAGCTTGGCAGCGTACTCGAACTTTAGCTCTTCTGCGGCTTCCATCATCTCGGCCTGGAGCCGGGCGATGAGATCTTTCAACTCGTCCGGGTCGCGCGGGGCCTCGCGGCGCGTTCTCTTCCTGCCGGCTTTGTAGAGACCCTTCTCCTCGGCGGCGATCAGGATGTCCGAGATGCCTTTCTTGATGGTTCTCGGCGTGATGCCGTTGCGCTCGTTGTACTCTACCTGGATGCTGCGCCTGCGGTTGGTCTCCCTTATCGCGGCGCGCATCGCCTCGGTTTCCCTGTCGGCGTACATGATGACCCGCCCGTTCACGTTGCGCGCCGCGCGGCCCGTGGTCTGGATGAGTGCCCGTTCCCCACGCAGGAAACCTTCCTTGTCCGCGTCGAGGATGGCGACGAGAGAGACTTCGGGCAGGTCCAACCCTTCGCGCAACAGGTTGATGCCGACGAGCACGTCGAACTCTCCGGTACGCAACCCGCGAATGATCTGGATGCGGTCGAGCGTCTCGATATTCGCGTGCATGTAGCGCGCCTTGACCCCGTGCTCCAGCAGATAATCCGTGAGGTCTTCGGCCATCTTGATGGTCAGCGTGGTGATGAGCACCCGCTCCTCGCGCTCGACCCTCTTGTGTACCTCGTTCAGAAGGTCGTCTATCTGGTTCTTCGTAGGCCGAACCTCGATCTCAGGGTCAACCAGACCGGTCGGGCGGATGATCTGCTCCACGATCTGGTCGCTATTCTCCAACTCGTACGGTCCGGGCGTGGCGGAGACGAAGATCAACTGGTTCGTCTTGAGCAGAAATTCATCCCACCTCAAGGGCCGGTTGTCCAGCGCACTCGGCAGCCGGAACCCGTGCGCCACCAGGGTCTCTTTCCGGCTGCGGTCGCCGTTGTACATGCCCCGTACCTGCGGCAGAGTGATGTGCGACTCGTCCACAAACGTAATGTAATCATCGGGGAAGTAGTCGAGCAGGGTGTACGGCGTCGAGCCCGGCGCCCTGCCATCCAGGTGCCGCGAGTAGTTCTCGATGCCCGAGCAGTACCCGAGCTCCCGGAGCATCTCCAGGTCGTACTGCGTCCTCTGCCGCAGCCGGTAAGCTTCAAGCAGCTTACCTTCACCCTCAAGTTCAGCGTAACGTTCTTCTAGCTCTTCCTCTATGCCTTTGATCGCGCGCTCCAGCTTCTCGTCTCCGGTAACGAAGTGGGTTGCCGGGTAGACGGTCAGGGTCTCGTGCTCGCGCAGGATCTCGCCCGTGAGCGGGTCAACCTCGGTCATGTTCTCAACCTCGTCGCCGAAGAAGGATATCCGGTAGATCGTATCCTGGTAGGCTGGGTGGACCTCCAGCACGTCGCCCCGCACGCGGAATGTGCCGCGGTTAAGCTGGTAGTCGTTTCTGGCGTACTGGATCCTGACGAGATCCCGGAGAACGTCGTCGAGGTCGTAGAACCCGCCCTCTTCGAGCAGCACCATCTTCGAGCGGTACTCTTCCGGGCTACCGAGACCGTAGATCGCGGAGACGCTGGCCACCACGATCACATCCCGCCGGGTGAACAGGGAACTCGTGGCGGAGTGCCGCAGGCGGTCTATGTCCTCGTTGATCTGGGCGTCCTTCTCGATGAACGTGTCGGTGCTCGGGACGTAGGCTTCGGGCTGGTAGTAGTCGTAGTAGCTGACGAAGTACTCGACGGCGTTGTTCGGGAAGAACTCGCTGAACTCGCTCGCGAGCTGAGCTGCTAAGGTCTTGTTGTGCGCGATCACGAGCGCCGGACGCCCGATCTTCTCTATAGCCCGCGCCATCGTGTGCGTCTTGCCGCTCCCGGTCACGCCGAGCAGGGTCTGCGCCCGCATCCCGGAGATAGCCCCGGAGGCGAGCTTCTCTATGGCCTGCGGCTGGTCGCCCGTAGGCCGGTACTCGCTGCTTACCTGAAATCCATCTTTGATCGACCATTCCATCGGCAAACCCCGACATCCTTGCATGAGACCCGACAAACAAACGCTCCAACGATTATACGCGCCTCCTGGCCGTTGACAGCAGCGAGTTCCTTTCATCCGAAAGCCGAGTGCTGCGAAGTTTGATCCCTGCTTGATCCTTTCTTGATAGCAGCTTGAAGCGGGTCTTATAGCCTCATTCCGAGAGTTGGGAATGCAGGAAGGTTGAATGCGGAAGGAGAGTGAGGCACTTTGCCCAGGGCGGCCAAACCTATCCTGCGCGCAATGCAATACCTCGGCCGGACCGAAAAACGGTCCAATGGCTGGAGCGAGCTGAGCGCGCGCGACAGAGGCTGGGAATACACCTACGAAAATCGCTGGCAGCACGACAAGATCATACGCTCCACCCACGGGGTCAACTGTACCGGATCGTGCTCCTGGAAGGTCTACGTAAAAGACGGCATCATCACCTGGGAAACCCAGGCCACCGACTATCCCACCAACGGCCCGGACTTCCCGGAGTACGAGCCGCGCGGCTGCCCCAGAGGAGCCTCCTTCTCCTGGTACACCTACTCGCCCTTGAGGATAAAGTACCCCTACGTCCGTGGCGCCCTGCTAGAACTCTACCGCGAGGCGAAGCAGCAGGCGGGCGATCCGGTAGAAGCGTGGGCGAGCATAGTCGAGGACCCGCAGAAGTCGAGAAGCTACAAGGTCCAGAGAGGTAAGGGTGGTCTGCTCAGAGCGTCGTGGGATGAGGTCACGGAAATCGTCGCCGCGGCTCACGTGTACACCGTAAAGAAGTATGGCCCGGATCGGGTCATGGGCTTCACCCCCATCCCGGCGATGAGCATGGTCTCCTACGCCAGCGGGACCAGGTTCTACTCGCTGATAGGCGGTGTGATCCCGAGCTTCTACGACTGGTACTCCGACTGGCCCGCGGCCTCACCCCAGATCTGGGGCGACCAGACCGACGTCCCCGAGTCCGCCGACTGGTACAACGCTTCCTACCTGATGATGTGGGGGGCGAATCTCCCCATGACCCGCACCCCGGACGCCCACTTCATGACCGAGGCCCGCTACAAGGGCCAGAAGACGGTGGTCGTCTCCCCCGACTACTCCGACCACACCAAGTTCGCTGACCACTGGCTCCCGGCCCAGCCCGGAACCGACGGCGCTTTAGGGATGGCGATGGGGCACGTCATCCTCAAGGAGTTTTACGCAGACAGGCAGGTCCCCTACTTCATAGATTACGTAAAGAAGTACACCGACCTGCCATTTCTCATCACGCTGCAGGAGAGTGAGGATGGAAAGTACGTCCCCGGCAGGTTCCTGCGCGCCTCGGACCTCGGTGATGGTAGCGAGAACGCGGAGTGGAAGCCTGTTCTGCTGGACGAGAAGACCGGCGAAACAGTCAGCCCCAACGGGACCCTCGGTACGCGCTACGGCAAAGAGGGCGAGGGCCGCTGGAACCTGGATGTCGGAGACACCAACCCGGCGCTGACCCTGCTCGGCGGGCACCACTACCAGCCCGTCGAGGTCGAGTTGCCGCGCTTCGACACCAGAGAGACGCTCACGCGTGGTGTGCCCGCCAGGCGAATCGGGGGCAGGCTCGTCACCACGGTCTTCGACCTGTTGATGGCCCAGTTCGGGGTGAGGAGAGATAGTCTGCCGGGCGAGTGGCCCGAGGACTACGATGACCCCGAGCCCTACACCCCGGCCTGGCAGCAGGAGATCACCGGCGTTGACGCGGGCCGGGCCATACGCATAGCCCGCGAGTTCGCCCGCAATGCCGAGCGAACCGAGGGACGCTCGATGATCATCATGGGCTCCGGTATCAATCACTGGTACAACGCCGACCAGACCTACCGCTCGATCCTGACGATGGTGCTGCTGTGCGGCTGCCAGGGCGTAAACGGCGGCGGCTGGGCGCACTATACCGGCCAGGAGAAGGTGAGGCCGCTCACCGGCTGGTCCACGATGGCTTTCGCGCTGGACTGGAACCGCCCTCCGCGGCACATGGCGGGCACCTCTAACTGGTACGTTGCCGCCGACCAGTGGCGCTACGAGCACACCTCGCCCGAGGCACACGCCTCGCCCGCCGCGAAGGGCAAATTCTCCGGGATGCAGTTTATAGATTGCATAGCCCAGGCTTCCCGGCTCGGCTGGCAGCCCTCGTACCCTACCTTCGACCGCAACCCGCTGGAGATAGCAGAGGAAGCCGAACGTGAGGGTATCTCCGTCGAGGAGCACGTTGTTCGGGAGCTGAAAGAAGGCCGCCTGAACTTTGCGGTCGAGGACCCCGACGCTCCGCAGAACTACCCGCGCGTGCTGACGCTCTGGCGCTCAAACCTTCTTGGTTCCTCCGGCAAGGGACACGAGTTCTTCCTCAAGCATCTCCTCGGTGTCCCGGATGCGGCGGTTACGGAAGAGGAGACGCCCGAAGAGAAGAGGCCCCGCGATGTGCGCTGGCACGAGGAGGCGCCGTCGGGGAAGCTGGATCTCCTCACTACTTTAGACTTCCGGCAGAACAGCTCCACGCTCTACGCCGACATCGTCCTCCCGGCGGCGACCTGGTACGAGAAACACGATCTCTCCTCGACCGACCTGCATCCCTTCGTGCATCCCTTCAACCAGGCGATAACCCCGCCGTGGGAGGCCAGGAGCGACTGGGACTCCTTCAAGGCGATAGCGAAGAAGTTCTCGGAGCTTGCCGCTGCACATCTCGGCGTCCGCAAGGACGTGACCGCCACCCCGCTCATGCACGACAGCCCGGACGAGCTGGGCCAGCCGTGGGGTGCGGTGCGAGACTGGAAGAAGGGCGAGTGCGAGCCGGTGCCGGGCAGGACCATGCCCCGGCTCACCGTCATAGAGCGCGACTACACCGCCGTGGCGCAGAAGATGTGCTCCTTGGGGCCGCTGGTCGAGGAACCGGGGATCGGCTCCAAGGGAGCGACCTGGAAGGCCACCGTGGAGGCGGATGAGATGCGCCGACAGAATGGGGCGGTGCGCGAAGGTCCGGCCGCCGGAAGACCCCGCACGGAGCGGGCGGAGCAGATCTGCGACGCCATCCTCGCGCTCTCCGGGACCACCAACGGCCGCCTCGCAGTCGAGGGCTTCAGGTCTATGGAGAAACAGACCGGTCTCGAACTGGCGGATCTCGCGGAGGAGAAGGCCGATGAGGTCTTCAACCTCAAGGACATAACGGCGCAGCCCCGCAAGGTCATAACCTCGCCCGAGTGGTCGGGAGCCGAGAGCCGCACCCGACGCTACTCGGCTTTCACCATAAACGTGGACAAAGGCAAGCCCTGGCACACTCTGACCGGGCGCCAGCATTTCTACCTGGACCACGAGTGGATGCTGGAGTACGGCGAGGGACTGCCGATCTACCGGCCTCCGCTCAGACTCGGCGCGCGAGATGAGGCCGGGAAAGCCGAGGTGGAGGTTCGGTACATCTCCCCGCACTCCAAGTGGTCCATCCACTCCACCTACCAGGACAACCAGCGGATGCTCGACATATTCCGGGGCGGCCCAGTGGTGTGGATGAGCGTCGAGGACGCGAACAAGATAGACGTCAAAGACAACGACTGGATCGAGGTCTACAACGGCAACGGCGTGATAGCGACCCGCGCCGTCGTCAGCCACCGTCTCCCCGAAGGGATGGCGCTGATGTATCACGCCCTGGACCGGCATGTGAACGTGCCCAAGAGCGAGACTTCAGGCACCAGAGGCGGGACGCACAACTCCGTAACCAGGATCGTGGTCAAACCCACGCACATGATCGGGGGCTACGCCCAGCTCTCCTACTTCTTCAACTACTACGGACCAGCCGGTTCCCAGAGGGATACCGTAACCGTCATCCGCAAGCGCCAGGAGGAGGTTGAATACTAGTGCTCGTCAAGGCACAGATCGGCATGATCATGAACCTGGACAAGTGCCTCGGCTGCCACACCTGCTCGGTTACCTGCAAAAATACCTGGACTAACCGGGAGGGCACCGAGTACATCTGGTTCAACGACGTGGAGACCAAGCCCGGCGTCGGATACCCCAAAGAATGGGAAAACCAGGAGAAGTGGAAAGGCGGCTGGGAGCTCAAGAAGAACGGCAAGCTCGAACTGAAGGCTGGAAGCAAGTTCAAGAAGCTCGCCAATATCTTCTACAACCCGGACCTCCCGGTGATAGAGGACTACTACGAGCCCTGGACCTACGACTACGAGACGCTCACCAAAGCCAAGCCCTCCGCCCATCAGCCGGTAGCCCGCCCCCACTCCCGCATAACCGGCGACCCGATGGAGCTCGAATGGGGGCCTAACTGGGAGGATGATCTCGCGGGCTCCCAGGAGACCGCACCGCACGACCCCAACATCACACCCGATCTGGAAGAGCGGGTGCGGATGGAGTACGAGCGGGTGTTCATGATGTACCTGCCGCGCATTTGCGAGCACTGCCTGAACCCTTCGTGTGTGGCTTCCTGCCCCTCGGGAGCGATGTACAAGCGCGAGGAGGACGGTATCGTGCTCGTGGACCAGGAGCAGTGCCGCGGCTGGCGCTATTGCGTAACCGGATGCCCGTACAAGAAGGTCTACTTCAACTGGCATACGGGCAAGGCCGAGAAGTGCACCCTGTGCTACCCCCGCATCCAGAACGGAGAGCCCACCATCTGCTCGGAGACCTGCGTCGGGCGCATCCGCTACATCGGGCTTTTGCTCTATGATGCCGACCGGGTCGAGGAGGCAGCTTCGGTACCCGACGAGCAGGACCTCCTCGACGCCCAGCGCTCCATCTTCCTCGACCCCCACGACCCGCAGGTCGTAGAGCAGGCTCGCTTCGATGGCATCCCGGAGGACTGGATCGAGGCTGCCCAGCGCTCCCCGCTGTACAAGCTGGCGATCGAGTGGGGCGTCGGGCTGCCGCTGCACCCAGAGTACCGGACGCTGCCGATGGTCTGGTACGTGCCCCCGCTCTCGCCGGTGATGAGCCTGGTCGAAGACGGCGAGCCAGACCCCGACAAGGTCTTCCCGGCGATAGACGAGATGCGCATCCCCGCCAAGTACCTGGCAAACATGCTCACCGCCGGAGACGAGAAGGAGATCAGGCGGGTCTTGAAGCGGTTGGCTGCGATGCGCGCCTACATGCGCGAACTCGACATCGCCGGCGAGTCCGACCCTGCGCTCGCCGGGGAGGTCGGGATGTCTCATCAAGAGATCGTGGATATGTACCGCCTGCTCGCCATCGCCAACTATGACGAGCGTTACGTGATCCCCAAGGCCCACCGGGAACTCGCCGCCCGGCTCGACGAGCAACAGGGCTCCTGCGGCCTGGACTTCGCCGGAGGTCCGGGTAGCTGCGCGACGGCAGAGAGCGGCGGGCGCAACGAAGAGTTCTATGCCATGAAGAAGGAACTCGAAAAGAGAGCCGAAGAGATGGGCCAGAAAATATCCGCACCCAACGTCAACTTCTTCCGCAGCAAGGCCGACTTCGAGGCGTTCCACCTCAAGACGGGGGAGGCGGGAGCATGATGGTCTTCAAGCTGCTCTCGGTGCTCCTCCGCTACCCTGACGAGGAAGTCATCTCCGCCAGAGAAGAGATAGCCGAAACGGTCAGGGATCTCCTGGATTGCGCCGCGAAAGAAAGCATGATGCGCTTTCTGCTCTACTGGGAGCAGACGCCCGCCATCAAACTGCGCACCGACTACGCCCACACCTTCGATTTCGCAGCCAAGAACTGCCTGTATCTCACCTACTTCCGCCACGGAGACCAGAGGGTGAGGGGACAGATACTCGCCGGGATAAAGGAAGTCTACGCCCGGGCAGGGTATGCGCTCGAAACCAGCGAGCTTCCGGACTACCTGCCGGTGATGCTGGAGTTCGCCGCGGAGCGCCCCGAGGAAGGAATCTCTCTTATCTCCTCCTATCGCGGGGGGCTCGAGGTGATACGCAAAGCCCTCATCCAGCGCAAAAGCCCCTACTCGCACCTGATCGAAGCCTTGAGAAGCGAGCTGCCAGAGATCGAAGAGAGCGACGTTCAGGAGGCGCGCAACCTCGTGGTCCACGGACCTCCCAGAGAAGAGGTCGGGCTCGAGCCCTACGGAGACCAGAAGCAGAGCAACGTAGTCTTTCACGGGAGAAAGAGATGAGCCTGCTTGATAACTTTTTGTGGGTGATCTGGCCCTACCTGGCCATAGCTTCCTTCGTCACCGGGCACGTCTTCCGATACCGCTGGGATCAGTTCGGCTGGACCTCGGAGTCGAGCGAGCTGCTGGAGAAGAGGATGCTGGTGTGGGGTTCGATCCTCTTCCACTGGGGGATAATCCTGGCCTTCTTCGGGCATGTGATGGGGATCATCATCCCGATCCAGTTCTACCACGCCATCGGCTTCAAGGATCCCTGGTACGAGCTTCTTTCCTTGTGGGCCGGCACGGCGGCGGGCACAGCGGCTGCGGTCGGCATCCTGATCATCAACCTCAGACGCTGGTTCGTCAAACGGGTTCGCCGCAACACCACCAGCAACATCAAATTCGTTATTGATGCACTGCTGCTCGTCGTGATATTCATAGGCGTGATCGTCACGCTCGGCTACAGGATCTGGGTCGGTTACTTCAACATGCCGGGCGCTAGCTTCTTCGGGAACCCGACCTTCGACTACCGCACCTCCATAGGCCCGTGGGCCCGCAGCCTGTTCTCCTTCGCCCCCGATCCGAAGCTGATGATAAACATTCCCCCGATCTTCAAGATCCACATTCTCTTCGCCTTCCTGCTGTTTTTCCTGTGGCCCTACTCGCACCTGGTCCACGTCTGGAGCGCCCCGATCGGATACCTGCGGCGCAGACGCATCCAGTACCGCAGCCGCACTCCCCGGACATCTCTGGTCCGTGATCGCTTGCGGCGCGAAGCAGGAGGCTCAGCCAAAGCGCAGCGGAACAGGAAGGTCAAGTAGGGCATGGGCGAGCTTGCCGGGAAAACCGCTGTAGTCCTGGGCGCGTCGAGACCCTATGGCGCGGCAACCGCCAGGGCGCTCGCTCGCGAGGGAACGAACCTGGTTCTCGGCGGCCGGAACCGCCAGCGTCTGGAGGCACTGGAAAAAGAATCTGAAGAGTACGAAGGACAGGTGATCGCTTTCGGAACCCACCTCGCCAAACGCCACCATCCGGCCCACCTGATAGAGACTGCAGCGAGTCAGTTCGGCAGCCTGGATATGCTGCTCTACATGGCCGGAGCCGGAGCAGCCCCGCTCGGTAGCCTGGATATCGACTCCTGGGAACGCTCGGTGGATGTGAATATCAAGGGTTTCCTATACTGCGTGGCAGCGGCACTACCGTTCATGCGCAAGCAGCGCGGAGGCCACGTGCTCAGCCTCAGCATCGAAGCAACGGAGCCTCCCGACCCGCTCCGCACCGCAAGCCAGCTATCGCAGCACACTCTCTTGCAGGCGCTGGGCCAGGAGTTTTGGGACGAGAATATTTACGCCAGCGAAATCCTCCTGTCCGGACAGGAAGTAAGTCCAGAGGAGTGCACGCAAACCATTCTGCGATTATTGTCCGGCGCACGCGAGCGGGAAGGGGGATTCTCAACGCACCGGCTCTAGCCCCGAAACCCCTTATATCACCGCGCCTGCTACAATTTTTCTCGCAACACCTAGAAATAGGCTGTGCGGCTAATATTTACACCATAAAAGATAGTCCAGATGGCTGATGTGTACGCCTATTGCGGCATCGTACTATTTCTGAGACCGGAGCGGCGGTCCCCTCCCCCGCCTCCTTCCAGCCGTTACCGGGCCATCGAGACCGGAGTTCCTTGTTACGGGACTCCGGTTTCTTTCGCGGTTGATTCCCGGACAGCTAGCTTTCAGCGATTCAGATTCTTCCCGTAGAGCTCTCTGTAGGTCTTCTGGGCTTCAAGGACGTTCTGGACGTAGTCGCGCGTCTCCTTGTACGGGATATCCCGTCGTATGTCGAAGCCTTTGCGCAAAGCCCACACATTCACCCGCCCTTCGCCGGAGTTGTACGCCGCGAGTGCCATCCTCTTGTTATTCGGGTAACGGCTTTCGAGGTAGCTCAGGTACCAGGTACCCATCCGCAAGTTCACCTCCGGGTCCCGGTAATCTCCTCTGATGCCACTGCGCTCGGAGATAAATTTTGCGGTGGAAGGCATGAGTTGCATGAGGCCATAGGCGCCCTTAGAAGACTCGGAGTCATACCCGAAGCGGCTCTCCACGTAGACCACCCCCGCCACGAGCGTCGGGTCCACGCCGAACTCCCTGCTGTCGGCCCGGATCTGGGGCGCATACTTCAGGGGATATATCTCCCGCTGAATCGCCTCCTGTATACGCGGTAGAAACGGCAAGCAAAGCAGGACAACAACGGCGAGCGTCAGCCCCACAGCAAGAAGCCTCCGGTGCCGGGCTCTCCGTTTCGCGTATCCGCGCCTCCTGCCCGTGTAGGTTACCGTCCGAACCCTCCTCTCAGGACCGTACTCCATACATCTCTGGCCTGCTCCATAAGTTTATCTTTGCCTGCATCATTTTGTACTACCAGGTCGGCGCGGCGCGCTTTCTCTTCTCCATAGAACTGACGCTCTTCTATGGCCTGCCACCGGTCCTCGCCGATTCCACGCTCCTCGGCCCAGGCCCGCCGTCGTTTCTCCGGCGCGACCACCGCGACCGTAACGTCGAAGTCGCTCTCACGCCCGCTCTCGAACAGAAGAGGAATCTCGGCGACAAATACTTCGGCATCGGAGCTTTTTATCCTGCGGTCGGTCTCCCGGCGCACCAGCGGGTGCAAGATACGTTCGAGATCGTTGAGAGCTTCCGGGTTTCCGAAGACCTCTTTTCCGAGTGCTTTGCGGTCTATGCCCCGCTCGCCCCGCACGTGTTCACCAAAGCGTTCGGCGACGCGGATGGCGGTCTCGGAATCATCGGCGAGCAGGGTGTGGACGATCTCATCCGAGGAGACGCTCTCGGCTCCCAGAGAAGCGAGCATGTGGACGAAGGTGCTCTTCCCGCACGCCAAAGGGCCGGTAACCGCCACGGTTACCGGCCCTTTTTTGAGTCCTTGAGAGGTGTGCGTTACTCTCGTTCCAGATCCAGGTCCGAAAGCTGGTCGAAGGCTCCGGCGGTCCTGATACCGCCCTCGCGAGGCTGGCGGTCACGGTCGCGGCGGGGGCGCTCCTCGCGCTCCTCGCGGCGGGGCCGGTGCTCCTCCTCGCGCTCCTCTCTCTTGGGCCGCAGGCTGAGAGAGAGCCGACGCCGCTTGGGATCCACATCAATGATCCGGGCGTCCACCTCGTCGCCGCTGCGCACTACCTCGCCCGGAGTCTCGACGTGGTGCTCGGCAAGCTCGGAGATGTGGATCAAACCCTCGACGCCCTCGGCAACCTCGACGAAAGCCCCGAAGGAGACCAGCTTGGTGACCCGACCGTGGATCGTCTCTCCGACCTTGACCCGCTCCACGATCTCCTGCCACGGGTCCCTGCGCGTCTGCTTGAGGCCGAGGGAGATCCGCTCCCGATCCTGGTCCACTTCCAGGACCTTGACCTCTACCTCTTCTCCAACGTGAACCACCTCGCTCGGATGGTCCACGTGGTTCCAGGAGAGCTCGGAGATGTGGATCAGACCGTCAATGCCGTCGAGGTCCACGAACGCTCCGAAGTCAACCAGGTTGGAGACCGTGCCCTTGACTACCTCGCCTTCGTGCAGCGAGGTGAGGATCTTCTCGCGCTCCTCCTTGCGCTCCTCTTCGAGCACCGCCCGCCGGCTGAGGACAACGTTGTTGCGGCTGCGGTTCAGCTCTATGACCTTACACTCGAGCTTCTGGCCGAGGAAGGAGTCCAGATCCCTAACCCTGCGGATGTCCACCAGGCTGGCCGGCAAAAAGCCCCGCAGGCCGATGTCAAGGATCAAACCTCCCTTGACCACCTCGATAACCGGTCCCTCGACGGTGCGCTGCTCGGAGTATGCTTCCTCTATGCGATTCCAGGCCCGCTCGAAGGCGGCGCGCTTGGCGGAGAGAACCAGCCGTCCGTCGGCATCCTCTTTCTGCATCACCAGCGCCTCGATGTGCTGGCCGAGCTCCACGACCTCCTGCGGGTCCACGCCCTTGCGGATGGAAAGCTCGTTGGCCGGGATGATCCCCTCCGACTTGTATCCGATGTCAACGAGGACCTCGTCCTTGTCTATTCTGACGATGTCGCCCTCGACTATGTCCCCGTCGCTGAAGTCCATCAGGACGCTCTCATCTATGGGGACTATCTCCCCGTTCTCCTCCCGAAAGAAGTCTTTCATGGTCAGCGCCCGGGAAGTTTTTTCAGTGGTTTCCGTCATCTAACAGTTACTTTCCTCTTCTTCATAGCTTGCAGAACAGTGATTATACAAGAATTCCTCAAATGTAATACGCAACAGCTTTATTTTACACCCTCATGGAGCGAATGGTTTAACTCTGCCCCATCTTTCTCCGATTTTTACCTCGACTTCGAGCGGCGGGTCCAGATCGTAGGCCGCGACCATGCGCTCGGTGGCGAGTTCTGCCACCTCACCCAACCTCTCCTCGTCCACGTCGAAGACGAGCTCGTCGTGCACCTGCATCAGCATATCTGCCCCGAGCGCGGGGAGCCGGGCGTCGAGGTCCACCATCGCCACCTTGATGATATCCGCCGCCGTCCCCTGCACCCTGGCGTTGAACGCGAGCCTCTCCCCCAGCTTGCGAATATTCTTGTTCTTGTTCCGGAGCTCCGGCACGTAACGCCTGCGTCCGAACAGGGTCGTCGAGTACCCTAACCTCTCGGCTTCCTCGTTGGTCTTCTGGATAAACTCCGTAACCTTCGGGTAACGCTCGAAGTAGCGCCTTATGTAGCGGTCAGCCTCGGAAGGGTGGACGTTGCCGAGGCGCATGGCGAGCCCGTAACCGGAGATGCCGTAGAGGATGCCGAAGTTGACCATCTTCGCCCGGCGGCGAAGCTCGGGGGTAACGCTCTCGGGGCGAACGTCGAAGACCTCGGCCGCGGTGCGGGTGTGGATGTCCTCGCCGTTTCTGAACGCTTCGACGAGCGCGGGCTCGCGGGTCATGTGCACCAGGATGCGCAGTTCGATCTGGGAGTAGTCGGCGACGAGGAGCCTGCGTCCCGGCGAAGCGGTGAAGGCGTCCCGGATGCGCGTCCCCAGTTCGGTGCGCACCGGGATATTCTGCAGATTCGGCGAGTCGCTGGAGATGCGGCCCGTCGTCGTGGCGGTCTGGTTCAGGGTGGTGTGGATGCGGCCATCCTCGCCGATAAGCTTCGCGAGCCCCTCGATGTAGGTGCCCCTCAGCTTGGCAAGCTCGCGGTAGGTGATGATGCGCTCGGCGACGGTGTAGCCCTGCACCGCTAGCTGCTGCAAGACCTTCGCATCGGTGGAGTAGCCGGTCTTGGTCTTGCGGACCGGCGGGATGGAGAGCTCCTCGAAGAGCACCTCCCCGAGCTGCTTCGGCGACCCGATATTGAACGGATGCCCGACATCCTCGAAGATCCTCTGCTCGACCTCTTTGATCTGACCTTCGATCTCCGCGCCGATATCCTCCAGAGCCCGGCGGTCTACCGGCATTCCCACTTTCTCCATCTTCGCCAGCACATCGGCCAGCGGCAGCTCCACGTCGTAGTAGAGCCGGGCGAGTTTCATCTCCTCTAGCTGCTCGTTCAGCACCGGCGCGAGCGCGTAGACCAGCGCCGCCCGCTTCGCCGCCCCCGCAACCGCAGGATCCTCGTGCCTCGCCTCGACCCGCCGGAGTCCCCGCTCTCTCGCCAGGGCTTCCGGCTCGTAGCTGCGGGTCCCCGGCTGTATCAGGTAGGCGGCGAGATAGGTGTCGAAGGACGCCTGGCGCACCCCGGTCTTCTTGGCGTCGTGAACCTGCAGAGATCCGGGCGGCACCTCGCCCGAGAGATGCACCTCATCCGCCGCCGTCGCAACGCACCAGCGTCCGTCCCCGACCGGCGCCAGGGCCACCGGCTCGAAGCTCGGCTGTAACGGCTCTTCGGAGACGCGAACTTCCAGCTTCTCGGGCGGTTCTATCCTCTCCCCCCCGACCACCGGCAGGTTCGGCAGTCGAGCTTCGAGGAAGGTGTTGAACTCGTAGCGTTCGAACACCTTCCGGCACTCCGGCGATACCCCCTCGAATCTCAGAGCGTCCGCGTCGAACTCGACTGGCACGTCGAAGCGCATCTTCACCAGCTCCAGCGACAGAAACGCGCTCTCCCTGCCGTCTTCGAGTTTCTTTCGAGTACCCTTGGCGGAGATCTTGTCCAGGTTATCGTAGATTCCGGCCACGCTCCCGAACTCTCGCAGCAGGCTCGCCGCGCTCTTGGGCCCGATGCCTCTCACGCCAGGGATGTTGTCCGAGGGGTCTCCGACGAGGGCTTTGTAGTCGGGGATCTGCTCTGGCGTCACGCCGTACTCCTCGATGACCTCGTCCCTGCCGTAGACCTCGGTCTGGGAGAACCCGCGGCGGGCGCTCGTCCGCAGGACCTTCACATTGCCGTCCACGAGCTGCATCGCATCCTGATCGCCGGTTACGATCATGAGCTCGGTGCCTTCGGGGATACGCTTCGAGAGCGTCGCTATGGAGTCGTCGGCCTCGAAACCTTCGGCCCGGATCGCCGGGATGTTCATGGCCTCCAGGATCTCATCCAGGTGGTCGAGCTGGGACTTCAGCTCCTCGGGCATCTCCGATCTCTGGGCCTTGTACTCGGGGAAGATCTCCGTCCGAAACTTCGGCATCCCTCCGTCCCAGACGACCGCGACCCCCTTCTCGCCCTCCTCGTCGAGCAGCTTCAAGAGGACGCTCGTAAACCCGTAGAGAGCATTGGTCATCAGGCCGCTCGAAGTGACTATGCTCTGCGGCAGCGCGTAGAACGCACGATATAGAAGGGAGTAGCCGTCAATCAAATAGACACGCATTCAGAGAGATTATACCGGAGAGCGCGGCAGGCAAAAGATCATTCCTTCTCCAGCATCACCGCACTTCTGGAGATGGCGCAAAGCAAGCCCTGCGCAGACTGCAAAGCTTCTTGGGCAAGTTGTTGCCCTGAGTGCATCCCGTAGGTGGCTGGCGATGCGCCGCCGTAACATGAGGAGATCTCCGACCTCTCATCATGCGGTGAATGCCCTGGGACCGTCGTATTACACGCTATCCTTACAGCCTTGACTAGGCCATAAACGACGTGCAACCTGAGTCAGAAATTGGTGTAACTGTTCAATCAAGGAATATGTTGTTGGAGTATCCAGATCAGCTAACGTTAAGCGGCTTTGATGGCACAAGCAGCAGTGCTGTATCGCTGCCCCGGATCACCAATATTGTCAAAGCGCCACCCCTGAAATGCCAGGGCATCAAGACCAAGCTGACACCTTTTATATTTTCATCTATTCGGTGGAACGGAGCCGGACGCTGGATCGAGCCGTTTCTGGGATCGGGGACAGTATTGTTCAACCTTGCGCCCAGGCGGGCACTGGTCGCAGATACGAACCTCCACATCATCAATTTTTATCGTGATATTGCCTCCGGCAATGTCACTGGAAAGACAGTCAGAGAATACCTTGAGCGCGAGGGCCGTTCTTTATCTATCTATGGAGATGAGCATTACTACAATGTACGAAAGAGATTCAATGCTCATCCATCCAGTCTCGACCTCCTCTTTCTGAACCGTGCCTGCTTCAACGGTGTTATGCGCTTCAATAAAAAGGGAGAGTTCAACGTACCTTTCTGCAAGAAGCCCGAGCGTTTCAGCAGGGCGTATATAACGAAGATCGTGAATCAAGTTTCCTGGGTCTCGCGGTTGATAAGATCTCGCGATTGGGTATTCGCAGTTGCGGATTGGCGCGAGACTCTCTCCGGGGTCAGAAAAAGGGATTTCGTTTATGCGGATCCACCGTATGCTGGTCGTCACACCGATTATTACAATAGCTGGACGAGCGAAGAGTTCGTAGAACTCCTTGCGAGGTTGCGAGATCTGCCCGCTGGTTTTGCTCTATCTACCTGGAAGCAGAACAGACACAGATCCAACCCGTCTCTGGAAAGAGAGATGCCTTCCGTCGTCATCAAAACAGCCAACCACTTCTACCACGTAGGTTCCAAAGAAGACCTGCGCGGCGAAATGGAAGAAGCCTTGATCATAAGCAGAGACTTCGCAACTCCTTGAAGTTTTCTAACAGTAACCAGTCTTAAAAATACGCTTGGCGTGAATTTGTACCCTCATGCAGATCTACGGCAGAACCGACGTCGTAAAGGATTTATTGACGTTTTTGACCAGCGTTATTCAAAGAAACCTGCATGCATTGGTATAATCCTCTCGCTCACTCTGCCGGAGTGGCGGAACTGGTAGACGCGCCGGACTCAAAATTCGGTGGCCGCAAGGTCGTGTGGGTTCGAGTCCCACCTCCGGCACCAGACAAAAGTCCTGCAACCTGCTTTTTCTCGCAGACAAATCCTACTCATACAGACTCATGAAGGAGTGTTCCCTGAAGTTCTGGTCCGCCAGAGTCCTCTCACTTGCATCTCCTGCACGGGTGTGCAGCAGCTTCCCTCATCCATGCTTCACAGCGATCAGCTGTAAGCCCCCCAGCTGGCCCACGTAGCCCACTCCAGAAGCGTAATACTTGCGCTCGACGATATTCGGCTCCAGTGGCGTCCACTCCTTGGTTTTCAGCACGTGGTGGAAGGAACCATAGGGTACCTTAATCGACTCGTTGAGGCTCAGCACGCGGGCCATATCTTCAGCTTTGCCCTTGTAGTATTCCTGGTGGTAAGACTTGCCTACTTTCGGGTGAGCCTGCATGATGAGGCCCGGCTTGGCTCCATCTCTGCCAGCCTCCCACGAGCCTTTGGTGCTCACAACCTTGCCATTCTTGTACTCCTTCGTGTCTTCCCCGAAGTACCAGACGGTGCCTTTCTGGTCCTGAGCGTACCAGTCGTAGGTCTGTTCGACCAGCTTGCCGGCTTCCCATGCCCTGTCGTTAACTACGACGCAGTTCACGCCCATGATCCGCCTGGTGTCGGATGTGACGGCCATCTCGTCGCGCTCTCCCTTGCCCCGGTAGATGAAGGTGGTTCCCGGCTTCAGGGGGAAGTACTTGTTGTCAATTGTGGTGGTGAACCCGGCGGGTTTGATGTGGGGCGCGTAAGTTTTCCCTGAGGAGCTCGCGCACCCGGCCAGAAGCACAAGCACCGAGCCGATGATGGCGCTCAATACCGCTTTTCGTCCCATGACCGTCAACCATCCTTTCTCGAGGGACTCCAACCTCGGCCCTCATCTCATGCGTCCAGCGACTCCCGAAACGAGCTTCGTCGGTCAGTCCATACTCCGATTCCGAGAACTTCATCAGGACGTGGAGGCCCAGGTTTTGTCCCTGTGTTATCGTCCCACCCGGAGCGTGGGCTTCGCTGGCTGCGTTTTACGGTAGAAGTCCTTGAGCTTGTAGGCGTGCTTCTCCAGCTTGAGTGCGCTCTCACGTGCTTCCACCAAGGCTTCCGGGCTGAGACGCGTGTCTTTGACCAGAGAGAGGGTCTCCCTCTCATCTTCGTTGGGCCCTCGCCATCCGACTCGAACATTGCCCACACCGGGCGCGTAGTACTTGGTCTGATAGGCTCCTGGTTTGTCCCGCTCGAACTCCTCGATCACCAGGACGTTTTTGTAGCATTTGACGGGCACACAGGTCTTCTGGCCCACCTTGTACACCTTCCCCCGGTCCTTCCAGCTTATCGGAGGGGGAGCGTATCCCTCGGAGTAGCTGGGCGTCCCCGTCCGCGGCTGCGCCCTCATCATTATCCCTGCCGTTGCGCCTTCAGAACCGGCAAGCCAGCCCGGAGCTTTAACGAACTTCCCACTATCGTACTCCTCGGGGTACTCACCCATGTGCCAGACGTTCCCATCTTTGTCCTGTGCATAGAAGGAGAGTTCCGACTCCTCCAGCTCGCCACTGGTGATGTCGTTCTCCAGAACAACCACGGTGTTCACGCCGTTGATCACCTTGGTCAGGTCGGTGACGGTGGACTCCACGCGGCGGGAAACGCGCTCGCCGGTGTCTATAGCGGAACCCTCGAAAGCAGAGTACGCTCCAGGCTTGAGAGGGAACCATTTGTTGTTGACTATGGCCGAATTGTTGCCGAAGTTGGCGCGGTCAAAGTCTTTCGCGCTGACAGTGCTCAAACGCTCGGATCGGGTTGGACCGGTGCCCTGGCTCGCGCTCTGGGCGCCGCAGGCTGCAGCCGAGAGCACTACTAACCCTGAGACAAAGATGACTGCAATGCGAAGATCGCGCATTTCACACTCTCTTTCCGAAACGCAGATACAGGGAGGGGAGGACGAACAAGGTCAGGAGCGTCGAGGTGGTGAGGCCGCCCAGGATCACGATCGCCATGGGGTGTTGGATCTCGTTGCCGGGAATCTCGCCCGCCACCGCCAGCGGGACGAGCGCCAGGGCGGTCGCCAGGGCGGTCATCAGGATCGGCGCGAGCCGCTCCTTCGCCCCGCGCAGGACGAGTTCCGGTCCGAACGGCACGCCCTCCTCGCGTTCGAGGTGCTGGAAGTGGCTGATCATCAGGATACCGTTTCGCGCTGCGATGCCGAACACGGTCAGGAAGCCGACCAGAGAGCCCAGCGAGAGTATCCCGCCGCCCATCCGCACCGCGAACGCCCCGCCCACCAGCGCCATCGGCAGGGTGAGGAAGAGCACGAGCGCCGGGCGCAGGCTCCCGAAGGAAGCCTGCAAGAGGGCAAATATTACAATGGCTGCGGCTAGTCCGTAGAGCAACAGGTTCTTCTGTGCGGCGGCCAGTTCGGTGGATTCTCCCAGAATCTCGTAGCTGTACCCATGCGGATACTTCACTCCCGCAATGCGAGCCCTGACCTGCTTTATGACGGAGCCGAGGTCTTGCCCCTGCGCCACGTTGGCGCCAACGTCGATCTTGTTCGTCTGCTGGTCCCTCTCTACGACGTTGGGAGTCGGGGCGGTGCGAACGTCTGCCACCTGCTCCAGGCGAATCTGCTTGCCTCCGGGGGTGTAAATGGGAAGCTCTCGCACTTTGCTCACGCTGTCGCGGGACTGGGGCGTGCTCCACACGTGCACGTCGTAGGCCTTGCCGCCCCGGAAGATGTCGCCGACCTCTTCGCTCGCTACCAGGGTGGCTGCCTGGCGGCGCACATCACCCGGCTTTATGCCGTAGCGTTCAGCCTCGGGAAGGTTCACCTTGACCGCTATGTGCGGCACGCTCTCCTGGAAGGAGGGATGCGCCTCGATAACGCCGTCTATACCCTTGATCTTGCCAGCGACCTCGTCCGCCTTGGCGCGAAGCACGCCCAGATCGGGGCCGGAGATACGCACGACGATGGACTCGGTCGTGCCCGGCGCTATCGCCTCCTTGACGGTTTCCCTCAAGTACGTCTGCACGTCGTGATAGAGCCCCGGATAGCTGTCCACGGTCTTCCGGATGGCGGCCACGGTCTTGTCGTAGTCCACGTTGGGAGAGATGCTGATCCAGTTCTCACCGAAGTCCACGCCATGCACCTCTTCCCCCAGCACGGCCTGCCCTATGTGCGTCCCACAGTTGCGCACCCCAGGGATCTGGCGCAGGTCCTTGCACGCCAGAGTCGCCATCCGCACCTCTTCCCCCGCCGACGTGCCGGGCTTGGTCATCCAGTGCATAAGGAAGTCCCTCTCCTTGAAGTTCGGAAACAGAGACTGCCCGAGGGTAGGCACCACCAGAATGCCAGCCACCATGACCACAGCAGCAGTGGCTATAGCCGGGCGCGGAGTGCGTATAACCCGCGAGAGAACCGCCTCATAGCCCTGCTTTAGCACCCGCAACAGGGGAGATTCCCGCCTCTGTTGCCCTCTGGAGAGCAGGATCAGGCACAAAGCAGGCGTGACAGTCAAAGCCACCAGCATGGAGACCAACACCGCCAGCCCGTAGGAGAAAACCAGTGGCCGGAAAAACGAGCCCGAGAGCCCCCCAAGGAAGAACACCGGTACTATGGCAACCACGTTGATCAGCGTCGCATAAGCGATGGCGGTCCTTACCTCCACGGAGGCTTCCAGCACGATGGAGAACGTCGAGCGATTGCTTCCCTCCGTGCGAGCCTGCCTGAGGCGTCTCACTATGTTCTCAACGTCAATTATCGCGTCATCCACCACGACGCCCACGGCGACGATCAGCCCGGCTAAGATCATCACGTTTATGGTGGTATCGCGCAGCACGAGCACTATCACCGCCCCGATAACAGAAAGCGGAATGGCGATCAGGCTGATAAACGCGGTTCGCCACTCGAAGAGGAAGGCGATCAGGATCAGGATCACGAGCAGGATACCCAAGAACAGCGCCGTGGTGAGGTTCTGGATCGCCATCTCGATGAAGGTTGCCGGCCGGAAGATCGTGGTGTCTATGTGCATGCCGGAGAGGCCGGGGCGCATCTCATTGATGGCCTGCTCGACGCCCCGCGTAACCTCCAGGGTGTTGGCGTTGGGGAACTTCTGGACTATTAGCATCAGCCCCGGACCATCGTTGATGACGGCCTCGCCGGAGAGCGGCTGGTTGCCGCCCACCACGGTCGCCACGTCCGAGAGGCGCACTTCCTTGCCGTTCTTTCTCACGATCGGCACCTGGGCGAGCTCCTTCGCGTTCGCGATGGCCTGCACGTTGCGCACATCGAGCCTCTGGCCGGATGTATTGACGTAACCACCGGTCCCGACCAGCGTGCCGTCCAGGTACCTGAGCAGCCCCGAGTCCAGGGAGCCCGCCGTGGCGTCCATGACGTTCTGTAATGTGACGCCGTTTTGGGCGAGCTTGTTCGGATCCACCCGCACGTGCTCCTGCGGTATATGCTCACCCCAGATATTCACGTCCGCGACGCCGGGCACACGCAAAAGGCGCTGCTTGATGTCCCAGTAGGAGATCTTGGACATCTCGATCAGGCTCAACTTGTTCGAGGAGAGCCCGATCTCCATGACCCGGCTCCCGGACGACAGCAGAGGCATTATTTGAGGCGGGGCCGCCCAGGTGGGCAAGGTGGGTGTCGCCGCCGTCATGCGCTCCTGCACCAACTGCCGCGCGTGGTAGATGTCGGTTCCCCGCTTGAAGATGAGATTTATGTCCGAGAGGTCGGAAACCGACGTGGACTGCATGTCTTCGAGCCCCTGAATCCCGTTGAGTTGCTCCTCCAGCGGGATCGTGATCAACTGCTCGACCTGCTGTGAGGAGTTGCCGAGCGCGACGGTCTGGACCTCCACGCGCGGCGGCGCGAACTCCGGATAGACGTCTATGGAAGCCTTGCGGCTCGCGCTGACGCCGAAGATTATCAGTGCTGCCGCGGCGAAGACCACCAGCCACCGGAACCGCAGGCTGGAAGCCACGATCCAGCGCATCAGCTTTCCCTGCTCGTTCATTCGGGTTCCACCCCCACTTCGGTGCCGTACACTTCGTCGGCCCCGGTCGTCACGACCCTGGTGCCCACGGGCGGCCCAGCCGATAGCACAGCGATATCACCGTCCACGCGCTCGACCTTGACGTCCTTTCTCAGGAAGGTCAGCGGCTCGGGGCTTGTGTAGGTGAATGATCTGCCCTCGGCGTCGTAGAGGAGGGCGGCATAGGGCATGACTTTTTGCCCGCCTTCCCTGCGGATCACAGCCGTCTTCAGGCCGACTTTTTTCGCTCCCAAAGCAGAGAACTTCACGAGCTCTGACTCCGTGCCTTTGATCGGCACCACCGTGGAGACTGGCTCGGCGGGCTTGTCGGCCTCGTAGCCGCCCGTGGATACCCCCTTGGCCTGTCCGCACGCCGAGAGCGATACGCACGCGGCGACCAGCGCGAGACCCGAGCAGGCGGCGCGCAATCGCCGCCTGGGGTCAATGGACAACCAGCCCATCACTCACCGTCCTTCCCCGCAGAACCGCTACTGCCGCTTTCATCCGCGGGTGGGGTGGAACCCGCTCTAGCCGATTGTTCTTGATGGGTGGCAGCAGTCTGCCGCTCGGGTTCTCTCTCGGATCGGCGAGAGCCGTTGGGATCAAACACCCTTCCGTCGCCGCCCACCAGCACGGCTTCGTCACCGGTCCAGCCGGGCACCAGCTCGACCTCCGGCTGCGCGGCGGCGCCGAAACGCAGGTAGAGGGCCGGCAGCATGAACAGGCCGAGCAAAGTGGAGGTAACCAGGCCGCCCAGAATGACGACCGCCATCGGGTGGACGATCTCAAGACCGGCGACGTTGCCCATGATCACGAAGGGCAGGACGACCAGCGCCAACGTCGAGGCGCTCGTCAGGACCGGCGCGAACCGCTCTCCCGCCCCGCGCCGAACGAGGTCCGCGCCAAAGGGGTAGGCCGCGTCGAGTTGGAGTCTCTGGCAGCGATGAATCAGAACGATGGCGTTGCGGGCGGCGATACCCAGAATCGCGAGGAACGCGATCAACGCGCCGAGCGGGAGCGCGGCGCCGTTGATGAGCGCAGCAAGCACTCCGCCGGCGAGAGCCACCGGCAGGGTGAGGAAGGCCAGAGTCGCCAGGCGCCAGCTCCTGAGCGCGGCCTGGAGAAGCAGGAAGATGGCGATCACGACGATGAGGGCGGAGCCCACGATCGCGGCCAGGTTGATCTCCTGGTTCGTGGATGCCTGACGCACCTCGGCGTGGTACTCGAGTGGGAAATTGACGTTCGCGAGGCGAGCCTTGACGTCGCTGGCGCCCGCACCGAGGCTGCGACCGCTGACGTTGGCTGTGACATCCACGTACCGCGAGACGGCCTCACGATTGATGACGGTCGGCGCGGATCCGGTCCGCACGTTGGCGACCTGTCCCAGCCGCACATGACCGCCGTTCGGCGTATCTATCAGCATATTGCGGACGCTCGCCTCGTTCTGCCTGACGGAGGGCTTGCCCAGTACGACCACATCGAAGACCTTCTGCTCGCGGAAGATGCTGCCGACCTGGATACCCTGGACCAGCGCGGCCTCCGTCCGGCGGACATCGCCCGGCTTGAGGCCGTAGCGCAGCGCCCTGGAGAGGTTCGTCTCGATGTTGATCACCGGCCTCTCGGGTTCGAGCCGGACGCGCGGATTGACGACGCCGTCCACCCCGGAGATGACTCCTTGCACCTTCTTCGCCTCGCCGCGCAGGACATCCAGGTTCTGACCGTAGACACGCACCACGAGGGGCTCATGCACCCCCGTCAGGACATCGAGGTTGTTGCCGGGCTTCGGCTGTTCGCCGGTATAGAGCGCCCCGACGTTGCGGATGTCCTGATTCAGGGAGGTCCCGACCGAACTGCGGACACCTTGTACGCGGCCCACGGCGTCCTTGATGGACGCCATCGTCGCATCGTAGTTGGCGCTGGGGGAGATCCTGACCGAGAGTTCGCTGGAGTTCACGTCAACGATCTGGTCTCCGGTGATGGCGCGTCCGACGGTAGCGCCGACTTTCTCGACCCCCGGAATCTTCTCCAACTGGCTACCGAGTTGCGCCGTCGCGCCGCTCATCTTCGCCTCCGAGGTGCCGGGCGGGCTCTGGAGGTGTACCAGCACGTCCCTGTCCTTGAACGAGGGGATCACCGACGCATGGAGCAGCGGCAGCGCCCCGAGGCCGGCCACCACCAGGATGCCACAAACGATGAGCGCGGCGCGTGGCGCTCGGATGAACCGCGAAAGGGCGCCCTCGTAGCGTGGACTGAGGCGCCGCAGGATCGGGGAGACCCGGAGTCTCGGCGAACCCCAGGAGAACAGCAGCAGGCATAGCGCCGGCGTAACGGTCAGCGCGACGACCAGCGACGCCACCACGGCGAGCACGTAGGAGAGGGCGAGCGGCGCGAAGAACGCGCCGGGACGGCCGTCCATGACGGCGACCGGCACGATCGCGAGCAGCGCGATGAGCGTGGCGTACATGAGGGGGCTGCGCGCCTCGGCGGAGGCCGTGAGCACGACCTCTGCTTTTGATCTCTCGCCGCCGGCCTGGCTATGCTCGCGCAGGCGCCGGACGACGTTGTGGACGCTGGCGACGGCGTCGTCTATAACAACCGCTATCGCCACCGCGAGCCCCGCGAACAAGATCGCGTTGAACGTCTGGCCTAGCAGGTAGATCACGAACGCCGCCGCCACCAGAGACAGCGGGATCACGATCAGGCAGATCAACACGGTGCGCCACTGGAAGAGGAAGGCAATGAGGGCGAGGGCCAGGAGAATACCGGCGATGATGAGCGCGAGCGTCAGGTTGCTGATCGCATCCTGGATATAAGTAGTCGGTTGGAAGATTCCCGTGTCAATAGTCATGCCGGAGAGACCGGGCTTCAGCTTGTTGAGCGCATCCTGGACCCCGGAGGTAACCTTAGCGGTATCTGCACCGGGGAATTTCTCCACGACCAGCAGCAAGCCTTTGCTGTTGCCGCTCACGATGGCGTTGCCGATCAACGGCGGGTGACCGTTCACTACTTTTGCCACGTCGGAGAGACGCATCTTGCCATCCGTACCATCCACTGGCACCTGGCCGAGGCCCTTCGGTGTGGTGAGCTGACCGAAGGCGTGACGGACCTGGAGTCTCTGGTTGGGCGTCTCGATGAACCCGCCCGTACCGGGCGTCGAAGCCTCGAGGAAGGTCAGCGGTGACACCAGCTGCGCGTTGCCAGCCGTATCTATGACCTGGCTCAGCTTGATCCCCTGATTCTTGAGCTGCTCCGGGCTTACCTGCACCTGAAGCTGCCGGTCGCGGCTGCCCCAGATGGCTACGTTCGCTACGCCCGGAACGCCCAGCAGGGAAGGTTTGATGGTCCAGCGGGCGAGCACCGATGCCTCGATCGGCGATATCTTCTTCGGGTCGAGCCCGATCATCATCACCCGGCTGGAGGATGATAGAGGGTTGATCATCGTGGGCGGCTTGGAGACGTTGGGCAGTGCATGCGCCTGTATGAGCCGCTCCTGCACCAGCTGCCGCGCCTGGTAGAGACTCGTCTTGTTGTCGAAGACCATCACGATGTCGGAGAGCCCCGGAACCGACTTCGAGCGGATCACGTCTATGCCCTGCACGCCGTTGAGCAGATCAGCCTCCAGCGGGACGGTGATCAACTGCTCGACTTCCTGGGCGGAGAGCCCCAGAGACTCGGTCTGAACTTCCACGTAGGGCGGTGTGAACTCGGGAAGGGTGTCCACGGGTGCGCCGCGGAGCTGTGTGATCCCCACGGCCATCAGACCCACCGCGATGGCGATAACCAGGATCCTGAACCGCAGACTCGAACGGATAATCGAGCGAATGATCATTGCCGGGCCCCCCCTCGCGCGGACGCTTTCGAACTGTCACCAGAGGAAGCAGGTCCGCGCGGCAGACGCCCCACGAACCCCGCGAGTAATATCATCGTCGCGTTTCTCACATCGCTCTCCTTACGCGAGCTACTATCCCACCATCCGCACCAGGCTCCTCCATGAAGGCGCCGGCAGAATCAAGAGTAAAGTTGTCGGCATCCCCGGACATGAGACAAACGGCCCGCAGGCGTTAGGCAAAAAGTCCTATGTTCTAACCGACTCACCGGTGCTACCATCGGACGCACCCGGTAATGGGACAAATGACCCACAGGCGTTAATTGAAAAGTCCTATGGCCGATTCGGGTTGCAGGTGCAACCATTAGACATGGACAGGCTGACATTCCGCTTAATACCTTTTCCTCAGTCAAGCGTCGAGTATCCGTTTCTGGATGTGGCATTTCGGTGATAAAGTGGACGCGTTAGTGGAAGTTCGAGAACAAGATCTGAGCGCAGAAGAGAAGATCGGGGTGCTGATCACCGACGACCAGCGCCTCTTCGCCAGCGGGCTGGCGAGGATCGTGGATGCCCAGCCCGACATGGAAGTGCTCGGTGAGGCACACGACGGCAAGGAGGCGGTCGCTCTGTGTCGGGAGAAGACGCCGGATGTGGTCCTGATGGACATCTCGATGCCGGTGATGGACGGGGTGAGCGCCACCCGCAAGATACGAGACCTCTCGCCTTCCACCAGGATTCTGATACTCACGGTGCACGCCGATGACGAGCACGTCTTCCAGGGGATCAAAGCCGGCGCGCAGGGCTACCTGCTCAAAGACTGCACGCCGGAAACCCTCGCGCGCTCGATCCGGGCGGTCTACGCCGGAGACACCATTATGGCCGAGGACATAGCAAGGAAGATGCTCGTGACGTTCGAGCTTGGTTCGGAGGGCGCGAAGCTTCTCCCGCCCCTCACGGAGAGGGAGCTGGAGGTGATCGCGGGCTTCGCCCAGGGCAAGAGCAACAAGCAGATAGCGAAAGCTTTAGGCATCACGGAGAAGACCGTACGCAACCACGCCTCGAACATCTACAGGAAACTGCACATCTTCGACCGCACCCAGGCTGTCCTCTACGCTATCCGCGAGGGCCTTGTGGACTTAGACGAGCTGGAGTCCCGGTACGGGAAGCCCGACTGGGGACCCTGACGGCTATCTTCGTCCCCGCACCTATCTCGCTGTGGACCTCCAGTTCGCCGCCGAGCGCGAGCGCCCGCTCACGCATCGCGGAGAGCCCCACTCCCTCGGAAGTCGCATCCGGTAGGAAACCGGTGCCATCGTCGGCCACCTCTACCCGCATCGTCCCGTCCCCGTCACTACTACCCAGGATTACCTCGATATGACGGGCGCCAGAGTGACGCCGGGCGTTGGAGAGCGCCTCTTGAACGATGCGCACCAGTTCGACTTTTACTTCCTCTGGGAAGCCGGCAGAGGACGCATCTGCTTTTATCAGCCTCACCTCGCATCCCGGCATCCGCTGCCTGGTGAACTCCATCATGGACTCCACGAGTCGAACTAGGGGGCGTTCTCGCTCCGGTCTGAGGTCGTAGACTGCGGAACGAAGGCCCTGGACGGCTTCGCGGAGCGCGACGATCGCTTCGCTCAGCACCGCATCCGACACCTTGCCCCTCAGGTGAGCGGCTTGCATAGCCTGCAAGGCGGCTACCAGGTCCTGTAACACCACGTCGTGGAGGTCGCGGGCAATGCGCCGTCGCTCGGCCTCGCGAATTTCGGCGGCGGCTTCCTCAGCCCGCTTGCGCACCGTCACGTCCTCTACAGTGCCCTCGATTACCTCCAGCTCACCACCACTTCTTGAAGTGGGGCTCAGAGCGTGGGCGTTGATGGAAACGTGGATCGGGGTTCCATCCCTGCGCCTCATCGTCGTTTCGTAGCCGGAGACGGAACCGTGCTCCCACATCCGCCGAAAGAACGTCTTGCGACTCTCGGCGTCTTCCCAGATCTCCTCTCCGTTCTCGGAGAGGCTTGAGATAAATTCCTCTGGTGTCTGATAACCGAAGAGGTGTGCCATGGCGGGGTTGGCCGTCAAAATGTGTCCAGAGGTGGTGATCTGGAAGATCCCTTCCACGGCGTTCTCGAAGATCGAGCGGTACTTGTGCTCCAGCCGGGCATGTTCGCCGACGGCACGCCGGAAATACACCCCGAAGGCAACGAGCAGCATCAGGGTAACCAGACGCGCCCACACCTCGTTGGGATCGGCGGGAAAGAGCCGCTCGGTGAATGTTCCTTCCCCGAACAAAACGTCCGTCAGGTCTTCGAGACCCCAGTAGAGTACCGCAGCCGTGACCGCGATAAACCAGAATCCTACCTCAGAGAAGAACCATCTTCTCACTCTCATCCACTTCACCAGTGCTTATCCGCACCGCTCCAGCGCCCGGCACCGCCGGTAGGCCCTCGCATCGCGAACTTCAGGACAGAAACATGCCCTCTTCACCCGCCGTCCATTGCCGTGTAGAATCGCTGCACAATGGTGCTTTTCTTCGGTTACCCCTCCTTTTCTCTGGGGTCTAATCTTCCCGCCCGGCTTATACCTCACCTCCTTTCCTGGATCTTCACCAAAACAAAACCGGCCACGGTCTCCTAAGAGATCCGGTAGCCGGTTGCACCACTGGCTCCCTACGCCCCTTATCAGGTGCCCACCTTCTTGGGACGGAGTTCGAGGCCTCTACCTCTATGTAGCAAATATTGTGAATATAGATACTAGTGAAAGCTGGACCTTGGCGCTACGCTCATATTTAGCTTTGTATCCCAGGATACATAAGTGCCAGACGAGGCCTTACTGTCCGCGCGTTCGCCGCAGGGCCTTTGACGCCTGAACATAGCGTAGACCGAAGAGTCACGCTGCCAACCCACCACCGATTGCGCCAGCTACGAGGACTCGAAATTCGTTGGCTGCGAGGCTGTGTGGGTTCGAGCCCCATCTCCGGCACCTCAGAGATCCACTCGCCCGGCGCGCTCCCACAGTTTTGAGTATACTGCTCTCCGTCATGGGCGGGAGTTATCACGTATCCTTCGATGTTGCAAAGACCGCGATAGAGTACCCGGTTAGCGTCCCACTGGAGCGACTCCGCCCCGTCTGTATCAGCACGTCTCCAGGGATACAACAGACAGCCGCCGCAAACACCGAAAACGGGAACTCAGTATAAAATAGAGAGGGGGTTGGATGATGGGTCATCTTCATGTCTGCCGCACCGATGCGCCGCTCCGGGGTACGATATCTGTTCCGCCATCCAAGTACCACGCGCATCGCGCGCTCATCATGGGCTCGCTCGCCGCCGGTTTGACCCGCGTGGTCGGGCGAATCGACGCCAAGCACGTCGGACACACGATCCGTGCCCTCCGCAACCTCGGCATCGGGATCGAGATCAAGGACAACACCTACCTCGTCCAGGGCGGCGATTACCGGCCATCCACCTCAGAGGTCTCGTTAGGAAGCTGTGGCAGCCTGGCGTATTTCCTGATTGGCTTGGGCTGCCGGTCCGAGACCCCGGTTACGTTCACCGCCGAGAAGCAGCTCCGAAACCGGCCCATCGGCGCGCTGCTAGAGGCCCTGCGAAGTCTCGGGGTGCGCCTGGAGTCGCAGGATGATCGGCTGCCGGTAACGGTGTATCCGGGCCTGCCTGAAGGCGGTCACGTCAAGATCCAGGGTACGCTCTCGCAGTGGATCTCCGGTCTGCTCATGGTCGCGCCGCTGGCGACCGGCGACAGCACCATCGAGGTTACCGGCGAGCTTAACGAACGCCACTACCTGGAGCTGACGGTGCGGATGCTCAAGAAGTTCGGAGTCGAAGTCGAGGTGTCCCCTGATTGGCGTCTCTTCCAGATACGCGGGAACCAGACCTACAAACCGAGGCCCAGGCTGGTCCTCTCCTCGGACATATCCTCTGCAGCTTTCGGCCTCGTCGCCGCGAGCCTGCACCCGAGCGACATTCTCTTTACCGCCACGAGGAGCTGCGACGACCACCCTGAGCGGGCGGTCTTCGACGTGCTCTCCCGGATGGGAGCGCCGCTCGAATTCAACGACCACATCCGCGAGCTGCGCCTCGCGCACGACGGGCTGCGGCTGCGGGGAACGACGATTGACTGCACGGATCTCCCGGATGCGCTGCCGGTGCTGTGCGTGGCGGCGGCTCTGGCTGAGGGCCGGACGGTGATGGAGAACGTCGCGCACGCCCGCCGCAAGGAGTCAGACCGGGTACGCGCCTCAATGCAGCTAACCCGCATGGGGGCACGCATGGAGGCGACCGACAACCGGATCGTCATCGAGGGCGTCCGGCATCTGAGAGGGCAGTCGCTCAGCTCGTACAACGACCACCGCGTACTCATGTCGCTGGCGATCGCCGGTACGGTAGCCGAAGGTACGACCCGGCTCACCTTCCCCAATGCTTACCGCATCTCCTACCCCGGCTTTCTCGACGACATGAACTCGGTGGGGCTCGACCTGCACATCGAGAGCCGCAAGCCCGTTCGCCAAGCGGCGCATGCTTGATCGGGAAGCCCTAAAACCGGTTTACCCGCACCTCTTCGAGAGACCCTGGCCGGAACGTCTGATCACCGACTTTCTCCGGGAGCACGCCGAAAGGTCGTCCGAGAAGATCGCGGTTGTAGACGAAAGCCGAAACCAGAAAGCGGCTCTGAGCTTCGCCGATTTGAGAGAGCGGGTTGACCGCATCGCCACGGCGCTCCTGCGACTCGGCGTGCGCCCGAATGAGGTCGTCTGCTTCCAGCTTCCGAACTACTGGGAATTCGTCGCGCTCCAGCTCGCCCTGGTGCGGATCGGCGCTGTTAGCTGCCCGCTGATGCCCATTTTCCGCGAGCGGGAGATGAAGCTGATGATCCGGCAGTCCGGCTGCCGGTTTCTGATCGCCATGGACAAATTTCGCCGGTTCGACTACCTGCCGATGATCGAGGGCCTGGCTCCCTCGCTACCGTCGCTGGAGCGGGTTTTCATCGTCGGCGAGAGCGTGCCGGACTGGGCCGAGCCGTTCGACAGGCTCCTCGATGCCGACCCATCACCGGATGATCTCGAAGCCTCTCGCCCCTCCCCCGCCGAACCGACCCAGCTCCTGTATACCTCGGGCACTTCGGGAGAGCCCAAGGGCGTGCTGCACGTCCACAACGCGCTCATTTTGGCAAATCTCCTGCACATCGAGCACTTCGGGCTCCAGGAAGAGGATACCGTGTTCATCCCCTCACCCTGCGCCCACCAGACGGGGTTTCTCTACGGGATGTGGCTCGCTCTGGTCCGGGGTGCTACGGCCGTCTACCAGGATATCTGGGACGCGCAGAAGGCGCTCGACCTCATGGGCCGCTGGCGGGTGCGGTTCGTCCAGGCGGCGACGCCGTTTCTGGTAGATCTAGTCGAGGCTGTGAAAAACGGCGGGCGCAGACCAGAGCAATTGCGTATCTTCGTCGCCACCGGCGCGACGGTCCCGAGGAGTGTGGCGCAGGAGGCGCGCGAGGTGCTCGGCACGAGTGTCTGCGGGGCCTGGGGCACGACCGAGGGTTGTCTGGTGACGGCCGGCACGCCAGAGGACCCGCCGGAGAAGGCGTGGCAGACGGACGGGCGGCTTTTGCCCAGGATGCAGATGAGGGTCGTAGACGATCGGGGGAAGCCGCTTCCGGCAGGCGTGGAGGGCCGTTTCCAGGTAAAGACGCCGTGCCTGTTCACCACCTACCTGCACCACCCGGAGTGGTACAGGCAGGCCGTCAGCCCGGACGGGTGGTTCGACGCCGGGGATCTCGCGACGATCAGCGACGACGGATACCTCAGCATCACCGGCCGGGTCAAAGACATCATCAACCGCGGCGGGGAGAAGGTCCCGGTCGCCGAGGTCGAGCAACTCCTCTACGAACACCCATCGGTGGCGGAAGTCGCGGTCGTCGCGATGCCCGATGTGCGCCTGGGAGAGCGCGCGTGCGCGTACGTGGTCCTGCGAGCGGGAAAGTCGCTCACGCTGCATGACGTGCAGGAATATCTCCGCTCGCGCGGGATGGCGAAGCAGTACTGGCCCGAGCGCCTCGAAACGGTGGATGAGCTGCCGCGCACGCCGAGTGGCAAGATCCAGAAATACCTCCTGCGGGAGAAGGCGGCGGAACTGGTATGAACGAGGCCGACTTCCAGCGCCTGAAGGCCGGTGTCACCGACTTCGTGAACGGCCCGGCGGAGGAGATGGCGGTCGAAATCGAGCGCGAGCACGCGGTCTCTAGTGAGATCTGGGAGGAGTTGCGGCGGCGAGATTATTTGCGGCTCGCCGCGCCGGTAGAGCTGGGGGGCCTGGGAATCCCTTTTTCGAGTTATCTGGAGTTGATGGAGCTGTTTGCCCGGATGCACGGTTCGCTCCGCACGATAGTCCACGTGGTCAACGGGATCTGGCGCGCGGTTGACAGGTCCGCGACCCCCGAGCAGCGCGAGCGGTTCGTCAAACCTCTGGTCCAGGGCGACATCCGGGTGGCCTTTACCCTGACCGAACCGAACTCCGGGGGCGGAGCCGACCTCAAGTCCTCCGTCCGCCGCGAAGGGGATACGTACTACCTCTCCGGCGAGAAGCACATGATCACATTCGGCCCGAGCGCCGACTACCTGCTGCTCTTCGCCCGGCTGGAAGGCACTACCGGTGCCGAGGGGACCGTCGCGCTGATGGTTCCCCGCGAGACACCCGGCCTCGAAGCCGTCGAGATGCCCGAGCCGATGGGGTTGCGCGGGACCGACTATGCCTATCTCTCGTTCCATGATGCTCCAGTTCCGGTCGCCAACCGGCTGGGAGAAGAGGGCGAGGGCTTGAGTGTCGCTTTCGAGGGGTTTCTGGCTCCGAGTCGCATCGCGGTGGCGATGAGCTGTGTGGGGCTCGCTTCTAAGGCCCTGGATCTCTCAAGAGAACACGCCAGAAATCGGGTAACCTTCGGCAAACCGATAAGCGAGCGGCAGGCGATACAGCACATGCTCGCGGAGATGGCCACGGAGATCGAGGCTGCGCGCCAGCTCGTCTACTGGGCCGCCCGGCGGTGGGAGTCGGGCGGAGAGCGCGTCGCCGAGTCCTCGATGGCAAAGCTGTTCGCGACGGAGATGCTCCAGCGGGTTACGGACAAGGCGCTCCAGATCCACGGCGGCATCGGGTACTTCGCGAGCAAGCCGATGGAGCGGATCTACCGGGACGCGCGGGTGCAACGCTTCGAGGAGGGGACCGCCGAGATCCAGAAGGCGGTTATCGCCCGCGCCCTGCTACGTAAGGAGGACTAATTGGGATTCGAGGGAAAAGTTGCGCTGGTAACCGGCAGTTCTCGGGGGATCGGCAGGGCGATAGCCCTAGCCCTCGGCAAAAGGGGAGCCGAGGTCGTCGTCCACTACAAGCAACGCCAGGACGAGGCAGAATCAACCGCCTCGGACATCGAACAGGCTGGGGGACGCGCGATCACGCTGCAGGCCGACCTGGAAGACCCGGAGGCGATAGACGCTCTTTTCGGCCAGATCCGGGAGCGCTACAACCGCCTCGACCTGTTCGTCTCCAACGCCGGGGCGAGCGTCTTCCGGCGGGTCGGCGAGTACAAGCCCCACCACCTGACGAGAAACTTCGCCCTGAACGTCGAAGCCTTCGTCCTCTGCGCGCAGCACGCCGCGAGGTTGATGAACTCCGGGGGCCGCATGCTGGTCCTATCGAGCTACGGGAGCCAGCGCGCGTTCGCCACCTACGCCAACCTCGGCTCGGCGAAGGCGGCGCTCGAAGCCTGGGTCCGGTTCATGGCGACGGAGTACGGCCCGAAGGGCATCACGGTAAACGCGCTGAGCGGCGGGCTCATAGACACCGACTCGCTCCACTTCTTCTACAACATGCCGAACATACCGCCGATGGAGAGCGTCGTCGCGCGCATACCGCGCCGCCGGGTAGGGACGGCGGAAGAGATGGCCGCCGCCGCGCTCTTTCTCCTCTCCGATGACGCCGATTACGTAACCGGCACTACGCTCGTCGTGGACGGCGGCCTTAGCGTAGTCTCTCCCCCGTTCGCGGAAGACGCGCCGGATCAAACCTCGCCGTGAAGCTGGACATCACGTTCTGGGGAGGGCCGGAACAGGCCGCAGACTTCGCCCGCAAGGCCGAGTCCGCAGGCATAGACGGCGTGCGGGTGCCGGAGACCAGGCACAACCCGTTTATCTCGCTCGCCCTGATGGCACAGGCGACAAACAGGGTACAGCTCGGCACCGCCGTTGCGGTTGCCTTTGCTCGCAGCCCGACCGTCCTGGCTCATCTCGGGTGGGATCTCGCCACTCTATCTGGCGGTCGGTTTGACCTCGGCCTGGGAACGCAGGTCCGGGGCCACATCGAGCGCCGCTTCGGGGTCCCCTGGACGCAGCCGATACCGAAGCTGCGGGAGACGGTGCAGGTGATCCGGGCCGTCTGGGAGTCCTGGAGATCCGGCGAACGATTGAACTACCACGGCGAGCACTACAAGCTCACCCTGATGACGCCATTTTTCAGCCCGGACCCCGCGGAATACCGGCGGGTGCCCATCTCGACCGCCGGGGTGAACGCAGCTTCGATCCGGCTGGCCGGAGAGATCGCCGACGGCTTCCATCTACACCCGATCCACACCCGCAGCTATCTGGTCGAAGTCGTCAGGCCGCGGTTGGAAGAAGGAGCCGCCCGCGCCGGACGCTCGCCCGATGAGATCGAGATGATAGGCTCGGCCTTTGTAATCTGTGGACGAACGGACGCCGAGCGCGAGAAGGCTCGCACGGCTGTCCGGCAGCAGATAGCCTTCTATGCCTCGACCCCGTCCTACCGGGCGGTACTCGCACATCATGGGTGGTCCGAGGTGCAGGAGCGGCTCGCCGACATCGCCCGCCGGGGCGAGTGGGACGAGATGCCGGAGCTTATCACGGACGAGATGCTCGCCGAGTTCGCCGTCGAGGGTACGCCCGAAGAAATCGGAGACCTTCTTCTCCGCCGTTACGAGGGGCTGGTGGACAGGCTATCTCCGTACGGGGAAACCTATCCTCCCGATGACAGGTTCTGGCGGGATCTCGCCTCAACGCTTCACTCCAGGGGTTAGAATCGGGCAAGAAGAATGGAAAGGAGATGGAGCATGACCGAGCTTGCGAGCAAGACCTGCGTACCGTGCAAGGGTGGGACGCCCCCGATGAAGGGACCCGAAGTCGAAGTGCTGGCGCAGCAGGTCCCGGAGTGGGAAGTAGTTGATGAACATCACCTCCACAGGAAGTTCCGCTTCAAGAACTTCCGGGAGGCGCTGGATTTCGTCAACCGGGTGGGAGAGCTGGCCGAGGAGCAAGGCCATCACCCGGACATCAGCTTCGGCTGGGGGAAGGTCGATATCACGGTCTTCACCCACAAGATAGACGGCCTCACCGAGAGCGATTTCATCTTCGCCGCGAAGGTGGACCAACTCTAGCGAGGTTCCATTCAGCTTAGAGGAAGAAAGGGGCGGCACCGGTGCCGCCCCTTTTCCATTCCAGATAGAGAGTGATGTAAGGCGCTAGGTAGTGGAAGCCTGATGACCCAGATCTCTCGTGACCAGTTCGGCGTCTGAGGGGAGAACGTCGAAGTCGAAGATATCGGTCGGGATGTAAAGGGTGGCACAGGCGTTGGGGATGTCCACCATGCCGCTGAAGCGGGCCTCGATGGGAGCGGCGGAGAGCAGCAGGTATGCCTGCTCGCTGGTGTAGCCGAACTTGGCGAGGTACTCGATGGCGTTCATGCAGGCGCGCCGGTAGGCGACAGTGGCATCCATGTAGTAGTTGGTGCCGTCCTCGACCGAGATGCCCTCGAAGCATATGAATTCCGAGTAGCGGGGCTCGACGGGACCGGGCCTGAAAAGCGGGTTGGTCAACCCGTACTTGGCGACGCCTCCCTTTATGAGATCCACGCCGAACTCGATCCAGCCCCCCATCTCGATGGCTCCGCAGAAGGATATCTCACCATCCCCCTGCGAGAAGTGCAGGTCGCCAACCGAGAACTTCGCCCCTTCTACGTAGACCGGCAGGTAGCAGCGCGCCCCGCGCGAGAGGTTCTTGATGTCCACGTTGCCGCCGTGCTCGCGCGGAGGAACGGTCCGGCAGGCTTCTCCCGCCACCCGGTCGAACTCGGAACTGGGGAGCGTCCCGAGCAGAGCATTCTCCTGATTCGGCGGTAGCGCCAGCGGCGGGACCCTCGCGGGATCCCTGGAGATAAGCTCGCGTTCCCGACGGTTCCACTCGGCCAGAAGCTCGTGAGAGGGAGCGCAGCCGAAGAGCCCCGGATGTCCTATCCCCGCGAACCTCACGCCGGGGATGTGGCGGCTGGTGGCGTAGATGCCGTGGAAGTCCCAGATCGCCTTCTGCGCCTCCGGGAAGTAGTTGGTCAGAAAGCCGCCCCCGTTCTCCCTGGCGAAGATGCCCGTATAGCCCCAGCCCATCCCGGCCAGACCCTCGGGAGCACTCTCGGGCAGGTGCGGTCCCATATCCAGGATGTCCAGCACCAGGATGTCTCCCGGCTCTGCGCCGTCTATGGCGATGGGACCGGAGAGGACATGGTTCCTGGAGAGGTCCATGTCGCGGATGTCGTTGGCGTCGTCGGTGTTCTTGACCTGACCGTCGGTCCACTCCCGGCAATCCATCCGGAAATCGGAACCCGGCCTCACGTTCGCCACCGAAGGTATCTCCGGATGCCAGCGGTTGTGCCCCGGCACCTCCTGCTCGAACATGCTTTCGCTCTGATCCAGCGGAAAAACGTTCTCGGCCACGGGAAGACTCCTCCTTCCTTTCCCCAGATGCTCCCCACAGAGCATCTGCTAAGCTTCAGCATACATACCAGGGATAGGAGCGTCAAAGCCGACCCGTACCAGATATGCCGTACTACGAGTATTTATGCGACGATTGCGGACCCTTCGAGCAACGCCGCGCCCTCGGGGAAGGCGCAGAGTCAGCACGCTGCCCATCCTGCGGCGCCTCTGCCCGCCGCCTCTACTCGAGGTTCAGTATGAGTTCACAGGCGAAAGAGAAGGCGCGTCTTACCGACGAGCGAAGCGCCGAACCGAAGGTATTGCGACACCCGGAAGGAGAGAAAAAGAAACCCCCCTCTGAAGCTTTCCCACGGAAGGTCCTGGCAGATAGGACACTGAAAGCGCTGAAGAGCAGAAAACGGACCAACAAGAAGAGCCGGACTCTGGCAGAGTCCGGCTCTTCTTCAAGATGAGGATTTACCTCAAGGTTCAGGCGCTGCGGGCCTGGGCAGCGTGCTTGCCCTCGGCGAACTCCTCGACTATCTTGGAGCAGAACGCCTCCAGATCGCCTGGATAGCGGCTCGTAACGAGTCCCTGGTCGGTAACAACTTCCTCATCAACCCACTCGCCGCCGGCATTGCGGATGTCGGTCGCAACACTCCAGTACGAGGTTAGCCTCCGTCCTCTGACCACATCCGCCTCGACCAGCGTCCACGGGCCGTGGCAGATCACACCGACCGGCTTGGCCTGCTCGAAGAAGGAGCGTATGAAGCTCACCGCCTCTTCGTTGGCACGCAGCTTGTCAGCGCCCACGCATCCTCCAGGTACGATCAGGGCGTCGTAGTCGTCGGCGGAGACTTCGGAGAAAGTCTTCTCCACCGTAAAAGTGTCGCCAGGTTCGACGTCATGGTTCATGGTCTGGACTTCGCCAGCCTCAACGCCGATGACATCCACGCTGGCACCAGCCTCTTCGACAGCTTTCTTGGGCTCGGTGAACTCGACCTGCTCGGTTCCGGCCGGGGCGAGCAGGATGGCTACCCTGCGTCCTTGTAGCTCGTTGGCCATGAGTAAAGTCTCCTTTCAAAACACCTTTAGAAAGCGTCCACCTTAGCCGTACCCACCAGATATGGGGTCTAAACAGCGTGAAGAGGGTTATAGGCGCTATTAGCTCTGCAAAACCAAATTAGTCTGTAGGCTCCGAAAACTTGCAGAGAAGGCTGGATCTGCCTGAAATCAGGTGAGGTCTACTATGAGCTTTTGGGAGCTGGTGTCCAAACCCAACCGTAAAGTGCGCGACTCATTTCGTCCCTCGCAGCTCGGGCTTCACTTTCTCTTCTTGGGAGGATGCGGCGAGACCCGTAGACTTAGAGGGCCCGCTCTCGGAACGGGCTGAGGTAGGGTCCTACGTCGTCTGATCGGAGGAGGAGTTCGATGGCCGAGGTGGTTCTGTTCCATTCCGCCCTGGGGCTGCGGCCAGCGGTGATCAACGCCGCTGATAGGCTGCGTGCGGCCGGGCACACGGTCCACACACCCGACTATTACGACGGGGAAGTGTTCGATAACCTGGACGAGGGCCTGCAAAAGCGCGACGCGCTCGGCTACGCAGAGATCGTCCGAAGGACGAGGAAATCTATAGCCGGGCTGTCTACGGGGCTGGTCTTCGCCGGGTTCTCCCTTGGAATCGCTCCCGCCGAGCTTTTGGTTACCACCAGGCCAGGAGCCCGGGGAGCGGTGCTCATGCACGGCGCTATACCCGTCGAGGAGTTGGAGGGGTTCGGCGTCGAGCGCTGGCCGTCGGGGGTGCCGGTACAGGTGCATTACGCTGCCGAGGACCCGTGGGTAGAGGCGGAGGAGGTTAAAGCCCTCGGCGAGACCGTCAGGAAAGCCGGAGCCATCTTCGAGGAGCACATCTATCCCGGCTCGGGCCATCTGTTCGCCGATACAGGCCTGCCCGAGTACGATCGGGCGTCGTCGGAGGCTATGTGGCGGCGGGTACTCGCCTTTCTCGATCGGATTGACGCCCGAGGGTTGGATGTCGAGCGAGCCCAGTAGCCGGCTGTGTGCGGGCCAGTCGTCGCCTGGCCCTGGTGGCGGCGAAGATGTCCTTCAGGAGATATTGCCTATCAATCGTTCGCTGCGCCCGTCGCCGTAGACATCTGCGGTATCGAAGAAGCTCACCCCGAGGTCCACGGCCCGGTTCAGGGTCGCGTAGGCTTCCTCCTCGCTCACGGAACCCCAGTTGGCCCCGACCGCCCAGGTCCCGAGGCTTATCTCCGAGACCCGCATCCCCGTGCTCCCCAGGTCTCTGTACTCCAAGGCTACCTCCTCACTCGTTCGTATCGGGTGGTCCGTTGCGCCGGATCACATCCGCGTACCAGCGGGCGCTCATCTTCGGTATGCGCCTCTGGGTAGGATAGTCCACGTAGACGATCCCGAACCGCTTGGAATATCCTTCGGCCCACTCGAAGTTATCCAGAAGCGACCACACGAAGTAGGCGGCGAGGTTCACTCCTTGCTCGATGGCCTCATGGGCGGCGCGGAAGTGAGAATCCAGAAACTCGATGCGCTCCTCGTCGTCCACGTCACCCTCGGGGTCTGCGTAGTCGTAGAACGCAGCGCCGTTCTCGGTGATGTAGATCGGAACCTGCGTGTACTCCCGGTCAATACGCACGAGAAGTTCGGTCAGAGCGTCTGGCTCGACAGGCCAGCCCATAGCGGTTGTCTGCGCGCCGGGCGGGATCAGCATCTCCGCCCGCATCCCCGGAAACCTGCTCCTCCCTTCTTCCGCTGCGGCCCTGACGGTGTGGCGCATGTAATAGTTGACCCCGAGGAAATCTAACGGTGCGGCGATGGTCTCCAGGTCTCCATCCCGGACGAACGAGAAGTCGCTCTCTGAGGCGTAATGCTGCAGCATGTCTTCCGGGTACGCTCCGCGGAAGAGCGGGTCTAGGTAGAGGCGGTTGGCGTTGCCGTCCACGAGGCGCGCGGCTTCCGTGTCCGCAGCATCTTCGGAGGCGGCCCTTACGGGCGAGAGGTTGAGGGTGATGCCGATCCGGTCGTTACCGCCGAGAGAACGCATGTTCTCGACCGCGAGGCCGTGGCCGAGCAGGAGATGGTGGGTCGCGGCGAGGGCCTCGGAGATATCCCTGCGGCCGGGAGCGTGGACGCCCGCGCCGTAGCCGAGCCACGCGGATACCCAGGGCTCGTTCAGCGTGATCCAGGCTCCAACCTCACCCTTGAGAGCTTCGTAGACGATCCCGGCATACTCGGCGAAGCGTTCGCTCGTCTCCCGAACCGTCCAGCCGCCCCGATCTTCTAGCGCCTGCGGCAGATCCCAGTGATACAGGGTGAGAGTCGGCTCGATGGACCGCTCCCTCAAGCCCGCGACGAGACGCCGGTAGAAGTCCAGGCCCTTCTGGTTTGCGAGACCGCTCCCTTCCGGCTGGATGCGGGGCCAGGCCACGGAGAAGCGGTAGGCCCGTATACCCAGAGAGGCCATGAGGTCGAGGTCCTCTTCCAGACGGTGGTAGTGGTCGCAGGCTATGTCGCCGGTATCGCTGTGGAGCACCTTACCGGGAGTATGGCTGAAAGTGTCCCAGATAGAGGGGCCGCGCCCGTCCTCGTTCACCGCGCCCTCGATCTGGTAGGCGGCGGTAGCTACACCCCAAAGAAAATTCTCAGGAAATCTCATCGCTGCTCCTCCAAAATGACGATTCCAAAGGGTTCGATCCGCACACCATCAACGCGCCTGGCATCAGTAAGCAGGTCCCGACCGCTCACCTGGACCTCTGCGGGCTCCTCGTTGTGGTTGAGCAAGAACAGGAAGGAACCTGTATCGCTCTTGCGGCGGACGACTTCGACGCCCGACGGCGCTTCGAGCGGCGGCTCTACTCCTGCTTCGCGACAGGCCCGCTGCAGCAGAGACTTCACGTATTCCTCCTCGGGACGGGTGCCGAGATAGTAGGCCGCTCCTTCTCCGAAGGCGTGGCGGGTCACGGCGGGGGTTCCGGCGTAGAAACCGTCCGTATGGCTCGCGAGTACTTCGGCTCCTTCGAGGTGGATGAGATCCAACCACGAGTCGCAAGCGTAGGACTCGCCATCCTGCGTCTCGATGCGCTCGGTCTCTCCCTCGGGAATCGCGGTGAAGTCCTCAATGACCAGACCGAGCATTTCCCTGAAGGGAGCCGGATACCCGCCGAGCCGGATGTGCTCGTTCTCGTCCACGATGCCGGAGAAGAAGGACATCACCAGCTTACCGCCGTCCCGGACGAAGCGGTTCAGGTTCGCCGCCGAAGAGTCGGTAACCAGGTAGAGGTGCGGGGAGATCACGACCCGGTACTTAGACAGGTTGGCTTCGGGATGGGCAAAATCTACGGGGATGTTCGCCTCGAAGAGCAGTTTGTAGAAGGAGTAGATGCCTTCGAGCATCCGCACGTCGGCTGAGGGCTTCGAGTCCAGCTCCAGCGCCCACCAATTCTCCCAGTCGAGCAGGATCGCAACCTCCGCCTCCCCTCCGGCTCCTTGCATAGCGTCGAGCTTCTTGAGCTCGTTGCCGAGTTGCTTCACCTCCCGCCAGCTACGGGAGATCTCGGATTTCACGTGCGGGACCATCGCGCCGTGGAACTTCTCGGCACCGGCTTTCGAGGCGCGCCACTGGAAGAACATGACCCCCTCGGCGCCGCGCGCCACGGCCTGGTAGCTCCACAGGCGCATCTGGCCCGGCTTCTTGAGGACGTTGCGCCTGCGCCAGTTGACCCGCGAGGCCGTCTGCTCCATGAGCACCCAGGGCCCCTCCCCGAGCGAGCGCATCAGATCGCAGACCATCGCGGCCCCGATGTGAGACTCTGGATCTGCGGGGTCCGGGTAGGAGTCCTGGGAGACCAGATCCTCCCTTGCTGCCCACTTCCAGTAGTCCACCGGCTTGAAGAAGCCCATGAAGTTGGTGGTTACGGGCACGCCAGGCGTTACCTCGCGCAGTATCCTCTTCTCCATCTCGAAGAGGTCGAGCAAGGCGTCGGAAGAGAACCGCCTGAAGTCTAGCTGCTGGGTGGGGTTGGCGAAGGTCGGGGTCGTGTGCGGCGGCAGTATTTCGTCCCACTCCGAGTAGTGCTGGCTCCAGAATGCCGTCCCCCATGCCTCGTTGAGCGCCTCCAGCGTGCCGTAACGCTCTCTCAGCCACTCGCGGAACGCCGCCGCGGAAGTATCGCAGTAGCACTCTGGGACGTGGCAGCCGTACTCGTTGTTCACGTGCCACATCGCGAGGGCGGGGTGGTCTTTGTAACGCTCGGCGATCCTACGCACCAGCGCGGCGGCGCACTCCTTGTAGGCGGCGCTCGAAGGGCAGTAGTGCTGACGGCTTCCGGGGTAGAGGGTTGTGCCGTCTCTGGTTACGGGCAGGCTCTCGGGGTGGAGCTTCGCGAGCCAGGGCGGCGGCGAGGCGGTGGCGGTCGCGAGGTTCACCATGACGCCCTCCCTGTGGAGCAGGCCCAGGATCCGGTCCAGCCATCCGAAGTCGTACTCTCCGGGACGCGGCTCCAGCTTCGCCCAGGAAAAGATACCCAAGGAGACCAGGTTCACCCCGGCCTCGCGCATGAGCCTGACGTCCTCAGCCCAGGTCTCCTCCGGCCACTGCTCGGGGTTGTAGTCGCCGCCGTAGATGATGTGGGGAACCTTCCCGGTGAACAAATCCGCCTCCCTTCCCTCTCAAAAGCGCGCTATGCCGCCGATTATTGTACAGATTACAGGTTGAGTCTCCCGGCTACTTCAGGCTGCCGAAGGTCAGGCCGCCCTGCCAGTAGCGTTGCAGGAACAGGAACGCCGCGATGATGGGGATGATCCCCACCAGACCGCCTGTGATCACGAGCGGGAACAGCGCCTGCGAGCCGCCTCCCGCCGCGCTGGCCTGCGAGTTCCAGGCGGCCAGGCCGACCGTTATCGTGTAGAGCCTGGGGTCGTTCAGCACGATCAGGGGCAGGAAGTAGTTGTTCCAGGTGAACACGAAGGAGAAGAGCAAGACGGTCACGAAGCCCGGCGCGAGTATGCGCAGGACCACCCGGAAGAAGATCCGGAACTCCCCCGCCCCGTCTATCCGCGCTGCTTCGAGAAGCTCATCCGGGACGGACTGCTCGGCGTAGACTCGCATCAGGTAGACCCCAAAAGGGAATACCAGCGACGGCAGGATGACCGCGAAGGGCGTGTTTACGAGCCCGATCTTGCTGAGCAAGAGGTAGAGAGGGATGGCCAGCGCAGTCTGGGGAATCATGATAGCGCCCAGAATCAACGCGAAGAGCAGCGTGCGCCCCCGGAAGTGAAACTTGGCGAAGACGTAGCCCGCCATCGTGGCGAGGAAGGTGGCTCCGACGGCGCTTATTACCGAGTAGTACGCCGTATTCAACAGCCATCTCAGGTAGATCCCGCCGTTAAAAGTAAAGACCTTGTGCAGGTTGGAGAGCAGGTCGAAGGAGGAGGCGAACCACAGTCCGAACGACGAGAACAGGTTGGCGTTGCTCTTGGTTGACGAGACGATCAGGTAAAAGAGCGGCAGGAACGAGTAGAGCAGGAAGATGAGCAGAAGCGCCGTGTTGAGGGCTTTCCTGCGCTGGAGACTTCCGCGCGCGCCCTTGCTCCCCGCGAACGTGCTCATCGGCGAAGCTCCCCTCTATTCGCCAGCAGCATGAAGGTGTAGGAGAAGACGACCACCACGGCCCCCAGGACGAACGATATCGCCGCCGAGTAGTTGTACTGCTGGTTGGTGAACGCCAGCGTGTAGGCGTAGAGGTTGGGCGTGTAGTGGTCGCCTATCACCTGCGGCGCGATCGCCTGCATTATCTGCGGCTCGTTGAAGAGCTGCAGCGTGCCGATTATGGAGAAGATGATCGTAAGCAGTATGGCGGAGCGGATCATCGGTATCTTGACGTGGAGCGCTATCTGCCACCCTCTGGCTCCATCCACCGCCGCCGCGTCGTTGAGCTCGGAGGGTATGGACTGGAGCGCTGCGTACATGATGATCATGTTGTATCCGGTGAACTCCCAGGTCACGATGTTCGCGATGGAAGGCAGCATCAGGGAGTCCGAGAGGAAGTTTGGCGCGGGAAGGCTGAAGGTGTGAGCGAGCTGCGTGAACGGCCCGAAAGAGGGGCCGTAGAGGTAGCCCCAGATCAAAGCCGCCACCACGCTCGGCACCGCGTAGGGCAGGTAGAACCCCAGACGGAACAGGTTGCGCAGCCACACCGTCCCCCCATCAAGCACGAGGGCGAAGACGAGCGCCAGCCCGAGCATTATCGGGACCTGGAAGATCCCGAATATGACCATGCGCCTGACCCCATCCCAGAAGTTGCTGTCGCCTAAAGCGTGCGCGTAGTTCTGCAGCCCGGCAAAAGCGGTCCCGGTCGCCAGGCGAGTCTCGAACAGGCTTATCCCGAGCGCGTAGAAGAGCGGCAGGATCAAAAACACCAAGAACACCAGCATGAAGGGGAGCAAGAACAGGTAGGGAATCCCCGCCTGCAGTATCCGGTGCCTCCCCTTCCCGCGCGGAGCAAAGCGTTTGCCCGAACTCTCCGAGCGTTCTTCGGCGGGAGATGAGATCTGGCTAGCCATCGGCGCTCCTCTGCGTGATACGGACCTACCCCTGTACCTTGAATCCCTGGGACTTGGCGTACTTCACGACCTGGTTCTGAAGGTTGTCAAACGCCTGGCTCAGGGTACTCTTGCCGTTGCTCACCGGCCCCAACTGGTTGGTCATCTGCGTGTAGACGTAGTCCTGGAAGGGGCTCCACTGGAACCCCAGGTTCACGTGCTTCGAGGAATCAATGAAGACCTGGTTGACCTGCTGTCCACCGTAGAAGGAATAGGACTTGTTTTTGAAGCTCGGGCTGTCCAGCAGGCTACTGAGCGTCGGGAAGAGGAAGCTCTTGTCGGCGAGCATCTTCGCGGACTTAGAGTTGTGGTTGAGCCAGATGGCGAACTCGGTCGCTTCTTTGGGATGCTGGCTCTGGGCGGTCACGGCGCTCGTCGAGCCTCCCCAGTTGGCCGAGATGTGCTCCCCGGCATTCCACTGCGGCAGCGGAGCCGCGCGCCACTTGCCCTTGCTCTTCTTGGCAATGCCCTGCAGGAACACCGGTCCCCACGCAGCCGAAACCCAGACCGCATACTTTCCCCGGTCCAGCGCCGAGTACCACTCGTTGTTGAAGTCGGGGGCCGTGTCGGCCAGCTTGTTATCTATCAGCTTCTGCCAGTATCCGGCGACCTTCTTCGCTGCGGCGTCGTTTATGCTGATCGTCAGGTTGGTGCCGTTGACCTTGAAGGGACGCGACCCCGCCTGCCACAGAAGCCCCGTGACCCATCCCCCATCATTGGGCGGGAAGTCAGTCATGAAGATGTTCGGGTTGGCCTTGCGGAGCTTCGCCGCCTCCTGCGCGAACTCATCCCACGTCTGGGGAACCTTCAGGCCGTACTTGTCGAAGATGTCCTTGCGGTAAAGCAGGCCCATAGGACCGCTGTCCTGGGGGATGGCGTACACCTTGGAGCCCTCAGACACCTGCTCCCACGTCCAGGGAACGAAATCGTTTTTGACCTTGCTCGCACCGTACTTCGAGATGTCGGCCAGAGCGTTTATCTGCTCGAACGTGCGCAGGTACTGGAATTCGATCTGCACGACATCCGGCGCTCCAGATCCCGACTTGAGAGCCGTCCTGAGCTTGGTGTACTCCGGCGTGCCCTGCCCGGCGTTTACGTACTTGATCTTGATCTTGGGGTGCGCCTTCTCGAACATCTTGACTTCGTTCTCGATGTGCGGCACCCACGACCAGAAAGTCAGCGTAACCGGCCCGCCAGACCCCTGCGACCCTCCGCCGCAAGCCGCGCTCCCGAGCAAACCGGCCCCGGCCAGCCCCGCTCCCCCTATCCTCAAAAAATCTCCCCGGCTGAACCTCTGGTTCCCCGTCATCCCACCGCTACGCATATACTCCTCCTGTCATAGAGCCTCGCCTCGTTACGCGGAGCCCTCTCCTCTCGCTCTCGGCGCCAGAACCCAACCTGCATTACCCCACACAGTTCCACATATAGTCAGTGTAAAGCGCCGACCGCACCTATGCCGCAACCGCACAGCCTCTCAAGAACTATCCGCCCAGAAATTTCCTTTCCCCATGATCTTCAAGCTTGATCAGATTTTTTTGATTTTGTTTAAAGTTATCAACTGTTTATTTGATTGTCAACATAGGAACCTGTCTTTTAAGAGCATACTACTCAAAACGTATACCTGGCGTAATTTTGCGATTCGCTCGACCGGACAGAAAGGTGTTCGGGGCAAGCTGTGGCCTGGATACGCTTCGCGCATTATGCTCCGGTGCCTGCGGAGAGCATGCCTTGCTCAGAGCCCGCGTGCCGCCACATCAGGGCTCCCATGACCAGCATGAACACGCTCACGACGATGGCGAAGACCACGAATAGCCCGCTTTCGAAGAAGCCAACGCCAAAGAACATGGTTATCCCGGCCACCAGTGAGCCCAGGCCGCCAATGACACCTACCCAGCCGAGCCATACGGGATAGGTCCGGCTGAAGATCAGAGCCAGCCCCAGGAGAACGAACGGCACGCCGTGGAAGAAGCTGATCACGCCCGCCCACGTGCCGTGCAGGATCAAGAGCAGCGCAACTGTGGTGTGCAGCACGTCAGTCTGCTGTGAGGCGGGAGCAGCCGCCCAGGCGCTGGACAGCGCCGTAAGGCCGAATCCATCTATAGAGGAGTCAATGATGTGGACCGTTGCCCCCAAGATCACACCCACTGCTCCGAGTCTGCCTAAAGCCCGGCTGGCTCCATCGCGGAGCGAACCGTGGAGCGCGATGAACGCGCCCACCCATAGTAGAGCACCCGCGATAAAGCCCAGATGGACGAGAGGCCAGTACCACTCCGGGCGCGCGGCGATGTGGCGCAGAACGCTCTCCGCACCGGCGCTGTTCGTAAGGTTGCCGAATCCAGTGCCTGCGGCCACGGAGACGATGGATCCAAGTACCGCGCACACCGCTCCTACACGCAGCAATACTCGTTGTTCATCGGTTAGCTGTACTTGTTCTTCTGGCATGATCACTCCTTTTTTTTCGTAGCTCCTGTGCATCTTCACGCGCCTGGCGTTCCCATCTCCTGTTTCGAGTAGACGGGCATCCCATTTCTCATCCAGACCTCGAACTCCTGCAGGAACTCTTTCCTCGAAACGCGCCCACCAGTCAATTCAGACCACTCCTTCCTCTTTTCTTCTGGCGTTCGCTGTAACGGGGTGTCGGGTAGAGAAATGACGATTCATTGGCATCGGCGCACCCTTTTACGCGGCCCTATCCACCTGTTCGGGCTCATCTTGGGCGGCGTAGCTCTCCTTGTAGCCAAGCAGCCGGCCGAGCGGCGCGCCCAGAGCGAGCCCCATCCGCTGCACCCAGGCTGGTGGGAAAGGAAGGCGCACCGTGTCGAAAGTGGCATTCGCGATGACGGCCAGACGCAGGAGGTTGGGCATGCCTCTCTCGTTCGTCTTGCCCTCTGAGGCGAGCGTGACCATCGTCTCGATGAGTTGCTCGAACCGCAGAGCGGGCCGCACCTCGCACAAAAAGTGCACTTCTTCTTCCCCCGCGTTCCAGAAACGGTGGGCAGTCCCCGCCGGAACGGTCATCCTCTGGCCGGGACCGGCGACAAGCTCCTCGCGCCCAATGCGGAAGCCCACCGCCCCCTTCAGAATCTCGAATCGTTCCTCCTGGTAAGGGTGGACGTGAGTCGCCGCCACGAACCCATCCGGCTCGACGAACGTCTCGAAGACAAGGGCCTCGCCATCCGTGTCGCTTGCCGTTTTGCGGAAGAGAAGCCGCTCTCCGGTTATGGGGTTCTCCAGAACGTCACCTGCGCGAATCATCTTCCTGCTCCTTTCTTCTTGAGTTTCTTCGGGGTATGGACCTTGTCCACGCAGAACAGCCTAGGGCGCTAACCTCAAACCGGAGTCAAACCAGGGTGAAAGTTGTATGAGACAGGATCAAAGTTCGATCAAAACCCTGTGCGTTCCCCACCGCGTCGCTGACGGGGTAAGTAAACGTATAAATCGTGGTTATCCCGAACCATGGATCTCCACCCCATAATCCACCCTTTGGTAGAGGTCTCTCTACCTGCTGACCCGGTACAACAGCAATGCCGGTGGTATCGGCATATGACGCGAAAACTCAAGGAAAAGGGGTCCCGCGATAGGTCTCTACCAGATCACCAGACGCCGCAGAGTCGGGGAGAGCGGCCGGTTCTGCTACCGGCACGAGCTTCACGCGCTGCCGGGGGTAGCACCATGACGGTCCGCACCCTCATAGTCGAAGACGAGAAGAACCTGGTGGCCCTACTGCGGGTGCATCTCCAGCGAGAGGGCTTCGAGGTACATGAGGCCCTCGACGGACTGGAGGCGCTCGAAGTGGCCCGCCGCGTAAACCCGGATGTGCTGGTGCTGGACTGGATGCTCCCGGGGCTCGACGGGCTGGGGGTCTTGAGGGAGCTCAGAGGCTTCTCCGACGCCTATGTCATCATGCTCACTGCCCGCACAGAGGAGATAGACAGGATAGTTGGCCTTTCCACCGGCGCCGACGACTACCTCGCCAAGCCCTTCTCTCCAGGAGAGCTGATGGCCCGGATCCGGGCGATGCTCCGCAGACCGAGGGCTGGATCGCCGAACGACACAGAGGATAGAGAGCAGGTACTGTGGTTCGAGGATCTTGCCATGAACCTCGACCGGCGCGAAGTGAAGATAGGCGAAGAAGAGGTGTATCTCACCGCGCTGGAGTTCGACCTGCTCGCCACCCTGGCCTCGCGGCCCGGAGTCGTCTTCGGACGAAGGCGGCTTCTCGAGCGGGTCTGGGGCGAGGATTACTTCGGCAGCGACCATCTGGTAGACGCCCACATCGCCAAACTGCGCAAGAAGATCGAAGCCGACCCATCCAACCCCTGCTACGTCCAGACCGTGCGTGGGGCGGGCTACAGGTTCCGCAAGCAATGAAATGGTTCCGGCGCCAGCCCCGCGGCCTCGGTGCCAGGCTCTTCGTCTCCCATTTCCTGGTTGCCCTGGTCGGCGCACTCACGATGCTCACCGCCGTCATCATCGCGGCGCCACTTGTTTTCGGAAGGCTTGCAGGCGGGATGGAAGCAGCGATGTCCTCGATAATAGACGCCTTCGGGCAGACGCTACTCTACTCGCTGCTCGCGGCGGGACTTGCGGCCACACTCGCCGCCGCCGTGGCGAGCCTCTTGATATCCCGAAGGATCGTGCAGCCCTTGCGTTACGTGCTCTCCGCGACCCGGCGCATCGCCTCGGGGCGCTACGGCGAGCGTGTGCCGATAGAGGATGCCGATGTGATCGGGGAGCTCTCGGAGAGCTTCAACGCGATGGCCAGGGCCCTCGGAGAAGCAGAGAGAAGAAGGGTGGCGGTGATATCCGAGGTTTCCCACGAATTGAGAACTCCACTATCCACGCTGCAAGGCTACCTGGAGAGTCTCGCTGGTGGTGCGATCGAACCTTCCGAGGAAACCTTCTCGCTCCTCTACACGGAGACCGAACGCATGGCGCGGCTGGTGGATGACCTGAAGCATCTCTCCCGCGCCGAGGCGGGCCAGCTCGCCCTGAACATCGTCTCCGTCTCTCCCCTGAAGATGGTCGAGCTCGCAACGGAGGGGATGGAGCCCCTCTTCGAGGAGAAGGGCGTGGAGCTTGGGATCGCGGCGCGCAGAAAGCTGCCGCCGGTTATGGCGGACCCCGACCGGGTCGTGCAGGTGTTGACCAACCTGCTCTCCAACGCCCTCAGACACACCCCGGGTGGAGGGCGGGTAACGGTAAACATCGAGGCCGGAGGCGAAGAGGCGACCTTCGAGGTATCCGACACCGGAGAAGGCGTACCGCCCGAGCACCTGCCACACCTCTTCGAGCGGTTCTACAGGGTAGGGAAGTCCCCCTCACACCAGGAAGGCGGTTCCGGGGTGGGGCTTACCATCTCCAAAGCCCTGGTAGAGGCGATGGGCGGAAGAATGCGGGCGGAGAGCAGGGGTCCAGGCGAGGGAGCGGCCTTCTCGTTCACTCTGCCGCTCTCTCAAGGCGGGATCTTGATGTAACTTTGATCTTCGTCATCCAAATTTCATCTTACCTGCATATCGCCTTGAGATCTGCCCTGTAAGTTAGCTTCACGGACGAAATCTACGTAACAGAAAGGAGATGACGACAACGATGAGCACTACTATCGGCATGATTCACGCGGGAGGATTCTGGGGTCATGGCTGGGGCGTTGGTTTCTGGGGTCCGTGGATGTTCTTCCCCACGCTGTTCTGGATAGCGTTTCTCGGCCTCATAGTGTGGGCGGTGACGCGGAAGTTCTCCACCTGGCAGCCGGGTGGTAGCCGAAGGAGGGGAGATCAGGCCGAGGAAATCTTGAGGGAACGTTTCGCGCGTGGCGAGATGGACGCCGAAGAATACCAGCGGGCCGTCGAGACCCTGCATGGGAACTCTTCGCAGAGCAGATACGAAGACTACGTGCGCGAGGCCGAAGATAGGCTCAAGCGCGAACGCGAGGAAGACTCCTAGCGATGAGCGGATTTTGTGTAAAGGGTAGAGCACGATGCACACCATGATCGCCCTCGCAAACTGGCACGGGCAAAACTGGGGCGGCCATCCCTGGGCTGGAGGCGCCTTTCACCCGTGGATGCTGCTCGTACCCTTGCTGTTCTGGGGCACGTTCGTGGCCCTGATAGCGTGGGCCGTGGTGCGCCTGTTTCCCAAAAGGCGCGCGGACGACTATCGGGCGGCGCCCAGGGACCGGGCGGAGGAGATCCTGAGGGAGCGTTTCGCTCGCGGTGAGATGGACGCCGAAGAGTACGAGAGATCCCTGAAAATACTGCGCAGGGAAGCGGATAGAAAACCCAGAAACCTCTGAGTGCTCTGGGGTAAGATTTCGGCCGGGTCGTGGGTCAACCCGAGAAGTCGGCACTCAGCCAGCGATCCGGCCGAACCGTGAACAGCACAAGCTCGCTTGAGGGATTTTCCAACTCCGCCCGGACGAACCCTTGAGCTTGCTCTTCGGGCAGGTATCGGCGGACAACAGCAAGCATCTGTTCTGCAGAGGGCGGTTGGTCGGTTCGGACGACGGTGCACTCGACGGTGACGTACTTGTACGGAAATTCCTCACGCTGAACCGTCAGGCTCAGCACTTCCGCTTTTTGGATGAGCCTGGTCTTCCGGGCCCTGCGACCCTGCGTACCGGTGAAAAAGGTGATGTTGCTGCCTGGTTGGTAACCGTACCAGATCGGCACAGTAAGCGGTGGCCTGCCGGTATCGTTTGCGACGCTGAGCACTCCGATATGCGGTTCGGCAAGGAACTCCTGTCGTTCTTTCTCGGTCATCGGTCCGGGCATGCGTACTCCTTAAGCGTCGTATTCGTCATGGAGGCGCCACCATTCATGCGGTGGGGTTTGTGGATACCCCCCGGAATCTTCCCGGTCCTTATTTCGGGAAGTTTCCTTTGTCTTTCTGCCATGAGGATATCTCCTCCGGTTCTGATCGCGTACCGCTCACCCGGCTTCTAGCATGGGCTCATCGAGAAACGGCGTGACAGTGGGCGCCTCCATCGTCGCCACTTTTCTCACAACTATCTCCTTCATCTGATTCCCGCTGGTACAGCGCATCGCCCCGCCTACAAGTGGTCTGGCCTGAGCATACGTTAGTAGTCCTAAAAAACAACCAGGAAATCTTGCAAAGTAAATAAATGAATCTAAGTCAGGACTTCTGGTGCTAAAATCTCGGGTATGGTTACCATGCGTTCATACGATGACGGGTGCGCCGCGGCCCACGCTCTCGACCTGGTGGGGGAGCGATGGGCGCTTCTGGTTGTTCGCGAGCTTTTGCTTGGTCCCAAACGCTTCACCGACCTGCGGAGGGGCATGCCTAATGCGAGCCCCAACGTCCTCTCCCAGCGTCTCAGGGAGCTGGAGCGGGTGGGGGTGGTGCGCCGCCGCAAGCTCCCGCCGCCTGCGGCATCGAGGGTTTACGAGCTAACGGAGTGGGGCCAGGAGCTTGAGCCTGTCATCACCGAACTCGGACGGTGGGGAGCCCGCTCCCCCTTCCGGCCCCGCGACGCCGGGATGAGCACCGACGCGTTTGTCCTCGCGCTCCGGACGATGTTCGCCCCTCGCGCTGCCGGCAGGCTCAGCGCGAGCTACGAGCTCGGGCTTGGCGAGGAAAGCTTCCACGCGGTGGTGGATAACGGACGCTTCGATATCTCCCGCGGACACGCCAAAGAACCCGACGCCAGGATCGAGGCCGACGCCAGCACGCTGGCCGCGATGGTCTTCGAAGGCCGCCCTCTCGACGAGGCTCTGCGTTCGGGAGAAGTAAGGATCTGGGGCGACAGGTCGGCGGTGGAGCGTTTCCTTACCCTCTTCCCTCTGCCCGACCCGGTGGCACCCGCCGGGGCATAGGCCGCCGTCCCGCTCTCTTATAGAGAAGCGTATCTCATGAGATCATGTGCGTTTTGTTATACTTTCTCTAAACAGGTTGTGGGGACCTGGGTGAAAATCGCCTGTACAGGCCTCGGGAAAGGAGACGGCATTGCAGGTGCCGGCGCGGTTTGAGTACGAGGTGGCGACCTCGGTCGAGGGGGCCATAAGCCTCTTGCAACGGTACGGATCGGAGACACGTCTGCTGGCCGGGGGGCACAGTTTGATCCCGATGATGAAGCTCCGGCTGGCCTCGCCGGAGGTGCTCGTAGATATCCACAGGCTGGATAAGGATCTCCGCTACATCCGGGACGACGGCGGGACGCTGAGGATAGGGGCACTTGCCCGACATAAGGACGTTCTCGAATCGGAGCTTGTAAAGGAACATTACACGCTGCTAACCGACGCGGAGACCATGATCGCCGACCCGCTGGTGCGGAACATGGGCACGGTGGGCGGCGCTCTGGCGAACGGAGACCCGGCGGAGGATCTTCCGGCGGCGTTTGTGGCCCTCGGGGCGGAAGTCGTGGCGCGCGGCCCCGACGGCGAGCGGACCATCGCCGTAGAAGATCTGTATACGGGGCCATACGAGACAGTTCTGGAGCCGGTCGATATCATCACCGAACTCCGGTGTTCGCGGCAGCCCGCGGGGAGTGCCTACTTCAAGGTGGAGCGCAGGGCCGGCGACTACGCCTCGGCGGCGATAGGCGTCGCGTTGAACCTGGCCGATGGAAAGATAGAGGACGTCCGCATCGGGATGTGCGGCGTCGGGAGCACCACGCTCAGAGCCCGCGAGACGGAGGAGTTGCTCAGAGGGCAACGTCCTGGCGCGGAGCTGTACGGGCGTGCCGGGGAGCGGGCGGCTGAAGAGAGCAATCCCCTCGAAGATGCCCGCGGCACCGCTCCCTACAAGCGGGATCTGGTGAGGGTTCTGGTTGGCAGGGCGTTGGAGAAGGCAGTCGAACGGGCGGAGGTGGTGTGATGCACATCCAGGTAAATGTCAACGGCGAGATGCGGGAGGCGGACGTCGAACCAAGGCTGCTCCTGGTCCACTTCATCCGGGATTATCTGGGGCTGACCGGCACCCACTGGGGTTGCGACACCTCCAATTGCGGGGCGTGCACCGTGCATCTGGATGGCGAGCCGGTCAAATCCTGCACCATACTCGCCGTGCGCGCCGACGGGCACGAGGTTACTACCATCGAGGGGATCTGGAGCGGGACCGGGCTGACGCCGGTGCAGGAAGGGTTCCACGAGGAGCACGGGCTACAGTGCGGCTTCTGCACGCCGGGTATGATCATGACCGCCACCGCGCTCCTGGAGCGGAACCCAGATCCGACGGAAGAGGAGATCCGGGCGGCCATCTCCGGCAACCTCTGCCGCTGCACCGGCTACGAGAACATCATCAGAGCGGTCCGGTGGGCTGCGGATCACCGCACCGCCAGGGAGGAGGTGAGCGCGTAATGGTCGCGACCCCCAGGCACACTATGGGCGACCGGATGCCGCGCAAGGAGGATGGACGCTTCATCCGGGGCAAGGGCCGCTACGTGGACGACATCCGGCTTCCCGGCATGCTCCACTCGGCCATCCTGCGCAGCCCCTTCGCCCACGCGAAGATAAACAACGTAGATGCCTCCGCCGCGCTGGAGCTCGAAGGGGTCCACGCCGTCATCACGGGTGCGGACCTCGCGGCACAGGGACTGGCCTGGATGCCCACCCTCGCGGGCGACACCCAGGCCGTGCTCGCCACCGACAAGGTCCGCTTCCAGGGCCAGGAAGTCGCCTTCGTCGTCGCCGATGACCACTACATAGCCCAGGACGCCCTGGAGCTTATCGAGGTGGACTACGAGCCGCTGGATCCGATAGTAGACTCCCGCAGGGCGCTCGACGAGGACGCCCCCGTCATCCGCGATGACAAGGAAGGTCAGGCGGACAACCTCATCTTCTTCTGGGACGCCGGGGACAGGGAGGCGACCGAGCGGGCGTTCCAGGAGGCGGAGGTAACCGTCCGGCAGGAGATGTTCTACCCGCGCAGCCACCCCGCGCCGATGGAAACGTGCGGATGCGTTGCCGACTACGACATCTCGACCGGCGAGATGACCGTCTACATGACCTCCCAGGCGCCGCACGCCCACCGGACGCTCTTCGCCATCGTCTCCGGGCTGCCGGAGCACCAGATCCGGATTATCTCCCCGGACATCGGCGGAGGGTTCGGGAACAAGGTCCCGATCTACCCCGGCTACGTCTGCGCCGCCGTGGCCTCCCTCATACTGGGCCGACCCGTCAAGTGGATGGAGACGCGCGCCGAGAACCTGATGAGCACTTCTTTCGCCCGCGACTACCGCATGACCGGGGAGATCGCCGCCACCAGGGACGGCAGGATACTCGGCGTCCGCTCGAAGATCCTGGCCGACCACGGCGCCTTCAACGCCCACGCCCAGCCGGGCGAGCAGTATCCCACCGGGTTCTTCCCGATCTTCACGAGCTGCTACGACGTGCCCGCGGCCTACGCCGAAGCAACCGGCGTCTATTCCAACAAGGCCCCCGGCGGCATCGCCTACCGCTGCTCGTTCCGGGTTACCGAGGCGATCTACCTCATGGAACGGATGATGGACGTGCTGGCCGACGAGCTGGAGATGGACCCGGCGGAGCTTAGACGCAAGAACTTCGTCAAAAAAGAGCAGATGCCCTACGTTTCGGTGATGGGCTGGGAGTACGACGGCGGCGATTACCACGCCGCTCTGGACGAGGCCCTGCGCATCGCCGGGTATGAACAGTTGCTCGAAGAGCAGCGCAGGGCGCGTGAGGAAGGCCGCATCATGGGCATCGGGGTCTCGACGTTCACGGAGATCGTGGGCGCCGGTCCCGGCAAGAAGTGCCACATTGCGGGGATAGAGATGTTCGACTCCGCCGAACTGAGGCTGCACCCGACAGGAAAGGCGATCCTCAAGCTCGGAGTCAAGTCGCAGGGACAGGGACACGAGACGACCTTCGCCCAGATCGTGGCCGGAGAGCTCGGCATCCCGGCGGAGAACGTCGAGGTCCGCGAGGGCGACACGGACAACACGCCGTTCGGGCTCGGCACCTACGCCAGCCGCTCCACGCCGGTCTGCGGCGCGGCCACGGCGATAGTCGCCCGCAAGGTGCGCGAGAAGGCCAAGAAGATCGCCGCCCACATGCTGGAGGCCGCAGAGGGCGACCTGGAGTGGACCGGAGAGCGCTTCCAGGTCAAAGGTTCCCCGGATCGGGGCGTGAACATGGAGGAGATATCCTTCGCCGCCTACACCAACGTCCCCGAGGGCGAGGAGGCCGGCCTCGAAGGGGTAACCTACTACGACCCGCCGGAGATGACCTACCCCTTCGGCGCCTACATCTGCGTCGTCGAGATAGACAAGGGGACCGGCCAGATCGAGGTCAAACGCTTCATCGCGGTGGACGACTGCGGGGTGCGCATCAACCCGATGGTAGTTGAGGGTCAGATCCACGGCGGCCTCGCTTCCGGCATCGGCATAGCCCTCATGGAGGTGATGGACTTCGACGAGGAGGGCAACCACCTCAACAGCAGCTTCATGGACTACCTGACGCTCACCTCGATGGAGGCCCCGAAGTATGAGCTGGGCGAGACCGTTACGCCCTCTACCCACCATCCGCTCGGGGCGCGGGGCGTGGCCGAATCCCCGACGGTCGGGTCTCCCGCCGCCGTGGTAAATGCGGTGGTTGATGCGCTCTCCCCCTACGGCGTGCGGCACGTGGACATGCCGCTTTCGCCGAACAGGATCTGGAGCCTCCTGCGCGAGAACGGGGTGGGAGCCTGAAAGCGTCCGGCCCGAACACCGCCGCCCGCCGGGCGGACTCGCTGCGGCGGGCTGGAGAGCTTGCGCAGGCGGAGCGCCCCTTCGCCTTGGTTACGGTGGTGCGTACCGAGCCCTCGACATCTGCCCGCGTCGGCAATCGGGCTATCGTATTCCCGGACGGAAGCATGGAAGGCTGGGTCGGCGGCGGGTGCATCCAACCCACAGCACGCCGGGAAGCTCTCGCCGCCCTAGAAGAAGGCTCGCCCCGGCTCGTCAGGATCACACCCGACACCGCCGTCCACCAGCCGGGCGTCCGCATGGCACAGATGACCTGCCTCAGCGAAGGCACGGCGGACCTCTATGTCGAGCCGTTCCTTCCCCGTCCCACGCTCGTGGCGGCAGGTGATTCGCCAGTGGTAAACACGCTGGCCGCCATAGCCCCGCCTCTCGGTTTCAGGTTCATCCCGATGGGAGCCGGGACGGAACTGAGCGATGAGGCGGTCCTCTACCCGCGGGATACCTGGATGGTCGTCGCCACTTTCGGCGAGTTCGACGAGGATGCCATAGAGGCCGGGATCAAGCTGAAGCTCCCGTATATCGGGCTCGTCGCCAGCGCGCGCCGGGCAGGGAGCGTACTCTCGGAGCTGCGCTCCCGCGGGTATGGCGAGAAGGATCTGAAGGTGGTGCGTTCGCCCGCCGGACTCCCGATAGGAGCGAGCGGACCAGAGGAGATATCGCTCTCCATAATGGTCGAGATCTTGTCTTTACACGCCAAACGCCGCCCCGGTCTGCTGGAAAGATCTCAACCCGAGTACGCTACAGACCCCGTCTGCGGGATGAGCGTCGAGGTGGCAACATCCCGGCACACGAGCGAGTACGGCGGAGAGACGTACCACTTCTGCTCGGCAGCGTGCAAGCGCGAGTTCGACAGCAACCCTGGAAAGCACTGGATCTCCGCGTGATGCGCGAACGAGAAGTAGTGGGCGTGGTGCTCGGCGCGGGCCGCTCCAGCAGGTTCGGCACCCCCAAGCAACTGCTGCCCTTCGGCGAGACTACCCTGCTCGGACAGGCGGTGCGCAATGCCACCGCCTCGAACCTCGGCCGGGTCGTGGTGGTGCTGGGGCGGGCATCAGAAGAGTTGCGAAACTCCGTGGATTTCGGCCGGGCTGTGGTGGTCGAGAACACGACCTACGGCACGGGCTGCGCTTCCTCGCTGCTCGCCGGGATGGACGCCGCGGGTGAAAACTGCGAAGCACTCGTACTGCTCCTGGGCGACCAGCCGGGTGTGAGACCGGAGTTCATAAACCTCGCGCTTGCCGGGTGGCGGTGGGAGAGGCCCTGGGCCTCCGTAGCCTCTTACCAGGGAAAGCTCGGGCACCCGTTCATCTTCTCACGGGCAGCTTTCGGGGATCTACGCGGTCTGCACGGGGATAAGGCCGTCTGGAAGCTCATCGAAGCTTACCCGGAGCGGGTTTTGCGAACCGAGATAGAAGCCGCACTACCCCCGGACGTGGACACTCCAGAAGATTACGAAGCAGCCCTCACCCACTGGCGGAGCGGCGCGTAGCCCATGAAAGCCGCGTAAGCCAGCACGCCATCTTCGGCATTTCCATCCTCTCTCACCAGCGGTAGCCGCTGCGCCCGTGCAGGGAACTATTCGAGAAACTCCTCTATCCGGTTCAGGTCTTTTTCGGTGAGATCCAGGTCCGCCGCGCCGATGATTCCGTCTACCTGAGCCGGCCCCCGCCCGCCGACTATCGCGGCTGTTACCGCCGGATGGCGCAGGGTCCACGCTATGGCCACCTCGGCGGGAAAGGCGTCGTGGGAGTCCCCTATCTCGCGCAGAAGCTCGACCAGCTTGAGGTTGTAGGAGAGCTTCGGCTCGTTGAAATCCGGGTGGGTCTTGCGCCAGTCGTCATCCGGCATGTTCTCGACCCTCTCGGGGGTCATCTTGCCGGTCAGGAGCCCGCTCTTCATCGGCGAGTAGACGATCACACCTATCCCGTTCTCCTCGCAGTAGGGCAGGATGTTCTCCTCGATGTCACGGTCGAGCATGTTGTAGGGTGGCTGGAGCGTCTCGACCGGGGCTATCTCCTCGCAACGCCTCATCTGGGAGACGTCGAAGTTCGAGACCCCGATATGCCTCACCTTACCCTCGTCCTTGAGCTCGGCCATCGCCGCCCAGCCCTCCTCGATGTCCTCGTCGGGGATGGGCCAGTGGATCTGATAGAGGTCTATGACGTCTGTTTGCAGACGGCGCAGGCTGTCCTCGCACTCCCGCTTTACGGAGTCTTTCTTGAGAACGTTGTGGACCTCGCTGCTCTCGTCCCAGACCAGCGAGCACTTGGTAAAGACGTAGGGGCGGTCGGCCTCGGGGAGGCCGTCGAGGGCGCGGGCGACCAGCTCCTCGGAGTGACCCAACCCGTAGACGGCGGCGGTATCCACCCAGTTCATGCCGAGCTCTACGGCGCGCCTTATGGCTCCGATGGCTTCCTCGTCGTCCTGCGGGCCCCAGGCCCCGGCCCACCCGCTGCCGCCTACGGCCCAGCTCCCGAAGCCTATCAGGGTGATATCCATCCCCGTCATGCCGAAGCTACGCTTCTCCAAGAGAACCTCCCTGAAAGTCCTGCCTTCCGGTAGGAGATATACCTAGAACGGCATCGAGACAAACGGCGAGGTGTAATCCGGGGCCCTCTGGAGCACCTCTTCTGCCCTCTCCAGAGGCATTCTGTTGCGCTCCGCTTCGATCACCTTCGGCACCAGGTTCACGTCCCCGACCATGGGTATGCCGCTGATGTACTCGTGCGAGAGCACCCAGGCAACCGCCGCGCTTATGTACTCCTGCTCGTCGAACGGCTCGTACCACGTCGCGTACCGTTGCCCTTCGAGGGGATTGCCCCCCGGCCAGTTGCGCCGCGAGATGGTCTTTATGGTCATGAGGCCCGCATCCTGGAGTCTTACCTCTTCGACCAGAGCCTCGAAGTCACCCCGGAAGGACTCGTCGGTGGAGAGGATGTAGTTCCAGGGCGTGAGTACGGTGTCGAACGGGTAGCGCCGCAGGGCTTCGAGGTGGGTGGCCGGAGCCCCGTCACCGTGTCCGGTGATGCCGACAGCCCCGACCAGTCCCTGCTCCCTGGCCTCTACCGCCGCCTCCAGAGCACCGTCGGAGCCTGTTGCGCGGTCGAGGTCTTCGAGGTCTCCGTAGGCGTGGAGCTGGATGAGGTCCACGTTGTCTACCCGTAACCTTTCGAGCGAGGCGTGGATGTTGCGCCAGGCTCCGTCTCTGTCGCGCTCCTCGATCTTGGTAGAGAGGAAGATCCCGTCGCGAATCTCGGGCATCCAGCGTCCGTAGTGCAGCTCGGAGTCGCCGTAGTCGGGGGCGGTGTCGAAGTGGGTTACGCCCGCTTCCAGAGCGTGGGATATGGACTCGTCCGCCACATCTGGGCTCACCTCCGCGAGCGCAGCCCCGCCGTAGATCAAAACCGATATCTCACGTCCCAGCCGTCCCAAGCGGCGATGTTCCATCTCTTCGCCTCCTTTCCCGTTTTGCTCCAGAGTATCTTACTCCTCTTCCGGCTCGACGCGCAGCGTCACGACCTCGAAGGGCTGTACCGAAAAACGGACCGCGTTACCCTCGACTGTGAGATCACCGCTTTCCAGCGGTTCTTCGAGCAGGTTGGTCCGCGCGGCGTTCCGTACTCTGTTACAGAAGCGCAGGGTGCACTTTCCGCGCGCGCCGTGCGGTTCATAGAGGCGCAGGATCACACCGCGCCCATCCTCGGCCCGCTTGAGGCTCCCGAGCGCGAGCTTCGTTCCCCCGACCTCGACGAACGAGAACTCCGGCGCGCCCGTCCCACCCTGCACGGCGAGGAGCGGGCTGTTGAGCGCGAGCGCCTCCTCAGTAACGCCCGACTCGGTCCAGTCGCCGGGGTGCGGGTAGAGCGCGTAGGTGAAGTGGTGGCGGCCCTCGTCGGCGAGAGCATCCGGGTACATGGGGCTCCTGATGAGGCTTATGCCGAGCACGTTGTCTCTGGCGCTGTGGCCGTACTTGCCGTCGTTGAGGAGCGCGACGCCGTAGCCGGGCTCGGAGAGGTCGCAGAAGCGATGGGCGGAGACCTCGAATCTGGTCTGATCCCAGGAAGTGTTTCGGTGGGTCGGGCGTTTCTGGGCGCCGAACATGGTCTCGAAGGTAGCCTCGTGGGAGCGGACGTTCAGAGGGAAGAGCGCGCGCAGAAGCACCCTTCGCTCGTGCCAGTCCACGTGTGTCTCGATGTCCAAGCGTCGCGATCTGGAGAGCAGCCGGTAGCTCTGCTCAATGGTGGAGTCTCGCCAGCGGCGCACGACGCGAACCGCCGTCCGCAGGGGACCTTCCTCTACGACCTCAACGCTCCGGGCAGCGGGGATCTCCTCTCCCTCACGCTCGTAGTCCTCGTCTATGTCCCACGCCTCCCACTCACGGGGTTTGTCGGTGTAGGCCCAGAGCTGGTTGCCCCGGTCGCTCAGGACCTCCCGGTCATGCTCTTTGTCGTAGAGGTGGTGGATCGTGCCGTCGCTCCCGATCTCCACCCGCAAAAATTCGTTTTCGAGGAAAGTTCTGTCCTCCGATTCCCCGGACCATACGGCAGCTTCCGGGGTTAAGTCGTCAGCTTCCTCACGGCGCTTTAGCAAAGAGATCCAACCGAGAGACGGCACCAGACGGCCCGGCGCGTGAATGAGCAGCCCTTCTCCGGTTCTCTGCGCGGGCAGCGGGTTGCCTTTCATATCGGTAATGGATGAGATCTTACCGGCATCCTCGGGTAAAAGTACGGAGAGTGGGCGCGGCGAGAGCGAGACGTTTGCCACTACCAGCGCATCGCCCCCATCATTCACGAACTCTCTCAAAGCGTTATCGCGCAGCTTCTCCGCGGCCCCGACCACGGCTTCGAGCTGGCGGTGGGCCTCCTGGTAGACCTCCGGGATGGAGGTTCCCGGCAAAATATCGTGGAACTGGTTGAGAAGCAGCGACTTCCAGGCCCGCTCGAATTTTTCATCAGGGTACGGCGCTCCGTTCAGCGAGGCGATAGTTACGAAAGCCTCGGCTTCGAGCAGGCGGTGCTCGGCCTCGCGGTTTAGCTTCTTCGCCCTGGCCTGCGTGGTGAGCGTACCCCGATGGAGTTCCAGGTAGAGCTCTCCGGTCCACTTCGGCAGTCCCTCGCGCGGGAGCGAGGCGAAGAACTCGTCAACGCGGGTCATGCGGAGCCGGGGCAGCGCCGGAAAGCTCTTCAGGCGAGCGTAGTTCTCCAGCATCTGTTCGCTCGGACCGCCGCCACCATCACCCCAGCCGAAGGAGAAGATGCTCTCGGGATGCCGCCTCTTGCCCTCAAAGTTTCGCCAGGTGCCGAGCAGGTCGTGCGGCGTGATGTTGCCGTTGTAGTCCTGGCCGGGGTTGTCGAAGTCGTGGGCCACGACGGTCGTACCGTCCAGCCCTTCCCAGAGGTAGAGGTCGTAGGGGAAGCGGTTGTTCTCGCTCCAGTTGAGCTTGTAGGTAAAGAAACCATCCATCCCCGCGCCCTTGAGGAGCTGGGGCAGCGCAGGCGAGAAGCCGAAGGCGTCGGGGAGCCAGGCCACCGTCGAGCAGCGCCCGAACTTTTCCTCGAAATACTTCTGGCCGTAGAGGAGCTGGCGCGCCATGGATTCGCCGCCGGGGATCTGGCAGTCATTCTCGGTCCACGAGCCGCCGACCGGCTCCCAGCGTCCCTCCGCAACGCGCTTTTTGACGCGCTCGAACAACTCGGGGGCCTCTTCCTCGATCCACTCGTAGAGCTGGGCCGAGGACTGGTTGAAGGTGAAGTCCTCGTAGCGGTCCATGAGCGAGAGGACGCTGGCGAAGGTCCTGCGCCCCTTGCGGCGTGTCTCGGCGACGGGCCAGAGCCATGCGAGATCCAGGTGCGCGTGCCCGGTGAGCGCCAGCCTCCCGACTGGGGGGTACTCGCGCTTGATCTCCTCCAGGCGGCTCGCGACGAGCTTGCGCGCCTCGCGCACGGCCCGGCGGCTCTCTTCGGGGAGCGGCTCGACCTCCCGCGGTGGCTCCGGCAGGCTCCAGGGGGCCCCGTCGCCCAGGCGAGTGTAGCTCTGCAAATACCGCGTAAGGGAAACCTCCGTGCCTGAAGGCCAGCGTCCCGCAAGGCCCGCGAAGGCATCTTCGAGAACGCCGAGCAGATGCGGCACCGCCTCGTGGTCGTCTAGCTGCTCGCAGGCTTCGGAGATTAAGGCAAGGTCCCGCTCCAAAGCGCGCACCTCCGTCTCCGGCACCACCAGGGCGGCCCGCTCGACGCGCGGCTCGGCCACCCTCGAACCGAAGATGCTCCTCGGCACGACCTCGGCCTCGACAGACACCGCTTCTCCGCCCCGCGCCTTCTCCGCCACCTTGAAGCCGGTGTGGTAGGGGTTCAACCCGCCGCTTACGCCGGTCGAAAGCCTGACGAAGCCTTCACCACCCAGCCACAGCTCCATCTCGACCGGGTTCCCCACCCACTCCAGAGGAACCTCCGTCTCCGTCCACAGCCGGACCGGAAGCCCGGGCTCCGGCCAGAAATCGCCCAGCCTCACCTTGCTGACGTTGCCGTTCCCGGCGGAAAAGCGCCACTCCCGGATGTTGCGCTCACGCGCGTTACGCCAGAGTCTTAGCTCCTCTATCCGGCGGACGAGGCGCTGCAGGCGGAGTTCGTCTCTGCGATCCATCTGCTCCTTTCTAGCTCGCTCCGTAGTTTGCAGGGAGCGATAATCGGCGGCATTCTTTTTAAGATTACCCCTTGACGGCCCCGGCGAGGTTGAACGCCCCGCCCAGGAAGCGCGAGATAAAGACGTACAGCGCGACGACCGGCGCGGAGTACAGGATCGAGTACGCGGCGAGCTGCCCGTAGGCCACCGAGCCGTACTGGCCGAAGAACTGGTAGATGCTCACCGCCGCTGGCTGCTTGTTGGGCGAGAGAAGCAGGATGAACGGCACGAAGAAGTTGCCCCAGGCCAGGATGAAGGTGAAGATTCCAACCACCCCCAGGCCGGGCAACATCAGCGGAAGCACTATCGTACGCAGCGACTTCAGCGCCGAGGCGCCGTCCACCCAGGCTGCCTCTTCAAGCTCCAGCGGCACCGAGTCCATGAAGTTCTTCATCAGCCAGATGGCGAACGGCAGAGAGGTCGCCGTCATGAACATGATCGTCCCGAAGAACGAGTCCAGAAGGTTGAGCTGGACGAAGAGCGCGTAGACCGGGACGAGTATGGCCGTAACCGGCAAGCCCGTTGCGAACAGGATCGTGTACATGAAAGGCCGCTTGAAGCGCAGGTTGTAGCGGGAGAGCGGGTAGGCAGCAAGGGCCGCCGAGACCATCGTCAGTATCCCCGTACCCCCGGATATGAGCAGGCCGTTCGCGAACGGCGTGAGCGTGGTGTCGCTGGTAAACACGCTCTTGAAGTTCGCCAGCGAGGGGCTCTTCGGCACGGTAACGGCGAGGCTCGCCGAAGGGTTCACCGACGCCAGAAACAGCCACACGAACGGCACCAGGAAGAGTATCCCGATCAGGGTGAGCACCGCGTAGGCGAGCGCCGCACTCACGCTCTTGCGGGGCATAGCGACGGATGGTGCTTTCATATCTCCACCCTCAGGACGCGGACGTAGATCAGGGACGCAACCGCCCCGATGACGAGCAGCACGAGCGCGATGGCCGCGCCGTAACCGAGCTGGTAGAACTTGAAAGCTTCCTGGTACATGTAGATGGGCAGGGTCTGGCTCTTGGTCCCCGGTCCCCCGCCGGTCATGGCAAAGATGAGGGTGAACAGGGCGAGGGTCTGCAGGGTTATCAGGATCAGGTTCGTCATGATCGAATTCTTGATCAGCGGCAGCGTTACGCGGATGAGACGTTGCATGGACCCGGCTCCGTCAATCGCCGCGGCCTCCAGGAGATCCTTCGGGACGTCGGAGAGCGCCGCCGAGAACACCAGCATCGAGAACGCGGTCCCCCGCCACACGTTCGCCAGGATGACCGAGACCATCGGCGCCACGTACAGCCAGTTGTTCTGGGGAAGACCGAACGCCCCCAGGAACACGTTCAGAGAACCCTGCTGGTTCAAGAACGCGTACCAGATGAACGCGGCGACGATCTCGGGCACCACCCACGCCCCGACGATGATGGCGCCCAGGATCCCCCGGAAAACGCCGTTTTTGCCCCGCATCAGGAGCGCCAGGAGCATCCCCAGTCCCGCCTGCCCCACGACCGCCGAGCCCAGCGTGAAGATTATGGTAAGCACCACCGACTGGCGGAAGGTCGGGTCGTTGAACATGTGCTGGAAGTTCTGCAGCCCCACGAAGGAGTAGGTGCTCGCCGTCGAGCCCGTAAGCTCCATGTTGGTGAACGCTATGTAGAAGGTCCAGATTATCGGGCCGGCGAAAAACAGAGCGATGATGACCAGCGCGGGCGCCATAGGCCCTATCCATCGAAAGTGGTCCTTCAAGCGCACCCACAGAGGCGGGCTTACCGGTGCTGACTTCTGGATCGTCACGGCCTTCACTAGACGCTGACCGCGTTGGAGCTGCCTACGATCTGCTTCACCGAGCTGGCGTATTGCTTCATGGTCGCTTCGGGGCTGCTCTGGCCGGTCATCACGCTCTCCATCGCGACCTGGATCTGGTTGGAGACCTGCGGGTAGATCGGGTACGCGGGCCGATAGTGGGTGTACTTCACCAGATTCGTGAAGGTCTTGATGGTGGGGTTGCTGCTCAGGTACTTGGAAGACTTCGCCACATCCTTGCGCACCGCGATCTGGCTGGCCGCAACGTCGTAGAAGATCGAGTTCTGCTTGTTCAAGGCGAGCGAGACGAGCTTCCAGGCGAGGTCCTTGTTGGCGCTCTTGGAGCTTATGGAGAGGGTCCAGCCCCCGGAGAGGCTGGTGTAGTGCGGCGGCTGGCCGTGCTGGGTGGGCATGTACGCCACCGCCAGGACCTTGTGCCACTCGGGCCACGGCTTGGGGCCGCCCTTGATCCAGGTCCCCGGTATCCAGGACCCGTCCAGGTCTATGGCGAGCTTCCCGGAGGGCAAAAGCTGCTGGGCCACCACGTTGCCGATGTTGGGGTCGAGCTCCTGCTGCGGGCTTATCGCCAGATTTTCTTTGTAGACGGTCTGCAGAAACTTGAGGGAGTCCAGAAAGCCGGGGCTCGATACTATCCACTTCTTGCTCTTGCTGTCGTAGAGCGGATTCTTCGTCCCGTAGAGGAGCATCTCGAAGCCCTGCATCGTCGAGGCCTCACCCGCCGGTTTGCCGGAGTAGATGTTGAACGGCGTAACCCCCGGCACCTTGGCCTTTATCTTCCTGGCAGCCGCCAGAATGTCGTTCCAGTTTTTGGGTTGCCAGGGCACTTTCAGCCCGGCTTTGGCGAAGATCTTCTTGCTGTACCAGAGAGCCCTGGTGTCGGTCCCCATCGGGACGCCGTAGATCTTGCCATCCTGCGCCCTGGCAGCCTGCTTGGATGTACTGAAAAACTCGGACCAGTCGGACCACTTGCTGAGGTAGTTATCCAGGGGCGTAAGGTAGCCGGCTTTGACATCCGAGTTGATGAGGAAGGTGTCCTCGTACACCACGTCCGGAGCCGTCTCTGGTGAGCGTTGCATCAGACCGAGCTTGGTGTAGTAGTCGTTCTCCGAAGCCTTTATGGGCACAAGCTGTATGCTCGCCTTGGGGTTTTGCTTCTCGAAGTCCTTCTTGACTCTCTTGAATAGCTGCTGAACCTGGTCCGCGCCCCCATAGAGCTGGTAGGCAACCTTGAGGGTGTTGCTCCCCTGCCCCGAAGAACCACCC
>CADDYV010000010.1 GCA_902810695.1 Actinomycetota bacterium | reverse complement strand
GCCAGCGCCTGCGCCGCGAACGCCTCGTTGAACTCGATGAGGTCTATCTCGTCGAGGCCGAGACCGGTCTGCTTCAGGACTTTGGGGATCGCCACCGTCGGACCGATGCCCATGACCTCCGGCCTCACACCCCCGACGGCGAACCCGACGAACCGGGCCAGCGGTGTGAGCTCGCGCCGCTCGGCCTCCTCGCGCTCCATGACCACGACCGCCGCCGCGCCGTCGCTGCGCTGCGAGGAGTTCCCCGCCGTAACCGTGCCGTCACGCTGGAAGGCCGGCTTGAGCTTCGCGAGCGCCTCGGCGGAGGTGTCCCGTCTGGGACCCTCGTCGCGCTTGAAGATGGTCCGTTCGTGGTGAACCTCGCCGTCGTCATCAACCCACTCGAAGGAGACTTCGATCGGCACGATCTCTTCGTCGAAGAGCCCCGAGTCAACAGCTTTGGCGGCCAGAGTGTGGCTGCGGAGGGCGAACTCGTCCTGGTCCTCGCGTGATATCTTGAACTCTTTTGCGACCTGCTCGGCGGTGAGTCCCATGCCCATGTAGACGGCGGGGTTGGTCTCCACGAGCGCCGGGTTCGGAGAGAAGTTCGGCAGCTCGATGGTGGTGGACATGTGCTCCGTCCCGCCCGCGATGATAGTAGTGGCGTGCCCGACCATGATCCGCTCCGCCGCGAGCGCGATGGTCTGCAAACCCGAGGAGCAGAAGCGGTTCACCGTCTGCGCCGGGACGGAATCCGGCAGACCGGCCCGCACCGATGAGAGCCTGGCGACGTTGTAGCCCTGCGTTCCTTCGGGCATCGCGCAGCCGATGATCACGTCCTCTATCTCCTGCGGGTCGAGCCCCTCGGCGCGATCCAGCGCCTCCCTTATGGCCGCGGCGGTCATGTCCACGGGATGGACTTCTCTCAGCGTCCCGCGAGGAGCCCGGCCTACCGCGGTCCGCGCACCGGAGACGATCACGGCTTCCTTCATTTTTCCTCCTCCGTCGGAAAGGTTTTTAGCCATTAGGTTTCAGCCGTCAGGTATTAGCTTCGATCCTACTCGCCACCTCCTTGATGCCTAATTGCGAAGCGGCTTCCCGGTCTCAAGCATCCCTTTGATACGTTCCATCGTCTTCTCGTTTTTCAGTAGCGCGAGGAACGCCCCTCTTTCGAGTTTTAGTATGTAGTCCTCTGTTACCCACTGCGGGCCGGAGATGTCCCCGCCGGTGAGGACGTGAGCCAGGTGCTCGGCTATGACGCCGTCGTACTCGGTGGCGTAGTGCCCCCACTGCATGGTTCTCACGCCCATCTCCAGCGCGGCGCGCAGGGAAGGTCCCGCGGCGTAGATGGACCTGTCGCGGGCGGGGGGCGTGTAGCCGTCAGCGAGATCCAGGACCTCACGTTTGGCGGTGTGGATCAGGTGGTCCGCGTTCATCACCACCCTATCGTCGTCCTTGAGAAAGCCCATCTCTCGCGCCTCCAGGGCGCTGGTTGCGGTCTTCGCCATCGCTATGGTTTCGAACGCCCGCTGCAGGTAGGGAAGCGGCGGCACGGCGGACGAAGTCATCGCGGAGGAGACGATCCTGCGTAGAAGCTCTTTGGTCCCGCCTCCGGCGGGGATCAGGCCGACACCGACTTCGACGAGGCCCATGTAGGTCTCGCCCGCCGCGACGACCCGGTCGGAGTGCAGGCAGATCTCGGCCCCACCGCCCAGGGTCTGGCCGTGCGGGGCGGCGACGACCGGCTTGGCCGCGAACCGGAAGCCCATCAAGAGGTTCTGCAGAGCCTCTACGCGCTTGCCGATCTCATCGAACGCGCCCATCTGGACGCCGCCCGCGACTTCCCCGAGGTTCGCGCCGACGCAGAAGTTGCGGCCTTCGTTGGCGATCACGAGCCCCAGCCAGTCGTCCTCTTCGAGCATCCGCAGCGCCCGGTAGCCCATCTCGGCTACGCCCGCGTCTATGGCGTTGGCCCTGGAGTGGATCTCGAAGCACAGCACCCCGTCTCCGAGCTCAAGGACGCTCGCCGAGTCGTTGCGCGCAAGCTCTTTGCCCTCCTCGCGGAGTTTGTCCAGCGAGATCTTGAGCGGGTCCTCGCGCACCGGCTCGTATTGCTTCGTGAGCGGGCTGTACTGGAATTCTTTCGTGCCCTCTTTCTTGTAGAAGCTCTCGTTGCCCGCTTCGAGCATTTCTCTGACCCAGCCGGCGACCTCGATGCCAAGTGAGTCCATCCGCTCCACTGTCTCGCGCACGCCGAGGAGGTCCCACATCCTGAAAGGCCCGGCCTCGTGCCCGAAGCCCCACTCCATCGCGTGGTCCACGTCCTCTAGAGTGTCGGATATCTCCGGCACCCTGCGGGAAGCGTAGGCAAGGTCGGGCAGGATGGTGTCCCGGAGCATCCTCGCGTGCCGGTCCTCGTCGGCCCTGGACATGATGAAGCGGAGCCTCGCTCCGATATCTCCCTGCTTCCTCGCCTCCTCTGCGAGCGGGACTTCGGGGTTCTGCGGCGGCTCGTACTCGAAGGTCTCCAGGTTCAGCACGTCGAAGACGGTTTTGCCGTCACGCCTGGTGCGCTTGTAGAATCCGCTCCCGGTCTTGATGCCGAGCAGGTTGCGCTCCTGCATCTCCTTGAGGGGCTTCGGCACCTTCAACTGCTCGCGCGACTCGTCCTCCGGCACCAGCTCGTAGAGATTCTCGGCAACACCGATGGCGATATCGAGACCAACCTGGTCCATCAGCCTGAAGGTGGCGGTTTTGGGACGCCCGATCAGGGGTCCGGTGAGCGCGTCTACCTCCTCGATGCCGAAGCCGTTCTCGAAGATGTAGCGGATAGAGTTCATCCCGGAGAAGCTGCCTAAGCGGTTGCCGATGAAGTTGGGCGTGTCCTTGGCGATCACACCACCCTTGCCCAGCACGCGCTCCCCGAACTCGCGTACGTCCTCGACTGTCTGCCTGTCAGTGTCTTCCGTGGGGATGATCTCCAGCAGCTTCAGATAGCGCGGCGGGTTGAAGAAGTGCGTCCCGAGAAAGCGTCTCCTGAAGTTTTGGCTACGCCCCTCGGCGATGCTGGAGAGCGGTATCCCGGAGGTGTTGGAGGAGAGCACCGCCTCCTCGCCCGCCAGCTTCTCGACACGTGCCCAGAGCTCTCTTTTGGGTTCCAGCTTCTCGACTATGGCTTCGAGGATCCAATCCGCCTCAGAAATTCGTTCGAGATCGTCCTCGAAGTTCCCGAGGCGTATCCGCCCGGCGGCGTGCTCGCTCATCAGCGCGGCGGGACGGGCCTTCTTCATCCGCTCGAAACCACCCTTTACGACGGCGTTCTTGTCTTCCCCGTCCTGGGGTGCAATATCGAGCAGGTCAACTTCGAGCCCGGCGTTGGCGCAGTGGGCGGCGATGGCCGCGCCCATCGTCCCCGCGCCCAGCACGGCTGCCCGTCTTATCCGGCGTGTCATACAACCTCCCTAATCAACCGTAGATCTCCTCGTGCAACCTCTCAGCAACCTTTATTACCCGCAAAAGGTGCTCCTCGAAGCGCGACTTCATCTCTTCGTACTTCTCTTCTCCCGCGGGAGTGATGGTGTAGAAGCGCCGGCTGCGGGTTTCGGGCTTCTCCCACTCCCCGACGACGTATCCTTTCTCCTCAAGCCGCCTCAAGAGTGGATAAACCGTGTTCGGCGAGACGCTCATCACGCCGTCGCTGAGATCTTTTATCTGCTGGATGATGCTGTTCCCGTACTCCGGCTGCTTTCGGACCAGGTGCAGGATCAGGAGCGGAAACACGCTCCGCGACTTGACTTCGCTCAGGAATATGTCTCTGGGCGTCGCCGCTTCGGTAGGCTTCTCTCCCCGCTCAAACTCCGCCGACTCTACCAACCGCCTCTCCTCTCCGTCGTCCGTTGCATGACGCCCCTCCTCGAAAAGCTGTAAAATGTTATCAGTTGTGATAATAACACCTCTGATAACTCGTGGAAACGAGCCGGGAGTATTTCCGGCATGGTAGAGTTGCGGGCGTATGTGGAGCAGATAAGGAGGAGTAGCTACTTTGATCGCTGACATCAGCACGTCCCTGGGGACCGACTACTATCTCATCGAAGAGCTTTTGACCGATGAGGAGCGTCAGATCCGGGACAAGGTGAGAGAGTTCTGTGACCGGGAGATCATCCCGGTGATGAACGACTACTGGGATCGGGCGGAGTTCCCGTTCGAGATGATCCCCAAGTTCGCCGAGTTGGGGATCGCGGGCACCAGCATAAAAGGCTACGGGTGTCCGGGAATGAGCCACATAGCGGAGGGGCTCGTCGGAGCGGAGCTTGCGAGGGGCGACGGGAGCCTCAACACCTTCTTCGGCGTCCACTCGGGGCTCGCGATGGGCTCGATAGCCATACTCGGGAGCGAGGAGCAGAAGGAGAAGTGGCTGCCTCAGATGGCGAGGATGGAGAAGATAGGGGCATTTGCCCTCACCGAGCCAGATCACGGCTCCGACATCGTGATGCTGGAGTCGAGCGCGGTGCGCGACGGTGACGAGTACGTGCTGAACGCGCACAAGAAGTGGATCGGCAACGCCTCCTTCGCCGATGTTATCATCGTCTGGGCGCGCAGCGCCGAGGATGGCGAGGTCAAAGGTTTCCTGGTCGAGAAAGGCTCCGAGGGGCTTTCGACCAGGGTCCAGACCGGCAAGATGGGCAAGAGGGCCGTCTGGCAGGCGGAGGTCATGCTGGATAACGTCCGGGTACCGGCGGAGAACAAGCTGGAGCACGCCAACTCCTTCAAGGATACCTCGAAGGTTCTGACCGCCACGCGCTACGGCGTGGCGTGGGAGGGCATCGGACACGCGGTAGCGTGCTACGAGGCCGCGCTGCAGTACGCGAAGGAGCGCAAGATCTTCACGCGCCCGCTGGAGAGCTACCAGCTCATCCAGAACAAGCTCGCGAACATGCTCGCGGAGATCACGCACATCCAGCTTCTGTGCTTCCGGCTCGGGCAGCTCTTTGAGGAGGGCAAGATGACCGGCGGGATGGCTTCTCTGGCGAAGATGAGCGTCGCCAGGAAGGCCAAGCAGGTCTGCGCCGACGCCCGCGACATCCTCGGCGGCAACGGTGTTCTCCTGGAATACCTCGTCGCCAAGCACCTGGCGGACATGGAGATCGTCTACACCTACGAGGGTACAGATATCGTGCAGTCCCTGATCGTGGGACGCGAGATCACGGGCGTGCAGGCCATGGCCCCGAGCAGGAAAGGCTGAGAACCACAAAGGAATAACACCGGCACAGTCTTCCCACGATTACTTTCCTGTGCCCTGGGATAAGAATAGGTAGAGTAAGGCCGAACCTAAAGCGAAGAGGGAGGGACGATGAAAGCGGTAGTCCTGCACGAGCTCGGTGGCCCGGAGAAGCTCCGCTACGAGGATGCTCCTGATCCTGAACCAGGTCCAGGAGAAACTCTCGTAAGGCTTCACGCCGCCGCGCTCAACCGCCGCGATGTGTTCGTAACCCGCGGCCTCTATCCCGGAGCGAAAGCAGACGCCCTGCCGGTCATCCTGGGCTCCGACGGTTCCGGCGAGATCGTCACCCACGGTGACGGGGCGGAAACCCTTCCTCCGGAAGGCAGCGAGGTGGTCATCAACCCGGCGCTCTACTGGGGTGAAGATTCGCGCGTACCGGGCAAGGACTACCGCATCCTCGGCCTGCCGGACAACGGCACCTATGCCCAGCTCGTCAAAGTCCCTACCGAGAACGTCTTCCCCAAGCCCGCGCACCTCACCCACGAGCAGGCGGCGGCCATACCACTCGGAGCCCTGACCGCCTACCGGGCGCTCGTTACGCGTGGCGAGGTGCAGCCCGGCGAGACCGTTCTCATACCAGGAGCAGGCGGTGGCGTTGCAACCTTCCTCGTCCAGATCGCGGTGGCCCTCGAAGCCCGGGTCTTCGTAACCTCCAGCAGCCAGGAGAAGATCGAGAAGGCCAGGGAACTCGGAGCCGAAGACGGGGTCACCTATGAAAACGAAAACTGGTCCAGAGAACTGAGAGAGATGACCGGGGGTGTTGATCTCTCGGTAGACAGCGTGGGCGGTGATATCTTCGATGCGCTGCTCTCGCTTGCCAGGCCCGGGAGCCGGATCGTTACCTTCGGGGCGACGGCGAGCCCAAAGGTGCAGATTACGATGCCCCGGATCTTCCTCAAACAGCTCGACGTGCGCGGTACCGCGATGGGCACGAACCAGGAGTTCGAGGCCATGCTCAAGCTTTACGGGGACCGGGGTCTGCAACCGGTCATAAACAAAACCTTCCCGCTGGAGGAGACGACCGCCGCGCAGGAGTACATGGAGGAAGGCACGGGCATAGGAAAGATCGTTCTCCAGATCCCCGTCTAGCTCCGGGCGTAACTCCTCTCGCAACTGCTATCCCTCTCGTGCGTATATACTTGAGTTACAGAAAACGCGCGGGGATGCGCTGACCTGCGGTAAAGCTTCTTTGCCCAGAGAAGGAGCCAGGGCTTTTTGCACGCTTTGAACCAGATCTTCTCTCTCATCATCCACTACGGCTATCTGGTTATCCTGCTGGGGGTGATGGCCGAGAGCACCGGGATTCCTCTACCTGGAGAGACCATCCTCATAGCCGCCGGGATCATGGCCCAGCGAGGCAGCCTGGACGTGGGAGACGCGATCCTGTTCGGCATCATCGGGACCATCATCGGAAACGAGTTCGGCTATTTCGTCGGGCGTAAAGGCGGCCGTCCCTTCATCCTGCGGTGGGGTAAATACGTAAAGATCACACCCCAAAGACTCGGTCACGCGGAGAGGTTCTTCGAGCGTCACGGCGGGAAGGCGGTCTTTTTTGCCCGCTTCTTCGCGGGTTTGCGGGTCTTCGGGGCGCTCGTAGCGGGCATGAGCCGCATGCGCGCGGGAACTTTCCTGCTCTATAACGTCCTGGGCGGAGCGGTCTGGGCGACGGCGGCGGTGCTGGCGGGTTACCTTTTGGGAGGAAGCATCGGGCTCCTGGAGCGGTGGGCGGGCCGCGCTACCATCTTGCTGGCGGTTCTGGTTGCTCTGGGTGTGATCCTCTACCTGGCTTACCGCTGGATCAACTCCCACCCCGAGCAGACGCGACGCATTCTCGAACGCCTGGGTGGTAGACGGCTGCAGACCTTCCTGCAAACGCCCGCTGGGCTCTGGCTCGTGCGGCGCTTCTCTCCACGCGAGGTCTACGGGCTCGCCCTGACCTCCGGCCTCGTCTTCGCGGGGCTCTTCTCATGGGCTTTCGGCAGCATCGCCGAGGATATTCTGTCCCGCGATCCGCTCGTCCACATGGACCTGGCGATCCTGCGCTTCGCCCACTCTCACAGCGAAGCCCATCTGACCACGGCGGCCATCGTGCTGGATAATATTTTCGCGCCCGAGGTAGTGCTCCCGGCGGGAGTACTGGCGGGAGTGGTACTGCTGATCCTAGGGCTCAAGCGCAGAGACTTCCAGAACACCTTCTCCGGGGTCGTGCTGGCGGCGGCGGCGTTCGGAACGGGGGTCCTGGCCGAGCTCTTCAAGTTCATCTTCCACCGTCCCCGGCCACCGCTCTCGTTGCAACTGGTTCACGAAACGGGAAACACGAGCTTTCCCAGCGCGCACGCCATGGCGGCTGTTGCGGTCGGGGCCGCCGTCTGGTACCTGTTCAGCATCCGTCCACCAGGAAAATGGGCAGCTTCCTGGCGGGCGAAGGCCAGAGCGGGGCTGGTCGTTATCGCAATATCGCTGCTGGTGGGTCTGGGGCGAGTCTACGTCGGAGCCCACTACCCGAGCGATGTTCTCGCCGGCTGGACCCTCGGCGGGGTGTGGGCTTCGCTCTATCTGACGGCGGCTGAGATCTTCCGCCGCCTGCACGGTAGCAAGACTAACGATAACGACCGGGCCTCAGATCAGAAATCCTCTTCCCGAATAGGAGTTTCAGAAAAATAAAAGAGCCCCCGCAGAGTAGCGCGGGGGCTCTTGTGGTCGCGGCGAAAACCGCCCTTAGGCGGCGTGGGTTGCCATCCTGCCGCCGAACTCGCCGGCCCGGAGCATCTGCTCGGCCTCGCGCTGGAGCTGGCGGACCCGCTCCCGCGAGACGCCCAGCTCATCGCTGAGCTCAGCCAGCGTGGCAGACTTCTGGTCGTCGAGGCCGTAGCGCCGGACCAGGACGTAGCGGTTGCGCTCCGGCAGCCGCTCTATCATCTCACCAATCCGGGCAGTCTCCATTCCCTGCACGACCGTCTCGGGCGTGTTCGAGGCTCCCTCGTCCTCGACGAACTCGCCGAGTTCCGAGGCGTCCTTCTCCGTGCTCAGAGGCTGATTGAGGCTCGTGGCGTCCGGCATCGCGCCCTTGACCTCCCGAACCTCATCCGGGGTCCACCCGATGCGGCTGGCAACCTCCTCATCGGTCGGTTCGCGCTCCAGTTCGGCCGAAAGCTCGTTGTAGGCGCGGGCCATCTTGCGGATCTTCTCACTCATGTGCACGGGTACGCGAATGGTGCGTCCCTTGTCAGCTACAGCCCGCTGCACAGCCTGCCGGACCCACCAGGTGGCATAGGTGGAGAAGCGGTATCCCCTGTCGGGGTCGAACTTCTCGACCGCCTTCATCAGCCCGATATTGCCCTCCTGGATGAGATCTTCGAACGGCAATCCCATCCCACGGTACTTCTTGGCAACCGAGACGACCAGACGCAGGTTCTTCTCGATCAGCTTCTGGCGAGCCTTTTTGTCGCCAGCCTTCGCCCGCTTGGAGAGATCTATCTCCTCCTGGTGCGTCAGAAGCCTACCCGTGTCAATGTGGGCGAAGTAGCTCGGAAGTAGCTCCGGCGTACCACCCTTCCGATCCGGACGCTGTGCCATTGTTGTGTTATCTTCCACTTATTGCCTCCTCAAATTTGTTACTTTCCCAGCCGGCTATCACTCCGGCCCGCCAAAGAGCTTCGCCGGCTTCCATCACATATCTCCAGCCCAACTAGCGGCGTCTATGAGATTGCGTACGACAGATTTTTTCGAGAGCCCATGTAGCTTTTTGGAATCTTTAATTATACCCAAATGTTCACGCTTGTCAAACTTTGATCCTCGAAAGTACAACCGTGCCGGTTGCTGTCTGGGCAAACAACCGGCACGGTCCCGAAAAACTGTGATCCGGGTGAGGTCCGCCTCTAGCCTTTTGCAAGCTCCCGCGCGGCATCCGCTATGTGAGAGGCACTTATGCCGGCTTCGTCCATCAACTCGGCGGGCTTGCCGGACCCCGGCATGTTCCTGACCGCCAGATGCCTGAACTTCAGATCCCCGGTCTCGCTTTCGGCGAGCGCGGAGAGCACGGCCTCTCCGAGGCCGCCCTCGGGGTGGTGATCCTCGGCGACCACGATCCTGCCTCCGGTCGCCCCGGCAGCCTCGCGGAGCGTAGCAGCGTCTATGGGCTTTACGGAGTAGGCGTCTATGACGCGGGCCACGATGCCCTCTTTCTCAAGCTCCTCGGCGGCTTCCAGAGCCTCGTGCAGCGTAATCCCCATCGCAACCAGCGTAACGTCATCCTCATCCGAGGAACGCACGACTCTGGAGCCCCCGATCGGAAACTCTTCCTCTGCGGAGTAGATCACTGGCGTACCCGGACGCAGGGTTCTCAGGTAGGTGATCCCACTCCGGTCGGCCATCTCCTCCACCAGTTTCACCGTCTGGTTGGCATCGCTCGGGTGGAGCACAGCGGAGCCGTGCACGGCGCGGAACATTGCGATGTCTTCGAGGCCCATCTGCGAGGGGCCATCTTCGCCTATGGAAACCCCCGCGTGCGAGCCGCACAGCCGCAGGTTGCCCTCGGAGATCGAAGCCATCCTTATGAAGTCGTAGGCCCGCGTCAGGAACGCGGCGAAGGTAGAAGCGAACGGCGTGTATCCCCTGACGCTCATTGCAAGGGCGCTGGAGATCATCTGCTGCTCGGCGATGTACATCTCGAAGTATCGCTCGGGATAGGCCTCGGCAAACTCCTGGGAGTAGGTGGAGTTCGACACCTCGCCGTCGAGGGCCACCACATCCTCGCGGGCGGCGCCGAGCGCCTTGAGTGCCTCGCCGTACGCCTTGCGCGTGGCAACAGAATCGCCAACCTCGTATGCTACCGGCTCGAACTTGCCGCTCTTGAAGCTCCTCTGCTCGGGCCGGGAGTCGGGCTTCTTCACCTCCACGGTGAGGTTGTCGTCGCTCGCGATCTCCTTGAGAGCCTCATCTTCCCGGCCTTCGGGCACGGGCTTGCCGTGGAAGCCCTCCTTGTCCTCCAGGAAGGAGACCCCACGTCCCTTTCTGGTCCTGGCGATGATTACGGAAGGTCTGCCATCGTTCCCCAGGGCTTCGGAATACGCCCTGTCTATAGCTTCGAGATCGTGGCCATCTATCACGATGGCGTGGCATCCGAAGGCGCGGACGCGCTCCGCGTAGGCTTCGCCGTTCCACCCGTCCATCGTCTCCCTCGTCTGGCCGAGACGGTTCATGTCCACGATGGCGATCAGGTTGTCGAGCTTGTAGTAGGAAGCGTGCTGGAATGCCTCCCACATCGAGCCCTCGGCCATCTCCGAGTCCCCGCAGAGGACCCACACGTTGTACGGGATCCTGTCCAGGTACTTGCCGGAGAGCGCGAGCCCCACGCCTATGGGCAACCCCTGCCCCAGAGACCCCGTAGCAACGTCAACCCACGGTATGGCAGGCGTCGGGTGCCCCTGCAGGCGGCTGCCAAACTTGCGGAAGGATAGAAGCTCCTCGTCGGTGATCGCCCCAGCCGCCCTGAATATCGAGTAGAGCAGCGGGGAAGCGTGCCCCTTGGAGAAGATCAGGTGGTCATTGGCCGGGTTATCCGGGTCGGAGAAGTCATATCGCAGATACTTCTCCATCAGCACCGCCATGAGGTCCGCCGCCGACATGCTCGACGTGGGATGACCCGAACCCCCGGCGCTGCTGGACCGGATCGAGTCGGCGCGAAGCTGCTGCGCCAGGGCGTGCCAGCGTTCCGACTCCACGACCGTCTGACCAGTCTGCGATGCCACTAAATTACCTCCTCCATCAAAGAATACGATTGTTTCACTACTATATTCTGGATCGCTTTAGTTTTACCCGCCGGGGGTGTTATGAAAACAGCGTTAATGTTATACCGGACACCGGTTTTCGGTCGAATCTGCCGGGTAATTATGGAGCAAATTCCTGGTGAGTTCAGTCACAAGAGGAGGTAGGAATGCTGCTCGAAGGTTCGTGCCACTGCGAGTCGGTACGCTTCAGGGTGGACTCGCCAAGCCCCTACCCCTACATGGCCTGCTACTGCAGCATCTGCCGCAAAACTGCGGGCGGGGGAGGGTATGCGATCAACCTCGGAGCAGATTACAATACGCTGGAGGTCGAAGGCGAGGAGAACATCACCGCCTTTCACGCGATTATCCGCGAACCGGAGAACCCGGAGAGATCCGGTGAGAGCCCGGCGTGGCGGCACTTCTGCAACCGGTGCGGGAGCGCGCTCTGGCTCTACGACCCGCGGTGGCCCGAGCTGGTGCATCCGTTTGCCTCGGCCATTGACACGCCGCTGCCCAAACCGCCGGAGAGAAACCACATCATGCTCGACTACAAGGCTCCGTGGTGCGAGGTCCCCGAAGGCGAGCACGAACACCACTTCTCCAGGGGTCCCGACGAATCACTCGAAGAGTGGCACCGGCGCCACGGCCTCTACGACGCGCCGTGATACCGGGAACCGGGGCGAGGCTGCCGGCACGGCAGTTTTTCGCTCAGCCGAACAGGGGAGCGAACTCTTCTGGAAACTGCCGCCGGACGTTCTCCATCTCGCCCCGGCTCACTGCCTCTTCGAGTACGTTTATGACCGCGCGGGCGTGAGTAGAGGCGCTCTCGCTGTCTATATCTTCCTCCTCGGCAACGCGCTGAAGGAAGTCCTCGAGGGAGAAGATCTCAGGGCGCCCGGGCGGCTGCCGCTTGAGGTATTCGGCTATGCCCTGCGGGAGCTGGGCGGCGAGGTCCGGCCCCTCACCCCCACTCAGGTACTCACCGAGCACGATAAGGGTCGCCCTCGTTGCTCGCTCCGCTTCATCGGTGGAGGTTAGATCCGCCCTCTTCCGCACCTCCTCGATAAACTCCTCATGCTGCATAAATTTATGCTTCCCTTCGCAAGAAGTGTGCGTTAACTCCGCTGGCCTGATACTCATACCCGGCCCCCGCAACGCCAAAACGGCACGTTCTACTCGAGGTAACGCGTGAACCACCCGGCCGCGAGGCGGGCCACTTCCTCCAGCGCACCCGGTTCCTCGAAGAGGTGGGTGGCTCCGGGCACGATCTCAAGTTTCTTCTTCACGTCCAGTCGGTCCATGGCCTCCCGGTTCATCCCGATAACAGGTTCATCGCGCCCGCCGACGATCAAAAGCGTCGGCGCGCGGACGCGGGAGAGGGCTTCTCCGGAGAGGTCGGGACGCCCACCGCGAGAAACGATCGCCCTCACTTCTCCGGGACGCTCGGCGGCGGAAACCAGCGCGGCGGCAGCCCCAGTGCTGGCCCCGAAGTATCCCGCGGGCAGATCCGCCGTATCAGGGTTGTTGCCCAGCCAGTCCGTAGCCCCGAGGAGCCTCCTGGCGAGTAGAGCAATGTCGAACCGGAGGTGTCCGGTTCGAAGATCTGCCTCTTCCTCCTCGGCAGTGAGCAGGTCTATCAGCAACGTGGCCAGGCCCGCTTCGCGCAGTCTCCGGGCCACGTAGTTGTTTCTAGGGCTGTGCCTGCCACTTCCGGTCCCGTGGGCGAAGAGCACGACGCCTCCGGGGCTTTCCGGCAACCCGAGGTTGCCTTCGAGGACGACCTGGTCCGCCGGAATCTGCACTTCTCTCTCTTCGCCCATACCTCAGCCTTTCACCACGATCATGGGCCGCAGGCGTGCTACTTTCCGGCCTATCCCCGCGCTGTGGGTGGTCTCGACGACCTCGGCGGCGTCTTTGTAGGCCTCGGACATCTCCTCGTCCACCGTAGCCCGTCCGGCGGCGCGCACCAGTATCCCGAGGCTCTCCATCTCCCGGATGAGGTTGCGCCCTTTCGCGGCCTTTTTCGCCTTCTTGCGGCTCATCTTGCGGCCCGCTCCGTGGGCGCTGGAGCCAAAGGTCTCGCTCATGGCACCCTCTGTGCCAGCGAGGACGAAAGAGTAGCGGCCCATGTCGCCGGGGACGAGAACCGGCTGTCCCACGAAGCGGTATCGCTCCGGCAGCTCCGGGTTGCCGGGGCCGAAAGCGCGGGTCGCTCCCTTGCGGTGGACGAGCACCCGCTTTCCAGCGTGCTCCTCGAACTTGGCGTTGTTATGCGCGAGGTCGTAGAGCACCCTTAAATAGCGCCCGGAGAACCCGCTCTCCTCGAAGGCCTGCCGGATGAAGTGGGTGATGAGCTGGCGGTTGGCGAACGCGAAGTTGGCCGCGGCGGACATAGCTCCGAGATACGCCTTACCCTCGGGGCTCTCTATGGGAGCGGCGGCGAGCTGCCTGTCCGCGAGCTCGATGCTGTACTTAGGCGCCGCCTGAAGGAACCGCTCGACGTAATCTTGACAGACCTGGTGCCCGAAGCCCCGCGATCCGCTGTGGATCAGAACCGTAACCCGCCCCCTTTCGAGCCCGTAGGCTCCCGCCGCCTCCTCATCGTAGATCTCATCCACATACTGCACTTCCAGGAAGTGGTTGCCCGAGCCCAGGCTCCCGAGTTGAGAGACACCCCTCTCGTAGGCTCTCTGGGAAGTAGCTTCGGGGTCCGCGCCTGGTAGCCTGCCGCGCGACTCGATGTTATCGAGGTCCGCACTCTCGCCGTATCCCCGGTCTACCAGCACCGCCGGTCCTTCGCGCAGGATCTCCTCGAAGTCTTTCCGGCTGAAGTTCAGATCTCTGCGTCCCCTGCCCACGCCTGAGGGGATTCCCTTGAACAGCGCGTCTGCGAGAGGGCTCTTGTGCGATTCCAGCTCTTCGCGGCTGATGTCCGAGGTCAGCAACCTGACACCGCAGTTGATGTCGAAGCCAACACCGCCGGGGCTCACCACGCCACCCGCTTCCGGATCGAAGGCCGCAACCCCGCCGATGGGGAAGCCGTAGCCCCAGTGGATGTCGGGCATGGTCAGAGCCGGGGCAACCACGCCGGGCAGCGTCGCCACGTTCGTGAGTTGCTTCAGCGAGGCGTAGTTCTCCGCTTCGAGGTCTTCGAGGATGGTCTTCGAGGCATAGAACGCGGCATCCACGCGCATCTTCCCTTCCCGCGGGATGCGGTACTTGTACTCGGAGAGACGCTCGAAGTTCATCTTCCACCTCCCGGAAGGAATTTCGCTCTTAAACGTCCAGGATCACCCGCGCGCTCCACGTGCCGTTCTCTCGCTTCACCTCCAGCCCGTGGAACGTCGCGCTCTTCACCTCGCCCTGCCAGCCCTGCACTTCGGGGTCGAGTTCCGTCCCTGCAAGATGGGCTTCGAGAACAAACGACCCGCCATCTTCCCTGATCTCCGGCTCAGAGCCGGTGGGGACAAGACCGCGAGCCTGGACCAAGTACGCAAGCTCGTTGATCCAGCGCACGAGCAGCATCTCCAGGTCCGGCGCCGAGAGACGCACCGTCTCTCGCTCGCCGCCCCGGTCCGGCGGGCGCTCGAACATCACCAGAAGCAGCCCCCGCCGCGCCTCCTCAAAAAGCTCTTCCAGAGACGGAGCTTCGAGTTCGAACCCTACATCGGCGGTGTGATCGAGCGTCCGGATCATCTGAGATCAGGCAATATTAGTATCATACATTGGAGGTTTGTTTAGGTTTTAGTCGAAGCGTTGGATCTGCGGGTACGATGACTCGCCCAGCTTGCCGCCGACGTAGCCTCCGAACAGGTTAATGAGGAAAAGACTGAGGCTGGCGAGCAGTTCCTTGAAGGAGAGCCCGAAGTTGGCGGGCGGCAGCGCCACCCCCTCGGCGAAGACATCCCCGAAGTTCGTGATGATAAGTGCCAGGATCACGCCGAGCACCAGCCCGACCACCGCCGTTACGGCTCCGTTCAGCCCGCACGATCTGCGCACCAGCCTCCCGGCAACGAAACCGCCCAGGAGGTAAGCCAGAAACCCCGACGCCAGCGATATTACTGCCACGGTCGGCAGGAAGCTCCCGCTCTGTGTCAGCGGTCCAGCTACCTGTTCATACAGAAACCTTATGAGCAGGCTGATCCCAACCCCCGCGACGGCAGCCGCCAGCCACCCCAGCAACACGGCCTTCCAACGGATGCCTCCTTTCGCTCCCGGCGGTCGGGGGTTCTCGATCTCTCGCAGCCTCCTGACTATCAAAAATGTGCCGCTCCCCTGACATCGGAACTCCAGTTTGTCTATTGTTTAGAATGCTCCTTGATCTTTTGCAAGATTCCGTTAGCGTCAGGTAAAGATTTCGTTAACATTCAGATAAAGACAGGCTAAGAACCCGTTAGAATTAGCCTGTGCGTTTAGGGTTTCGGGTATCGGTAACGCTGGTCGTGTCACTCACGGTACTGCTCTCTGCTGCGCTCGTGCTGCTCTACGGAATACCGACCGCGCAAGGACGCCTGCTCAAATACACAAGAAGCTACACGTTAGCCCAGGCCGCCGCCACGGCGGACGCCATAACGGGGGCGGATCAAAAACAGTGGCGCAGCATATTCGGCGGTTCCCATCAGAGAGCCACGCAGAGAACTGGCAGGAACCGCGATCCCTTGCGGCGCTCGCTCTCCCTCTACGCCGGTCCTACGGGCGCGAGGATACTGGTGGTCAACAGAAAGGGTGAGGTGGTCGCCCGCGAGGGGTCGAGGGCGTTCTCGGCCCCGCACAAGCTGCTGCGCCAGGCGGCCAGCGGGAAAAGATCATTCGAGCAGTCAGGAAAGTTCAACGTGGCGGTGGTTCCCATTCTGAACAAGGGAAAGCTCGCCGGCGGGGTCGTATTCGCCGCCGAAGACCCCGAGAACGCCGTCTACAGAATCTACCTCCGCAGCGGCTTCGAGGCCGTCCTGATCGCGCTCGTCATCAGCGGCGGGATCGCGCTCCTCCTGGCCACGGTGCTCGGCAGGCGGGTGGAGCGGCTGACCCTGGGCGCCAGGTCCATAGCGCAGGGGGATCTCTCCTACCGCATAGTCCCGGACTACAACGACGAGCTGGGCGAGCTTGCGCGAACTTTCAACTCCATGGCCGGCAAGCTGGAGGACTCCTTCTCCCGGCTCAGGGAGAAGAGCGCGGCGCTAAACGCCATCCTCGACAACCTCAACGAAGGCGTGATGGCCGTTGGCCTCAAAGGCCAGGTTCTCTTCGTCAACGCCCCGGCCCGCGACATGCTCGGCCTCAAGGACAGGGAGTTGCCCGTGGAGCTGCCGAATCCCTGGGAGGAGTTTGATCTGCCGGAGGCGGCTGCCCGTTGCGCCGGGGATGAGGAATGCATCGAGGCCCTGGTGCAGAGCGGTGAAACCTTCCTGCGGGTGAACCTGGTGCATCTCCCCGAGTTTGACGGTCACAAAGGCGGTTCGCTGGTGATCATCCAGGATCTCTCGGAGGGACGGCGGCTGGAGGCCAATCAGCAGCGGTTTCTATCCAACGCGGCCCACGCGCTCAAGACCCCGATCACCACCATCGTGGGCGCCACGGAGCTTCTGCTAAGCGGTGATGATGAGAACCCCGAAGTGAGAAGCCGCTTCCTGGAGCACATCTCGGCTGAGGCCCGGCGTATGCAGCAGCTCTCGGATACCCTGCTGCGGATAGCACGGACCGGCTGGGATCAGCGCGACCCGGAGCTTGAAGCATTGGACATCAACGAGATGGCGGGCGAAGTAATCGAGCAAATAGAACCCCTCGCTGAAAGCGCGGGTGTTGAGGTAACCGTAGAGGGCAAAGGGGATCTCGTACTCGCGGACAGGGAGTGGACCGAGCGGGCGCTATTGATCCTGCTCGACAACGCCGTCAAGCACTCGGAGAAAGGCGGTCGTGTCCGGCTGCGCCTCGAAGGACACTCTGTTGCGGTCGAGGACGAAGGGAGCGGCATTGACCCCGAGGACCTTCCCTACGTCTTCGAGCGTTTTTACCAGGGAGCAGGAAATGCGGAAGGTTTCGGGCTGGGACTGTCTATCTGCAAGGAGCTAGTAGAGAGAATGGGTGGTGATATCTCCATCTCCTCGCGGCAAGGCGAGGGAACAACCGTCAAAATAGAGCTTCCCGAAAAGAAGCGGGCAGATACGTAAGATAGTACGAATAAGACGGGTGGGCGATGCCTAAAGTGCTGATAGTTGAAGACGACGCGGCGGTCAGGGATGTCGTGGAGCGTGCGCTCGAACGCGAGGGGATAGAAACGCGGGCACTAGGCGACGGAGAGGCTGCGCTCCAACACTTTCGCGCCGCCGGGGATTTCGACCTGGTGATCCTGGACATAATGCTCCCGGGCATGGATGGCATCAGCTTCTGCAGAGAGCTCAGGACCGGGAGCGACGTGCCGGTTATCATGCTCAGCGTCCGCGACGACGAAACCAGCGTCGTGGTGGGCCTGGAAGTCGGGGCCGATGACTACGTAACCAAGCCTTTCAGCCCCCGGCAACTGGTAAGCAGGGTGCGGGCGCAACTTCGGAGGCGGAAGATGGACTCCCGGCCTTCGGGTGATGGCCGCCGAAGGCTCGTTTTCTCCGGGCTCGAAGTGGACCTCGCGCGCCGCCTGGTAGTCTCTGGTGGAAAACCGGTGGACCTCACCGCCAGGGAGTTCGAGGTGCTCGCGCTCCTGGCCGAGCATCCGGGGCGGGTATACAGCCGGGAGCAGATCATGCGCCACCTCTGGGAAGGGGAGTTCTTCGGCGAAGCCCGCGCCGCCGACGTTCACATCCAACACATCCGCAGAAAGATAGAGCCGGATCCCAAAAGCCCGCGCTACATCCAGACCGTGCGCGGCGTGGGCTACAAGTTCGCCGAGAACTGAGCCAAATTCTTTGCCTCACTCTTTCGCGATTTCCTCGGTTTGTCTGGAGGTTACTGTGTCTCGTAGCGTTCGGGGCCTCTGTCGAATGCCTCCGCGCAACCGGGCGAGCAGAAGTAGTACGTTTCGCCGTTGCGGGCGCGGCTGGCTACCGCATTTTCCGGGTCTACCTGCATGCCGCATACGGGATCTATCGCTTCCCCACCAGTTTCTGCCTGGGTACTCTCGTGCCCGGCGAAGTGCTCCGGTTTCTCGATAAAGCTCTCCTGGCAGCGGTCGGAGCAGAAGTAGTAGGTCTGGCTGTTGTGTCGGGCGGTAGCCGGGGCGTTGGCGGTTTCAACCTGCATCCCGCAGACCGGGTCTATGGCGTAGCCCGCACCGCCGCCGAAACGCTTCTGGTTGCGGCTGAGCCAGAAGAGCGCGGCGAAGATGCCGAGGAACACGATGTTGAGGAAGGTCGTATGATTCCACTCGAAGGAGGGCTCCACGATCTGAGCCGGGCGGCTCTCCGGCACCAGCCCCAAGCCTCTGAACAGATACTCGGTAATGAGACCCGCTGCCGACATCACCGCCCAGAAGAGGACGATAAGGCGCAGGGTGAGCCTGCCGCCGTAGAACTTGCGGTAGATGAAGATCAGGGGAAGCGTGATCAGGTCCGCGAAGATGAAGCTGACCACCCCGCCGAAGCTGATGCCTCCCTGCCAGAGCGCCGCCGCCAGCGGCACGTTGCCCACCGAGCAGACGAAGCTGATCACCGCGATCAGAGGCCCCACGAGAGCGTTCTCCAGCGAGGTCCAGAAACCGTGCCCGGTGATAAAAACGCTTCCCCAGACTTCCGCCGGAACCAGCACCGCCAGAAATCCTGCCACGATGAATCCGATAGCCATCTCTTTGCGGAGCATCGTAATGTCGGCCATAGCGTAGCTTGCGGCATCGGCCCATCCCGCTCTGGAGGAGATCCGCTCGCGCCAGGACCGGCGCTGCAATTCCTCGTGCTCCTCCCCGGCCTCATCACCCTGCAACCGCCTGTGCGCCGCATCAACCACCGCCGGGGTGAGCACGAAGCGCGAGAGCAGTGCCAGAAGCCCGATCATGATAAGCCCGCCGACGAACTCGCTCGCCGTGAACTGCCAGCCCATCAGAACCCAGAGCACCAGACCTAGTTCGATCACGAGGTTCGTGGAGGCGAACATGAAGACCATCGCCGCCGTGAAGTTCGCCCCTTTCTGGAAGAGCGACCTGGCCATCGCCGTCGCCGCATACGAGCACGAAGAGGAGATCATGCCGAAAAAAGTAGCCCTGCCCAGGCTCCCGAAACTCCTATCTCCCATAGCCTTCCGCATCTCCTTGCGCGAGACGAACGCCTGCACCGCCCCGGAGAGCGTAAAGCCCAGAACCAGCGCCCACAGGGTATTCCAGAACATAAAAAACGCCTCGCGCAGACTCTCCCCGATCAGGACGAAAAAGTGCATCTACTTCTCCCCTTCTCGCCGTTCTTTCCTACGCAGCAACTCTCTCAGTTCGCGCGCAACAAATCTCATCCGCCCCACAGGTCCCGCGTCGCAAGACGGTATCTCGCCCGCCGCACGCTCCGCAGATACGCACCAATTCCTGTCTTCTTGTCTCCTACCTTCAACTCTTCGAGACAAACCTGCTTCTCCCGACCTCTCGCTTCCTTTCAGATATTACCATACCCCCCTACTCTATTTAGATTGGAGAAGCACAGATTTTCGCGCAGAGTAAGGGGCTTGCGAGGCACCTGTAGAGGGTACTATTCGAACAGTTATGAAGCTTGCCGGAGCATCAACGGGTTCCTGGTTGCGCATCAGGGCTGTGGCGTCGAAAGAGTTGGGTATGCTTGTGCGTCAGCCACGCCTGATTTTGCTGCTGCTTGTGGGGCCGGTTTTGATCATGGTGATCTTCGCCCTGAGCTTTCACTTCCAGATCAGCACGCCGAGCGTGGCGGTGGTGGTAAAACCCCACAGCCAGGGCGCGAAGCTCTTCGAACGCTTCCGGGGACGGTTCCGGTCCCAGGCCAAGATCCAGGCGGTTACAGGCAGTGAAGCCTCGGCGGAAAATCTCTTGCAGAGTGGTCGCGTGGACGGGGTGGTGCTCATTCCTCCCGATCCGCTCTCGGAGATCAAAAACGGCCACCGCGCGACGATAACGGTCCGCTACCGGTCCATAAACCCCCTCTACGGGACCGCCGTCCCCAACGGCGCGGACGGCCTCGTGCGAGAGCTCAACCAGGCCATAGTCAAGAAACTCATCGCCCGGGAGCTTAAAGCCGTCCGTTCGGAGCACCAGACGCTCGAGAAGCTCAACGGCAGGCTCGACCAGATAAAGGGCACGGCGGGCGCGCTCTCCTCTCCCCAGGCCAGACAGACCACGGCCACGCTCGACAACAACCTGAGCAGCCTGGAAAATTCTCTGAACGCCGTGCAGAAGTACGCCCCCGATGGGCTTGGAAACCGCATCTCCGGCATCCTGGGCCGGGTAAAGAAGGCCAGAAAGCTCCTGGATGACATACGGTCCGCGCAGAACTCTGGCGTCAAGGGCATAGAGAAGCAGGCCGGGGTGCTCAAGCTGGACAACGAGCTTCAAGCTCTGCAAAAAGAGACCGGCGCAATACCCAAAAACGTCTCCGCGAGCCTCCTCGTCAACCCCTTCAGGCTCAACCTGGAGAACCTCGTGCGCTTTCAGCCGACCGTGGTCCAGTTCTACGCTCCAGGAGTTCTCTCGCTCCTGATCCAGCACATGGCGTTGAGCCTCGCGTCCCTGGCTATCGTACGCGAGTACCTAAGCGGAGCCCAGGAGTTCTTCGAAGTCTCCCCACTGGGAAATGGAGAGTTGCTGGTCGGGAAATTTCTCGCGTATCTGATAGCCACTCTCGCAGCGAACGCTGCCGTGGCGGCGGCTCTTATCTGGTATCTGCACATCCCCATCAACGGTGTCGGGCTGGAGAGTCTGGCGGTGGCGATGGTTCTGGTGAGCGTCGCGTCAATAGGCCTGGGTCTTCTGCTCTCTACCCTGGTAAGAAGGGAGCTTCAGGCGGTTCAGATCTCCATGCTCATCCTGATCGCGAGCGTCTTTTTCGCGGGGTTTCTGTTCCCCCTGTATCTGACAAAAGAACCTGCCAGGGGGCTCTCTTACATCCTGCCCTCCACCTACGGCATCCAGGCGATGCAGGATGCCATGCTCCAAAACGGGTGGCTCTCCTCCGGAAACTTTCTCGGGCTCGCGCTGATAACTGTAGTCTCTCTGGGGCTGACGCGCCTCCTCATAGGACGGAAGAGGGCGTAGCGTGGCCGTCATAGAGACCAGAAACCTTGCCAGGCGTTTCGGGAGGAACAAGGTTCTCACGGACGTAAACCTCTCGGTGGAGAAGGGTGAGATCTTCGGCCTCATCGGACCTTCGGGCTCCGGCAAGAGCACCCTGATCCGGATTCTCACCGGCCACTTCGAGCCCTCGGAAGGGGAAGTGAGGGTCTTCGATCAGTCGCCCGCGAAGTTCGGTCCCGCCGAGCGCCGCCGCCTCGGCTTCATGCCCCAGGGTTTCATCCTCTATCCGCAGCTCTCGGTACGCAGGAACCTCTCTTTCGTGGCCGGGCTCTACGGTCTGGGCCTCTTCAAGAGGCGGCGCAGGATACGCGAGGTTCTGCAGTACGTCGAGCTCTGGGATGCTCGGTGGCGGAAAGCAGCCAAAATCTCCGGCGGGATGCAGAAGCGGCTGCAGCTCGCGGCGGCGATGGTCCACGAGCCGGACATCCTGTTCATAGACGAGCCCACGGCCAACCTGGACCCGATCCTCCGCCACAAGCTCTGGGATCAATTCGAGCACCTGCGCGACGAGGGCCGTACCCTGTTCGTCACCACTCAGTACGTAGACGAGGCCGAGCGGTGCGACCGGGTGGGGCTGCTCTCCGGGGGGACGATCCTGGCCAGCGGCACGCCCGACGAGCTGCGCCGGAAAGCCTTCGGCGGAGAGCTCATCCAGTTCACGCTGGGTGGGAACGTGGGAGATGCGGGCAGCTTTCTCGCAGCCCTCGAAAGCGTGGGGCACGTCTACGAGGTCCGGAGAGACGCCCAGAACGGCAAGCCCCTGACCCGCGCCCGCCTGGTCGTAGAGGACGCGGACACGGCCCTGCCCGAAATCTTCGAGATCCTGGAAGGAGCAGAAGTCCTCTCGGCGGACGTGCATACTCCCTCCTTCGAGGAGGTCTTTATCCGCCTGGAGGAGCCAGATCAGGACTCCGGCTCTTAATCCGCCGTAACCCTGCCGCGGAACATGCGGTAGACGATCGCGAAGTAGACCGAGGCGAGCAGCAGCCCGATACCCCACCCGATTATTCCCACCACCAGCGAATGCTGCGGGGCGGCGGCGTTGTAGATGGTCAGGCTGTTTTGGGGGTTCACGGCGGGCAGCACCTTGGGATAGACGGCGAAGGTGGTGGAGCCCATCATCCCCACTATGTAGGCGCAGGAGCCGCCGAAGGCCCTCTTATCCCACCCCCTTACGAGGGAGTAACCCGTAAGCAGCAACCCTGCCACGGCCACCAGAGGAAAGACGTATCCCCACGGCGCCGCTCTGAAGTTGTCGAACCTCTGGGGAAGCAGGTAGAAGGTGAGAGGGGTGGCGAGCACGGTGAGCCCCAGCGTCGAGAGCCAGGACGCCGCCGCGGCTATGCGACTGCTGGCGCGCAGACCTCCCGTGGTCTTGGCCGTCAGGTAGGTGGCCCCGTGCATCACGACGGCGGAGAGGGTAAGGAGACCGATCGTAACCGTGTACCAGTCCAGGATTCCGGGGTTCTTGCCCAGAGGGTCGAGAGGGTGGTTCCACAAGGGCTGGAAGAAGTAGTGGCCCTTGTTTATCGGGACGCCGCGCATCACGTTCGCCAGGGCAACCCCGAAGAAGAAAGGCAGCGGCAGGCTCCCGATAAAGAACACGAAATCCCAGAACGAGCGCCAGAGCTCGTTGTCCAGTATCTCGCGCATCTCCAGGCCGATGCCGCGCAGGATCAAAAGCCACAGCAAGATGAACACCGGCAGGTAGAACCCGCTGAGGCTCGAAGAGTAGAGCAGCGGGAAGGCGAGGAGCAGGGCACCACCTGCGGCGACGAGCCACACCTCGTTCCCGTCCCAGACGGGGAGGATGGCTTTCTGGACGGCCCGCTTCTCCCTCTCGTCTTTGGTGATTAGGTGGAAGATGGCTCCGGCTCCCAGGTCGAAACCGTCCAGGATGATGTACATGGTGAGCACGAATGCTATGAGTATGAACCAGATGGTTGGCATCTCACCGACCTCTCACAGAATGTCCTCTACCTCTTCTCCGAGACCCGCCTCGTCTTCCTCGGAGACCGGTTCGGGACCGGCGTGGACTTCCTTGAGGACGACGAGCACGTAGAGCACGCTGAGCAGGAAGAATATCCCGGCGAGCCCGGCTATGGTGAAGTAGACGTTGCCAGAGTTCACGTTGAACGAAGCACCCTGCGCAGTGCGCATCACCCCGTAGATGATCCAGGGCTGGCGCCCGACCTCGGTGGTGATCCAACCGAACGTGTTGGTGAGAAACGGGAAGGGTGTAAGGAGCATCAGTATCCACAGCATCTTCCTGGAGTCGAACAGCCTGCGTCGCCAGAGCATCAGGGCGGCCAGCACCATGATCCCGGCGAAGATGGTCCCGAGCCCCACCATGATGTGGTAGGAGTAGTAGGTCCACGCAACGGGCGGCCACTGGTCGCGCGGGATGCCCGCAAGGCCGGTGATCTTCGACTCGAACGAACGGTAGGAGAGGAAGCTCAGGACTTTGGGGAGCTCTATCGGGTTGTCTATCTTCATCTCCTGAGCGTTTGGCTGACCTATTATGGTCAGAGGAGCCCCTTTCTGGGTCTCGAAGACACCCTCCATGGCAGCAAGCTTGGCCGGCTGGTGCTCGGCTACGGCTTGAGATTCCATGTCTCCGCTGGGGTATATCATCCAGATCGAGGCCACAAGCCCGAATATCACCCCGGTGGTAACGAACAGCCTGCCGTACTCGATGTCGCGCTTGGAGAGCAGGTAGAAGGCTCCCACGCCTGCCATCGCGAACGAGCCTACCACGATCGTCCCACCGATGACGTGGATGTACTGGTGGAACAGCCACGGGTTGAGGAAGAGCTTCCAGAGGTGCTCTATGGCGAGGTTGCCGTTGGGAAGCCTCTTGTAGCCGATAGGGTTCTGCATCCAGGAGTTGACCGTGAGAATGAAGTACCCCGATGCCCAGCTTCCGAGGAAAATCATGAACGACGAGAACCACCTCACGCGCTCCCCGAAAGCCTCTCCCCCGTAGAGGTAGAGCCCGAGGAAGGCCGACTCGACGAAGAACGCGAAGACCCCCTCCAGCGCCACGGTCTGCCCGATCACACCTCCAGAGACGGTCGAAAAGACCGCCCAGTTGGTCCCGAAGCCGAACTCCAGCGGGATGCCGGTTACGGCCCCGATCACGAACGCAGGGGCGAAGAGCTTGGTCCAGAAGTTGGCGGCCTTCTTGAAGACCTCATCTCTCCTGCGCAAATACAGCGTCTCCAGGACGAAGATCAGGAAGATCAAACCCATCGTAAGCTGCGGGTAGAGGTAGTGGTAGATGAGGTTGAACCCGAACTGCCAGCGGTGCAAGAGCACGTTGCCCCCGTCCTGCAAAGCCAGCACCGGGTGCAAATCGGCGAGGTTCAAAAGCGCGGCGTTCAAGTCCTACCTCCTCGGTTTCGCAACCCCTCTAGGAGAGCGTTCTCTGAGCTATTTATCAAACCTCTCGCAGATTTTACGTCTCCGTGTTTTGTCCAGAGTAAGGCCTTTTACGCGCTTTTCTCCGGTTTGTGAACATCATCTCAAACCTGCAAACTTTCGCACTCTCGCCACGGGTTATTTCTCTCGAAACCCCCGGGTCGCCCGCTTTACGAACGGCAGCGCCGCGCTCCAACCCCCACCGAGGCTCCTGGATACTCTACCGCCCAGAAAAGCCGTGCCGAAGAGTATAAGCGCGGTACAGATGTGCAGCACTGAGGGCAGAATATTGTACTCGCCGTTTACCTGATCGTAGCGGATAAAGAACGGCGCGACAAAGATCCAGGCCGCCAGGGCGATCTCCGCCCACCGGAGAGACCGCAGCGCGGGCCACATCGCGAGCAGCGAAACGGCGGCCAGGATCGGGCCGGTGATATGGTCGTTACCGCCGGATGCTGTCCTCGTATACCCCACGACCTCCGGGGCCATCGTGAACCACATCCCGAAAGCCAGACCGACGAGGCGCGGCGCGAGGGTGAGCGCTGCGGCGAGCAAGCGTGTTAGCTGCGGGGGCCGGGTTCGCGTGGCGCTTTGAGCGAAGTCCAGCCTCTCCCGTCCAAGAAAAGCGCGCCGCAGAGAGCCTCCGCCCTCCCGCACCCTCGCTACATGCTGCAGAGCTGCGAGCACCTCATCCGACTCCCAGCCCAGAAGGATCAGGGACACCACCGCGAGGAACAGACAAGGCGTGGACCAGTTGTTCGTCGCCAGCGGCTGCGCGATCACCAGTAGCGTGCTAGCCGCTGCGGTAAGGGTAGCGAGGATGCCGAAGGAGATCACCGCCCACGGCGCTGTATGCCACCTCTCGCGCCCGCCGATGAAGCACAGCACCGCCTCAAGCCCGAAGGCAATGGCCCACAGGATAGCGTACGGGAACGGTCCGGCGAGGCGCAGCACCGCGGGGCTTCCATTCGGAAAAAACGGGTCCCACACGCCGATCAAAGACCCGCTCTGGTAGAGCGTGAGATAGACGGCGACGCAGAATCCAACGATAGAAAGCGCGGCCACCCCTGTCCTCTTGGACCAGGCAGCGGGGCTCTCGCTCCAGTCCGGGGGCGCCGGGTTTCTGAGGGTCTCTACCGAGCGGGTAGACTGCAGCCCGGGTGGTATCCGGTGTCGTTCTTCAGTCATGCCGCAGCCAGCATTTCCCTCTGGGTGTCGTACATCTGCCTGTAGAGGCCGCTGGATCTCAGCAGTTCGGCGTGGGTGCCGCGCTCGACGATTCGGCCTTTATCGAGGACCAGGATCTCATCCATACCCTCCATGCCCACGAGCCGGTGGGTTATGAGCAGGGTCGTCCTGTCCTGCACCATCTCGCGGATAGAACCCAGAAGCTCCTGTTCCGTCACGGTATCGAGGTTGGCGGTCGGCTCATCCAGGAGCAAAATCGGAGCGTTCTTCAGCAATGCCCGCGCAACGGCGAGCCGCTGCCTCTCCCCCCCGGAGATCCTCAAGCCCTGCTCTCCAACCCAGCTATCCAGACCCTCCGGCAGGCTCTCCACGAGTCCGCCGAGCCGCGCCGCTTCTACTGCCCGCTCCAGCTCCCGCTGCGTTGCTTCGGGCCTGGCGAGGAGCAGGTTGCGGCGCAGGGTACCGTTGAAGATGTGGGTGTCCTGGGCGACGAGCCCGATCTTCTCGCGCAGATCCTCCTGGGCGTACTCGCGAACGTCGCGCCCGCCGAGCAGGACCTCTCCCCCATCCGGGTCCCAGAATCTCAGGGCAAGCCTCGCCAGGGTGCTCTTGCCCGAACCGCTCGGTCCGACCACCGCGACGCGGCTTCCGGCTTTGATCTCGAAGGAGACATCATCGAGCGCTTTGGACCCGCTATTGGAGTAGGAGAAGGTTACACGGCGGAACTCCAGGCCCGGCCTCTCCGGTACGGGCGCGGGGTTCTGCGGGTCCCTGACCTGCGGCTCCTCGTCTGCGATCTCGAACAATCTTCCCGCCGCCGAGAGCGAACGCCCGAGGAACTGGAAGGCACTCCCCAGAGGAGTTATCGCCTCGAAGCTGCCCAGGATCACCAGCGCGAGAAAAGCCAGGTAGACACCCCGGATCTCACCACCGCTGACCAGCGGTATCGCCAGGACGAGCAGCACCAGCATCGCCAGGTTGGAGAGCAAGTCGTTGAGGGAACCCTGCAGGCCCTCTATCAGGGCCATCCTCCGCTGGGCACGCGCGAGCTTGCGGTTGATTTCAGAGATCCTGTCCCGCCGCTCCTTCTCCGCTCCGAAGGCGAGCAAATCCTGCACCCCCTGTACGCTGTCAACGAGCTGGGCGCTGAGTTCGGCCCGAAGCTCTACCTGCTGCCGTCCGGTGCGCCGCGCCAGAGCATCTACCAGAAGCGGCACGCCCACGCCAGCAGCAACCAGGAATCCAAGGGCGACGAACGCCAGCAGCGGGGAGAAAACCCAGAACACGGCGAAGGTGGCCGATACGGTAAAGGCCGCGACGAGGATGGGAGAGAAGATCCTGAGATAGACATTTTGCAGTTCGTCCACATCCTCCACGGCCCGGTCGAGCAGGTCGCCGCTGTGGTGCTCCAGCAGCCGCGACGGGGCGAGCGGTTCGAGACGCTCGTAAAACCAGATGCGCAGATTCCGGAGCAGCCTGAAGGTAACGTCGTGGGAGACCACTCGTTCGGCGTAGCGGGCGAATCCCCTGGAGACCCCGAAAAAGCGGACCAGGTAGATCGGCACGCTCAGGGCTGCCAGCTCGGGCTTGAGGGCGGCAGCGGCGATAAGAAACGCAGACAACGCCAGGAGCCCCACATTGCTCGCCACCGTAGCCACCCCGAGCAGAACGGCGAGCGCAGCCCGCCAGGGATGGGCGCCGAGAAACCCTAGCAGCCGCAGCAACACCCTCATGTCGTTACACGCTCCGGCGCGTTTACCAGCCCGGCGTACAGGGTGCTGCGCTCCAGCAACTCCTCGTGCGTTCCCACCTCACGCAGATGGCCGTCTTCGAGGACGGCGATCCGGTCCGCGCTGTAGACGGTGTTCAGGCGGTGGGCGATGATGAGCGTGGTCCGTCCCTTACTCAGCCTCTCTATCGCCTGGCGGACGAGCCTCTCGCTTTTCGGATCGAGGCTGGAGGTGGGCTCGTCCAGCACGAGCAGCGGGGCGTCCTTGAGGAAGGCGCGGGCTATCGCCACCCTCTGTGCCTCTCCCCCGGAAAGACGCGCGCCACGCTCCCCGATCTGGGTATCGTAACCTTCGGGCAGGCGGCGGATGAACCCGTCCGCTCCGGCAAGCTCGGCCGCCCGCTGCACCTCCTCGGGGGTAGCGCCGGGCCGGGCGAGCCGGATATTTTCCAGCACCGTGCCGTAGAACAGATGTGGTCTCTGGGGTACCAGCGCCACATGTTCCCGCCAGTTTTCGACGGGGAGACCCATGATCGGGAGCCCGTTTGCCAGGATATCGCCCTCGCTGGGCTCCAGGAAACGCAGCAGCAGATTGGCGAGCGTGCTCTTTCCCGCGCCGCTGCGCCCGACCAGCGCCGTAGTGGTTCCCACTGGGAGATCGAGGCTCACCCCGGAGAGCGCTGGGCGTGAGCCATCCGGATAGGAGAATCTCACACTATCCAGCCTGATGGTCAGTTGATTCTGGATTTCCCTTGGGTAAGCATCGCCACCGCTTACCGGAGCGGGGGTGTTCAGGATCTCGAAGATCTGGCCGCTTGCGGCCTTGCCCTCCATTCCGGCGTGGCGGTGGGTGCCGAGCTCGCGCAGCGGGCGGTAGAACTCCGGGGCGAGGAGCAGGATCAAAAACGCCGGCTGGAAGGAGATGTCGCCGCGCAGCAGCCTCACGCCGAGTTCCACGGCCACGAGCGCGATGGCGATGGAGACCATGAACTCCAGCACCAGTCCGGAGGCGAAGGCGTAGCGCAGCACCTTCATCGTCCTCTTGCGGAAACGCTCTCCCACCTTCGCCACCGTCTCGCTCTCGGCCCGGCTGCGCCCGAACGCCTTGAGGGTAGTCAAGCCCTGGAGGGTGTCCAGAAAATAGGCGCTCAGGCGGGAGAGAGCGAGCCACTGGCGCTGGATGTGTCTCTCGGAATGTTTGCCGACGGCGATCATCAGTATCGGGATCACGGGCGCGCTCCCCACGAGCAGGAGGGCGCTGATCCAGTCAACCTGCACCAGGTAGACAAAGATCATAAGCGGTACGAGCAGACTCAAGAGAACCTGGGGCATGTAGCGCCCGAAGTATGCATCGAGCCTCTCGATCCCCTCGACCGCAGTGGAGACCAGCTCACCGGTACGCTCGTTTTTCGTGTAGGTGGGGCCGAGCCTCATCAGATGCGAGAACAGCCTCTCCCGAAGCTTGGTCTTGATCTGGATTGCCCCTCGCTGGCCTACGACCTCCCGAGCCCAGACGAGCGCCGCGCGCACCACGATGGCGGCAAGGAGCAGGAAGATCAAACCCTCGACCCGTCCCAGATTCTCGTCGCCCATAAACACCCGGCTCACGACTTCACTCAGGAAAGTCATCTGGGCTATGGTCGCCGCCGCTCCGAGAACGCCGAGAGCGACCGTAAGGGCCAGGAAGATCCGCGCCGGTTTTATCTGACGAAAGAGTTCTCTGTCCATCCGAGCATCCTGCCTCAGTATCGAAAACAGCGGCAAGCCCACATAGCTGCGGCCGCCAGCGATGCTCTAAGTTGTACAGCCTCCTTCGTCCGGGCTCAGTGAAATGATTTGCCGTTCTACGAAGTAGAGTTTTCCGGCATTATGAATCGGCCAGAGCCACCGCCGCGGAGATGTGCGCGAGATGGGTCAACCCCTGGGGGAAATTGCCCAGAAGTTCTTTGTTTTCGGTGTCGTATTCCTCGGAGAAGAGTCCCAGGTCGTTGCCGGTGGTGAGAGCCCGGTCGAAAAATTTCTGCGCTTCCTCCGATCTCCCCTGCCGGGCCAGGCATTCGGCGAGCCAGAAAGAGCAGGCGAGAAAAACGCCCTCCCCCGTGTCGCTGTGGTAGCGCAGGATCAGTCCGTCCTCTTCGAGGTCTTCGCGGATGGCTTCGGCGGTGCGAACCATCCGCTCGTCCTGATACTCCACGAAACCTATTTCCGGCAGAAGGAGGAGTGCGGCATCAAGCTCCTTGCCGCCGAAGGCTCTTACGAACACGCCGCGCTCTTTGTCGTAACCCTCTTTCTCTATGGCCTCCCGGATCTCATCGCGGGTCTTCTCCCAGCGTCTGGTGGGGGCTCTTCTCATGCACTCTTCGGCCAGCCTGATTCCCCTATCGAGCGCCGTCCAGCAAGACGCCTTGGAGAAGACGAAGTGCTCTGGCTCTCCCCGTTTCTCCCATATACCGGCATCTGGTTCCTTCCACCTCTCGGCGGCGGTGTCCACCAGGTCCACGATGAAGCGCCAGTAGTCGTCGTCGGGGGAGTTGCCGCGCCTGTGCCAGCGCCAGGAGAGTTCCAGCAGTTGCCCGAAGACCCCGAGCTGTAGCTGGGTGGAAGCGGCGTTACCCGCCCTCACGGGTCTCGCTCCCCGGTAGCCCTCCAGGTAGTCTATCTCCCACTCGGTCAAGCGCCTCTCGCCGCCCACGCCGTACATAATCTGCAGCTTCCTGGCGCTGCCCGCAGAGCTGCGCTCCACGAAGCGCCGGAAGGCGTCGGCCTCTTCTACGAAACCCACCTCGGCCAGAGAGCGCACGGAGAAGAAGGAGTCCCGGATCCAACTGTAGCGGTAGTCCCAGTTGAGGCTCCCGCCGGGCACTTCAGGCAACGAAGTGGTCGCGGCGGCGGCTATGGCCCCGGTCATCTCGTTCATCAGCGCCTTTATGGTAATGGCCGAGCGTAGGACTCCGGGCCGGTGAGATCCTTCGAACCGCAGCCCGTCTGACCAGCTTCTCCACCACTCAATGGTCTCTTCGAGCCTGCGGTCGAGCTCTTCAGGCTTGGGCGCCTCGGGCGTATCCCGGTCGAGTTGCTCCGGAGGTACGGAGACCATCGAGAGCCGCACCCTCTCGCCAGCCTGTACTTCTACGGTGGCTTCGAGATCGTGATTGTCCACAGCGGAAAGCTCGGCGTCAGAGGAGATCAAAAGTCCGTCATTGCCCCCGATGGCGCTGTAGAGCTTGATGTCCTCGCGCCTCAGCCAGGGCTCTATGTCGCCGTAGTCAAAGCGAGGTGCTATCTCCAGCTTCAGCTCGACGTGCCCCCGCACCCCCTCCACGATGCGCAACAGCTGGCGGTAAGGGTAGTCCTCCATGCTCGCCGGGAGGGTGAAGCAATCCAAGAGGCGCGCCTCGCCGCCGGGCACCTGAAAGGTCGTCTCCAGAACGAGCGTGCCGTCGAGGTAGCGGCGGGATATCTGCCACTCGTCCCCGGCAGGACGGATGGAGCAATACCCTCCCTGCCCCCAGTCGAGCAGGCGTCCGAAGCAACTCCCCGAATCGAGGCGCTGGATACAGCACCAGTCAACCGAGCCCTCGCGCGAGACCAGCGCCACAGAGTTGCTGTCGGCGATCAGGGCGTAGTCCCCGATAGGCGGGTACGGGTTACCGGGCATTCTGGACCTCCCGAATTCCGCTCAGGGCCAGCAGTCCCGCGAACACCGCATCATACGCCGCGGGCCGCCGGTAGCCGCCGCTCAGGGCCGCGAGAGCCACCATACTCAAGGAGTGCAGGCCGTCCACCGCCGCTCCAACGCCAAGCCATAAACGGCTCGCGCTACGCTCCAGGGTGAGCGCCTGCATCAGGTGGCGGGCACCGAGGATGCGGGCGACCGTTACGGATGCTCCGCTCGCCTCTCTGCTGGAAACCGCCCCGATCAGGAGATTCGGGGCCAGGAGCAGGGTCGCGCCGTAGAGGGTACGTGCGATAGCAACTCTCTTCATCTCTTCCTCGATCCCTACTACGCTGGCTTACAGCTTCCTGGCGGCGGCATATGCGGCCCCGGCGAGACCGAGCGCCCCGGCGACGAGCCAGCTCCGGTGGGTCGTCGCCCAGAGTTGAGGACTCTCTGAGTGCGACTCTTCATCGAAGATGCCGTGGGCTCCGTGGTCCCCCGCAACCGGATTGTAGAGGTTATTCGGGCGGTTTTCGTCCACCGGCTCCGAAGTTTGCTGGGAATCGTAGCCCGTTCTGGCAAGATAGCGGTCTGCGAGGGCGGGGAAGAGCTTGTTGCCCAGTATTACCGCCACGGATGAAGTTCCGACGTAGATCTCGCGCCGCCTGTGGTGAGCGGCCCAGTAGATAGCCTTCGCGGGTACCTCGGGCTGGTAGATCGGGGGCACCGGCTGGGGATGGTTGGGCAGCAATGCCTTGGAGATGGAGAACTGTGGGGTGTTGACCGCGGGAAGCTGCACCATAGTGATGTGGATGCCCGAATTTTCGTGCATCAGCTCGGTTCTCACCGAGTCGGTGAACCCCCTTATGGCGTGTTTGGAGCCACAGTAGGCCGACTGCAACGGTATCGCCCGGTAGGAGAGCGCGGACCCCACCTGCACGATGGTCCCCCGATCCCGTTCTCTCATGCGCTTGAGAGCGGCTCTCGTCCCGTTGGCCGTCCCGAGATAACATACCTCGGTGGACCTTTTGAAGTCTTCCGCCGGGATCTCCCAGAAAGGCGCGAACACGACTGCGATGGCATCGTTGACCCAGATGTCTATAGGCCCGAACTCCCGCTCCACCCTCTCTGCAGCATCCTCTACCTGTTCATGGTCGGAGACATCGGTAGGGAGCGCAAGCGCCTTGCCACCCGCCGCCTCGACGTCTCTCCTGGCGCCTTCGAGCCCCTCTTCCCCCCGCGCCAGCAACCCCACGTGGGCGCCATGTGAAGCGAATTCCCTCGCAACAGCACGTCCTACTCCCGCCGAGGCACCTGTAACAACAACCACCTCGTTCCCATTTCGAGATTCCATAAGATCCATCCCTCTTCAAGTTTGCACCCGGCGACGTAACACGCCCGGACTTTCCGACTGTTTTTAAGATACCAAAATACGGTTCTGTTTTCTAAAGTACACTCAAGTTTCCTCCAGGTCTGGCCTGGGTAGATAGATCGCCAGGCTTGGTCGGTGCTGATAAAAAGTACGCTGGGTCGTAAACTATTTGTATAAAGGTTGTGAGGCGCGGGACGGAACATCGTGAGCGGTCCATCCGGAGAGTTCGGGTTGGGGAAGGAAGGGTAAAACCGTGGTGAGAACTATGGCGGGTATGCTGGGACTGATCCTGTTCGCGGTAGCCATCGTGATCGGCTCCCTCGGCATACTCCGGGAATATTCGGGAAAGAACCTCGTTTCGGAGCCTCTATCAGGGAATCAGGCAGGATTTGGTACTAAATTCCGCAAGCCGAGCGGTCAAACGATCCACGTCGGTCAGACCCTAACCGCTGGCGGCGTGAGGTGGACTGTGAGCAACGTCATTCGGACGGATCAGTTGAACCAGTTCACCGAGCCCCCGACCGCTAACCGCGGTGACTTCCTCGTCGTAAATTTCACCGCCAAAAACATCTCCAAGTACCCCATTACGTTATCCGACCACTCGATCATCCTCCGCGACAAAAAAGGACTCTTGAATATCCCGTCCGCAGACCTCAACACCGAGTACATATCGCCCAAAAAGGATCTGCTATTCACCAAAGAAGGTCTCCTGGCACCCGGTGAAACCAAGAAAGGAACGGTCAACTTCGACCTCAAAGCTTTCGGCTCTCACCCCAACCCTGATGTTGTCGGCAGTAAATCAGCCAGCCTTTCGAACGTCAGGATCAGGCTCGGAGACACGGCCACAACCGTGAAATACATACACCTCAAGCCCTAGTGCTCCGTCGCTCAAATAACATCACATCTATACGGCAGGTCGTGGCGGTTAATGTAGCCCTCCTCGATAAACCAGGGTATCCCGCACTACGATCAGGGCCGATGCACCGCTGAGTGTCAGCCGAAGACCAGAGCATCCCATCTCTCCAGGACGCGCGGAAAGCGTCGATAGTTTGCTATAGACGCTTGATCAGCACCTCTCTGGTCGGGGATATCTCGTAGCCGTCGAGGAATTTGTCGAGCATCTCTTCGAGATCCGCCATGCGGCGTTTCTTTATCTCCGGGTGGGCGAGGTAGATTTTGAGTTCTTCAGAGGTATGCTCGGATTCGATCACGAGCGTACCTTCCACCCCGGAGAGGTATATATCGGTGATCACAGCTTCCGCGGCGGTGGCAAAGTCGCTCAGGTGCCCGCCACCAAGCCCCGCAACAGCGGCTCGCCAGGCGATAAAATGCCTCGCCTCGCCTGCGCGGGCAAGCTCTACCGGAACCTCTTTTCTGTTGTTCGACGCATCCATACTTATTAGGTTACAACGAACGGAAACCATCAGAAGAGCTTTTCGTATAGACTTGGAATAACGGTCCGAAGCTCCCACGGAGGTTTCGAGAAGGTGAAGTTCAAGAGAGCACTCTTCCTTTTGCTGAGCGTGGCGCTAGCCGCCGTTTTGCTCGCGAGCTGCGGGAAGAGCAATCCCGCCGACACGAAAGCCCAGAACGTAGCCAAGACAGTCCCCAAAGTCTCCTCGAAAATCCCCAAGGACGAGCCTGTGGCCCGCGTCGCCGCGCAGGTTAGCCCGAGCGTGGTGCAGGTAAATGTCAGCGCCATTCAGAACACCCCCTTCGGACCGGCGCAGGAACAGGGCATCGGCAGCGGCGTTATCTATCGCAAGGACGGCTACATCATCACCAACAACCACGTCGTGCAGGGAGCAAGGAGCGTCCACGTGGCCTTCGCCGACGGGTCTACCATGAAGGCGCAGGTGGTGGGAAGAGACCCCTACACCGACATCGCCGTGGTCAAGGTCAACCGCGATAACCTCCCGGCGGCGAAGTTTACAGATCACAGTCCCATCGTAGGCCAGCTCGCGGTCGCCATCGGAAGTCCCTCCGGATTCCAGTCAACCGTTACCGCGGGCGTCGTGAGCGGGCTCAACCGGGATCTCGGCGCGCAGCTCGGGGGCGGCGGCCCGCAGACCCCGTCCCTTACGGGCCTGATCCAGACCGACGCGGCGATATCGCCCGGCAACTCCGGCGGCGCCCTGGTAAACCGCGAGGGCGAAGTAATGGGGATCAACGTCGCCTACCTGCCCCAGACCCAGAACGGACAACCCGTCGAGGGCATCGGGTTCGCCATCCCCGCCGCAACCGCAACCTCGGTGGCGGATCAGATCATCGCGACCGGACACGCCACCCACGCCTATCTCGGAGTCGAGGTGGCGAGTCTGACCCCGGAGATCGCCAGACAGTTCCACGTTCCGGCCAAGCAAGGCGCGATAATCCGGGTGGTAAAGGGAGGCCCGGCAGACCAGGCCGGCCTCAAATCCGGGGATGTCATAACGAAGGTAGGCTCGACCCAGATCGAGAACTCGGGAGATTTGATCTCCGCGCTGCGCAACTACCAGCCCGGAGATACCGCAAAGATTACGGTAATGAGGGGCAACAGCAAGAAAACCTTCGGCGTCAAGCTGGGCACGCTCCCGCGAGGTCAGCAGTAACGTTTTCATACGAGCAAGTGGAGAGTCCCGGGAGACGGTGTAGTATCTGACAGGAACTGTCAGGCGAACCTGAACTCGGGAGGAGCGTGTTCGGAAAACGAGAATCGCACGACCATGAGGAACACTCGCACGCCCACGGGGTAGTGGACCCATCCGTCGCCGCTTCCGAAGCCGGGATCCGGGCGGTCAAGTGGTCGTTCGCCGGGCTCTTCGTAACGGCGCTTTTGCAGGCGGCTGTGGTGTTTTTCTCGGGGAGCATCGCCTTGCTCTCGGACACGATCCACAACTTTGGCGACGCTCTTACTGCCGCACCGCTGTGGGTGGCTTTCGCGTTCTCCCGTCTGAAACCCAGCCGCCGCTTCCCATCCGGCTATGGTCGCATCGAGGATCTGGCCGGGGTAATGGTGGTGCTGGTGATCCTCTTCAGCGCGGTGGTCGCCGCCTACGAGTCCATTGAGCGTCTGCTCCACCCGCAGCCGGTAGGATTCCTCTGGGCGGTTGCGGTCGCCTCGGTGATCGGGTTCCTCGGCAACGAGACCGTCGCCATCTTCCGCATCCGGACAGGACGCCGGATCGGGAGCGCCGCGCTGGAGGCCGACGGCTACCATGCGCGGGTGGATGGCTGGACGAGCCTGACGGTTCTTGCAGGCTCCATCGGGGTCTGGCTGGGGTTCCCGCTCGCGGACCCGATCGCGGGTCTCGTTATTACGGTCGCCATCCTGTTCATCGTCTGGGAGTCGGGCAAGTCGGTCTTCACCAGGCTTCTGGACGGAGTGGAGCCGGAGATCATAGAGGAGATCCAACACGCCGCAGGCCAGGTTCCTGGCGTCGAGAAGGTCGCGGAGGTGCGCGCCCGCTGGTCGGGACACGAGCTGCGAGCGGAGGTCAACGTCGCCGTCTCACCGGAGCTCTCGGTGTCCGAGGGGCACGATATCTCTCGTGAGGTAAACCACCATCTCCTGCACCACCTGCCGTATCTGGCCCAGGCTACGATCCACGTAGACCCTATCCAGGAAGCCGGCGAGACACACCATCGCATTCCCGCTCACTCCCACGACGGGCTTCCGACGCACTCGCACTAGGTACTGCCAGCCGTGCACTAATACGCTTGCTTTCGCCTTTCCCGGGCGCATTTGCACTCCCGCCAGCGCGGGTATAGTCTAATCTATACCAGTTTGGTCGGATTAAGGAGGAGTAAAGATGTCCGAGGCCAACCACACCTGCCACGGTCCGGGCTACGCGAGCCCCCAGGAGGCGATGCGCGCCCCGAGAGAGAAGGTCATCTACGCCATCGCCCTGTACGTCGGAACAGAGGTTGAGAAGCCGGATTACCTGGCTACCGTTGACGTGGACCCGGAGAGCCCGACCTACTCGCAGGTGATCCACCGCACCCCCATGCCCAACGTCGGGGATGAGCTTCATCACTTCGGATGGAACGCCTGCTCCTCTTGCCACGGCGAGGAAGGCAAAGAGCGCCGCTTCCTGATCGTACCGGGCCAGAGGTCGAGCCGCATCCACATCATAGACACCGCAGAAGAAAGGGCACCGAAGCTCCACAAGGTCATAGAGCCCGAGAAGATAATCGAGAAGACTAACCTCACCGCGCCGCACACGGTCCACTGTCTGGCGGATGGGCACGTCATGATCAGCATGCTTGGCGACGCCGAGGGCAACGGTCCGGGTGGTTTCTTGCTCCTGGACGAGGACTTCGAGATCGCCGGTCGCTGGGAGAACGGCTCCACCAACGGCATGAAATTCAACTACGACTTCTGGTACCAGCCGCGCCACAACGTGATGGTCTCCAGCGAGTGGGGCGCGCCCAACACCTACCAGCAGGGCTTCGACCCCAAGGATGTCGCCGAGGGCAAGTACGGGCGCCAGCTCCACTTCTGGGACTGGAACAAGCACGAGATCTTCCAGAGCGTGGATCTCGGGGAGGACGGCCTGATACCGCTGGAAGTCCGCTTCCACCACAACCCGGAGAGCACCCACGGCTTTGTCGGGGCGGCCCTCGCCTCCAACCTCATCCACTGGTACAAGGAGAACGGAAGCTGGAAGACGGAGAAGGTTGTAGACGTTCCGAGCGAGGATGTCGAGGGTTGGCCGATGCCCATGCCGGGCCTCATCACCGACCTGCTTGTCTCGATGGACGACCGCTTCCTCTACTTCTCCAACTGGCTGCACGGCGACCTCAGGCAGTACGACATCTCCGACCCCTCGAACCCGCGTCTCACCGGGCAGGTCTGGGTCGGAGGGCTTTTGGGCAAGAGCCAGGAGATCGCCGGGCGCAAGCTCGAAGGCGGCCCGCAGATGCTCCAGCTCTCGCTCGACGGCAGGCGTCTCTATGTGACCAACTCGCTCTACAGCTCCTGGGACAACCAGTTCTACCCCAAGATCGCCGACGAGGGCTCCTACATGCTGCAGATAGACTGCGACACCGAGAACGGGGGCATGAAGGTCAACGAAGGCTTCTACGTGGACTTCGGCAGAGAGCCTGACGGTCCCGCCCGCGCCCACGAGATGCGCTACCCCGGCGGGGACGTTACCTCGGACATCTGGGTGTAAAGAGTCTTCCCGTGCGCGGGCCGGTAGAATGTGCCCCTGACGGCTGCATAAACCGGCCCGCGTAGGAGGAGCATCGTTGAACTTCGAATATTCCGAGAAAGTACAGAAACTTCGGGCACGCCTCGAAGGGTTCATGGACGAGCACATCTACCCCAACGAGAGCACGTTCAGAGAACAGCTAGAGTCCGCCGAAGATCGCTGGAGCATCCCCCCGATCATGGAGGAACTGAAGGCGAAGGCCAGAGCAGAGGGGCTGTGGAACCTGTTTCTGCCAGACTCGGAGTACGGTGCGGGCCTCACCAACCTGGAGTACGCTCCTCTCTGCGAGATCATGGGCCGCAGCCCCATCGCGCCCGAGATCTTCAACTGCTCGGCTCCGGACACCGGTAACATGGAAGTCCTGGTCCGTTACGGCTCGGAGGAGCAGAAAGAGAAGTGGCTCAAACCTCTGCTCGAAGGTGATATCCGCTCCTGTTTCTGCATGACCGAGCCGGATGTGGCATCCTCGGACGCCACGAACATCCAGGGACGCATCGAGCGCAAAGGCGACGAATACGTCATAAACGCGCGCAAATGGTGGTCTTCGGGTGCGGGAGATCCGCGCTGCAAAATAGCCATCTTCATGGGTAAAACCGATCCCGAGGCGCCCCGCTACGAACAGCAGTCCATGATCCTGGTCCCCCTCGATACGCCGGGCGTGGAAATCGAACGTACGCTTTCGGTTTTCGGCTACGACGACGCTCCGCACGGCCACGCCGAGATAACCTTCGATAACGTGCGGGTTCCCAAGGAGAACATCCTCTGGGACGAGGGCAAGGGCTTCGCCATAGCTCAGGGCAGGCTCGGTCCGGGGCGCATCCACCACTGCATGAGGCTCATAGGGGTGGCCGAGCGAGCCCTTGATCTCATGTGCGAGAGGGTCAAGGGTCGTGAAGCCTTCGGCAAGCCGCTCTCCGAGCAGGGTGTTATCCAGGGCTGGATCGCCGACTCCAGGATGGAGATAGAGCAGGCGCGGCTCCTCACGCTCAAGGCGGCCTACATGATGGACACCGTGGGCAACAAGGAGGCGCGCAGTGAGATCGCCCAGATAAAAGTCATCGCCCCCAACGTGGCGCTGCGCGTCCTGGACCGGGCGATACAGGCGCACGGCGGCGGCGGAGTTTCGGACGATTTTCCGCTCGCCCAGTTCTGGGCTTCCTCGCGCACCCTGCGCCTCGCCGACGGGCCAGACGAAGTGCACAGAGCGCAGGTAGCCCGGTTGGAGCTAAAGAAGGAACGCAAGGCGCTCTAGCGGCTACCAAACCGGTCGGAGCGTTTCCCGTCCATTAAAATCTGGTCGAAGTTCAGCTTTTTTCGGAGGGACTAGAGATGGCGATAGAGATGACGGGCGGCAAGATCGTCAACGAGCGGGGCACGGTCGTAACCTTCCAGCAGAAGTGCGAGCAGTGCGGCTACGTCTTCGACTGGAACAAGACGACCATCGTTCCGGCCTACGGTTCGAGGAAAGTCAGACCGTTTACCTGTCCGGAATGCGGCAACCGTCAGGAGGTTTCGGTCCGCCACTACAACGAGCGCACCAGGCAATAGCTCAGAAGCTGTCAGGGTTACCCAACTTCCCGAAAAGCGCTTAACCCGAATCCCCAAAAGTAAGGGTAAGGTCACCGCATCCCGCTGCCGGCGGAAGTCCTCATGAATGTTAAGTCTCTGTTTCACGCATATGATACTGTTGCGGCATTTATCGCAATGAGTTACTATGATATTTTGTACGGTTTTTATCGAATTTTCGATGCCGACAAGTCCCCTGACGAGAGGAGAGCGACATGAGCTACGCGCAGCGCCAATCCATGCTGCCGATGCTATCCGGCAACTGGTGGGCTGTAGCCTTTCGGGGTCTTGTCGCCGTCATTTTCGGCATTCTGGCTCTGGCCCTGCCGGGTCTCACGCTCGTGGCGCTCGTTCTGCTCTATGGAGCCTACGCCCTGGTGGACGGCATCTTTGCGCTTGTAGCCGCCATCCGGGGCACCGGGCGAAGGTGGTTGCTTCTGGTCGAAGGCGTTCTCAGCATTATTGCGGGGCTTGTAACCTTCGCCTGGCCCGGCATCACGGCGCTCGTGCTACTCTACATAATCGCTTTCTGGGCCATCTTCACGGGCGTTTTGAGGATTGTCATGGCAATCTCGTTGCGGCGTGAGATCGACAACGAGTGGGCGATGGTATTGAGCGGCGCGGTAACGGTCCTCTTCGGAGCAGTTCTGGCCATTCTGCCCGGCGTGGGGTTGCTCTCGCTGGTGTGGCTGGTTGGCATCTGGGCTCTGATCCTGGGGATCACGCTGATCGTCCTGGCATTCCGCGTTCGGAGTATGAGAGGGGGACAGCAGGGCCGCAGGGCCGTTTAGGTTCTGCTCCCCAGATAGCTATCGCGTAAAAACCCTCTATCTGCCCCGGCGGCAACTTTAGATCCGCCGTCCGGCCTGCCCGCCGTCCTCTGGACGCGCACGAGCTTGGCCTGCACGATCAGACGGTGCGAGTAGTTGGGCAGCGTACAGGACTGCAGGCTGACCACGTTCTCTCCGGGCACAGGTCTGGTTACCTGCGTGTCGCGCGGCCCTACAATCATCCTTCTGAAGACGCGGTAAACGTACCTGTGTCCTCCGGCATCCTTCAGGATAACGGCGTCTCCCCTCCGAAGCTTGTTAAGGTCATAGAAGACCAGGAAGCTGCCGGTGTGCGGGTAGCCGAGCCGGTGTCCTATCAGGTAGGTGTTGGACACCTTCTGCCAGGGGAATCCGGTTCCGCGCTGGTGCACAACCCCGGCGTTAAGCGCCGCACTATCGTGGGGCCCAGCCGTTCTGACCGGCACGTTTCTTACCCGTGCCATCTCGGGGATCGTCAGATGGAGAGTCTGGTTCGGGGGAGTCGGCTCGAACCTGGCGGACTTTGCCGAGTCCACCGCCGAGTGCACGCTCGTCAGCACCATCGCGGCGGAGACCAGAATCATAGCTATCCCGATGAAGACCAAAATCCTGCGGCTCAAGCCCGCACTCTCCCATACCAGTGCGCCGCCTACATTGACTTCGAGAACCCGAACGGTTACTGATTTTATCATCCGCATGTACTCCCGCCGCATCAACAAGGCGGGAGTACATGTCGTCAGGCAACTACGAGCTCAGAGCCTGATTAACCCTGCTCCTCCAGTTGAAGGTTGGAGATCAAGAAGAGTGCAGGCCCTCATTATTCAGAAACCTTACGAAGCGCGCCGGTGGGCGACGATCCTCCACATCATCAGGATGCCAGCACCCCCGAGCAGCACGGCAGTCGCTACCGCCAGGAACGAGAACCCACCGGTATTGGGGAGTGTGGTAGTTGCAGCAGGGGTGCTCGTGGCAGGTGCGCTTGTAGCGGCCACACTCGTAGCTGGAGAACTCATGCTCGTGGCAGGCGAGCTAGTGGCCGGAGCACTCGTAGCAACGGCGCTCATTGACGAAGGGCTCGTAGCGGGAGCACTCATGGTCGCAGCGGATGAGCTCATCATGCTCGTAGCGGGGGAACTCATCATGCTCGTGGCCGGTGAGCTCATGGTTGCAGCGGCGGATTGCTGCATCATTTGTTCTTGTTGATCTCTCATCTCCGAGTGTGAGCCCTGCATTTGCTGCGCTGCGACGGCAGACGCGAACATTAACAAGGTCAGAATAGAGATCGGGATCAGGTACAATAATCGTCTCATAGTTTCTCCTTGGTCTTCTCCTTTGCCAACAAAATGCCTGTACTCTTCTCGATCCTGGTCGTAGAAGCTCCTTCCTTCGTCTCGCGGAGCCGGGATCTGCACATACACTGGTAGTCCATTATCTGATCTCTGCTACCCGCTATAACCCCAGTGCGAGCATGAGTGTCAGTATGAGCAGAGGTATCCGGTGCATGAGAAGGTCCCCTTTCTAGAGCAACGCCGCTCCTGCGCCACGATCGTTTCCGAGCGGTTATACGCAAACCTTCCCGAATCGGACGCACCAAAAAGTAGGATTATTAAGATTTTTACGCTGCTGATGTTTCGCCTTTTGGCTTATCTCCTCCGGCGCGGGTCGAAAGCGTCGCGCAGTCCGTCGCCGATGAAGTTCACGGAGAGAACGGAGAGCGCGATAGCGATGCCGGGGAACAGGATGGCGTGCTGGCCGCTTACGAAGACGCCGTACCCCGAACGGAAGGCGTCGGTGAGCATAGCCCCCCACTCTGGAGAGGGAGCCTGGGCCCCGAGTCCGAGAAACGAGAGCGCCGCGATGTCCAGGATGGCGGTCGCGAGCGTAAGGGTTGCCTGCACGATGAGAGGCGCCAGGCTGTTGGGCAGTATCCCGGAGAAGACGATGCGGGTGTGGGAGGCTCCCAGAGCCCGCTCGGCCTCTATGTAGTCGCGCTCGCGGACGCTGATGACTGCCGAACGCACCACGCGCGCAAGCTGGGGCACGTAGACGATACCGACCGCGAGCATGGCATTAGTGAGCCCCTGCCCGAGGATGGTTACGATCACGATCGCTAGCAGGATGCTCGGGAAGGCCAGAAGAACATCCATAAGGCGCATGAGCACCGAGTCAACCCACTTGCCGGCGTATCCCGCCGTGAGCCCTATAAGCGTCCCGACCACCGTCGAAAAGACTACGGCAGCGAGCCCCGCGGTGAGCGAGATGCGGGCGCCGTAGATAACACGCGAGAGGATGTCCCTCCCCAACTCATCCCGGCCGAAAGGATGCGCGAGGCTCGGGCCGGCGAACTTGCCGGTCAGATCCTGCGCGTAAGGGCCGTAAGGCGCAACCACCGGCGCGAAGATCGCCGCCAGGATAAACACGGCCATCACGATAGTCCCGAAGACCGCCAGCCGGTTGCTGAAGAAGGCCTTGAGAAAATCCTTGCGGCGGCTGCGTACCTCGACCCCATCCGCGGTTACAGCAACGTTCTGCTGGGCCTGAGCCGTCATCCTCTAGTACCTCACCCTCGGATCGAGTATCGCGTAGAGCACGTCTACCACGAGGTTTATCAGGACGAAGAGGAAAGCTCCGTAGAGGACGACGCCCTGGATCATCGCGTAGTCCCGCCGGAAGACCGACTCGTAGGCGATCTGACCTACCCCCGGCCAGGAGAAGATCGTCTCGGTTATCACCGCCCCGCCCATCAGGAGCCCGACCTGGAGCCCGATCACGGTTATCGTCGGGAGCATCGCGTTCTTGAGCGCGTGCTTGAATACGACCCGCCAGGGCATCACCCCCTTGGCGCGGGCGGTGCGGACGTAGTCCTCGCCCATCACCTCGAGCATGCTGGAGCGGGTCATCCGCATGATCGTACCCATCGGGATCGTCCCCAGGGCCGCAGCGGGCATCAAGAGGTGCAGGAACCCATCCCAGAACGCCCCGAAGTTACCCGCGATCAGCGAGTCCACCAGAACCAGCCCGGTTACCGAGGGGATGGCCTCCCCGCTGGAGAGCCGCCCTGGAAACGGCAGGATGTCGAGCCGCACGCCGAAGATGACTATAAGGATCATTGCCAGCCAGAAGATAGGCATGCTGATCCCGGTCAACGCGAAGACCGAAGCGATCTTATCCAGCCAGGAATACTGCTTGACCGCCGAGATGACTCCGACCGGAATCCCCACGATGATCGCGACGATCATGGCGAACGCCGTCAGCTCCAGCGTCGCCGGGAACCTCACGGCGAGTTCGGTCGTAACCGGGCGCCCGGTTACGATGGAGTTGCCCAGATCCCCCCTCACCGCACCCTCGATGAAGTCGAGGTACTGGATCGGGAGGGGCTTGTCCAGGCCCAACCTCGCCCGGATCTCGTGTACCTGCTGCGGGGTCGCGTTCTGGCCCAGGAGTATCTGCGCCGGATCTCCGGGGATCGCCCGCACCATGAAGAACACCACGATAGAGACTCCCAGAAGGACCGGGATGATCTGGAGTATCCTGCGTCCTATATACGCTGCCAGGGGCTAACCTCCCGTAAGAAAACCGGGGCAGACTGTGCTCACCCCGGATTCAATCTCTACTTCTAACCTACTTGCCGCCCGAGAAATAAACATCGTTGAGAGCCTCGCTGCCGGTCGGGCTCGGGTCGTAGCCGCGCACGCTGTCCTGGAGCCCGATGGGCGGCTTGGCGTAGGCGATCGGGGCCCACGGCGCGTCCCTGTGCAGGATCTCCTGCGCCTTGTAGTAGACCCGCCTGCGCACGTTCGGATCTATGCTCTCCTGGCCCGTCTTGAGCAGCTTGTCCACCTGCGGGTTCTTGTAGTAGGCGACGTTCAAGGCATCCTTCGGGGTAGCGCTGGCACTGGAGAGGTTGACGTTCAGGAAGTTGTCCGGGTCGCCGTTGTCTCCGGTCCAGCCGAGCAGGCACATGTGGTGTTCGCCCCTGCCCGTCTTGTCCAGATACGTGCCCCACTCGTAGGTTACGAGCTTGGCTTTGATGCCAACTTTTTTGAGGTCGTTCTGCATGACCTGCGCGATCCCCTTGCCATCGGGCATGTAGGGGCGCGGGATCGGCATGTACCAGAGGTCGGTATTGAATCCGCCGCCCACTCCCGCCTGCTGCAGGAGCTTCTTGGCCTTCTTGGGGTTGTAGGGGTAGGGTTTTACGCTCTTGTTGAAGTACGGCACGGTGGGCGGCATATCGTTCGAGGCCACCGTCGCGGTGTTCCCGAAGAAAGCCTGCACGAGTTTGGGCATATTGATCGCCATATTGACGGCCTGGCGCACCCTGACATCATCGAACGGTTTCTTCTCGTTGTTCATCGCCAGGTAGCCTATGTCGAGCGGCGGTCGGAGCACGACCTTGAGCCCGCCGTGCTTCTTGACCGCAGGCACGTCGTCCGGATTGAGGCCGTCGGCGGCGGAGAGGCTCCCGCCCGTAAGCGCCGCAACGCGCGAGGTGTTGTCCGGGATCGAGCGTATGACGAGCTTCTTGATGTGCGGACCACCGCCACCCTTGGAGGTCGGGTAGCTCTTGCCCCACCAGTCGGGGTTCGCCTTCAGGTCCACCTCGGAGCCCTGGTCCCAGTTGACGAACTTGAAGGGTCCGGTCCCAATAGGATTCCTCCAGAATCCCTCCACGTCTTTCTTTATGGCCGTGGGAGACGCCATGACGAACTGGTGCATCGCCATGTTTCTCAGGAACGGTCCCTGCGGCTTTCTGAGCGTGAAGCGCACCGTGTAGTTATCCAGCGCCTCTACCTTCTTTATCACGGATTTGTCATCGAAGCCGCCAAACATGGAAGAGTAGTAGGCGAAGTCCGCGCTCTGTCCCCCGCCTCCCTTATGGTAGGGATTCTTGGTGTAGATCCAGCGGTTGAAGTTGAAGACCACCGCATCGGCGTTGAAGGGCGTGCCGTCGTGAAACTTGACGCCTTTACGCAGCTTGAAGGTGTACGACAGGCCGCCGTTTTCGGGTTTCGGGACCTCGGTGGCGAGCCAGGGAACAACGTCGGTCGTGCCGGGCGAGAAAGCGAGCAAACCGTCGAAGATCTGGATCGTTACCCGGAAGGACTCGCCGTCGGTGGCGTTGATCGGGTCCAGCGAAACCGAGTCCGACCCCCGGCCATAGGTGAAGACGTTGCCGCTACTCGCGCCTCCGCCTCCACCGCCCTGGCCTCCCTGTATGGTTCCGCCGCCGCAACCAGCCGCCCCGAGTAGAGCCGCCCCCGCTAGCCCGGCTCCACCAGCCTTCAGGAAGTCGCGGCGATTCATCTTCCGCGCATCGCTGTTCGCTGCCAAAATCCTCTCCTTTCTCTAACCCTTCCCCATAGAGTCAGCCCTATCGAATACTTGATCTTCGTAGCTTAGCACTTCCGCCCCGCACCATCTCAAAAGAGGCCTTCGGGGGCTTCCCTGCGGCGAAGCCTGTTGGCCGCGTTGTGCGCCTGCCGCGTCGGCTCCGGAAGGCGGTACCTGGTGCAACAGGCGAGCACCAGCTCTACGGCGCTCTCCAGGCTGATCCTGTTCCCGACCGAGACGTAGACCGGCGAAACCCCATCACGGGTACGCACGACCTTCCCCACCCTCTCCCCCCGGTCTATGAGATCCACGCTGTCGCCTTTTCTCGGGCCAGGCTCTTCGTGTTTCCCGACAAGCCGGCTCTTGGCGCACCCGACGCTCGGCACATCCAGAAAAAGCCCGAGATGCGAAGCCAGCCCCATCCGCCTCGGATGGGCGAGTCCCTGGGCATCGAAGATTACGGCATCAACCGGCGACTCGACTTTTTCGAGGGCTCCCTTGACGGAAGGTATCTCCCGAAAAGCGAGGAGCCCCGGCACGTAGGGAAACTTGAGCGGAGCCTCGAAGCCCTGAACCTCCACCACCGCCAACTCCGGGAAGCTCAACACCGCCACCGTAGCGTAGGCCATGTCCTTCTCCGTAGAGACATCCGCCCCGGCCACATACCGCAGCCGATCCAGATCCAGAGCCGGCCCCGCCTCAACTCGCGGCGCCAACTCGTCCTGCAAACGCCTCGCCTCCGCCGGCGTGAACTCGAACTCGTGAATCCCCTCGACCCTCAAGATAGCCCGCGATTATATACACCTTCGCGCATAGGCGCACGCAGCAGGTAAAAAGGAGATGTCCCCAGAAATGCCGACCCGACCGGCGGGATTTGGAGGGGGGAAGTAAATCCCACCGGCCGGAACTCGGATGTATTCACTATACTCGGCTTATATTACATTCGTCTTGTATTAATGTTACAGTTTTGTTACGCAACTAAATATTGTTATTGTAACCTACGTTAATAGAAGCAAAACGTCCTTTTGGTTACTTTACACAGTAAACCTCTATAAAACGGTTAAGGTTAATCTGGTTCAGAGTTATTTCCGTTCTGTGGCTCATGACACGGTTACGTTTACCGTGTCATAGCCGGTGGCGCCGGAGGGGTGCGGTGGGGTTTCCCTGGCGGTCTGGGTTTTGCCGGTCCCGTCGGTGGCGCGTACTTTGAGTGTATAGTTGCCGGGTTCAGCGTCCCAGTAGTAGACGTACTGGCGCCAGGTATCAATACTCAGGGGTCTGGCGAGTCGGGCTTTGTGCCAGGTGAACCCGTTATCTGTTGAAACCTCAACTTTAGAGATACCCCGGTGAGGAGCCCAGGCGACACCACCGATCGGGGTCCTGCCCGCCTTGAGTGTGTCCCCGTCTGTTACGGTGTCTATTCGGGACTGGGTTTTGATGGGGCCTTGCTTGGACCAGGTGCGTTGGATCCAGTACGCGTCGAAGCTCCAGTTCGTAAGCTCTATCTCAGTGAGCCATTTGGTAGCCGAGACGTAACCGTAGAGCCCTGGCACGACCAGCCTCACCGGGTAGCCGTGAATGATGGGAAGCTGGTCCCCGTTCAACCCGAAGGCAACCAGCGCATTGCGACCGTCGAGTGCGATTTCCGTCTTGAAGCCCGTCGTAAAGCCGTCCACGCTCCTGCCCACGAGTTGTCTGGAGGCGCGGGTGATCTTGTCGCGGCTTACCCCGGCTTCTTTTAAAACATCGGAGAGCAGTACGCCGGTCCAGCGGCCATTGGAGACGAGACCGCCGCCAACCGGGTTGGAGACGCAGGAGAGCGTGATGTCCGCCTCGATGGTGGACATGCCGAGGAGATCTTTGTAGGTCATCTCGAACGGGTTATCTACCGCTCCCTTGACCGAAAGCTTCCAGGTTTTGGCGTCGAGCCGGGGCGAGGAAAGTTCGGTGTCTATGAGATAGAAGTTCTTGGCGGGTGTGATCAACTCCGGCATCCCTTTTGTTTCTATGGAGGCCGATCTGGGCGGGGGCGGCAAGGTCTTGTGCGTTACAGTTTTGCTCCCAGAGCCTGCGACGGAAGTCCCGGAACCTTTTGGGGCGGATGGCTTCCCGGGGAGTTTCAGCTTGTGGGGCCGGCTCACTTGCTGCGCTTGCCCGCTTCCCAGGGCGCGCCCCACACCCACGGCAGCAAGCCCCGCCAGCGTCGCGAGGCCACTGAGCGCGAGGAAACTGCGGCGTCCAACCGATATCTCCCCTCCCTCCCCCGACTCTCTGTACCTGACGTCTGGCATCTGCGGTACTCTGTGATCCCCACCTTCGGTGGAAGATGCAGGCTTTTTCTCACTTCGCAAACCGGAAATGCCCCTCAAGAAAACGGCAACGACACAGCCAGCGGCCAGAGCCGCGAGTATGGTCAAGACTGTAGCTACAGAAGAGGTAAAAGGTTCGGCGAAGGTGGCGTAGAGTGCGATCGCGCCCAGACCCGCCACGCCTACCAGGGCAGCAAGCGGACGACTGCGGCTCAGGTTTGCGAGGAAGGCCGCTATCGCCAGCGTTCCGATCACCGCGACCGTGATCAAGGTTGGCACGTCCGCCGTACCCAGAGTCTCGATGCCCTTCGTTACCAGCGCACCCGGCGTCAATCTGGCTATGATCTGGGCAACCGATACAAGCACTGATGGGACGGGATCGTATAAACCGTGGACCAGTTCTGTGATCCCGAAAGTTACAACGCCGCCCGCGACGCCCGCTATTGCCGCCCTCGATCTGGCACCCATGACCTTAAACCTCCGCTTCTCGTATCTTGTGCGTCTTCAGATTAAAGCTAATTTATGAACAGAAGATGAACATGAGCTTAAATTCCTCTGACAAATAGTACGCTCACAAAGCGCAACTGGATCATGTAAGAAAGCAGCTCCAGTGAATCCAAAAATCTTTGTACGATATGGCGCATCCTGAACTGCTACCCCCGGCGAAGCGTGAAGCGAAAACTGGAGCCATGACCTAAGCGGCTCTCGGCCTTGATCTCACCACCGTGGGCTTCGATCAGGCCGCGGGCTATCGCCAGCCCCAGTCCAGCGCTGGAGTCGTCCTCCATACCGGCGCGAGTCCTGGACTTCTCGCCACGGAACGAGCGTTCGAAGATATGCGGCAGGTCCTCGGGAGCTATGCCCTCCCCCGAGTCAGATACCTCTACCCGCACCACCTCTTCATCGGCGGTCGCACGGAGAAATATGGTGCCATCAGTCGGCGTGTGGCGCAGGGCATTGGCAACCAAATTGTAAAGAACACGCTGCAGTTTGGATGGGTTCGCGAGTACGGGATCCACATCCTCAGAAACCTCTCCGATCAGACGCACACCCTTTCCTTCAGCTTGAAGGTTAAAGCTGGACAATGTATCGGAGATCAAATCGCGCAGCGAGGTCTCCTCAAGGTCCATCCTCAGCACACCGGCGTCGAGCTGGGCGAGCTCGAAGAGGTCGTTTACCAGTTCGCCGAGCTTTTCGAGCTCTCTACGCGCCGATTCGAGATAGCGCGCTTTGGACTCTGGATCCGCAACAACGCCATCGCTGATCGCCTCGATCAGAGCGCGCGCCGAGGCAAGTGGCGTGCGGAGATCGTGGGAGATGGCGGCTATCAGGTCTCTCCGGGCACTTTCTACCTCCCGCTCGCGCTTCGTCGCTCTCTGCAGATCTCGCGCCATGCGGTTGAAATCTCGGGCAAGTCCGGCGAGTTCGTCGTGACCCTCGACAGGCACTTTCGTCTGCAATTCTCCGCTGGCGAGTCGGGCCGTCCCGCGCCGCAGTTGCTCGACCCTCCGCGCGAGCGGTGCCGCTCCGTACAGGCTAAACCCAGCCGCCAGAAGCGACGCAAAGAGCAGCATCGTCAGCAGCACCGAGAGATCGTGTTCGGAGAGAAACATCTCCCAAGACCCGGCGAGCACCATTCCTGACAGGAGCAGGCTTCCGATAAGGCTGACACCCACGAGGTGTCCCCGCACACCCCCGATGCGCCCGAGCACGGCGGGGTGCATCAAGATCAGAGCCGCAATCCCGACGATGCCTCCCGAACCGACCAGCAGCAATGCCACTCCTGACAGGTCGGCCCGAGGTATCCCGAACACGGTCGCGGCGAACGCCAGCGTGATCGCCAGAGCGCCCGCAAAGAACACGAGCGCGGCAAGAGTGGTCCAGGCCAGCTTTGTCATCCGCCGAACCGGTAGCCAACGCCCCATACGGTCTGGAGATAGCGCGGTTTGGTGGAGTTCTTCTCTATCTTCTCGCGCAGCCTGCGTATGTGGACGGTAACGGTGCTGGTATCGGCGGAGAAGGCATATCCCCAGACCGCCTCCATCAACTGGTCTCTGGTAAATACGCGCCTGGGATGAGAGGCCAGATGGTAGAGCAGATCGAACTCCCGCGCCGTGAGCGTTACCGGCTCACCGTGAACGGTTACCTCGCGCGTGCTGCGATCTATCCGCAACTCTTCGAAAACCAGCGCCCCGCCAACCACCGGACTCGCCTGCGCTTCGTTGGTCCGCCGGAGTACCGCTTCGACGCGGGCCGCCAGCTCGCGCGGCGAGAAGGGCTTGGTCACGTAGTCGTCGGCTCCGAGTCCCAGCCCGATGATTCTGTCTTCCTCCTCACCCCTGGCAGTCAGCATGATCAGGGGTACCCTCCGCTCTGCCTGGATGCGCCGGCACACTTCGAGCCCGCTCACCCCGGGCAGCATGAGATCCAGCACCACCAAATCCGGCCTGACCCTCTCGTAGAGCTTCAAGGCTTCATTGCCATTGGAAGCGGAGATGACGGTGTGACCGTCTCTCTCCAGGTAGAGGCCGACTACCTCCCGGATGTTGGGCTCATCATCAACGACCAGGATCTTCGCCACCTGTGCTGCTCCTTGGGTTTTCCCGATTATAGCGGGATTCCGGACTCCCACGCTCTACTCCGATCAGTTATATCTCCTGTTTCTCTCCGCAAGCAACTTGCGGATCATGGCGTCGGTCTGCCTGTATGCGCCCTCGCCGATGTGCTTGTAGCGGATGTGTCCGCTCGCGTCTATCAGATACATCGCGGGCCAGTAGTGATTGTCGTAGGCGTTCCAGGTGGCGTAGTGGTTGTCCAGAACGACCGGGTAGCGGATGTTTGCCCGCTCCACAGCCGCCCGGACGTTAGAGTAATTGCTCTCGTAGCCGAACTCCGGCGTGTGGACGCCGACGATCACGAGCCCGTCTTTTTTATACTTCTCGTACCAGCCGTTGAGGTGCGGCTGGGTGTGCTGGCAGTTGATGCAATCGTAAGTCCAGAAGTCGAGCAGGACGACCTTGTGCTCCTCCGCCAGCCTCTGTATCGAGACGTTCTTCGTGTTGATGAATCCGGTAGGGTTGGTTATCTCCGCAGGGCGCGGATAGTTAAGCTCATCCGGTAGGAACGTAGCTTTCGTTCTGGAGGTTTCCCTGGCGACTCTACTCGGATGGCCCGTCTGTTCGTGTTGCGCGGCGGGCCTGGGTTTTGCGGAAGCCCGTGTATCACCCGCTCCGGTAGCGTTGATCCTGAGCTCGATAAGAGTAATGGCCCCGACGACGGCGATCAAAGCAACGATAAGGACCAGCGGCCTGGGTATTTCCGGTCTCACAGCGGATCTCCTCTCCTAGAAGAACTGAAAATAGCTGGCGAGCAGGCCCAACTCGCCGGTAAAGACGAGGACGCCCATCACAACAAGGATCACGCCGAAAGCCGCGTGCAGGCGCGCCGCCATACGCCGGTGCTTCTTTAGAAACGCGAACGCCTGTGCGGGGAAAAGCCCGACCAGCAAGAAAGGCGTCCCAAGCCCCAGCGCATAAGCCACCAGCAGCAAAAACGCCGAAGCGGGTCGGACTGCGGCCAGCGCCAGCGTGCTGCCCAGGATGGGACCGACGCACGGAGTCCAGCCGACCGCGAACGAAGCACCGAAAAGCATCGGAGCCATACGGTTCAATCTTAGGCTGAGGCTAACTCTGGGAACTTTAGATCCCGGCCTGTACCGTCGGTCCAGGATCGGAAGGTGCAGCAAACCCGTAAGATGCAGACCGAGCACTATGATCACAGCCCCCGCCAACCGCGAGAGCCAGACCGTTACCTCCCCGCCAGCAAGCCCGCCGAGCGCCGCGTTCAAAGCGACGCCCAGAGCGGCGAACACCACCGAGAAACCGGCCACGAACAGCGCAGCACCCAGAAAGAGCTCCCCGCGTTTCGGTCCGGCGTAACCGAGCGCACTGCCCGCCATCTGCGCCACGAAGGCCGGTAAGATCGGCAACACACAGGGTGAGAGGAAGGAAGCGAGCCCTGCGACAGCAGCCAGCGCCAGCGTCGGCTCAGCCATATCTTCCGATTATCCAACTCACGTATCTTCTCCCCTAATCCTGGAAATCGTACTCCGAAACGGAATTTAAGCGACAAATCTTACGCAGTTCTTACCGACTCCTTACGAGGAGCTTAAAGATCCAATCTACTGCGGCGCTCTCTTTCATAGCAGCTAACTTGACATCCCCGCCTTTCGGGGCTACAAAGCTTTTTATACAGGCGTTAACGGGAACGAGTAGGGTCGCCGAATCCTGTAAGAGCGAGCCGGAGATGGTGAGAGTCCGGCGCGGGAAGCGGCCCGAAGATCCTCCCCGAGCCGCCCGTCCGAAAGCGAAGGGCTGCTAAGAAGTAGTCCAGGCGTTAGTAGGGCTGGCCGGGTCCGCCCGTTACAGCGGAAGGGTGTTCACAGGCGCACCCGCGAAGAGGTCCGGAGCCGTGAGGCTCCGGGCAAGCAGGATGGTACCGCGAGAGCTTTTCATGGCGAGGCTCCCGTTCCTGCGGCGGAGTTTTAGGAGATGGCTCCGTCCGTCTGGAGCGGGAGCCTTAGGTTTATAAAGGAGAGCGAGGAGATCGTGGCGTTCGAGAGGGTAGATCCACAGGTCAGCTTCCCGGAGCTGGAGAAGAAGGTTCTGCAGTTCTGGGAGAAGAGCAGGGCGTTCAAGAAGTCGGTCGAGAGCAGGCCAGAAGACAAGCAGTTCGTCTTCTACGAGGGTCCGCCGACCGCCAATGGCCGTCCCGGCTTCCACCACGTCCCGGCTCGCACCTTCAAGGACCTCATCCCGCGCTACAAGACCATGCGCGGCTACCGGGTCGAGCGCAAGGGCGGCTGGGACTGCCACGGACTGCCCGTCGAGCTGGAGGTCGAGAAGGAGCTGGGCCTCACCGGAAAACCCGACATAGAGAAATACGGCGTCGAGGAGTTCAACCGCCTCTGCCGCGAGTCCGTCTTCCGCTACGTCGGAGACTGGAAGAAGATGAGCGACCGGATGGGTTACTGGGTGGACATGGAGAACCCCTACCGCACGCTGGACAACTCCTACATCCAGAGCGTCTGGTGGGCTCTGAAGACGCTCTACGAGCAAGACTTGCTCTACGAGGGCTACAAGGTAACCGCCCACTGCCCCCGCGACCAGACCTCCCTCTCCTCCCACGAGGTCGCCCAGGGCTACAAGGACGTGATAGATCCGAGCATCTACGTGAGGCTGCCGCTCGCCGATGACCCGGAGACCAGCCTCCTCATCTGGACCACCACGCCCTGGACCCTGATCTCCAATACCGCCGTCGCCGCGAACCCGAACGTGGAGTACGCAACCGTCGAAACCAACGGCGAGAGGCTCATCCTGGCCGCCGAACTGCTGGATAGGGTGCTCGGCGAGGGCGAATACAAAGTCCTTGAGACGAAGAAGGGCAGCGAGCTGGAAGGGCTCAAGTACCGCCGCCCCTTCGACTACGTGCCCGTCGAGGAAACCGAAAACCTCTTCACCGTCGTGCTCGGCGACTACGTTACGACGACCGAAGGGACAGGACTCGTCCACACCGCCCCTGCCTACGGCGAGGACGACCTGCGCACCGGGCAGCGCTACGGCCTCCCGACCATCCATCCCGTGAAGCCGGACGGCACCTTCGACGAGCGCGTCGGCCCGTTTGCCGGGCAGTTCGTCAAGGACGCTGACGCCGGGCTCGTCGAGGAGTTGCGCGAGAAGGGGCTTCTGCTGCGCGCAGAGGAGTACGAGCACCCCTACCCCCACTGCTGGCGGTGCGGCTCACCGCTTCTGTACTACGCCAAGCAAGCCTGGTACGCCCGGACGACCCGCGTCCTGGACGAGCTTTTGCGGGAGAACGAGGGGATCAACTGGGTCCCCGAGCACATCAAGTGGGGACGCTTCGGCGACTGGCTGAAGAACAACATAGACTGGGCCTTAAGCCGCGAGCGCTACTGGGGCACGCCGCTCCCCCTCTGGCGCTGCGCGGAGGGACACATCACCGCCGTAGGCAGCACGGACGAACTGGAGAAAATCTCCCTCACCCCCGTTCCCGAAGACCTGCACCGCCCCTACATAGACGGGGTCAGGGTGCGCTGCAGCGAGTGTGGCGGGGAAGCGAGCCGCGTCCCAGAGGTCATAGACGCCTGGTTCGACTCGGGGAGTATGCCGTTCGCCCAGTGGGGATACCCGGAGATGGGGGCAGAGCGTTTCGAGCGGGCGTTCCCGGCGGACTACATCTGCGAAGGGACCGACCAGACGAGGGGCTGGTTCTACTCGCTGCTCGCGGTCTCGACGATGCTCTTCGACCAGAGTTCCTACAGGACGTGCATGGTGTTGGGGATCATACTCGACGCCGAGGGCCAGAAGATGAGTAAGAGCCGGGGCAACGTGGTCAACCCCTGGGATCTCTTTGAGAAGCAGGGTGCGGACGCCTTGAGGTGGACGCTGTGCACCGCCACCAACCCCGGCAACGCCCGCCGCTTCAGCGAGGAGCAGGTAGACGACGCCGTGCGGAAGTACCTGCTCACGCTCTGGAACACCTACTCGTTCTTCGTCACCTACGCCCGCATAGACGGCTTTGATCCGAAGGAAGACTACGTGCCGCCGCAGGAGAGGAGCCTGATGGACCGCTGGGCGCTCTCCGAGCTCCAGCTCACCACCCAGACGGTAACGGAGAGGCTCGATGTTTATGATGTTACCGTGGCGAGCAGGGCCATCCAGGAGTTCGTGGACGAGCTTTCGAACTGGTACGTCCGCCGCAGCCGGCGCCGGTTCTGGAAGGGCGAGGACGACGCCGACAAGAAGGCCGCCCACTCCACGCTCTACGAATGTCTGGTTGCGGTGGCGAAGCTCACCGCGCCCTTCACCCCGTTCGTCGCCGAGGCGCTCTACCAGAACCTGGTGGTGAACGTGGAGTCCGGCGCACCGGAGAGCGTGCACCTGGCGGACTGGCCGGAGGCCGATGATGCGCTGGTTGACCGGGATCTCTCGGAGAGGATGGACGCTGCTCGCCGGGTAGTCGCCCTCGGGCGCGCCGCGCGTAACGCGGCGGCGATCAAAACCCGCCAGCCCCTGCGCGAGGTCGTGGTCGTGCCAGACGACGCAGACTCGCGCTTCCGCGAAGGCGTGGAGAGTCTCAAGGACGTGGTTCTGGACGAGCTGAACGTCAAGTCTTTGCGCTTCGGCGAGACCGAGGATGTAACGGCCTACGACCTCAAGCCGAATCTCTCGGTAGTCGGCCCGAAGTACGGCAGGCTGGTTCCGGGCATCCGCCGGGCGCTCGAAGAGGCTCCACCGGAGGTCGGAGCCCGCGCCGCCGCGGGAGAGAGCGTCACCGTAGCCGTGGACGGGGAGGATATCACGCTTAGTTCTGACGAGTTGCTGGTCGAGCCTACGGAGAAACCCGGCTACGCCCTGGAGCGGGAGCGGGATCTCTCGGTGGCGCTGAGCACGGAACTGGACCGGGAGCTTCTCGACGAGGGGCTCGTTCGCGAGCTGGTGCACAAGGTGCAGAACCTGCGGCGCGAGAAGGGCTTCGAGATAGAGCAGAGCATCTCCGTAAGCCTCTCTGGCAGCGAGCGTTTCCGAAAGCTGCTCGGCGGACGCTGGGGCAAATACTTCAAGACCGAGGTACTCGCCCGGACACTGGACTTCGACCAGGACGTCGCCGGCGAGAGCATCGAGGTTGATGGCGAGAGGTTGCGGGTAAAGATAGAAACCGCCGGAAACCAATAGCCGACACAAGAAACCCTCAAAACGGGTATGATGTACACGAAACGGCGATCCTAGAGAGAAAAAGGGAGGTCGAGTCTTGTTCGGGTTTGGAGGAAAGAGCCGGGCGGAGAGGCTAAGAGATCGAATCGAAAACATCAGGGGCCAGGCCGAAGATACCTCATTCGACCTGATAGGGTCCCTGACCGACCTGTACGAGGAGGTGAGACCGGTCGTCGAACGACTGCTCTACGATGACGATCTCAGGGACAACATCCGCACCTTCATAGAGTCAGGCAGAAATATCATCGAGGAGCTCTCCGATGAGAGCCCGGCAGAGGCGGTTGCCAAGCTCTGGGACGACGACAAGTTGCGCAGGCAAGTCGAGATGGCTGTCGGCGCCGCCGAAGAGGGCAGCAGGCGGGTCCGGGGCCAGAAGATCAAGAGCGGAGGCGGCAGGTCTTCCAGGTTTGTATTCCTGCTCCTCGCCACTGCCGTCGGGTTCCTGTTCCTCAATCCCAAAACTGGTCCGGAGGCGCGCAGGTTCGCCCGCGAGGCGTACTCCGCGCTGACCTCGGAAGGCTAAATCTGGCGCATCCGGAGAATCGTTTCAGCGGCCTTCGTCGTAGACCTTGAAAGCCGGGTACAGGCGTTCAATCTCCTCGTCGAAGGCACGCCTCTTTTCTCGTCCGCCCGAGCCCACGAAGGAAGATTTCAGGGCGGCTAGGGTCTGCTCGACCTCTTCTTTCGCGCGCTCGGCGCGGTTTCGGGCGCTCTCGCTCGGGGTCCCTGCACTCTCCAGGCGCTCGGCCCTCTCCATCAGGCGGGCCGCACGCTCGAAGAGCGTCGCGTGCGCTTCGGCGTGTTCCTGGATCGCGGCCCGTGCCTGCAGGCTCAACGAAGCAGCCGGGGCGCTTTCGGTCTTTCTGCGCCTTTTTCTGAAGAGCCGCGCAAGCTTTTGCTTGAACGCCCTCCCGTAAGAGGAGCGTAATTTGAAAGGCGTTGATGGTAGAAAACTTCCCTCATTCATGATGAATATATTAAACCGTTCTCTCTTGCTTGTCGTGATTTCGTTCGCCGCATTTTTGCTTGTTTGCGGGTGCTCCACCCTGGAAAATCCGAGTAAAAAGGCAAACGATGCCATAGTACAGGCAAACAAGTCCATATCCGAGCATAACAAGCTGGTCGAACGCGCCCACAGCGAGTACGCGGACGTCAGGAAGAGCCTCGATTCCGGCGGCGACCCTTCGAAGGAAGTGAAGCGTATCGGCGATATCAAGTCCATCTTCCAGAAAGCCCGCGGCGACCTCTCGAACGCCAGGGACGCGTTGAACAGCGTGCAGGACATGGACGTAAACCCGAAGGTCAAGAAATACGCCCGGCTTCTGAGCAGCGCCATTGACGACCAGCTCGCCGCCGAATCCAAGGAGATAGAGTTCTACGGGCTGCTGCAAAAGGACCCCACCCTGAGGCACAACCGAGATCAGGCACAGAAGATCCTCTCCCAGGTAAGCCAGGGCTACGAGAGCGCCACAGCGACCTACCGGAAAGCCCAGAAGCTCGCCAACGCGAATCCCAAGCTAATAACCACGCCAAAAGTCAAGGGCAAACAGACTCCCGCCTCTGGTAAGTAGCGCACTCCCTAACCGTGAAGGTCGGCGACGAGGATCGCGGCGCTCTCTTTGGCCTTTTTGGCCGCATCGGTAGCAATTCCCAAAGAATTAGCGACGGTAGCGCCTTCGTGCAGGATTAAAAGCTTCTCGGCCAGGTCCTCGGGGTTCCCGGCACCGGCTTCAGCCGAGAGCTTCGTTAAGTATCCGCGGAACCACTCCTTCTGCTCCATCACCACCGCCCGCGCCGGATGGCTGGCGTCCGCGAGTTCCGCAGCGGCGTTCACGAAGCCGCACCCTCTCGGATTCTCGCGCTCCATCCACTCCTCCAGCGCGTCGAACGTCGCGAGGAGCCTCTCCTTCGCCGAACCACCCGTCCGCTCTACAACCCCGGTGAGCCACCCCCGCCAGCGTTCATCGCGGGCGCGCAGGTAGGCGACGATCAACTCATCCTTGGAGCCGAATCTCTCGTAGAGCGTCTTCTTGGTAACACCGGCCCGGGCAGCAATGGCGTCCACCCCCACCGCCCGTATCCCCTCCCGATAGAACATCTCAGAAGCAGTCCTCAAAATGCGCTCCGCCGCCGGAGTCCTCACTTTCCCTCCCTTCTTATTAGTGACGTTCACTCTCACCGCCTCCTCACATTTTACGAGCCTGTTTAAAGTATACCAACACGTATGTTTACAAAGTCAGAACGAACGGTTAATATACATACCAGTATGTTTACTAGTTTGGGTGGTGGGTCTGGGTGTGATCGGCGAGGTTGACAGGGGCCGGGCGCTTGCCGAGGCTGGCTTTGTCGTGATGTGGAGTTCGGGCTTTATCGGTGCCAGGCTCGGCACGCAGGCGGCGAGCACACCGACACTCATGGTCTGGAGGTTCTTTATCGCTGCGCTTCTGTTGCTCGCTACGTCTTTTCTGCTTCGGCGGCGTCTGCCCCGGCTCAGAGAGGTGACCGTGCAGGGGGTGATCGGGGTTCTCGCGCAGGTCGTATACCTGGCGGGTGTCGTTGGGGCGGTGGAGTTTGGCGTCTCCGCCGGGACCTCGGCGCTGGTGGCGGCCCTTCAACCGCTGCTGGCGGCCTCTTTAGCGGGGCCCGTTCTCGGCGAGCGCATAAGCTCGTGGCAGTGGGCAGGTCTCGCGTTGGGCCTGGTCGGCGTTGCGCTGGTTGTGGGCGATGACGTGTGGGTAGGGAACTCCGCGGCGTTCTGGGCCTATGCCCTGCCCTTCGCAGGTATGGCTGGCCTGGTAGCAGCAACGTTGTTCGAACGCAAGATGAGTCTCAAGGCGGAATCGGACACGCCGCTGGACGTTGCGCTGGCGATCCAGTGCGCTACGAGCACTCTCTGGTTCGCGGGGCTCGCGCTGTTCTGGGGAGGGCTGGAGCCTCCGGGCGGCGTCCGCTTCTGGCTAGCGGTTTTGTGGTTCGTGATCTTCTCCACCTTCGGCGGTTATGGCTTCTACTGGTTGAACCTGAAGCTCAGCAGCGTGGCACGGGTCAGCAGCCTCATCTACCTCACGCCACCCACCACGATGGTCTGGGCATACCTGATATTCGGAGAGAGCATCGGCCTTCTCGCTGTTTTGGGACTCGCGATCTGCTTCGGCGGTGTCCTCCTGACAGGTCGCGGTGCGCGCTTTGCAGAGCACACGAAAACTGCACCTTCATCTCACAAAACCCGGTAGGGCGCACCCGGTTCTACCGAAGGAGAGTTTGGCATGCGGGGCAGACGTACGTTCCCCGGCCCGCGACGCGCAGCTTGGTTATCTCCTCCCCACAAGCGTAGCAGGGCTTGCCTGCGCGCGTGAAGACCCTGAGCTGGTCCTGGAACCTTCCGCTCTCGCCGAAGGCGTCGTGGTAGGAGTCGAAAGTCGTCCCTTTGAACTCGATGGCGCGGCGCAGGATGTCGCGGGTTGCTGTGTGGACACGCTGGATCTCCTCCGGACTCAAGGTGTTTGCCCTGCGCGTGGGGTGAACGCCGGCAGCGTGCAGCACCTCGTCAACGTAGATGTTGCCCAATCCCGCGACCACCGACTGGTCGAGCAGAAGCCCCTTGATGCTCGCCTTTCGCGCGAAAGCTTTCATCAGGTACTCGGGGGTAAACTCCGCCGAGAACGGGTCGGGGCCAAGGCGTGATATCAGGGGGTGCTTCTCGACCTCTTCCGGCGCGTAGAGATCAAAATACCCGAGCCACAGCTTGGCGAAGGCGAGAACCACGCCGCCCTCGAACTCCAGGACGGCGGTGTTGAACCTGTCCGGCTCCTGCCACCCGGGAAGCTTCCTGACACGACCGGAGATGACCAGGTGCACCACGCCGACAACCTCGCCGAAGTCGAGCAGGATGATCTTACCGCGCCGGTCCGTTCCCAGGAGCCTCCGTCCAACGAGCCGCTTCCCGAACCCTTCTACCCCCGCGTTGGAGACGTCGGGCCGGAAGGCTGCGGCCCGCAGCACCTTCTTACCGCAGGCCAGGGTGCGGATGTTCTGAGAGATGACCGTTACCTCGGGCAGTTCTGGCACGTGCTCTCCTCGATCATCTTCTCCAGGTAGAGGGCCACGCCGTCCTCATCCACCGGACGCGTAACGGCATCGGCGGCGGCCCGAACCTCCTCGCTCATCCCGCCGACCGCGACCCCGAGCCCCGCGAAGCGCAGCATATCCACGTCATTGTCGGCATCTCCAAAAGCAACCGTGCGCGCAGGGTCTATCCCCCAACGCCCGCACAGAAACTCCAGAGCCGAGGACTTGGTGCCTTCGAGCCCGCTGACCTCGACGTAGTGCGGCAGGCTGCGGGTTACGAAGAGCCGCCCGGCGAAGGCTTCCCGGGCCGCATCCAGCCACGAGGCGACCGCATCCGGGTAGTCCACGATCACGAGTTTGATCGGCTCCCTCCCGCTCTCTTCGAGGTACGCGGCAGGAGAGTCCACTGCGGTAACGTTGGGCTCATCGGCGCGGCGCAGGTGTTTGCGGACGGCTGTATTGTTGGGAGAGGTTACGATCTCGCCATCCAGAAAGACGCGGGCGTGCAAGTTGCGCTGCGCTGCCCAGTTCAGTACTTCCACCGAGAGGTCTACCGGCAGCGTGCGGAACAGCAGAGTTTCGCCGTTCATCCGCCGCACCATCGAGCCGCCGTAGCAGATCACAGGATCATCCCCTCCGAAACCCAGCCTCTCCGCGTGCTCCCGCGCACCCTCGTAGTGCCTCCCCGTCGCCACCACAAGCCTCATCCCCAACTCCCGGAGCCTGCGCAGAACATTCAGGGTGCGGTCTGTGATCGTCAGGTCCCGCCTGAGAACGGTCCCGTCGAGGTCAAGCGCGCCAAGATCGAAGGGCAACCCGTTGTTTGCAACATCACGCTCTCTGAACAAATCAAAACCTTTCAAATGGGTTGTACGACCGGGGACTCTCCCGAAATCCTCGCCGCGCAAAGGCTGCATGATGGTATCGCAGACTCCGGCTGGCGTTCAACATACTCAGGAAAAACTCCCTCTTGGCGAGCTTCTGGTCCCCGACAAAAAGACAAGATTAAAGCTTTCACCCGTTTGAGCCGATAACCACTGCGGACAGACCTATCGGAGGTTTTGCGGCGTGTCCGGCACGAAGTATCTGGCGACAATCTGGCTGGCTTTCCTGGCGGCGGGGATGGCGGCGTTGTGGGTGGCGCTGCCGGCACGAGCGATGCCTCACCTCTACCAGGTTGACGTCTGGTATGCGAGCTGGGGCACTCCTGGAATATCCGCATACGAATCGCTCTCCCAAAACGCCTCGGTGGTAAACGAGGTCAATCCCTACTGGTACGCCCTCAAACCGGATGGCTCAATCGTCCCTTACGCCGGAGATCCCCGCCTGCTGTCCCTGGCCCGCAGGAACAGGATCAGGGTGATGCCCCTGATCACCAACGAGTTCGACCCCGAAAGGGTCCATCGCATACTCTCTAGCCGGGCCTCGCGCGATGCCCAGGCGACGAAGCTGACACGGCTCGTCGTCGAGAAGGGCTACGCCGGCATAGACCTGGACTACGAGTCTCTGTACGCATCGGACCGAAACCGGTTCTCCGCGTTCGTAGAGGACCTGGCGCGCCGTCTGCACGCCAGGGGCAAGAAGCTCTCGGTAGATGTGCACCCGAAGACTTCCGAGCCCGGAGCGTGGAGCGGAGCCAAAGCCGAAGACTGGAGACGGCTGGGCCGGGCAGCAGATGAGTTCAAGATCATGACCTACGACTATCACTGGGACGGCTCAAAAGCCGGACCGGCGGCGCCCCCGAAGTGGGTCAACCGGGTGCTGGCTTTCGCCGAGACCCAGGTGGCGCCGCGCAAGATCCGGATGGGCCTGCCGTTCTATGGCCGGGACTGGGTGGGGACAAAATCCAAAGACCTCGTACACACCGATGTGGTGGGGCTCATGGATACGTTCTCCCCCGCCATCCGCCGCGGTCTCTCGGGAGAGCCATACTTCCATTACCCCAGCGGGCACACCGTTTACTATTAGGACCGCAGGAGCATAACGATCAAGCTCAACATGCTCGTCCGCAAACACCCGGAGATAGGAGGAGTAGCCATCTGGCACATAGGAGGTGAATCACCCGGAATGTGGGTTCCCATCAAGGAAAAGTTGAAGGACAACCGGTGAGTGTATCTAAGTTTTCGGCTCCGGCCCTCCCCTTGGCCTCACTCGTCATGCATTTTGGATCTCTTGCGTGCCCTGCGACGCGCCAACCATCTGCCACAAAACGCGACCAGGGCTATGAGTATGTATATCGCCCGCAGGGGATTTATAAAGAAGCCACCGGTGCCGGGGAGCAACCCTCCGTACATAAAACGTCCCCCTTCCGGTATCGTACGCTTGACTCTTATGCGATCTGAAAAGCAAACATACTAATTATATAAATATAGCATCACTCAACTTCATGGTACGCAATGAGAACGATCATAGATCATACACCTCGAAGATCATCGAGATGCGGGTCTCTGGATTACCCGGACAAGCATCGGGCTGAGAGAGCAAGGCCGGGCCGCATAGCCGTGCTCGTTCCGGCTCACAATGAAGAAGGGATACTGGACAGGACGCTCAAGGCCGCTGTTTTGCAGGTTGGGCCAGATAACGTCTACATAGCCGACAACTGCTCCACTGATCTCACCGCCCACATCGGCAGGTTCTGTACGCAGGGCAACGTGTACACGACCACCGAGAACCGGGGCAAGGCCCTGGCGCTCGCGGAGGCCATAGACCACTTCAAGCTGGTGGAGCGTTACGACGGGATCTTCTTGCTAGACGCCGACACCTGGCTTACGCCAGGCCACATCGCCGCGCTGGAGCCGGAGCTTAAACCGGGCGTCGCCTTCGTCCTGGGCCGCATCGAGTCGCATCCGGTTCCCTTCAACTTTTGGGTGGCTTACAGGAGTTTCGTGATGTGGTTGTACAATGCCATCATCCGCACCCCTCAGGACATTCTGAACGTCATCAACGTCCTGCCAGGGTCGAGCGTCCTCCTGAGCAGGGAGGCGGTGGCGGGCATAGACTGGCAGAGGGCCCCGCGGCTCGTGCTCGATGATTTCTCGATGCTGTGTGACGTGTGGTACGGTGGCCTCGGCAAGATAAAGTACCTGCACGAGACGCCGCCCGCGCTCATAGAAGAGCCGCGGACCTTCCGCGATTACCTCAAGCAGACCTACGACAGGTGGTGGCCCGGTATCTGGCAAACCATGCGGGACCGCAGGATGTTCCTGAAGACGGACTGGTTTTCGATCACCAACAACCTCCAGATACTCTGCTGGGTGTGGAGCGCAGTGCTGCCCGTGGTCGCCCTGATCGCCTACCTGCTCCTGCGCGGCACGATCGGCGTGTGGCTGGTGCCCGCGATGGTCGGGTGGCAGCTCGCGCAGATGTTCGTTTTCGCCGGGCTGTACGCCTATCGCAAGTCCTGTCCCTCGACGCTCCTGCTGCTACCGGCTTTCGTGGCCGTCGCATACCTGGAGTCGGTGCTGTTCGCGCTCGCCTACTTCAAGTCGCGCAGGCTGGAGCCCGGCGGGCGCTGGGAGAGCCCCGCAAGAATCAGGGCACGCTAACCCGCGCCAAGCAGGACTATAGCCTCACTTTTTGCCTCGGTTGGCGGCATTCGAATCCCCGCTGGTGGATCTGGTAAAAAGACTAAATGAAGCGCAAGCTCCTCCTCTGGCTGGCGGCTGTGGTCCTGCTCGTTGCGGCGTGCGGGACGGGGCGCGATCAAAAGCCCACGCCGACCGCGCGGGGACAGACGAAGGGAGGAAAGATGGCGATAGACCTCAAAAGTCCGGCGTTCGAAGAAGGGTCTGCGATACCCACCCGCTACACCTGCGACGGCCAGGACATCTCCCCACCGCTCTCCTGGAGCTCCGTTCCCGACGATACCCGCAGCCTGGCGCTCGTCACCTACGACCCGGACGCTCCGGGCGGTACGTTCGTCCACTGGGTGCTCTTCAACGTGCCCCCGGATGCCAGGGAGCTAGCAGAGGATATCCCCGATCAGGAGAGGCTCCCGAACGGGGCGGCGCAGGGTGTGAACGGCTTCGGGAAGGTCGGGTATATGGGTCCGTGTCCCCCGAGCGGGACACACCGCTACTTCTTCGAGATCTACGCGCTCGACACGACGCTCGACCTCGGCGCGGGAACGACGAGGGAAGACCTGGATGGAGCGATCCAGGGGCACGTTCTCGCCGAGGGGCGGTTGATGGGCACCTACCAGCGGCGATAGAGCGGACTAACGCTGGTCGGGAGCCGGGATCTCACGGGCGGATATCACACGCGGCTTGGCGTCCGCGGGGGGCTGTTTCGGCCTCTTTCCCAGGCTCGCCAGTTGCTCGACCTTCATCAGCGACTCGGCAGCAGGTTTGGGACGTTCCCAGAGCTCGACGCGGAGTACCGAGCCCCGTAAAAACACGCGCACGTGGGTGAGCACGAACCTCGGGACGAACACCGGAGGCCACCTCAACCAGGAACCGACCGGCCTGAGCTGCCTGAGCCAGCACCCCGAGTTCACCACCACCGCCTCCCTGCCGTCCTTGCGTTCTACCGCCGTGAGGCTCGGGCTGTGCGTATGCCCGGAGACGAAGACATCTATGGGATCGTGTTCCCCTCTAAGCATCGGCATGGGTTTGTTCTCACGCACGGCTTCTTCGATAGCCTGCCGCTGCGAGGTAGTCCTCTCCCCCACGGATCTCCAGGGATACAAGTTGGAGACCAGTCTGCGTACCCCACGTCTCAAGACAAACAATATCAGCGCGAAGAGCACCAGAGAGGCGAGCAGAAACCCCGCAAAGTCCGAGAAAGCGTCGTGTACCCGTGGCAGCGTCAGATAACTCTGAGAGAAGGAAAGAGAGAGCCTGCGCTCGATGTCGAGGTACAGGGCTACCGCGCGGTAGCCGATATACACCAGAACGAAAGGAACCAGGAGAAACGCGAGAGCTCTTTCGAGAACGTCGTAGAAATACTTGCTCGCGATCCACTGCGGGATCGCCCCCAGAGGATAGATGTTCTTGAGCTGCGAGAGATCCAGATGCCGCGTTACCTGTCCGATGGGAGCCACCTGGCGGGTAAAATCCGTTACGACGTGGTGCCCGATCGGGGTGTCCAGCCGCTCTTTGTAGTCCTCGACGTAGTTGGGGATATCGAACTGGTTGCCATGCTCCGAGTAGATGGTGAACCCCCCAACAGATGCCAAATACGAAAGCGAAAACTCCTCAACCAGCCCCTCTCTCCTTAACGTCTCTCTCACCTGGGGGTTCCACCACACTTCCGCATCGTGGTTTCCTGGCAGGTAGATCACCCGATGATTCTCTCTTGAGGCAAAGCGTCTCAAGGAGTCAAACATCTTCTTATACTCTTTGCGCTCTATGGTGAGCCTGGCCCGGTTGGTTTGGGGTGGGGGTTCTCCGATCAGGAGCAGGTCGAAGAAGTCACCGGCGAGTACCAGTTCGACAGGGTTCTCGTAAGCGGCAAGCTCTTCAAAGAGGGACTCTAGTTCTTCTGGGGATTCGAAGCCGTCGCAGCCTGGATCCCCCCCGATATGGGAATCGGAGACGAAGACGACCAGCGTTTCTTCGGAGAGCTCTCGCACTTCTCCATAAGGCTATTCTGCGCGGGCAGAACTTGCAACAGGCTGATGCCTCGCACCTGTTGTATCCTGAACCCGCTGAGACTAGCATAGCCGGGGGAAACTTGGCCGGGAGAAAAGCGGACATACTGATACTCTCCAGCACCATCGGCAGCGGGCACATGCGGGCCAGCGCCGCGCTGGTGAAGGCGTTCGGCTCCCTGAGACCGGAACTCCAAAGCCTCACGGTAGACTTCCCGCGCGAGGTCTCTCCAACGCTAGAGCGGGTGATCCGGCGCGCCTACCTCGAAGCTCTAAAGATCTGGCCCGCAGCCTACGGCCGTCTGTACCGCACCTCTGGCAGCGGACGCCGGGAGGTTTACACGCGCTACCTGGGCAGACCGGGAGTGCGGGCGCTGGAGCGCCTCGTTGGTGAGACCGGGGCAAAGGTCCTTGTGGCCCCCCACTTCTACGGCGGCGGAGTTCTCGGACGCTACAAGCAGAAGCATCCTTCCGCTTTTTGCGCCGTGGTCCTGACCGATTACGTCCCCCACCCCATCGGGGTCCCGGATAATCTGGATCTCTACGTCGTCGCCGACGAGCGGGCGGCGGAGATGGTCGCGAAGCTGGGAGTCCCGGAAAAGCTTATCCACGCCACCGGCATCCCCATAGATACCGCCTTCGAGGAACCGGTGGACGCCAGCGACGTGCTCGCTGGGCTTCCGGGACCGGACGGGCACGAGGATCTTCCGGCAGTGATGGTGATGGGCGGCGGACTGGGCGGCGGTGCGCTGGAGGAGGTAACGATCTCGCTGCTCGACGCCAGCACCGCCCTGCGCCTGATCATCCTCTGCGGCACGAATGATCGCACGCGCATCCGGCTGGAGCGCCTCGCTCGCCGCTGGAACTACCCGATCTGCTGCCTCGGGTTCACCGACAGGGTAAGGGAGCTTATGTACGCTTCGAGCGTGCTGGTCACCAAACCCGGCGGCATGACCTGCACCGAGGCCCTGGCCTGCGGGCTGCCGCAGGTCCTGTACCGGCCCATACCCGGCAACGAGGAGGACAACTCCGCCGCGATCGTCCGCTACGGGGCCGGGGTTATAGCGCGGGATACCTCGGAAGTCCTCGGACAGACGCTCAGGATACTCGTGAGCTCCTCGTTGAGAAAGCGGATGGTCGAGGCCGCCCAGAGAGCGCACCGCCCCCACTCCGCCCTCTCAGCCGCAAAGCTTATCCTGCAAGGTCTGGAATAGCTAGCCCACACGGAACTCATAGCGGTTGGAAGCCTCCTGCTCCCCGGAGAGCTTCAGAACCAGCTCGTAGCGTCCCGTCCCGGAAAGCCGGGCGCGAACTCTTCCAACCTCTACCACGGAGTCTGGCGGGACATGCGACTCCCCCGAGTCGCTGGCGATCAGGTCTCCATCCTGCCTAAGCTCCCAACCCCATCCCGTTTCCTGGAGCCAGCGCCGCAGATCGTTTACCACGAATATTGGAAGATCCATCTCTTCACCGGCAGGGTAACGCTTCTTAGGGTATCGGGCGCAGATGATCACCGGTCGCATCACCGCCTGGAGCACCGCGTAGGCCCGCTTGGGGCGCCGTCTCCAGTCCACCACCGACCAGGAGATGGCCGGCGCCGAGTCGTTGAACATGAAAGGAAATGCGCCCCCGGTAGGGTGGTACTTCCTGACCCGGAAAAGCTCCGTGGCGTGCTTTATGAGCTCTGCCTGGTAGTCCTGGCTCTCCCAGATGTAGGCCCGCCAGTCGCCTCTCCAGGTGACGTAGCGCCTCATCCGCCTCGGCTGGAAGCAGTATCTCGCGTTGAGGGTCTTCCAGTCCGGATCCTTGCCTTCGGGCCAGATCTCCGCCAGCGACTCCGGTTCCGGGAGCGCCTGGGCTCCGTACTCGGTCGGAAAGCGCGAGAGTCCGGGGAACAGGCGGATAGCGCGTTCGAGATCCCGGAACTCCCCGTAGTACCAGCCGAAGTAGAGATGATTGGTCGTCAGAGGATGCCCGGCAGCCTCGATGATCGGGCGCGAGTCATCTTCTTCGCGGATGGCTTTGACCACCGCAGGGTCCAGCACCCGCCGCTGCCAGAACATCCAGTGGGGTGCCGCCACCTCAACGGCGGTGCGCGCCAGCGTCAGCAGGGTCCACTTTCTCGGAGGGACCACGTAGAAGGGCTCATCGTGCGCCAGGTACAGCCCCACCGACGGATGGCTGCGCAGCAGGCGGGTCATCTCCTGTGCCTGCTCTACTGCAGACTCCAGTACCCTCTTGTGGTGCGTCCACTGCAGGGGAAAGTCCTGCAGCACGAGCAACCCTAGTTCGTCGCACGCATCGTAGAATGCCTTCTCGGCCACGTGCGCGTGCACCCGCACGGCGTTGAGGTTGGTATCGCGCAGGAGGCGGGCATCGTCCCGGAACAGCTTTTCGGTAGCCCGCGCCGGGTAGGCATCCGAGGGCAGGTAGTTCGTGCCGCGCAGGAAGATGCGCTCGCCGTTGAGGTAGAAGTTCCAGCCACGCAGCTCGACCGAACGCACCCCGAAGCGCGTCTTTCGCTCGATCTCAGGACCACTCAGCCTGAGTTCATACAGCGGCTGCTCCCCCCGATCCCAGGTCCACCACAGCCTGGGTTCCTTGAGGGAGAAGGGCATCTCCATCCGCGTCTCTCCCGGCTCTAGCTGGAGAGTCTTCTCGAACTGCGTCCAGGGAGCCTCGAATCCTACCGGTCGTGCCACCCCTTTCAGCGTGATGCTCCTCGCCTCGCGCGAGTAGACGCGGGCCACGAACCGGCAGTTACCAGATGGGTGCGCCTCGGCCCTGAGCAAGCGCACGCGAACCGGACCGCTGCTGATCACCTCCACCGGCCTGAAAATCCCACCGGGGTTGACGGTCGGGTCCATCCCGTCCCACCGGCTCCACACACCGCCCACCGTGTTGCGGTCGTTCTCGTCGGGCTCGTTCGGGCTGCAGACCTCGACCAGCACCTTGTTGTCGGCACTCTCGTTCACCAAATCCGTGCAGTCGAACTCGAACGGGGCGAAATACCCCTCGTGACTCCCCAGAAACTCTCCATTCAGCCATACCCGCGCCGAGTAGTAGATACCCCGGAAACGCAGCGCGAGCATACCTCCTTCAGGCGGAGAAACCGGCCCGAAGCGGCAGCGGTAGAGCACGTAGCCCTCGTGATCCGCGAAGGCGGGATGAAGCTGCCAGTTGCCCGGCACCTCGATCCGGGTCCAGGAATCACCTGACTTTCCGGCTTCCTCGACGCTGCCAAGCGGCGACGCCAGAGGCGTAGCTTCCCATTCTTCTAGTAACATCCGCGGAACCAGGCTGGCATCATTAGCTGCACAAGATGAGTATACCCCGGAGATATTACCTCCGGTCGCAATTATCAGATTTTGCCCGCGCTCCCGATCACCTTCCGCCAGAACCCATCCCTCTCGCCAGGGACGAAGGGCATATACAGGGCGATGCGGTCCATGATCCCTTCGTACCGCTCCCGAAGAGCTGCCCCGATATCACTAGCATCACCCTCGACGGCGAACGTGGAGAGCATCTCGTCGGTGATGAGCTCCGGCATCTCCTCCCACTTCCCCTTCCTGGCGAGGCGGGAGAGCCCTTCGCCAACCTCTCCCCAGTCGTGGACTTCCAGGACGGTGCGGTAGGTCGGGGTTGAGGCGTAGAAGGCAACCTGGGAGCGCAACTCCTCGCGGCGGGCTTCGATCTCCTCCCGGCTCTCGCCTGTGATGGCGAAGACGCTGGTTGCGAGCTTCACGTCTTCGGGATCGCGGCCTTCTCCCTGCGCGCCTTCGGCGATGGCGGGTTTTACGACCTGCCGCACGTACTCCGGCGTGTGGAAAGGATGGACGTGGAAACCATCGCAGCACTCCCCGGCCAGCTGGGCGAGGCGGGTGTTGACCCCGGCGATGTAGATGGGGATCTCCGGGTTCTCGATGGGTCCGGGGTTGAAGAACGGGGTCATGAGCGTGTGCCGGTAGAACTCGCCCCTGAAATTCAGGCGTTCTCCCGTCTGGAAGGTGTGCCAGATCTCCCGTAGCGCCAGGATGTACTCGCGCAGCCTCGCGGCGGGTCTGCCCCACGGCATCCCGAAGCGTCTCTCGATGTGCGCTTTTACCTGGGTCCCGAGTCCGAGGATGAAGCGGCCGTTCGAGAGAGCCTGCAGATCCCAGGCGAGCTGGGCCACGACCATCGGCGAGCGGGAGAAGGCGATGGCAACCGAGGTCCCGAGGTCTACTCTCTGCGTGCTCGCGGCGGCCAGCGCGAGCGGCAAGAACGAGTCGTGCTTGGTCTCGCTGGTCCACAGCCCGGCGAACCCCAGAGACTCGGCGGCTTTCGCCGCCTCTTGTGCCTGCGTGAGCGCGCTGGCTTCGACGCCCAGAGTCGCGTTCAGCCTCATCTTTACGGGATCAGGATCAGCTTGCCGGTCGTCTTGCGGCCTTCGAGGTCGCGGTGGGCCTGGGCGGCGTCGGAGAGCGCGTAGGTCCCACCGATGCGTACCTGTAGGTTGTTCTGCCCGATCCAGGAGAGGATGCTCTCTGCCCGCCACAGAAGCTCCTCGCGGGTTGCGGTGTAGTGGGCGAGCGAGGGTCGGGTGACGAAGAGGCCGCCCTTCTGGTTGAGGATCTGGAGGTCCACCGGCGGCACGGGACCGCTGGACTGGCCGAAGAGGACCATATACCCTCGCATCTTGAGGCAGTCTAGGCTCCCATCGAAGGTCGTCCTGCCCACGGAATCGTAGACCACATCAACGCCCTCGCCGCCGGTGATGCGCCTCGTCTCCTCCACGAAGTCCTGCTCGGTGTAGAGGATCATCTCGTCGGCCCCCGCTTCTCTGGCGAGCCTGGCTTTCTCCTCCGTGCCTGCGGTCCCGATCACGGTCGCACCCCGCATCTTCGCCATCTGGCACAGCAGAAGTCCCACCCCGCCCGCAGCGGCGTGCACGAGCGCAGTGTGACCCTCTTCGAGCGGGAAGGTGCTGTGGGTGAGGTAGTGGGCGGTCATTCCCTGGAGCATCGCCGCCGCCGCTACCCTTGCTTCGACCAGCGTAACGTTAACCGGCACGAGGTTCTCCGCCGGAACGACGACGTACTCGGCGTAGGAGCCCGGCGCACTCGCCCACGCCACGTAGTCTCCCACGGAGAACTCCTCGACGCCTTCACCCACCGCGTCTACCTCGCCCGCCCCCTCGGAGCCAAGCGTGAACGGCGGCTCGGTCGGATAGAGGCCCGATCTCCGGTAGGTGTCTATGTAGTTGACTCCGGCAGCAGCCAGGCGCACCCGCACCTCGCCTTCTCCCGGTTCAGGGACGGGCACATCCTCGTAGCTGAGAACTTCCGGTCCGCCGTGCTGGTTGACTCTGATCGCCTTCATCCACTCTCCCTCCGCCAGAAATTTTCCTGGTTCATTGTACCGGCAAAGTATCATGCTGCTCTCTGCTATATTTTCTGCGGACGAACGTCAGGCTTCTAGAGAAGGGTCGGGGAACATGGCGACGGTACGCGATATCACACACAAGCTTCTGCGCAAACTGGGGATGACTACGGTCTTCGGCAATCCGGGCTCGACGGAGCTTCCCTTCCTCAAGGACTTCCCGGACGATTTCCGCTACATCCTGGGGTTGCAGGAGGCCAGCGCCCTGGGGATGGCCGCGGGTTACGCCCAGGGAACCGGCAGGGCGGCTCTGGTCAACCTGCACACCGCGCCGGGCCTGGGGAACGCGATGGGTGTGATGGTAACCGCCTACCACAACAAGACCCCGCTCGTGGTTACCGCCGGGCAGCAGGACCGCCGCCACGTCGCGCTCGAACCCCTGCTCACCGGCAGGCTCGTAGACCTCGCAAAGCCCTACGTAAAGCGCAGCTACGAGCCCGTGCGGGCGCAGGACGTGCCGCGCGAGATCCAGCGCGCCTACCACACCGCGATGCAGCCCCCCCGCGGACCGGTCTTCCTCTCTATCCCGATGGACGACTGGGATGCCGAGGTGGAGATGCCCCCTCTCCGGGAGGTCTCCCACCGAACCGCCCCGGACCCCAAAGACCTGGACAGAGCCGCCGAAATCCTGCGTGCCTCGCAAAACCCGGCGATCGTGGTCGGTCCCGGTGTCGCCCGGTCGCGCAGCTTTGATGAGGCTGTGGCCCTGGCGGAGAAGCTGAAGGCCCCCGTGTGGCAGGAAGGCGTCGTCGCTTTCGCCGGGTTCCCGCAGAGCCATCCTCTGTTCATGGGCTTCCTGCCCCTCGCCCAGAAGGTAATCTCCGAGATCCTCTCTCCTCACGATGCGATCCTGGTCCTCGGCTCGCCGGTCTTTACCTACTACCCCTACGTTCCCGGTTCCGTGGTACGGCAGGGCACGCGGGTAGTCCAGCTAACGGAAGACCCGGAGGAGGCCGCCGCAGCGGCGGTCGGGACGAGCATCGTCGGGGATGTCGCGCTCGCGGCCAGGGGTCTCTCCGAGCTTCTGCCCGAGATGGAGAGAGTTGCGCCTCCCGCGAAGGAACCACCTCCAGCCCCGGAAGCGAGCGTGCCGATGAGCGTGGACTACGCGATGAATACTATCGCCGAGGTTCTGCCAGAAGACGCCGTAGTCGTGGATGAATCAACATCGAGCAAGGTGATCCTCCACAAATACGTGAGGACCAACGACCCGGTCGGCTACCACACCTCGGCGGCGGGAGGATTGGGATTCTGCATGCCGGCTTCGATGGGCCTGAAGCTCGCGCTGCCCGAGAGGCCGGTCGTCTGCGTGATCGGGGACGGATCCAGCATGTACTCGATCCAGGCCCTCTGGAGCGCCGCCCGCTACGGGGCGAACGTCACGACCGTGGTGATAAACAACCGGGGATACTCGATCCTCAAGGGCTTCCGCGACGCGATAGGAGCCGGGGAGAAGGTTCCGGGCCTTGACCTCCCCGGCATAGACATCGTCCAGATAGCCCGCGGCTTCGGAGTTGATGGAGAGAGAGTCGAAAAACCCGACAGCCTCAAAGAAACTCTGGTCAAAGCTCTGGGAGCCGGACGCCCCTACCTGGTGGATGTCGCCGTGGACACCGCTGTTCCGAAGCTGATGCGATAGGCGTACTTTACCGGGGCACGCTGCTCTCCCGATACCGGGGAAGGTCGTCCCGGAGATCCAACCACCACAGCCTCTGCGAAAACCAGCTGTGAGCCTGCGGCTCGAACTTCTCCGGCTCATTAAAGACGCCCACGTGGAAGTAGACCCTTCCGGGCAAACGCTCGTCTTCGTAGGAGATCGGGGATCCGCACTCGTAGCAGAAGGATCTGCGCACGCCTGGCGACGACTCGTACACCTTCGGCTCCCCCCGCCTCTCCACCCGATCCGTCCGGTAGCCGACAAACAGCGAGACGGGAGCGCCGCTGGACCTGCGGCAGTCGCGGCAATGGCAGTAGGTTACCGTCTCCGGACGTCCGCGAGCCTGAATCTTCACCTCCCCGCACCTGCATCCCCCGTCGGAAACAGAGTTCTCCCCCACCCAGCATCACCCCTTTGACTATCTCCGCGCAAGTCCAAGCGATCTCGCAGATTGAGACTCGTGTAGCATTTTCAACAGAAGTTAACCCAAAGGTACTTTTTTACTGACGGATTATCAATGGTTTTTAGCTACTCTCGTGTATTATGGTAGCTGGCATTTCCGAGGAAAGGCAGGTGGGATGATGCTGGCGGAAGAGCGCAGGGAGACCATACTAAAGGAGATAGAGCAGAAGGGCAGCGTTTCGGTCATGGATCTCTCCCGGCGGCTCGGGGTGTCGGACATGACGATCCGGCGGGATCTCGAAGCTCTCTCCGCGCGGAAACTTTTGAAGAAGGTCCACGGTGGGGCGGTTCAGGTCCCCAAGACCGCGAAGGAGCCGCACTTCGAGTACAAGCGCAAGCTCAACCGCCCGGAGAAGGTTGCCATCGCCAGGGCCGCGCTGCCGCTGATCGAGGACGGAGACACCGTTGCCTTTTCAGCCGGGACGACCACCTGGCACATAGCTAACGCCCTCCAGCACGCGGGCCGCAGCCTCACCTTCATCACTAACTCGACCAACATCGCGCTCACGCTGCAGGAGAACGGGTGGGACCAGATCGTGCTCTCCGGCGGCATCTTCAGGACGCCCTCGGACGCCCTGGTGGGGCCTTTCGCCGAACGCACCCTGCGCACGCTCAACGCGGACATCCTCTTCATCGGCGTGCACGGCATACACCCCGACGCGGGCCTGACCACGCCGAACGTCGCCGAGGCCGAGACGGACAGGTGCCTGGTGGAAGCGGCGCAAAAAGTCGTGGTCGTCGCGGACCACACCAAGCTCGGGGTCGTGGCGCTGGCGAAGATAGTCTCTCTATCGGAGGTTGACGCCCTGATCACCGACGAAAAAGCCCCGAAGAAGGTGCTCAAGGAGATAGGGCTCACCGGGGTAGAGGTGATCGTCGCCAACTCCCGTGAGACCCTGACGGCGATCCGCTAGCCAGATTGCAGAGGTCCTCGTGCGGGTGGCGCTCTTCATAACCTGCTTCAACGACACCCTCTTCCCCGAAACGGGGATAGCTACCGTCCGGCTACTCGAACGGCTGGGGGTAGAGGTGGACTTCCCGCGGGAGCAAACCTGCTGCGGCCAGATGCATTTCAACACCGGCTACCAGCGCGAGGCGATACCGCTCGTCAGGAGGTTCGTAAAGATCTTCTCCCCGTACGAGGCCGTCGTCGCCCCCTCCGGTTCGTGCGTGGGGATGGTGCGCGAGCTCTACCCGATGGCCGCAGAGCTGGCGGGCGACAACAAACTCGCCGAAGAGGTCGAAGCTCTCGCCCCGAGGGTATTCGAGCTCTCGGAGTTTCTGGTGAAGAAGCTTGGGGTAACGGATGTAGGCGCGTACTATCCCCACCGCGTAACCTACCATCCCACCTGCCACTCGCTGAGGATGATAAAGGTCGGGGATGCGCCGCTCGCGCTCCTGCGTGCGGTGAGGGGCCTCGATCTCGTGGAGCTTTCGCAGGCCGAGGAGTGCTGCGGGTTCGGGGGAACGTTCGCCGTCAAGAACGCCGACACCTCTGCGGCGATGCTGGCGGACAAGGTCCGGCACATCCTCGACACCAGAGCCGAGGCGTGCGCCGCAGGAGACAACTCGTGCCTGATGCACATCGGCGGGGCGCTGAGACGCCAGCGCACGGGCGTCGCAACCGTACACCTCGCCGAGATCCTGGCCTCGACCGAGGAGGAGATCAGACGATGAAACAGGACGCCTTCTCTCCCGGCGGAGGAGCACCTTTCGAGGTTCTGGCTAAAGAATCTCTGGCGAACAGCCAGCTCCGACGGAACCTGGGCAAGGCTACGACGACCATCCGCCAGAAGAGGGCCGCCGCGGTCGGGGAGATGCCCGACTGGGAGGAGCTGCGCGAGGCTGGGCGGGCCCTCAAGGAGCGCGTGATGCGCCACCTCGACGAGTACCTGCTGCAGCTCGAAGAGTCGGTAACCAGAGCCGGAGGAAAAGTCCACTGGGCGCGCGACGCGAGAGAGGCGAACCGGATCGTCGCCAGTATCGCCAGAGGACACGCCGCGAGAGAGGTCGTCAAGGTCAAGTCCATAGCTACAGATGAGACCAAGCTGAATGAATACCTCGAACGGGAAGGCATCAGGGCCATCGAGACGGACCTGGCGGAGTTGATCATCCAGCTCTCGGGGGAGGAATCCTCGCATATTCTCGTACCCGCGATCCACAAGAACCGCTCCGAGATCCGGGAGCTGTTTCTGAGAGAGCTTGACGCCGGGGATCTCTCCGACGAACCCACCGACCTCACGAACACCGCCCGCCTCTACCTGCGGAAGAAGTTTCTCGAAGCGGAGGTCGGGATCAGCGGGGCGAACTTCGCGGTGGCCGAGACCGGGACGGTGAGCGTGGTCGAGTCCGAAGGCAACGGCCGGATGTGCACGACGCTGCCCAGGGTGCTGGTAACGGTGATGGGCATAGAGAAGGTCATCCCCGCCTGGCAGGACTTCGAGGTCTTCATGCAGCTCCTCCCCCGCTCCTCGACCGCCGAGCGGATGAACCCCTACACCTCCTTCTGGACCGGGGTTTCAGAAGGCGACGGGCCGCAGGAGTTCCACCTCGTCCTCCTGGACAACGGGCGCACCGACGTGCTCGCGGATGAGAGGGGAAGGCAGGCGCTGAACTGCATCCGGTGCTCGGCGTGTCTGAACGTCTGCCCGGTCTACGAAAGAGTAGGCGGCCACGCCTACAACTCGGTGTACCCCGGTCCGATAGGTGCGATCCTCACCCCCCAGCTCGTCGGCATCGGCAAGAAAGGACCCGATTCGCTGCCCTACGCCTCCTCGCTGTGCGGCGCGTGCTACGAGGTCTGTCCCGTCAAGATCAACATCCCGGAGGTCCTGATCGAGCTTCGAGGCAAGGTCGTCCGCCACAAGCAGGATGCGGGAGAAGGCTGGCGTTCCAGACTTGACCCGGAGAACGCCGCGATGCAGCTAATGGCGAGAAATTTCTCCGATGTGAGGCTCTACGAAGCTTCGCAGAAGCTCGCGAAGGCAGGACAGTGGCCGCTGGCGCGTGGCGGGGTGATACAGCGCCTCCCCGGCAGGCTCTCCGGCTGGAGCGCGGTGCGCGACCTGAAGCCCGTACCCAGACAGACCTTCCGCGAGTGGTGGAAGAAGGAGCGGGGCTCTTGAGCGGGGCGAAAGAGGAGGTTCTCTCCCGCATCCGGCGCTCCCTGAAGGACGTTCCCCGGAACGAGCGCCCGGAAGATGTTCCCGTCGAGCGCGGCTATCGCACAGAGAGCGACACTTCACGCGAGGAGCTGATCGAACTCTTCGCCGAGAGGGTATCCGAGTACGACGCCACGGTTACCCGCGTAGAGGAAGCCGAACTGCCTGCGGCGATAGAGAAGGCGCTTAGGCGTCGCGGCGTCAGACGACTCGTAGTCCCGCCCGATCTGCCGGAAGGGTGGGTTCCCAAAGGTGTCGAGGTCTTGAGCGATGCGGATCGCCTCTCTAATCGGGATCTCGATGCGAGCGACGGGGTGCTTACCGGATGCGCTCTGGGGATAGCCCAGACGGGCACCATCGCGCTGGATGCGGGAGAGAGGCAGGGCCGGCGGGCGCTCACCCTGCTCCCCGACTACCACCTGTGCGTCGTGCGGGAGGATCAGGTCGTGGGACTCGTCCCGGAGGCGTTTGACCGGCTCAGGGATGCTGTTCAGAGTGAGGGGCGGGCGATCACCTTCATCTCTGGCCCCTCCGCAACCTCGGACATCGAGCTTGAGCGTGTCGCGGGTGTGCACGGCCCGCGCACTCTGGATGTGCTGCTCGTTGGCCGGGCTCTCTCATGACCGCGTGACGCTTGGGATGGATAGGCAGGATCAGGGGCGGCCGCGGCTTCTGGGAGAAGTCGAAATCCCTGACCAGGTTGCCTAACTCGGGCTCGTCCTCGCGGACATCGGGGCGCGAATCGGGACGCCCGTCGGTGGTTGGATCGAGCCTCTGCCCCCCCAGAAAGTCGTCCTCTATAAACTTCAGGTAGGCATCAAAAGATAAGGTCTGGTGGTCTATGTAGCCTCTCTTCGCGTAGGGGCTTATCACCAGAGCGGGCACGCGTATCCCGTAGCCCATCTTGTCCACCTTCGGCGGCGGGACGTGATCGTAGAATCCGCCCCAATCATCCCAGGCCAGGAAGATAGCAGTGGAGTTCCAGTCGGGGCTACGCATGATGGCGTTGATAACGCTGGTTACGTGCGCTTGTCCGGTGCTGATGAGAGCCGGGGGGTGCTCGCTGTTTCTCCCGTTGGGGATCACCCACGAGACCGCGGGCAGCTTCCCCGCACTGGCCGCCCGGTAGAAGGCTCTGGTGTTCTTGATGTTCTTTAGCTGCCCGTCCTGTTTGACGGTCTGGAAGTAAGGGAGCGGATTCCAGATGCCGGGTGTTCTGGGGCTCTGCATGGTCCAGTGGCAGGTCATCTGGTCGTTGCGGCAATCGGGCTCCGGTCCCCTGGCGAGGTAGTAGCCCCAGCTGACGTGATGTTTGTGAAGGAGGTAGGTAATGTCCGTCCAGGCGTAGTCGGGCGGGGGAACCCTGCCGCGCTCCCTGATCAACTGCCGCCGGTGTTTGCCAAAGATGTCGTCGGGCGGGCGCTCGGGGTTTTGCAGAGCATTGTGGCAACTCATGGGGTTTCTGGTTTTGCACCGGGCCGACCACGCCGAGACCATGTACAGGTGCGCCGGAAGGCTCCAGGAGTTGTTGGAGGCGAACATGTGGTCCTGCAGGACGAAGCGGTGGGCGTAGGCCCAGTAGTTGGGAATCTCGCGCGCATCGTGATAACCCATAACGTCAGGCGGGGTGTTATTCGAGCCGGCGCAGTCGGGGTTGAAGAATCTCTTCTTGCAAGACTCTTTTTGACCGGCGATCTCCCGCCGGATGAACCCGTCCATTTTCCCGCCGTCTATGTCCTTTTTGGCGTCCTTCGCCGTGTGCGGGCCGCCGTAGTTGAGGTCTGCGTGGTCGTGGAAGGGCCTCACGCAATGGCCGAGCTTGGGGTCGGGTAAGCAGACGGTGGGTTTGCCGTTCTTCATGGGTATACCGTCCGCACCGGGGTAGGTTCCGAAGTAGTTATCGAAGGTGCGATTCTCCTGCATGATGATGACCACGTGCTTTATCTTGTGGATCCCACGTGGCACGATGTCTTTCGGGGCCGCGCCACCCGGTGCCGCCAGGCCGCTCGAACCGCTGCCCGAAGAGCTCTCGGAACCCCTGGAACCTCCGCTGCAGGCAGCCACGGCGGAGATCAACAAGACCGCGAGGAGCAACGTGTCCCACCTCCGCATTCCTCCCAAAAACCACCTCCCGCTTTCTCCCTCCGTCACACGCCTCCTCGTATCCTCCACGATGGACCAGTAAAACTACACCCCAGATACTACACCTCATACCCATACGTTCCCTTACAATTATGGTTTCTCGCCACGGCGGATAAGCTGCATATTGGAATGCTAGGCTGGCAGGTGGCTTCTCTGAGGCTGGTCCATATGGTAGCTTTATTTTATGGACGATTCCAAGGTTAGGGTACGATACGCGCCGAGTCCGACGGGCACGCTGCACGTTGGCGGCGTCAGGACGGCGCTCTTCAACTGGTTATTCGCGAGAAAGAATAGCGGCACGTTCGTGTTGCGGATCGAGGACACGGATCTCGAACGCTCCACAGAAGAGTCGGTGGAGCAGCTAAAGCGCTCTTTGCGCTGGATCGGGCTGGAGTGGGACGAGGGACCGGAGGTAGGCGGCCCCCACACCCCTTATCGTCAGACCGAGCGGCTGAGCCTGTACCGGGAAGCGGCACAGAAGCTGCTCGACTGTGGGGCGGCCTACTACGACTTCGCGACGCCCGAGGATCTCACGAAATTCCGCGAGCGGGCGCGGGTCGAGGGACGGCGCCCGATCTACACTGGCGGGGAGTACCGGGAGATGGACCCCGGAGCGGCGCTAAAGCGGGTCAGAACCGGCGAGCCACACACCGTCCGGTTCAAGACCCCGCGCGAGGGACATACGGTGGTAGAGGACATAATCCGCGGGCCGGTAACGTTCGAGAACGAGAACATCGAGGACTTCGTGCTCATGAAGTCCTCTGGCACCCCGACCTACAACTTCGCCGCGACGGTGGACGACGCGGAGATGGAGATCAGCCACGTCATCCGGGGCGACGACCACCTCTCCAACACGCCGCGCCAGATCCTCCTTTACAAGGCCCTGGGCTACGAGCTTCCGGCCTTCGCCCACGTCCCGCAGGTTCTGGGACCGGACAAGAAGAAGCTGTCCAAGCGCCACGGAGCGGCGAGCGTCGAGGAGTTCGCCGAGCAGGGCTATCTGCCGGAGGCGCTCTTCAACTATCTGGCGCTTCTGGGCGCGGGCTATGCGGCGGACGAGGAGATCTTCACCCCAGACGAGCTCGCCGAGCGTTTCCGGCTGGAGAGGGTGAGCGGCAACCCGGCGATCTTCGACCAGCAGAAGCTTACCGCCATAAACGCCGTGTACTTCAGGCGCCGGAGCCCGGAGGAACTGGCGATGCTCGCCGCCCCGATGCTCGCGGAGAGCGACGTTGCCAGCGCGGAAGAGCTCGAACGCGACATGCCGCGCCTCACGCAGATCATGGACCTCCTCAAGGAGCGCATAAGCCTCACCACCGAGATCCCGGATGCCGTCGGCTACTTCTACGGCGGCAAGCTGGACTACGATCCGGAGCAGTTCGACAAGCAGTTCGGCAAGGAGTTCGTCCGCGAGACCTTCCCCGAGTTGAGGGATCGCCTCGCGGCGCTTCCGGAGTGGACCGCGGACGGGATAGAGCGGTGCGTACGGGGGCTCGCGGCGGAGAAGGAGAAGGGGGCGCGGCACCTGATCCACCCGCTCCGCTTCGCGACTACCGGCCGCACCGTGAGCGCCGGGCTCTTCGAGACGATGGAGCTCGTAGGCCGGGAGCGGTGCCTGCTGCGGCTCGGCGACGTCCTGGAGAGGATCAAAGCAGGAGCTTGAGCGCCCTGCCCGCCGGGAAGCTCAAGCCGGGAGATGAGGTCAGGGTCGTCTCTCCCGCCATCAGCCTCGGGGTCATTCCTGGAGATCAGAAAGAGATCGCCTGCGAGCACCTCGCCGGGTTGGGGTTAAAAGTCTCCTACTCAAAGAACAGCGAGTTCCTCGACCGCTTCGACTCGTCTCCGGTCGAGGCTCGTGTGTCTGACCTGCATGATGCCTTTTCGGACCCGGATGTGAAGGGTATCCTCACCACCCTGGGCGGGTATAACAGCAACCAGCTCCTCGGCCGTCTGGATTACGGCCTGATCCAGGCCAACCCCAAGGTTTTCTGTGGGTACTCGGACATCACCGCCCTCGCCACCTTGACCACGATCTTCGAGAACAAGCCAGAGCTATCCGGTATACCCGTGGTCGCCAACGCGAGCTTCGGTCACACCACCCCGCAGTTCACCTTTCCGCTCGGAGGCAGAGGTCTGCTACACGCGGAGAGAAATAGCGTAAGGTTCGGGGTCGAGAGTCATTGACAAAGCTTTTGACGGAACGTGCTTGATCGGCTAAACTCTATTCCTGCTTTTATGTCGGCCCCATCGTCTAGAGGCCAAGGACATCGCCCTCTCACGGCGAAAACCCGGGTTCGAATCCCGGTGGGGTCACTCTATCAGGCCCGTCGGTTTTCTAGCCGACGGGCTTTTTGTGTAAGCGGGAAAGATGCACCACGTCCGAGCAGCGTTCGTCAGGGTCGTTGTTATCCGCAACTGTGAATTCTGGGGCTCCTCTGGCTTGATCTTGGATTTCGATTCGAGTTATGATCCCTGCTCCGGGAAACGACGGGGAGTTTATCAGGTTGTTGATGCGCGAGGTTTACGAGGGCCTGTTAGTGGTCGTGAGAGGGGCAGCTTGAAGATCGGGCTGGTCGGCGCTGGTTTCATCGGGTGCGTCCACCTGGATGCCTACACTAAGATACCTGAGGCGCAGGTGGTAGGTGTCGCGGATGTCCGCTTTGAAAATGCCGTTGCTGCCGCCGAAACTTCGGGGAGCACTGCTTACAGATCTTATGAAGAGCTGGTTGCCGGAGAAGATGTGGACGTGGTGGACATCTGCCTGCCGACCATCTTTCACCGCGAGGTGGCTCTCAAGGCCGCGCGCGAGGGCAAGTATGTGATCCTGGAGAAACCCATCGCCCGCTCCCTCGAAGATGCTGAGGTTATCCTCGAAGCTTTCTCTGACAACCCGGAGCGGCTCTTCGTCGGCCACGTGGTACGCTTCTTCCCCGAATACGCACGGCTCAAGAACCTCATAGATGAGGGGGCACTGGGCGAGGTAGGGGTGATAAGAACCAGCCGGAAGTCGCCGTTTCTCAGCGGGTGGAACGACTGGTACGCCGACTGGAGATCGAGCGGGGGTCCGATCGTTGACCTGCTCATTCACGACTTCGACTTCCTCCGATGGTCTTTCGGCGAGGTCGAGCGCGTATACGCCAGAAACGCGCTGGGACGCCAGTACGGCCGCCTGGACTACGCGCTGGTTACGTTGCGCTTCGCGAGCGGTGCGATCGCCCACGTCGAGGGACACTGGGGCTATCCCGCTCCTTTCTGCTACGCCGTAGAGGTTGCGGGATCCCGCGCCCTCGTCACCATAGACAGCACCAGATATTCTCCCCTGATGGTCCTGGTCGCTGACGGAGATGGCGAAGATGGCAGCGAAAGCCCCGAGCGGCAGGTGGGAAAGAGCCCGTACCAGTCCGAGCTGGAGCATTTCCTCGCGTGCGCCCGCACCGGACAGGAGCCAGCGGTGAGCGGTGAGGATGCCTGCGAGGCGCTGCGCATCGGGCTCGCGGCTGCACAGTCGGCTGCCAGCGGCAAACCGGTGAACCTGCGATGAAGCCCAGAGCAGGTATCGTCAGTTTCGCCCACCTGCACGCCCACGATTACGCCAGCGCGCTGGGGGATCTCTCCGGGCTAGCAGAATTCGTCGGGATCACCGACGATAACCCTTCCAGGGGCCGGGAGGCTGCCGAACGCTACAGGGTGCGCTTTTTCGAGGATGCCAAAAAGCTCTTCGAGGAAACCGAGGCCGTTATCGTCTGCTCGGAGAACAGCAAGCATCTGCGCGACGTGTCAGCAGCTCTCGAAGGAGGAGTGCATGTCCTGTGCGAGAAGCCGATCGCCACAACGACCGATGACGCCCGCGCGATGATCGAAGCGTCCCGCCGGGCAAATCTGCAACTGCGGATCGCCTTTCCGGTACGCTACACCCCGGCGGTCAGGCAGGCAAAGCAGGTTATCGAATCAGGTGAGATCGGGCGCATCATCGCCGTCAACGGCACCAACCACGGCAAGATCCCCGGCGGATGGTTCCTCGAGCCAGAGGCGTCGGGGGGCGGGGCGGTCATGGATCACACCGTGCACGTGGCGGACCTCTTGAGGTGGATGCTCGGCACCGAAGTACAGAGCGTCTACGCCGAGATCGGGACCTTCTTCGGAGATGGAGAGATAGACGACGGCGCCATACTCACGCTTGAACTCGAAAACGGCACGTTTTCGACCATAGACCCCAGCTGGTCGCGGGGCGCAGGGTACCCGACCTGGGGGGACCTCACGCTGCAGATCGTCGGCACCAGAGGCGTAATAAGCGTGGACGCTTTCGCCCCGTCGCTTACCGTGTTCAACCACGACACATCGAGCACCGAATTCCTGAGCACCGGCGAGGACATGAACCGGCTGATGCTGGAAGATTTCCTCTCCGGCGTGCGCAAAGGTGCTCCTGCGGGAGCGAGCGCCGAGGACGGGTTGCGTACTCTGGAGGTGGCTCTAGCCGCCTACCGGTCCGGGCGCGACCACGAACCCAAACACGCGCGAAAGAACAGCGCGTGAGAACGTGGTTCGCCGGATGATCCCGCTTTGGCATCCCGGCCCGAGGCTCGCCGCTCGAAGATTGAGAGGAGAACGTTGCAGCTTCGCAAATATCGGTCAGAAGACAAGACAAGCCTCGCCCATCTGAGCGCGGCTTCCTTCGGGGTGAACCGGGAATATTGGGAAGAGTACTACGAGCCGGAGAAAAACCCGCGCCTGGACCCCGATCAGGTGTACGTAATAGAGGAAGATGGCGAGCCGCGAGCCAGCGTTACCGTCCTGCCGCTGCGGGTCTGCGTGGATGGATCCCCGGTCTCGATGGGGGGTGTCGCGGCGGTGTCCACGCATCCGGCCTACCGCCGCAGAGGCTACGCGGGCGAGCTTATGCGGCTGGCCCTGCGGCAGATGCGCGAGCGGGATGTACCTCTCTCGATGCTCACGCCATTCTCCTATGCTTTCTACCGCTTCTTCGGTTTCGAACTCGCCCTGGAGAGTATTAAGTACGATCTGAAACCCACGAACCTCACCACCCACCCTGAGCAGAAAAACGTGCGCGCTTACCACGACGAGGACCTGCCGCAGATGATGGCACTCTTTGAAGAAGAAGCCGTCCGACATCCTTGCTGCGTCCTGCGCAGCGAGGCGTACTGGCGGAAAACCCTCTCCCGCAACGACCTCGAAGCCGCCGTCTACGAATCCAGCGGTAAGATCGAAGGTTATCTCCTCTACCGGCAAACGGCATATCAGGAAGATCGCACACCCTTCCGAACCCTTGAGGTCAGAGAACTCATCTGGAGCAACCCGGAGTCTCGGGCGGGCTTGCTCTCGTTCCTAGCCGCTCTCGATCCCGCAGTTTTCCGGATCAAATGCCGCACCTCGCCAGGAGAGCCGCTGCACCCGTATCTGGGCAACTCCTATGTCGAGATGAAGATCTTCCCGGAGCAGATGCTACGTCTGGTAGACGTATCGGAAGCCCTGAGATGCCTGAGACGCTCCATCGAATTCCCTCTGGTTCTGAAAGTCCAGGATGATGCGCTGCCAGAAAACTCCGGGGATTACACCGTATCCGAGGGTGAGGTAGTCAGGGACGCCAGATCAGGTGAATTTGTAGAGCTCAAGGTGCAGCAACTAGCGCAACTCTACGCCGGGTATCTCTCTCCGGAAAACCTCGCCCGGCGCGGGCTCATCACGGCGAGTTCGACGCGAGCACTCGATCTCGCGCAGAAAATCTTCCCTGCCGGTGATCCCTGGGTCTTCAACCCGGACTTTTTCTAGAGGATTTCTACCCGGTCAGATACCAGTCCGCGTATACCTGGTGCCACACCGGGTGTATGTAAAACCCGCCGACCTTTGGCGAGATAAAGTCGTACTCGACACCGAAGTAGAGCGGGACTATCGGGTGGGCCGAGAGGATCTGCTTCTGGATCTTCTGGTAGAGCGCGAGCCGCTTCTTCCTGTCCAGCATGTACTGCGCCCGATTCAACTCCTTGTCTACCTTCGGATTGGAGTACTGGGGCTGGTTGTTGGTGGGGATCTGGTCCGAGTTGAACAGAATATTCAGAAAGTCCGAGGGGTCCGGGAAGTCTTCGGACCACGTCGAGAATCCGATCTGGATCTTACCCGTCGGCATCCTGCTCACGTACGAGGCGAGCGAGACGCTGTGGATGTTGACCTTGACCCCGACATCCGAGAGGTTCTGCTGAATCACCTGGTCTATCTTGGGGCGGTCGTCGTCGTTTGAATTCCAGTAATCGAGGGTGAAGCCGTTTTTGTATCCGGCTTCTTTGAGGAGGCTCCTGGCTTTGCCCGGATCGTAGGGGATATTTTTGATACTCCTGTCGTAACCAGGCATGTGAGGCGGCAGGATCTGGTTGGCTACCGTACCCGTGCCATTTATCACCTGGATGATGCGTCCCTTATCAATTGCGTACTGCATCGCCTCGCGCACCTTCGGGCTGTCGAACGGCTTCATCTTCATGTTCATATATACGTAGCCGAGCTCGTTGAGCGTGGCGTGGTGAACGTAACTCTTCCACTTGGGATTGTTCACCACGGCGTTGAAGTCTCCCGACGGTATGGTGTTGTTGGCGTACACGTAGTCCGCAGTACCCTGCTCCACGCGCAAGATTCCGGTGTGCGGATCGAAGCCAATAGTGTATACGAGCCTGTCCAGCCTGGCCGCAGTGTTCTTGTCGAAGTAGTTCTTGTTCTTCGCCAGGATCAGCTTCGAGCCGCGCTTCCACTGCTCCAGCTTGAAAGGCCCGGCCCCTACCGGGTGGCTCGCGAAGTCCTGCCCGTATTTCTCGACCGCCTTCTTCGGGACCGCCGAAGCCGAGGGTATGCACATGGTTTGCAGGAAGATCTGGTCCGGCTTTTCGAGGTCGAACTGTATCTTCGTCGGCGAGAGAACCTTTATGCCCTTTACGCTTCCTTTGGGATTGCTGCGGTATTTCTTGGCTCCCACGATGTTGGTGTAGAAGCCTGCCAGGGGGCTTTTTGTCTTGGGGTTTAGGACCCGTTCGATCTGGTACTTGAAAGCCGCGGCATCAGCCGACTCGCCGTTGGTGAACTTGATGCCGGGATGGATGTCGAAGACGTACTTCAGGCCGCCGTTCTCTGGCTTGGGCACGGACTTCGCCGCCCAGGGTACGAATCCCTCGCCGGTCCTGGTGTAGGTGATCGGGGTGACGAACAGGCCGTGAATCAGAGCCCAGCTATACCCGTCGTAAGCCAGCGCCGGGTCCAGAGATGGTGGGTCCTGCTGGGAGGTAGCCTGCAACGTGCCGCCCTTGATCGGCTTTCCCCCACCTTGCTGATTTTTACTTCCACCGCCGCAGCCCGCGACCCCCAGCAGCGCCGCTCCCGCCAGCCCCGCGCCGCCGATCTTGAGAAAGTCACGGCGGGTTACGCTCCTCGTCTCCAGTACGCCCCTATCTTTTGCAGGTATGTTTCCGGCAATCATGCGATCCTACCCCTAAACCGTTGATCCCAGCTCGCGCCATCCAACCGCGCGATAATTCTGGGGGCTCTAAGCCGGCCTCCGGCTACCCCGTGCTACTTTCCCTTCTGCTTCAGTAAGATTCCTCTACCCCGCGCATCTCCTCTCAAGCTACCGATCCAGCACCAGCGCGTCGTCACGGCGCATGTTCCAGCAGACGCACAGGCGACCATCGCGCACCGTCCAGGAGCCGGGCCCGAGCGTCCGCGGATCATCAACGCGTCGTAGCGGTTGTGTCTCTCCTGCGCGTTGGATCCTTACGCTCGCGGGGATGACATCAGCCTCGTGCGGCCTGCTTACGGTAAGAGCCGGACAGGATATGTCTGTAGTGAAGCTCGTGCGGTTTTCATCTTGCGCGTTCGCGGTGAGGTTCGCGGTTGCGGCTGCGTATCGCGCGATGTCGCTGCACCGCATCCACTGCACACGGTCGCCGAGGCATTGTTTCACGCGCCGCGCGATAGTCTCCAGCGCCTTGAGGCCCGCCTCGTTGCCGTTGGAGTACAGAGACTGCCAGTGCGAGACGAAGGCGACGATGCCACGCGGGTCGCACGCATCCACGAGCCGTCCGGCTCCACCGTCCGCGCTGATCATGGCGTCAATCTCCGCCGGGTTGCCGTCAAGGGTACTCCACGCGAAATCACCGACGCAGCAGACGATGCTGACCACGGCGACCCCGGAATCGTTCGGCACGAGGCGAGGCGGTACGTAGGGCAACGCCGTGTCGGGATGCAGAAAGTACCACGTTACCTCGGGGTTCCTGGTCTCCCGCAGCGCGTCGCCGATGGCGGCGGCATAAGGCTCCTCGTTCGTGCTGCCCGTACTCCACGAGGAGGTAACGCCATTAGCGGGGAGCCCGGTGTGATCCAGGATGTCCAGCCCATATCGTATGTAGCGGGCGAGCGTTTCCCGCGATTGCTGCGCAACCCAGATCGGCTCCCAGAAAGGATGGAGTTTGCCCGTTTCGATGTCGAGCGCGTTCCAGTGCGTAACGACCTCTGGGCTGAGGTCCATGAAGGGCGCAACCCGCTCGCGCACCGTCCCCACCCAAGCGGCGAGGTCGTGGTCGGAGACGCCCTCCACGTGCTCGCTGACCGGTCCCAGACCGAAAGGATGCGGGATGATCGAGAATTTTCCACGGATACCCGTACGCTCGACTACATCCGCGAAGCCTTCAAGGAAGGAGTTGGGTATGTGCGATGCACTTCGCGGGTTGAACTGGTCGTGAAAGTAGTAAGGGTTCCAGCCGGGGCAGGGATCATCGAGAAGAAACGTTACTGGCACCCGCAACTGCGGCGGCTCTATACGCCACGGCGTGTCGCGGATCTCTCGCTGGAGCAGGACGGGCTCACCCGCTTTTGTCTTCGAGTTATGCGTTGCCAGCGTCTCATTCACCAGGGTAGCCACCGGTTACAACTCCGCCCCCGCCTGATTACCGCCAGCACTTTATCACGATCGCCCCGGCCTAGCTAGAAAATTACCGGAAGAACCGCAGAGCTAAGTCCCATCCAGCCTCTAGCGGACTTCACCTGTGTAAACTTCACGCTCCTCGTCGCGGTCCTTTGGGGTGCAGCTAAAGTTTTCCTTTGATTAAGGGAGTACATTGGTTTGCCGGAGGGTGAGGCTCACATGGGCGAGGAGCTATTGATCGTAGATGACAAACGCGAAAACGCCGGAAGGGACACAAACGACATGCCGCAACTCATCATGCTCGATCTGCACATGCCCTGGATGGACGGCTTTGAAACGCTGCGGCGCATACGTGCCGACGAACGAACGGAACTTCTACCAGTGGTAATGTTTTCGGCCAGCAACAGTCCCGAAGATATAACCAAAGCCCACCGTCTGGGGCCAATGCCTTCATTGACAAGATGGCACTCTCCGTGTCCTTCCCGGAACTGGTAAAGCAGATAGCGAACCACTGGCTAGTCTCGAACCAGTTGCCCACCACCAGAGTTGAGGCCTGTAGCGTCTCTTCCGCGAACCTGCAGGATCGGAAAAATAACCCTACGCCGAAAGCCACCAAATACCGACGCTGGCCGTAGCCTCATAGCCAGCAAGCCCGACTGTAAAACTACGGTTCGGTAAGGTCTGCAAGTTTCCCGGAACGGAAAACTACTCAGTCCTGGCGCCTGCCGGGATCGAAGCGGAGCGAGGCGGAGTTGATGCAGTAGCGTTTGCCCGTGGGCTTCGGCCCGTCGCCAAAGAGGTGCCCCTGGTGAGCCCCGCACACGGCGCAGTGGACCTCGGTGCGGCGCATGAACAGGCTGCGATCTTCTTCGGTGGCGATGTTGTTCTCATCCAGCGGAGCCCAGAAGCTCGGCCAGCCCGTGCCGGAGTCGTACTTGGTCTCGGAGCTGAAAAGCGGAGCCCCGCAGCACACGCAGCGGTAGACGCCCTCGTCGTGGTTGTTCCAGAACTCTCCGGTAAAGGGCGGTTCGGTACCTTTCTTGCGCGTGATCTGATACTGCTCCGGAGTAAGCTCCTCGCGCCACTCCTCGTCAGTCTTCTCTACTTTCTTCCTGATCTCAGACATACCTCGATTCTATCACGGCGCCTCAGGGCACAGAGGCATCTGGCCGGGATGGTATATTGCCCTGCGGCCAAAGATTCGGGAAGGATGGCGCTCTGGGCATCGTAGAGATGGTAGCGAGATCTCGGATACTCTCGCCGCTGGCCGAGAGGCGGTTCCGGCTGCTGTGGTTCGGCGAGACCGTGAGTTTCCTCAGAGACCGGGTATACGGAACCGCACTCCCCTTCCTGGTCTTCGAGCTCGGCGGCACGCCCGAGCAGTTGAGCCTCGCGTTCGTTTTCTACTTCGTGCCGCAGCTCTTCTTTCTTTTGCTCGGGGGCGTGGTCGTGGACCGTTTCCCGCGCAGAAACGCGATGCTGCTCACCGACGCGGTACACATCCTGGTGCTCGGTGCAGTAGTGATGTTGCTCCTGACGGGCAACCTGAGCGTCTGGGACGTGTGGGCGCTCGCCGCGTTTTTCGGAGCATTCAGCGCGTTCTTCATGCCGGCGTCGAGGGCATAATCCCGGAACTGGTCTCCGAGGAGCGCCGCCCCGGCGGGCGGAATCCCCGGCTACTGGCGCGAGCTGCGGGAGGGGTTCCGGGTAGTTAGGGCTTCGCAGTGGCCGTGGGCGACGATTCTTCTGTTCTCGCTCGTCAACGTGTTCTTCGGCGGCGCGGTGCAGGTGGCGCTGCCGATGCTCGCCAAGCAGGACTTTGGCGGTGCGGCGGCCTTCGGCTGGATAATGTCGGGGGTCGCGGGCGGCTCGATTCTCGCGGCGCTCGCGCTGGCCGGACTGAGCTTGCGCTCGGTGCAGGAGTTGAGTTAGCGGCTAGTATTCGGGCAAGGGACCGCCAGCATCCTTCAGAACATAATCGTGGAACATCCTCTTGATGATCTTCTGGTTAGAGGAAGCGATGTTCTTATCCTGCTTTGGGTCTTTGTTTATGTCGTAGAGTTCCATGCTC
>CADDYV010000009.1 GCA_902810695.1 Actinomycetota bacterium | reverse complement strand
CGTTTTTTCCCTCCACGACCGGCTCCACCCACGCCTTCCTGTTCGCCTTCTTGGAGAGCCAGAACTTGCTGGTGAGCGGCATGGTCGCGCCGCAGGCGGGGTTGGGGCAGCGGACGGTGCGCGCCCACAGCCAGGCTATGACCGTCAACTCTGGGGGCGCAGGCGTCTCGCCTGCAACATTAGCAGAGGTTTCTTTTGCGGGCTGGAAGCCCACGCCCCCAGGGTCCTTGATCTCCGGGTAGAGGTGGCCGATGCGCTTTTTGGCCTCCTCGCGCATCCAGGCCCCGTAGTAGCGCACGTCCTCGGCGAGCCCCTGCGCCCCGCGCCAGGTATTCAGGTCCGCGCTCTCTCTCGACTCCGGGTTCACGGGCGGCTCGTTGGCGAACTTCGGGGGAAGCTCGATCAGGGCCTTCGTGATCATGACCGCAACCGGGTTGAGGTCGCTGGCGTGCGCTTCGAGCCCGAGCCGCTGGGCTTCGAGCGGGATCGAACCTCCCCCGCAGAACGGGTCCAGCACCGGCGGCGGGTTGTCTCCGGTTGACTTCCTGATATCCGCCCGCGCCCTCGAAAGCACGCTCTCGTTGTTAGAGTTCTCCCACTTCACAAGCTCCTCGATGAGATCGAAGAGCCGGTCGCGCTCCCTTTGGGCCTCCTCCTCGGGAAGATCATTGCCCGGATCGTCCACCAGCGAAGCGAAGAGCACCGCCCGGCAGGTGGCGAGCGGTTTCCGCGACCACCACAGGTGCAGCGTCGAGGGATGCCCGTGGCGGATGGACTTCTCGCGGGCCGACTCCCGGTTGATAGCGTCCAGGGGTAGGGCGACTTCTATGAGCTTCTTGCGCAATGTGCGTTCCTTTCGGTTAGCTATTAGGTATCAGCGGTCAGCAGTCAGCTATCAGCGGTCAGCAATTTTCTGTAATCAACCCACACCGAACCTCCATACCTGATACCTGATGGCCGAAAGCTAAAAACCTGATGCCTGATACCTGATGGCTAATACCTAAAATCATACTGGACCACCCGCCGCTTCCAGCAATTTCCGCAGGCTGAACGTCGTCGCTGTCTGGGCGAAGACCGGCTCCCCGAAGTCGTATCCCGCCAGGTAGCGGGCCGGCCTCGCGCCGTCCTCCCCGACGACCACGATGGCGAGGCGGAACTTTTCGGGCTCGTTGCGGCTGCAAAGGATCTCGTTCCTGGTGAGGGTGAGGTCGTCCTTACCCTCCCACCTGCCTTTGACCTCTATGAAGTAGAGCGAGCCGCTTTCGGGGTCTTTGGACTCGATGTCGTAGCCGATGCCGCGCTCCGCCGAAACGTCTTTGGGCACCCGTCCGAGCTTCTTTTCGGCCTGCATGACGGTCTCCATCGCCAGGCGCTCTATCTCTTCTCTTCGGTAGACATCCGGATCTTCCGCGGCGGGGATGGCTCCGGGCTCGCCTTTGAGGTGCTTGAGAAGCACGCCGGGGATGACCACCGCGCCGCCTCTCACGACGGGCGGCAGCGCGCTGATCTGACGCTCGCGGGCCAGCAGCTCGCGCCTGCGCTGGAGCCTGCGGGCGAGGTTTTCGGCCCGCTCTGCGGCGTTCTGCGAGCTGAGGCGGGTCTTCTTTCCGGCGCGCTCCTGGTCCTTGAGTTCCTGCGCCCGCCTGTCCCAGTAGTTGATCTGGGTCTTCAGCCGCGCCTCGACCTCGCGCTGGACCTTTTCGATGAGCGGCAGGCGCTGCTCCGCTACCTCCTGGACGTGCCGGGGCACCAGGTTCTCCACGGCGTAGCCCACGACCGCCAACTCGACATCCTCCTTCAGCCACCCGGCCTCCAGGACGTTCGCCAGGAGCTCACGCTCCCCCTCGCGCAGCGGCCTGTAGTCCAGGTAGGGCGCGGGACCGGGGTTGCGGAACCCGCCACCGGCGTCCATCTCCACGAACTGGAGGCGTTTGGAGATCACGAGCTGCCCTCCGTCCCGGCCCGTCCGACCGTCCTGTACGGCATGCTCCAGGTAGAAGAGCGCCCGCGGCTCCTCGCCGGGATCCGCCTCGTCAATGAGGACGGCTCCCTGCTTGAGCAGGTCGCGGTAGCGCTCCAGGATCACCTCTATCGTCGCGTCGAGCAGGGGATGGCCGGGGCAGACGAAAGCCGCGGGAGGAGGCCCGTCCACATCGTCTTTCTCGAAGCAGATCCGCTCGTAGCCGCGCTGTACGGGCGTGCCGCGCCCGATGCGCCTGTCGCACTCTCGTATGGCAGCGGGCACGTGCTTCAGCTCGTAGCGGCCCGGCTCCCGCTGGTAGGCCGTGCCCCCGAGGTGCCTGAATGCTTCCAGGAAGAAGGAGCGGACGAAGTGAGGCTGGAGCCTGCGGGCCTCGGCGCGTTCCATTTGCTCCCGGATATCCTCTACGCGCGCCGGGTCCATCGTCTCCCGCACCAGCGCCCGTTCTTCCAGAAGCTCCTCGATGCGGCGGCGGTCCACAGCGGAGTCCACGGTCTCGTTGAGGCGGGCTCTGATCTCCGGGCGCTCGCCGTAGCGGATGGCCTCCATCAGCAGCTCTCTCAAGGGCCGGGCCTCGAAGAGCCGCCCGAGCACGTCGTAGACCCTGCCGCCGAGGTCCTTTCTCTCCTGCTCCAGCTTCTCCAGGAGGCGGGAGTAGACTTCGCCCTCGCGGGTCTGCGGGGCGACCAGGTTCCAGAGGTAGCAGACCTCCTTCTGCCCGATGCGGTGGATGCGACCGAAGCGCTGCTCCAGGCGATTCGGGTTCCAGGGGAGGTCGTAGTTGACCATCAGGTGGGCGCGTTGCAGGTTCACGCCCTCTCCGGCGGCGTCGTTGGCGACCAGGAATAGAACGTCCGGGTCGTGTATGAAGGCTTCGACCGTCTGCCGGCGTTCCTCGCGGCGGAGTCCGCCATGGATCACGACCACCTCCTCGTGCCTGCCGCGCAGCGTCCGGATCTTCTCGGCCAGGTAGAAGAGGGTGTCCTTCGCCTCGGTGAAGATGATCAGCTTCCGCCGTTTTCCTCTCTCGTCGGTCATCAGAGGGTCGTCGAGGATGGTGGAGAGCTGGCCCCACTTGGCGTCCTTGCCGGAGTAGCGTACCCGACGCGCCTGCTCCTCCAGTCGTCTCAGGGTCGCTATCTCCGCCCTCAGTTCGGCGACGGTGGCGGCGGCGGTGGCCTGATCGAGAATCCTCTCCTCTTCGCTCTCGAACTCCTCGCCGGGCGCGTCTTCGAGGTCCTCCACGTATTCGGGCGTGAGGCGCGGAAGCACCTCCGGGCGCGAGAGCCGGGCGGCGCCGCTCGCGGTATTTTCCCAGGCGAGCCGCTGCTCCAGACGCTCCCGGCGCCGGATGAGGGAGCGGCAGATAGCCTCCGGCGAGGAGGCGAGCCGGCGCTGCAATATCTGGAGGGCGAACCCCACGTTCAGCCTGCGCCTGTCGTCGCCTTCCAGGGCGAAACGCTCGGCCCGGTTCATCTCCTCCCTGACGTAGGTGGTTACCTCCTCGTAGAGATCCACCTCCTCCGCAGACAGTTCGTAGTTGACCGTGTAGGCGTGACGTTCCGGGAAAAGAGGCTTGCCGTCGAAGGTGTAGAGTTCCTCTTTGAGCAGGCGGCGCATCATGTCTCCGGCGTCGGTGCGGTGCGTCCCGCCGCGAGCACGGCCCTCGAAGCGGTCCTCGTCAAGGAGGGCCATGAACAGCTCGAAGTCGTCCTGCTTGCCGCTGTGCGGAGTGGCCGAGAGCAAAAGGAAGTGCCGGCAGCGGTCCCGCAACGTCTCGCCGAGGTAGTAGCGCCTGGTGTATTTGACCTCTCCGCCGGTGAAGGTGGCGCTCATCTTGTGCGCCTCGTCCACCACGATCAGGTCGTACTCCGGCGCTCCCTTGAGCCTGTCCTGCAACCCCTCGTTTCTGCTCAGCATGTCGAGACGCGCGATCATCAGCGGATGCTCCTCGAAGGGGTTGCCGAACCTCGCGGCCTCGACGTGGTCGCGGCTCAGTATGGGAAACGAGAGCCCGAACTTGAAGGCTAGCTCGTCCTGCCACTGCTCCACGAGGTTGCCGGGCGTGACGATGAGGCACCGCTCCAGGTCTCCACGGACCATGAGCTCCTTGATGAGAAGGCCGGTCATGATCGTCTTTCCGGCTCCAGGGTCGTCGGCGAGCAGGAAGCGCAGGGGCTGGCGCATGAGCATCTCGCCGTAGACGGCTGTGATCTGGTGCGGCAGGGGCTCTATGCGGGAGGTGTGGACCGCGAGGTAGGGATCGAAGAGGTGGGCTAGCCGGATCCTGTCCGCCTCCGAGACGAGCCGCAGAAGCGCCCCGTCGCCGTCGAACGACCACGAACGGGCTGAAGATGCCACTTCGAGGGAGTTTTCTTCGTGCCGGAAGACGAGGCGGCTGCTCACGGCCCCGCCGCTGTCCTCGCAGACCACCTTGATCGCCGCGTCCCCGTACCACTCGACGCCGACGACCCTGACAGAACCGCCCGGCGAGAGTCCCCGCACCAGAGCTCCCACCCGTATGTCTTCGAGGCGCGTCACTCCTGCGGCACCTCCGCCGGGCATCCGGCAATCATGATCCCCATCACCGGGCACGACGAACACGCGTAACGCGAGGGAGTCGGCTCGAACCGGCCGCTCCTTATCCGCGCCAGAGCCTCCCGCACCCGGCCTTCGGTTTCTCGCAGAAGGTCCTCCCCTACCTCGCTTCCCACGATATCGCCGCCGGGGAACACGTACGCGATCCGCATCCGCTCCGGCTCGATACCCCAGAGCTTGTTCGCTGCAAGCGCGTATAGCGGGAGCTGCAAACGCCTTGCGTACTCCTCGTCCGGCCCGCCCGTCTTCCAGTCAACCAGGTGAACGGTGCCATCCTCTTCGATAAAGATGGCGTCTATCCTCCCGCGGATATCGCTCCCCTCCAGGGAGAGCGTGAACGGAACCTCGGCCATTCGCGCCGGGCCTCGCTCCGGCGGTTCGGGACCTTCATGCAGCGGGTACTCCACGACCTTGCGCCCGTACTCGGTGTCTCTGGGATAGTGTGCGGACCGTTCCGCTCCATCATGCTGGCTTCCTGCTCGGTGCTGCGGGGGTTCGCCCTGCATGCCGCCCTCGACCCAGGCATGGAAGGCGCTGCCGTAGTCCTGGGCCTGCTCCATCTGCCGCCTTGTGTCCGGGATCGGGAACACATGGGTGTAGTAGTAGCGCCGGGGGCACGTCTCCAGGGTCATCAGGGAGGTGGGAGAGTGGGTCTCCGGGACGGGCAGTATATGCTCGGGACGGGGCTTCTCCGGGATGCTGCGCACATCGCGTTTGAGCGCCGCAAGCTCCTCTTCCCAGCCGGAGACGCCGAGTCTCTGCGCGACCTCCGGGTCATCAGCCCTCGCCATGGCCTCTACAGGCCAGCGATCGGGAGAACGCCTCTCCTTCTCGACCAGCTCTCCGGTGTTGGGGTTGCTATCGGGGACCTCCGGCTCTGGGGCAAACGAGATGGCGCACACCTTCGGCGCATCCTGCAGAAGTTCCCAGAAGGGGCTCGGCTTCTTGGGATTCTTGTTCTCCCCGTAGTAGTGAGCGCGGCTCAAAGTGAGCGACCGGGCGGCCCTGGTCGTGGCGACGTAGAAGAGCCTGCCTTCCTCCTCGTGTGCCGCTTGTTTGAGGAGCTTCTTCATCTCATCCCTGTCGAGGGCATCGTAGGCCGCGGCGATATCGGGGTCCGGGTCGAGCTTCATGGGCGGGGGCAGGGCGCTGGCCTTCTCCAGCGCGGAGTCGGGGCTCCGTCCAGAGGGGAACACTCCTTCCGAGAGGCCCGGCACGAAGACGTGGTCGAACTCGAGACCCTTGGCCTTGTGGACGGTGAGTATCCTGACCGCCTCGGCGTGCCCGGAGGGCGGCAGCGAGAATTCCGCGGCGCTGGATGCGGAGACGACTTCGAGGTAGCGCAAAAACTCCTCGAGATGCCGAACGTCGCCGAACTCGCGCGCCACCTCGCAGAACATCGAGAGGTATTGCAGCGCCACCCGCGCCTCGAACCTGGGGGAGGACCTAAGCTCGTGCCCGAGGCCCACCACCTCTATCGCACGCTCGACGAAGGAGCCTAAAGAGTCGGCTATGCCGAGCTCTTGCTCAAGCGCGTCCAGAATGTCAGCGAAGTGCCTTAGCCTTCCGGCGCCCTCCCTGGAGAGGCGGGGCACGTCTTCTGGTCGGGTGAGCGCCGCCTCGAGTCCGCCCGGGCACTCGAGGGCTGACCTCAGATCGTTCTCGTCGAGCAGAACAGGGTGCCTGAGGAGCGCGTTCAGCGTCTGCTTGCGGGCCCGCTGGAGGTTTGCGACGATCCGCAGGTAGGACGTGAGGAGGGTTATCTCGGGGCGGGAGAGCAGATCGCCCGCGTCCGCTATCTCGCACGGTAAGCCAGCTTCGGTGAGGGCGGATATCAGGGGAGCGGCCTGGGGGTTGCGCCTTATGAGGATGGCGCACGAGCCGGGCGGAGCGCCGTCTTCCACCAGGGCCTTTATGCGGCGGGCTATCTCTCTGGCTTCCCCGGTGTCGGAAGCGGAGACGAACGCGGAGATATTACCTTCGGAGGCATCGGGACGCGCAAAGAGAACCTTGGGCTCGTCGGGGCTGTTCTCGGGGTGTACCTCGCGCGCAAGGTGGTTGGCGAGCTGTAGGACCCTTCGTCCGGAGCGAAAGTTGGTGGAGAGCCTGTAGGTTGCCTCCCCGATGGAGAGCCCGGCAGAGATCTCGAAGTTCTGGATGTTCCTGACCTCCGCCCCGGTAAAGCCGTAGACGCTCTGCAGGTCGTCCCCTATGACCACGACTTTTCCGAGGTCTCCACCCGCCAGGAGCTCGACGAAGCGCATCTGGGCGGGGTTGGTGTCCTGGAACTCGTCCACCACGATCAGGTCGTAGCGGTTCCTGTAGGGCTGGCCGACGGTGGGATCGGCGAGGACGCGCGCGCCGAGTTCGATCATGTCCTCGTAGCGCAGGAGCCCGCGCTCTTTTCTGCGCGCCTCGAACCTGCCCGCCAGATCGATCAGGTCCAGCCGCTCCTCGAAGCAGCGGCGTATCTCCTCGTTATCGCCGCACCTCGCCAGGTCATCCTCCGTGCGGCGCCGCAGATCCCCGAGGTCCACCAGGTCGTTCTTCGCGTGGGAGAGCAGGACGAGGGCCTTGTCCGCAGCCGTCGCCGGGTCCGCGAGGTCGAGGCATCTCAGCGAGAGGTCCTCCGCCGAAAGCTCGTCCATGAGCATCAGCCAGGCTCTTCCGCGCCTCAGCACCGGGGCGTCGGGTTCGAGCCCGAGGATCGTGGAGTTCTCCTCGACGATATCCAGCGCGTAGGAGTGGAAGTTGGCGACGGTGAGCTTGAGGGCCTGGTTGCCCAGAGCGTCGAGCAGCCGTTTTCGCATCTCCTCAGCGGCCTTAACGGTGAAGGTGAGCGCCAGGATCTTCTCCGGCGGCGTCCCGCCGTAGCCACGCAGATAATCGTCCACCCGCGAGCGCACGAGCTCTGTCATGGTGTAGGTCTTGCCGGAGCCCGCGCCGGCGAGCACCCTGGCGGGGCCACCGCTGAGGCGCGCGACCGCGAGCTGCTCGGGGGTGGGACCGCGCCTCAGCCGGACCACGGCTCCTCCTCCAGGTGAAGCGGGCAGGTGATCCTGAAGGCACAACTCTCGCACAGGCCGATATTCCTCGGGCGGGCCGGGATATCCCCCGCCGCCATCTCCGCAAGCGCCCTTCGGATCCCCTGTTCGAACCTCTCCTTCCGGCCTTCGTCCGTGCTCAGGGACCGCTCTGCGGGCTTGCCATAGGAGAGCTTGCGCGGGTAGACGAACTTCGCCCCGTCGGCCCTCGCCCCTAGCGCCTGCAGGGCAAGTTGAGGATCTTCTGCAGCCTCGGCTTTCGACGCGGGATTTTTGCTCGTCGAGACGCGCAGGACGATGCGCTCTCCCTCGCTCTCGATGAGAGGACCGTGTCTGCCCTCCACGCGGTGCTCGCCGAACTCCAGCGCCCACTGCCCTTCGCCAGAGACAAGCGCCTGGCGCACCCCGGCGGCCCACGCCTCACAGGAGGCCAGAGCCTCCCTGGTCTGCCTCATCCAGTACTCGTCAAGGGCCGGTCCGCCGAAGTCCTTATCTCCGATCGCTCTCAGCACCGCCTCCTCCAGCGAGTCATGCTCGCCTGCGAGGTAGCGTCCCAACCCCTCCTTGAAGGCGGCGCCGAACCGCATCCGTCCCGTGCTCCCTTTCCCCGGCGACAAACGTTCCAGAAACGCCCGCCTGGGACACTCCAGATGCGCGAGCAGCTCCCACGACCTGAGCTCCAGGCGCTCTTTGCGCTCTGGGAGAGCGCCCTCGGTCCTCTCCAGGTACGGCCACCAGCCCGCGGGGGGCTCCCCGTCCGGGCTCTCTCCCAGCTCGACGAGCGCCCGGCAGGCGGCGAAGCGCTGCTCAAGAGTGGTGTCCGCATCGAGGGCAGCCCGCCTGAGCTCCTCCACGGCCTCCCCGCGCGAGGTCCAGAACCTCCGCTCACGTTCGGGTTCCGCCAGTTCCACGAGCCGTCCTTCGAGCTCCCTCAAGAAAGGCGAAGCCTTTGCCCCCTCTTCTGCGCCCTCCTCGACCCCAGTGAGACACAGGTAGGTCTTCGCGCGGGTTATGGCGACGTAGAGGAGCCTCCTCTCCTCGAAGAGGTGCCTTCTCTCAAGCTCGATCCGGGGAGTAGGCACCCCGGTAGCCAGAAGCCCGGCATCCACAAGCTGCACACCCCTACCGCGCACCGGGAATCTATCCTCGGTGAGACCGCTCACGAAGACGGCTTCGAACTCCAGACCCTTGGAGGCGTGGATCGTAAGTAGCCTCACCGCTCCCTCGGCCGGCGGCGCGGAGGGAGCCCAGGTGTCCGAGTCATCGTGGACCATCCTCGACGCTTGCAAGAAGCCCGCAACTCCAGGTCGGCGGCTCACCCGGGCGTAGGCCCTCGCCGAGCGCAAGAACGCCGCCGTCTCCTGCAGCGCGCGGGCTGCTTCTGGGTCCCGCGAATGCCGCTCGAAGAGCTCGCGCGTCCCGGGAAGACCCTTCCATAGCGCCTCGCACTTCTCGAGGAAGTCCCCGCGCGAGGCGGCCTCATCCACCGCCGCCACAGCCCGCCTGGCGCGCTGCATCTCCTCAGCAGACACCCCCGAGGGCGCGTCGCCGGAGCGGATCAGACCGAAGAGCGAGCGCCCGGTGGCCTCGGCTGCCATTCTGAGCGCGCGAGCCGAGGAGGGCGAGAGGCCCACGAGGAGCGAGGTGAGGGCCTGAGAGGCTGGGATGGGGGCCGGATCCTCCCTCTCTTCGCCCGAGGCAGCCAGAAGGAGCGCCAGATGGCGGGCCGAGGAGCCCTCCGGCGCGGCGGCGACGTCCAAGGGTATCCCGCGGGAGGCGAGCGCATCCACCAGAGGCCTGGCGTCGAGGAGGCTCCGCCTCAGGATGGCGATCTCTTCGAATGGGACGCCGCGAACCCGGTTCAGCTCCACGATGCGGTCGGCGATCCACTCCCCCTCCTCGCGCGGGCTCGGGGATATCTCGTAGAGGACGGTGCCCGGCTGCATCGAGGCGGCCTGCTGCTCCTCATGAGGTGGCCTGCTCTCGTCTCCGGCTATGGCGTCCTCGGCGAGCCGGATGATGCCCGAAGCGGAGCGGTAGTTGGTCCTAAGCTGTATGGTCCTGGCTGCGGGGAAGTACTCTTCGAACTCCCTGACGTTCTCGATGCGCGCCCCGCGGAAGCCGTAGATGCTCTGTGCGTCGTCGCCAACGCAGAAGACGTTAGGCTTCTCTTTAGGCATGAGGCGCCTGACGAGCTCGAGCTGGCTGCGGTTGGTGTCCTGGAACTCGTCTACGAGAACGTGGTCGTAGGAGGCGGTCAGTTTCTTCCTGGCCGGGCTGTCGTCCTCGAGGAGGCGCAGGGCGTGCTGCACCACCCCTTCGTAGTCCACCTCGGAAAGCTCGGAGAGGCGTAAGCGGTAGCGCTCGAGCACTCCCGCCGCCCGGATCAGATACGGCCGGTTCGTCCGCTTGCCCAGGAGCCTCATCTTCTCCGGCTCCAGGAGATATTCCTGGCAGCGCAGCAGCAGGTCGTAGACCTCGCGGATGGTCGCGGGCCTCTCGAAGGCTCCGGGAGAGAGGCCCCACTGCTGCGGGTCCTCTCCGGAGAGCAACTCGGAGATGAGCCCCCACTGCTCGGAGGTGGGCATGATCTCCGGTGCCGAGGGCAGACCCAAAGAGCTGGAGTGACGGCGAACCACAGCCAGAGAGAAGGAGTGGAAGGTGCGGGCCTCGATGAAGGCGGCCTGTGGAAGGTGTTTCTTCACCCGCTCACGCATCTCCTCGGCTGCCCGGCGGGAGAAGGTCAGCGCCAGGATGCGCTCGGGGCTCACCCCCCTATCGGCTACCAGGTGCGCGATGCGCGCCACCAGCACCCCGGTCTTTCCGGTCCCCGGTCCGGCTAGCACCAGCAGCGGTCCACCGGCGTGCTCGACCGCCTCCAGCTGCTCCGCGTTCAAACGAGAGTGGGTGGATATCACACCGTCTCCCTGTCGTCCTTTTCCCCGCCCGGTGCCGAGAGAAGGTATGCCGCCAGGGCAAGCTGGTGCGATGCTGCTCTCTGGTCCCTGTTTAGAATGCTTGCTTCCCTCCCGGAGAACGACACAGCGCCCCCAGATCGCCGCCACCTTTCATACATTCTAGTTTATCGGTCAAAGTAGCCCACAACTTTAGCCGTAGAAGGCTACCGCATGCAGCACGACCCTACGATCGAGGAGGGCGTAGCGCAGATGCTCGGAGCGAATCCCAGAACTGGTGATCTGTCGGGTGTACGCCTTCTGACTATCCACCGTTCCCTGGCGATCATCCCCGGTTATGTAGTGCTCTCTGTTGTCTTCTTCCAAACTGTACCTATCCCTCGAGTTTGCGAGCTACATTCCCGTTCAGCCAATAGCTACAATGAATCTCATGGATGAGTCGCGCTTGCTCGATGAGGTCTCCCGCGAACTCAATGGCGGCGGGGATCGCCAACAGAAGGCGACCGGAGTTGTGAAGGCAATCCGGCAGGTTGGCACTTACCGGTGGGTGGGTCTCTACGAAGTGACTCAAGAGGAGATCGTAAACCTCGCCTTCGACGGCCCCGGCGCGCCGGCCCATCCTCGTTTCCCTGTAACCCAGGGCCTGAGCGGCGCGGCTGTCGCCTCAAGAGAGACCATCGGGGTGGGTGACGTGAGAGAAGACACTCGCTACCTGACGGCCTTCAGCAGCACACGTTCGGAGATCATCGTTCCGGTTTTGGACCGTGCGGGCCAGAAGGTCGTCGGCACCCTCGACGTCGAGAGCGAGCAAGTGGATGCCTTCTCGGAGGAAGACCGCGCTGCCCTGGAGCGGTGCGCAGCCATCGTCGCAGGGCTTTTCGAGGAATAGGGTGAAAGAGCCGGGGACGTTGGGACATTCCCCCTCGCCCTTTCTCACCAACAATGGTTGACACGAAGATCCGCAGCCTCTCGCCTCTTCAGCGCGACGGTTCCCCGCATATTGCGGGAGCAAGGGTGGCAAGAGGTTTGGATTACTGTGTAGGCTGCATGATGAAGCCTGGCAGCGATCATCTGAATATGACCGGGGAATGCGTGAGAGGAGGTAGCCATGCACATACGCAACGCTACTGAAGCAGATCTTCCCATCATCGTAGAAATCTACAATTCAACAGTCCCAACCCGCCTCTCCACCGCAGACACCGCGCCGGTCTCCCTAGAAAGCCGCCACGCGTGGTTTCGAGATCACGAGCCCCACAGACGTCCCATCTGGGTGGCAGAGGAGAATGGGGAGGTAGTCGGCTGGCTCTCGCTTTCTGACTTCTACGATGGCCGTCCTGCCTACCATGCCACAGTTGAGGTCGGGGTTTACATCGAGGAGGGGCACAGGGGTAAAGGGATCGGACGGCGGCTTCTAGAGGAAGCTATCAGGCGTGCGCCGGAGCTTGGCATAGAGACCTTCACCGCAGGGATCTTTGCCCACAACGAGGCGAGTGTGGGGCTGTTTGAGAGTTTCGGGTTCGAGAGGTGGGCGCACTTTCCGGAGGTGGCCGAACTTGATGGCACAAAGCGAGATTTGCTAATTTTGGGTTCAAAGGTAGCTGCTCACGTTCGCCGGTCGTACGGGCCTCGGAGATGAGGATGGTATCCCCGGCTCGGACCATGTTTTCGAGCAAGTCATCCCGTCACAGCCCGCGGATGCCAGTGCGCTCTTCTAGCCGCTTCGGCATGCTCCCCAGATCCTTCGGGAGGCGGCTGTAAGTGCCTTCCTTCGCTTGAGCAGCCCTTTCGGGCGAAGGACTGTGTACAGCTTTTGGCGGGCTCGGGATTTCGTCCGTGTTCCGCTGCCGACAAGTGTGCGGTCCCTAGACCTCAGCGAGCGTGTTCTTGACGATCTCGCCGCCCTTGATGATCGCCTTGACGTTTTCCTGCTTCTGCAAGAGAGCTATCTCTTCGAGAGGGTTGCCATCCACGACGATGAGGTCGGCAATCTTGCCCTCCTCAAGGGTGCCTATCTCCTCTTGTATCCCGAAAAGCTCCGCGTTGGTCCGGGTGGCCGATATCAGTGCCTCCATCGGGCTCATTACCCCTGCCTTTATCTCCAGCTCCCGCGCTTTATGCACCTGCAAAGGCCCCAACAGATCAGAGCCCGAAGCGATTCTCACCCCAGCTTCGTAAGCGTAGCGCAGAGCCTCTATACCTCTCTGCCTGGCCTCATCTATCTTGCGGATGTTCTCCTTTGGCACCCCATAGCGCAGCCCCTCTTCGGAGAGCATCTCGTAGGTTACAAGGGTGGGTACCAGATAGGCGTCCGACTCTGCTAGCTGGCGGGCCGTCTGTCGGTCTATGAGATTGCCGTGCTCAACAGAGCGTATGCCGCTCTCTATGCAATTCCTGACGCTGGCGTCGTTGTAGGCGTGGGCCATGACGTAGGTGCCCGCTGCATTGGCTTCCTCGACAGCTACCCTAAGCTCTCCTAATGAGTATTGGGTTGCGGAGAGCTCGTCGGCTGGGGACATGGCACCACCGCTGGCCATTACCTTTATCTGATCTGCTCCGAGCCTTAGCTGTTCGCGAGCAGCTTTTCTCACCCCCTCTACCCCGTCGCACACCGCTGCTCTCATCCCCGCACAGGGACAGTAGAAGGCGTGTTCGTGAAGCTCGCTTATGCGTCTTTTGTCTCCATGACCTCCTGTCTGGGAGAGTGGTTGGTTGCTAACCAGGAGCCTCGGCCCCTTTATGATTCCGCGCTCCACCGCAGCCTTGAAGGACCAATCCGCTCCCCCAGCGTCTCTTACGGTGGTGAATCCCTGCAGGAGAGTCTCCTCAAGGATTTTGGACATCATCACGGCCACCAGGTTGGAGGGGTAGTTGCGGTGCTGATCGAGGATGTTGACATCCACGGCGCCTATGTGGACGTGGGCGTCGGTGAGCCCTGGCATAAGAGTTCTTCCCCGACAATCTATAACCCTGTTGTAGTTGTCTGCATGAGCGACAACTCCAGGGATAACTTCTCGTATTCTCTCTCCTTCGATGGCTACTGATGCTATCTCGACAGGCTCAGAGCCGGTGCAATCGATCAGGAAAGCGTTCTGCAAAAGAATTGTCTCAGCCATTTTGCCAGCTTCTCCCTCGCTACTGCCCTCGGATTTCAAGCCTATTGCTCTTTTGCCTTTCATCTCTCTTCACGAGCCAGCTCTCGCACCAGACCCACGTCCCTATACATCACAGCCATGGTATCAGGGAGGGCTCGGGGCTAGTAGATCTAAAGCAGTCAGCACACATCTAGGAGTATAACTTCAGCCCCTCGGTATTGACCTTGAACACCTCGATGTGTCCGATTTCGTCTTCGGTAACGTAGATCTTTTTATCTCCCGGCAACCCGAAGGCGACGTTTGTGGGCAGTTTTCCTGCCGTCCGTAGCCGGTCTACCACCTCACCCTCTGATGAGAGTACGGTAACATCACCCTGCCCGAAGACGGCTACGTACAGCCTGCCGTCTTCGCCAAAGGCCATGCCGTCCGGTCCCTTCAGTTCCCCTGGTGCCTTCGGGTCCACCACGTTTCCGAAATCTTCTCTGCCGCTGAAGGTCCCATCGGTTTTCTTCCGGTAGCGGTAGACCATACCAGTAACGGTCTCGTTAACGTAGAGGTCATCGTCGGGCCCGAAGGCGATGCCGTTCGGGAAGCGCAGCCCGGAGTCTAACTTCTCGATTTCTAGGCCCTCTGGATCTATCCGGTACACCCGCCCATCTATCTCCGCATCCATGTAGTCGGCGCGTACCTCGCCACCGGGAGCCCAGTCCTCGAAGAGAATGCCGGAATCTGTCATGTAGAGGAGGCCATCAGGACCAAAGCAAATGTCGTTGGGAAACAGGAAGCCCTCATCGCCGCAGCCAGTCAACACCACCTCGGCTCGGCCATCCATGGTCAGCCGAATCAAAGAAGGCTCCTGTGACTCGGCAACCCAGATCACACCCTCTCTGTCTACTGCCAATCCGTTGGGTCGTCCTGTCCTGGCGATAACGCGCTTCGTCTGTCCGTCCTCTTCGATGTGCGTGACGCAGCCTCGATCTGGCCCCATCTCCACGACCAGCCAGCTCCCGTCCGGCAGAGCCACCGGACCCTCCGGTACGCTGAGATCTGCTGCGAACACCCTTCGATTTTCCATTCTCAAACCTCCGCTGTTTGACCGCCGTCTGCAGCCACCATTGCTCCGGTCACAAAAGAAGCCTCATCTGAAGCCAGAAAGAGGACGCAGCGGGCGATCTCTTCGGGTTGCCCCAGCCGTCCCATCGGGAAGCTGGCCGCGAACTGCTTGAGTTGTTCCACGGACATACTCTGCCGGAGCATGGGCGTATCGGTGGGCCCGGGGCAGATGGCATTGACCCGCACGTTTTGCGCGGCGTGGTCTACGGCCATGGCCTTGGTGAGCAGGGCGACACCTCCCTTGGAGGCCACATAGGCTGCCGTGTTCTTCGCTGCGTCGTGCGCTCCGGTTGAGGAAGAGAAGTTGACTATGGAGCCGCCGCCACCCTCGACCATGTACGGGAGCACGGCCCTGCAACACAGAAAGGTGCCAGTCAGATTCACCGAGATCACGCGGTTCCACTCCTGCTCACCTGTGTCCAGGACCGTACCGAAGACAAGCGTGCCCGCGCCGTTGACCAGAATGTCAATACGCCCATAGGTCTCAAGCGTGGCGCTGACCATCTTCTGTACCCTGGCGGAATCCGAGACATCAACACTGACCGGGAACGCCTCTCCTCCGGCATTCCAAACCTCGCGCGCGATCGTTTGCGCGGCGTCATCATCGTAGTCTGCTACGGCGACTTTGGCCCCTTCCGCACCAAACATCCGGGCAACCGCAGCCCCAATACCAGAGCCTCCCCCGGTAACGATCGCCACCTTACCTTCGAGCCTTTTCGCGGTAGGCATCTTCGAATTCCCCTCCGGCGAAGCCCGTTAGTCGTTCCCGTCGTCGAATAATCTTCGCAGGTAGGCTATTGCCCTGCGTGCTGCGGGCTCTGGATCTCCTTCAGGGGCCAGAACCACGGAGCCCGATCCCTCGAAGCCTACTCTCCGCAGGGCGCGGACGATGCGCGGCCAGTCCAATCCCTGTCCTTCCGGCAGAACCCCTGGGGGCCAGCGGCTCGGGTCGTAGAGGTGAATATGATTGGCGAGTCCTCTGGCAATCTCGATGCCGTGCTCGATGGAGGGCTCCACCTCCATGAGCTGGTAGGTGTCCAGCATTACGCTGAAGTGCGGGCTTCCTATACGCTCGGCCCATCCGACAGCCTCCTCCACGGTGTTGATATAGTGAGTTGCACCCGGATCGGCGGGTTCCAGCATGATCGTTGTTCTTGCCTTCTGGGCGTGCTCGGCCAGCTCCCGAAAGGTTTCCTCGGCTATCTGATCCAAGTCGTCCACGCCGTTCTCCGGGATACCCTGACCCCTCGCTACCCCAAGCCCGACCCGCGCCCCCAGATGCCCCGCGAAATCCAGGATGTTTTTGAAAGCTTCAACAGATCGCCGCCGGAGATTCGGGTCTTCGTGCAAGAGGGCCATGCCTTGCGCGGACATCCTCCCGGTGTTGACAACGGGCATCATCGCCCCGGCCTCGCGCAGCGCCTCCTCAAAATCATCCGGGTCAGGCACCCGTTCAGGGTCTGGCATAAACTCGATCCCGTCATACCCCCACTCGACCGCGCATCTCGCTAACTCCGCCGGAGTTCCAGTAAGTACCTTCACCACAAAGTCGTGGTCGAGCATATCCGGTGTTGAAGAAAATAGGCAAAAGCACAGTTTCGACACCTGATCGCCTCCTCCACAAAAACCCCTAAAGAACCGCTACAAAAGAGATGGACTATTCCGCTGATCTTTGGCGAGTGATATGCCCTTCCCCACACTTCTCGCTTGCCCTGTTATTGGATTGAAGTATAACTGAGATTTTAATTAGATGTTAGATAGAAGGATTTGCCCGAACAACCTCTACAGACCACGATGGTGAATCCCCGTACAGCTTACGGTTGCTCCCACGAGCTCTACCTGGCTTTCCATGGATGTGAAGCGTTCTAGGGAGAGCGCCGATGGGATCACACCGTGATCCCCTAATCACCTTTGCTCCCCGGCGGCATAATTTACATGGACCAGGTCCACTCACGGCTAACGTCTTGTCGGAAGGTATGACCGCTGGGGGTTCCTCAGTACAGCGAGCGGCTAGCGACGGGCTGAACTCGTCATGGGATGAGCCCGTTTGGATCGCACTTGTTTATTTACCTGAAAAGATCTCCTTCGTCCTTTAGCGGGAGACCAGGAACTGTTTGCCGTATTCGAGGTGCTTTATCATCGCTGATGCGGCACGTTTCCCCTCACCTTCCGCCAGCGCCGCCACGATATCAGCGTGTTCTTCGTAGCTGGTCTTCATCCTCTTGGGATTCTGTTGCAGAATCCTCAGAATCACCCGGTACAGTTTGTCACGCAAATACCACATCACCCGTGATATCTCGTGGTTGCCGAAGAACTCGCATATGGCGAGGTGAAAATCTGCGTCGAGCTGCGTGCAACCCTTCACATCACCCGTCTCCGCGCAGGCAAGCTGCGATTCGAGGTTCTCCTCCAGCCTTCTTATCTGTTCTTTTCCAAGTCGTCCGGCCAGGTGGCGCACGACAAAAGGCTCCAGGGCGAATCGAAGATCGAAGAGATCCACAACCTCGCCTATGGATAGATCCCGGACCACTGCTCCCTGGCGAGGTGAGGTGGCTACGAATCCTTCCGCTTCGAGACGTTCGAGAGCAGCCCTTATGGGCGTTTTGCTCATGCCCAGTTTTGCCGAAAGCTTCTTCTCGGAGAAGAACGTGCCCGGCGGTATCTCCCCGGTCTTGATAAGGTTTTTGAGCTTGATATATGCGCGATCTTTTAGGAGTAATCCCGCCTGTGAGGGAACCGCGCTGTCGCTGGCGCCAAGCTCCTGCTTACCGTTTCTCGAGTTCTCGGCATCGTTTTCCATAGAACGCAAGTTTACATTACGCATCCACCCCTGTAGAGACAATTGCCTTTCTTCGGGCTGACTGCTCCTACCAGCCCGCCTGCCTATCCGCCCGTGATTCCTGCCACGCTCTCCCGCATGTTCTCTGGCTCGAAGACTTTGCGCCAGTCGGGTTGGAATATGTCTTGCTTGGCTTCTTCGACCGCCTTCTGCGCTCCGGCGGAGAGTTCCCAATCGAGTTCGTCGAAAAGTATCGCCAGCTCGACGTTGATGTGGCCCAGGACAAAGTCGCGAGCAGCCTCGGCCGGCACCCCCCGCTTGACGGCCTCATCCATTGCCTCCCGTATAACGGTCAGACAGGTTGCCGTAACCGTCTCCGAGAGTACCGGCTCGAGCATAGCCATCTGTTCGACGGTTACGCGATGGGAACGCAATATGGGTCCCCACAACTTCTTGGCGATCTCCTCGCCCTTAGCATAATCTTCCTCCGGCCCCTGCATGAGCGCGTTGACGATGGCCTGCTTCGCCTTGCCGCTGCCGAAGAAGTCTCTTCTTGCCTCGGGATCGGTTTCATCATTGAAAATCGGCGGATGTGCAGGATGGGTTACGAAGTAGGAGATATCCTCCCTCTCTGGCAACTCTCCAGCGTAAGGGGCAGCAGGGTCCAGACAGACGGCCATCGCCCCGCTCTTCAACGAAGGCACGATCTCCCTGGCCAGCGAACCGACAACGGTGTCGGGCACCGCGAAGATCACTATGTCTGCCTCTCCAACAGCGTCTTTCTGGGAGACAGGGACTATCCCTTTCTCGCGCAGCCGGGCCTGGCCGGCTTCATCTGCCTCGACGCACAACAGTTTGTAGTTGGGGTCGTCCTTGAGTGTCTCGGTTATCCGCGTGCCCATGCTTCCCGCTGCCCCGAACACGGCTAACTTCGTTGTCATTTTGTCCCTCCTTTACCTGCTTTCATCTCTCCTCGTACCCTCCAAAGCATCCACGAAGAAGTCCTGCCATCCCACCTGCCCGCCCTTGAAGATAAGCTCGATGTTATCGAGGCTCCCATGTGAAGAGTAAGCCCGGCATAGCGGCGAGCCGGGAGCAGCAGGAGATATCATCTCCAGAGCCTCGATATCCAACCTGTTTGCGACATACCCGGAGGTATCCCCTCCTGCTACAACCGCACGCCGGATACCAGTGCGTTCGAGGATCATCTGAAGGATCTCACCGAGTGCCTCACCCAGGATCTTCCCACTGGCCAGCTTGGCTTCCAGTCCCTCGTAGCCCAGAGCCTTGAGCTGGAGCCCCATGGCCTTTATGCGCGGATCTTCTGGGCCCTGGCAGGTGTGCAGAATGACGCTCTTCCCCGAAGATAGTGTTTCTAGCGCCGCCTTAACTGCGGCCTCTACCTCCTTGTCCGCTTCCTTTGGGTTCACCAACTGCGCGGGGTCAAGGGCCACTTCCGCAAATCCTCGCTCTAAGGCGTGGGATATCTGCCGCCCGGTGACCGGCGAGCAGCTTCCGGAGACCACTACCAGTTGCTCTACCGTATCCGGCGAACCAAACTCAGGAGGTTCCGGTAGCCACCTGGTCTCGGCCCAGTGCGCAGCGAGGGCGTACTCCACCCCCGAAGAGCCCACAGCAAACAGGGGGGCATGGTGATCTGCATGCTTCCAGATGAGGCGTCCTATGCTGGCGAGATGTCTTTCGTAGAGTACGTCAAAGAGAATTATCTCCGCCCTCTCTTTATCGAGCAGTTGCTGGAAGACCCCCTCTACCTTTCCGTCTGTTGCATCGAGCCGCAGAACATCAAACAGGCTTATCTCCTTGGCGGTTTGCCGGGAGAGATGCACCCTCAGGTCGCTCTCCCGCATGGGGGTTACGGGATGCTCGCGCATCGTAGGGTGCCGATCGAGGCGGTGGGGCTCGCTCTCCAGGCCAGAGCGAGCGAAGAGGTTGCCGAAGACCGTGTACCGACCGAGCCTCGGGGCACCCACCACCAGGGGAACGAACGGTGAGGCGAAAACGCGTTGTCCCACGTCAATCGCCCGTCCTATGCTCCCTATCTCCGGTGAGGAGTCGAATGTCGAGCAAACCTTGTAGTGAAAAAGAGGGGCACCAAGCTCTTTGAGCTGCCCGAAGATGCCGGGAAGGGTCCTGTCCATGGTTTCCGGGTTCATGGTGCGGCCGTTTCCCGCTACCCCCACGGCACGTACCCCTTCAAAGCGCCCAAGCATCTCGGGGGCGGGCGGTTCGAGGAATAGGACCGTCCGGACTCCGGCCATGGCGAGGGATTCCATCACGTCAGTGGAGCCAGTAAAGTCGTCACCATAGTAGGCGAGAAGCACCCCATCCGAAAAAGCCATCGGCTAATCCTTCCTCACCGCGAGCGCATAAGCTTTCCGAATTTTTCGAGCGAGCGCATGAGCTCCAGGTGGTCTTCGGCGTATTTCTCCAGAGGCACACCCTCCACGGCGGCTTCCCAGGCCTGACGGATGGCGGTGAGCCCCGCAGCAGGTCCTCCCGGATGGGCCATGATCCCGCCACCAGCCAGGTACATCACATCAACGGTCCTGGTGCGTTGGTAGGTCTCGGGAGCCTGTCCTCCCCATTGCCCGGAGGAGATCACCGGCACTACCCTGTCATCCTTCCCGAACATGGGAGTGAGGCACGTCTTTATTGACTTGACTACCGAGTCATCCGACTCCCAGAACTTGTTCTGCAGGCCGTTTACGTGCAGGTGATCAACTCCTGCCAGCCGCCAGAGCTTTTGGTAGGCGGTAAAGTCCATGCCGAGGTAGGGAAAACGGGTGAACATGCCCCACCCGTTGCGGTGGCCGTGGATCGGCAACTCGCTGTGACGGCGCAGATGCATCACGCCAGCGAGCCCCACGCTGTTCAGGCTCACCATCACACACGTACCCCCGGCTCTGGCTACCGTCTCGTGGTGGCGCAGCATGGCCTCGGGCTCGTCTGTGATGTTGAAAGCGTACATCACCTTTTTGCCGGTCCTGTCCGCGACCTCGTTGATCTCGCGCATCACAGCCTCCACCCTACGCTCTAGCGGAGAGTGCGGCGGGTTGGCCATGAGCTCGTCGTCCTTGATGAAGTCTATCCCGGCCTCGGCCAGTTCGTGCACCAGCTCTGCGGTCTGCTCGGGGCTTAGGCCCACACTCGGCTTGATGATGGTGCCGATGATGGGCCTGTCGTATACCCCGGCGAACTCTCTGGTTCCCTCCACTCCGAACTGCGGGCCGGGCAGATCCTCCCCGAAAGCTCTCGGCAGCTCCAGATCCAGCAGCCGTATCCCGGAGAACTCGCGCAGCTCGGTGAGGTTGCCGAGCACGGTGGAGAGAAGCGTCGGCAGGTTCATGCCCATGTTCTCCAGTGGCCAGGAGATAGTCAACCTGGCTCTGCGGTAACGCGCAGGTTCCGGCGAATCCGCGGGAATCTTCGATCCGGGGAGGCTCGGGGTTGCTACCGCCTCCAGGACCTCTATGTTCTCTACCCGGGCGCGGAAGCGATCCCGTAGATCAGCGGTCTCTCCAGGGATCTGTACGAAAGTTCCCGAGGACTGCTCACCAGCCAGAGCTTCTGCTGCCTCTTCGACCGGGTAAGGGGTTTCGACCAGGTACTTCGCCAGTATGCGATCATCCGCCATGATAATCCTCCATTACGTAGGGTATCCTCGTCTCAGCAGATTCGTGGCCTTCGGAGACTGATTCCAGAGTGTTGTCTAGGCCAGAATACAGTTGCGCGATCAGGTAGCTATATCTTCCAGCTCTTTGCCGGGTGGGATCTTTCTCAGTAGCGGAGTAAGCCATTGGCCCAGCGCAAGCCCTACCGCGATCACCAACCAGGTTACGGTAGGGGTGGTGAAGGTCTGCAAGAGCGTCCACAGCCCCGCCCCTATGACGTAGCCAGCGGCTGTCATGGCGCCCAGCCAACCCACCGCAGTACCGCGCACGCGGGTGGGGAAGCTCTCGGCCTGGTAGGCGTAGCCCGCCCCCGACCAGGTGCCGTTGGTTACCTGATAGATAAAGAAGTACACCAGCCCGACAAGCCACACTGGCTGGACGAAGAAGAACAGGAGGTTCAGAGGCGCGACCAACAAGCCGGTGCCTATCAAGACCTCACGCCTCCCCCACTTCTCACCCAGAATACCGCCCAGGATGTAGAAGAAGAATCCTACCCCCGCGGAGACCAGAAGCAGCGTCGCAGCCTGCGAGCTTGTGTACCCTTTGTAGCTCGTCAGCCAGTAGGCGATGTAGATATTGGTCGCAACAACCGAGGACTGATAGAAGAGCCAGATTATCGTGAGCATCACGAGCTGATGCCTGATATATCCCGGCGCCGAGAATAACTGTTTAACCGTTATGCCCTCTTCAAGCTCTTCGACATCCACCTCGTACTCTTTGAGTAACTCTTCTACCCTCGCCTGATCTCCCGCCTCGCGAGCCGCCTTCAACTCCCTTACATGCAGGAAGCGATCCGACTCCCTGATAAACATCCGGCCGATGATCACGGCAATAAGTGGAATAATCCCCAGCAGGAAAACGAAGCGCCAGCCATAACCGATGAAGAGTTTATACACCCCGGAAGCAAGGAAAACGCCCAGCGGCCAGCCACCCTGCACGATGGAGTACAGAAAACCCCTGCGCCTGGCCGCCACCTGCTCGTTGACTATGGTGATGGATACGGCCAACTCCGCAGTTGAAAACCCCGAAGCCACAGCCCGCACCGCGAGCAATTGCCCGTAATTATGTACGAAATATGTCGCTCCAGTGAATATCGCCGCAGCCGAAAGGCAGACCATCCACATCCGTCTGCGCCCTATGGTGTCCATCCCGTAGCCGACGAACAGCGTGACCACGAACATAGCACCGTAGACGACAAAGCCCAAAAGCCCAACCTGGGTTTTCGACAAACCGAAGTCGTGGGATATGTTGGGCAAGGTCAGGGTCAGCAAGTTCAGGTCATAGGAGGCGAGTGTCCAACCCGCGAGGGCAACGATTATCAGGTAGACAGCATAACGCCGGTCCGCCCGGGCCTCGCCCCTCCTCCTGCCCGATTCGCTCGTAGTAGCCAACGCAACTCCCCCTTCCCGGTTCCAGCGAACCCGGAATCCTCGTAGTTTTCCTCTGCCCCAAGACGCAAGTCTAAGCTCAGGAAGTTATAATGTCAAGATCTTTCTGAGATCTTAAAAGGATTTTTGAGTTGTGGGACTACTACATCTCTTTGAGACCAAACTTCGCCAGCAACTACAGTTCTGTTGCGAAGGTGTTAGCTGAAGCAGCCGCGTCGTGCTATCCGGTGCGCTACAGATTTGACTGGCACATGTAATGTTAGGGAATAGCTTAAAGCTCGGAGAGGTTATTCGCTTGCGTGGCATGGCTGTTGAGACTCTGGCGGATTGGGAGCGTAAATGCCTTTAACTCATAACGGCTTCCCCGTCAACGACAAAGGTTTGGCCGCTGATGAAGTCGCTTTCCGGTGAGGCCAGAAAGAGCACAGCCCCGACGAGATCTTGGGGTGTCATAGCCCGCTGGATCGCCCTTGCTTTGGGCGCCTGCTCCATATACTCCTCGACGTTCAACTGCCTCGATGCTTCATTGGAGACCAGGCCCGGAGCAACCGCGTTAACGGTGATGTTGTGGGTACCGAGTTCCCTGGCCAGCGCCCGTGATGTGGGCAGCCCCAGGTTTCTACAATCACCCTGAGACTCTAGATGACCTCGTGGACTTCGTGGTCGGGAAAGTGCTGGATCTCATGGGCATCGAGCACGATTTGGTGGAGAAGTGGGGCCACAGGCGGCGTTAGTGACGCACGCTAATCCTTCCCGTAGATGGCGTTGGGAATAGATCTATAACGTGTGCAGTCTGCGTGGCGCTGCTCGATCTCAAGAGTGCGCATTTTGCGATGTTGAGTAATTGCTGGGATTTTACGCTCCCGTGTGTGAGGAAGATCTACGCTACTGAACTCTCCAATGCCCAGTGGGACCCGCTTGAAAAATTATCTCCCAGCCTAGTAGTTACCGAGCAGCATGGCCCGCAAGAAAGCTTCGATGCCCTCTTCTACATCGCTGTCCCTGGTGGCTTCTGAAAGCCAATGAGTCTCGCTTGAAGAAGATCTTCTGGAGAGGTGGAGCCTGCGGAGATGATCAAGGCATCCTACAGCCCGAGCTTAACCCGATCGAGCGTCTCTCTTCGAAGAGTCAAGGGCGAAGCTCTCTAATTATGAATGGTGGCTGGAGGGAATCTCGAACATCGCCTCGTCCAAATATTATCCTGAAGCCTCTTCAGGAGCCATCGGGACCTCGGAATCGCGGCGGGTAAGCGTCACAAAAAGGCACCACGCTTGCTCCTATATGCCCCTGGTCCTACTTTTCTTATCCTCCCGGTACCATCCAGGAAAGTACGGGGCTCGCTTGCAGCGCGACAAGGATACAGAACCCTATCAGGAACAGCACGCTCCAGCCGATCAGGCGACGGAGCAGATCTCCCTCTCTTCCCTGAAGGCCCACCGCTGCGGTGGCCATGGCGAGGTTCTGCGGGCTTATTAATTTGCCGAGCACGCCGCCTTCGCTGTTAGACGCCGCAAACAGCACCTGCGAGACGCCTATCTTGGAAGCAGCGGTTATCTGCACGGTGCCAAAGAGCGAGTTGGAAGAGCTGTCGGAGCCAGTCGCTGCGACGCCGAGCCAGCCCAAGACACCGGAAATTAAGGCGAACGCGCTACCAGTGGTGCGTGCCAGCCACGTGCCGATGGTGACTGCCTGCCCGGAATAGTTGAGCACGTAGGCGAGAGCCAGCACCGCAATGACGGTCACAGCCGCGTAGCGAACCTGCCTCACGGTAGCAAAGTAGTCGTGTGCAGCCTGCTTGAGGGATAGTCTCAGAACCGGAGCAGCCAGCAACCCGGTGATCAGAAGCACCGTACCGGTGGTTGAGATCCAGGGGATACTGAACTCGACGAGCGAAAGTGGTTCCCCCTTGGGGTTCACGACGTGGATGCCAGGCCAGTTGAAGATCGTGATTACCTTGCTGGCGACCTGATAGATAGGTCCGCCGATGGATATGAGCCCGAGCAGAACCACGAGGAGAGCGTAAGGACTGCACGCCCGGAGAATATCTTCCAGCGTGTCCCGCTGCCGATGTTCCGCTGGACCCGCAACTGCGGCTACGCCCCCTCCCGCGGCCCCATGTCCCCCAGAAGCCACAGGAGAGCGCCACGCACCCTCGCCGCTACGTCCTGCGGAAGCTTGCAGCGCCGGACCACTGGTGCTGACTCCTCCAGTTGGTTCTGGGACTGCACTTTTCTCCCCGATGCTGGCGATCGTTTCAACCGGCGACCAGAATTTGAGCAGGAGTGCCACGGCCAGGACGCTGGTGAGTGCTCCTATCAAGTCCGCGACCCGGAAGGTGAAGAAGTTGGAGCTCGCGAACTGGCCGACCGCAAATCCCAATCCTGTCGCTATCCAGGCCGGCCACAGCTCCCGTACGCCGCGCCTGCCATCAAGGACGACCAGCAAGACCAGGGGGATAAAGAAAGCTACTATAGGGGACTGTCTTCCCACCATAGCTCCAAGGTCATACTCGGGCAGGCCAGTAACCTTCCCCATGACAATGATCGGCGTGCCAACGGAGCCGAAGGCAGTACCAGCCGCGTCGCTGAAGAGCGCGACGATCGCCGCCCGGATGGGTGTGAACCCGATCCCCATAAGCATCACCGCGATGATGGCAACCGGAGCACCGAACCCGGCCATGGACTCCAGAAGCGAACCGAAACAGAAGGCCAGGATCAGGGCCTGCAAACGCCTGTCTTCAGATAGCGAGACGAACACGCGGCGCAGCACCTCGAAGTAGCCCGATGTCTGCACGAGTTTGCTGATCCACACCGCGTTCAACATTATCCATACTATTGGAACGAGCCCGAAGGCCGCTCCTTCGAGAGCTGCGCTGCCAGCCTGAGCAGCCGGCATGCGATAGGCGAAAATTGCGATCACGATAGCGGCAGCGAGCGCGCACAGCGAGGCCCAGTGCGAGCGCATCCGAAACACGCCTAGCAGCACCAGCAAGACCGCGATCGGTACGGCGGCGACGAGCGCCGAAGCTGTCAGAGAATCCCCGAGAGGAGAGAGAACCTGCCTGTACATGGAAAATCTCCCTGTGAGCAAGAAATCGGAAAATGGACAATTAAGGCACGACTACCACCTTCAGTGGGTCGCCGATGCGCTCCCTGACGGCGCGGAACGCCTCCGCCGTATCCTCCAGGGTGTACCTGTGGGTGACCATCTCTGCTCCACGCAGTTTGCCCCGCGCGGCCAGGGAGAGGGCCCTCTTGATGTTGTTGCCACCCTCGCCCCTGGCGGTGTACATGGTGATGTCGCTTCTGACCACGGCGCTAAGATCCACCGTTACCGGTTCTGCATAGTAGGCTACGAAGAGTATCTTGCCCGCGCGCTTGGTGACCTCGACGCACTGCTGGGGGGTCTGAGTCGCTCCGGAGCACTCGATGGCCAGATCCACCCCCGCGCCGTCAGTGAGTTCCAAAACTGCTTCTATCGGGTCATTTTCCCGCGCGTTGACTACGTGGTCGGCGCCGAGCTTCTGACCCATCTCGAGGCGGCTTTCGCGTGTACCTACCAGGATGACCCTGTTCGCTCCCATTTGCTTGCAGGCTTGCACGGTTGTCAGGCCCACGGGTCCGGGGCCGAAGATCGCCACGTCCTGACCAACTATGTAGCCACCCGTCGCGCTGAGGCCGTAGAGCCCCGTGCCGGCGGTGGTGATGAGTACCGCATCTTCGAACGACACGCTCCCGGGCATCTTGTAGAGCGAGCTGGCATTGTGGAGGACGTATTCAGCAAAGCCCCCGTCGAACGTGAGCCCGCTCGCGAGATGACCCTTGTCCCTGTTGCCGTAGTTGAGACACGCGGTGTACTTGCCGATGAGGCAGTTGTCGCAGCGCCCGCAGCCGTGATGGGCTTCGATGCACACCTTATCCCCCACCGCGAACTCATCCACGCTCTCGCCGAGAGCCACCACCGTCCCGGTCCACTCATGGCCGGGGGTAAATTCCCCAAACGGCGGCGTCTGCGGAAAGTGCCCGTCGTAGATTTTGAGGTCGGTACCGCAGGTTCCGCACATGGCCACCTTCACCAGTACCTCGCCGTACCCTGGCTCGGGGACCGGCTTCTCGATGACCCTTATGTCCTGCGGGCCGAAGAGCACCGCGGCCCGCATCGTGTCCGGCACGACATGTGTATCCTCGGTGCTGCTCTGTTGCTGCGATGTAGTTTTCGGCGTTGTCATGTAACTCCTCCTTTCCCTGAGCAGTGGCCTCCAGATGGCCCCTGTCAACTGCTACCGAAACACCAGTTGCTTTGCCGCCAAATTCACCTTATTCAGAGTTCGCTGTCTCTCTGATACTGCTGGCTGATCTGTTGTGGCACTTCTCTGCAAGCAAGGCGAGCAGCGTGTCCGCGGCCAGCCTGGCAAAAGAAGCCTCGTTGATGGTGGCCTCGATCTCACGAATGGTTATCGAGGGGTCAAGATGTTCGCGCAACGACTCGATAAATCCGGCGTTGGCCTCCGGGTCATGCAGTACGCCTCCGGGGCTTCCTACCTCGGACCATCCCTGGGTCGGGATCAGCACTTCCACAGGCCCGGCAGACGCGTTGAGGCGTTCGGCCATCACCGCACCGACGCGAGCCAACTCCTCCCTGCTGGTCCGCACGTTGGTGTTGTACGGGTTATGGTGGTGGATCGGCCTGTTGCGAAGATGAGGCGGGATCGTCTCCGGCGCGCCGAAGCAGAAGTACTCCAGGCCACCGGGGACTATCACCTGGGGGATACCAACCCGACCCGCCGCAGTGAGGCGACCGGGGCGGACCGGCGCGTAGATGTCCTCGGGATAGAGCTCTCCGAGGAGCTCGTGCGTGGTGAGATCTAGCACCGCCTCTATGGCTCCCTCCTCCACGAGCCGTTCCATCGCCGAGCCACAGGCGCCAGAGGCGTGAAACGGGACGACGCGGCGGCCCGCTTCCCTCAGGCGCTCCATGGCAGCAGTCACGGCCCGGTGCGTGTTGCCGAAGGCGGTAATGGCGACAGACCTGGGTAGCGAGATGGCATTCATTTCCTCTTCTGCTTCTGCCATCCCCACGATGGCGGCTGCTGCTTTGGCGAGCACCCTTTTAGTCACGGGGTTCGGCCCGCCCAGGAGATCGCCAACCGAAAACAGCATCGCTATGTCGCAATCACCTACGTACTTGCGCACGTTTCCGGACGCCACGGTGGAGACGATCAGCTTGGGCATCCCTATCGGTAGCATTCGCATCGCGATCGAGGCTATGGCCGTACCCTGGTTGCCCCCCACACCGATCACACCGGCAAGCATCCCGGCTTCGTGTCGCGCTCTGAGCAGCTTGCCGGCACCTTCTCCCATAGTCTTCATCGCGAGATCTCGCCGGTACGCAGATCGCAGCCGGGCCACGGTTGAGCCGCCGCTGCTGGCCACCTCTTCAGCACCAACCGAAGCTAATCCAGGCGAACTCTTACCGAAGCCCACGTCAAAGACCGTTGCCAGCCTGCCGCGGTCCTCGATACTCCGCTTGAGGCAGGCAGCCTCTCCCGACTTGGTGTCGAGGGTGGCGAGTATGGCGATGCTAGGCGGTTCCATGTTGGCTCCGCTCCAAAGTTTTCTTACGAACCCGCGAGCGTGACGCCGCCGTCCGGTCCGAGCGCCTGTACCTGAGCCGCCAGGAGCGCGACCTTGGCGGTGTCTTCCAGGTACTCGGCGCGGTAATAGGCCTCCCGCAAGCTCGGCCCCACGGCGACGATACCGTGCTCCCGCATCAGCGCCACGCGCAGGCCCTCATCGGAGAATGCTCCGGCGATCATGTTCGCAAGCTCCTCAGAGCCGGAGGGAGCGAGCTCGACCAGCGCGATCTTCTGCAACACGCCGCGGGAGGCTGTGTGAACCAAAGGTGGTGTACGGTTGGCCACGGCCCACGCGGTAGCGTAGGGAGGGTGAACGTGCACGATTCCTCCCACCCCTGGATTCCGGCGGTAGATCGCCAGGTGCCAGCGCACTTCCTTCGAAGGACGTTTGCCTTCCTCGAGTACGTTGCCTTCGAGATCTACCAGCACCGTATCCGAAGTCTCCATATCGCCCTGGTTGCATCCGGTGGCCTTTATGAGGAAGGCATCAGTACCGCTCACGCGTATGCTGTTGTTGCCGCTCACCCCCACCACGAGACCGCGCTGGTACGCCCGGTGGGATATACGCACCAGCTCGGCGCGAGCAATCCTCACCGCCTCGTTGCTTATTAGGTCTATCCCGCTCGATACAGACGCTTCGCTCTTCATACTTCGGTCCCTACGCCTCGTAGTAGGCCCGCTCGGGGAAGTCGCTCTGCTTGATCTCTACCTTGAAGTTACGCGCCTCGCTCACGAAGTCGGCGAGATGCTGGGCCATCCGCTCGAACATCGCCAGCCCCTTCTCCTTGGTGGCGCGGAACGGGTTGCCGATTACGGCCGTGTCGCAGTACTCGTGATGCTCCATCGGCACCCAGATATTCTCCGAGCCCTGGAACTTGACCGTGGCTGTACCGTCTACCTTAGAGAACGACTTCCCCATGTAGGCTGGCGCGTGAGCGCGGTCTTCGATGGCCCGGTCCATGTCCACCAGACCGTCACCGCAGGCCATCAGGCACGAGGTCTCAAGCTCGCTGGAGTGCCACCCCGGTGTTTCCTCCGGAGGATTTTCGAAGAGATCCTGGACCACACTCGCCTCCCGCTCGGTAGGCGTCTTGTAGAAGGCGATAAACGCCCCGGTGCGGTAGCGCAGAGCGCGCATCACCTCGTCAACGGGCTTGGTATTGGAGCCGTGGTGGCTGACGAAGATGATCTTCTTGAAGCCGTGGTAGATGAGGCTGCGCGCCACGTCGTTCATTATCCGGCGGTAGGTCTCGGCGGCGAGCGTTATGGTGCCCGCCCCCTCAAGATGGCGTCCCATGTGATGCGGTGAGTAGCCGAAGGGTTCGAGCGGCGTGTACATCACGTCGGCGGCAGCCGCCGTTCGCTCGACCACCTCCATGGTCACGTAGCTGTCGGTGCCGAGCGGGATATGCGCGCCGTGCTTCTCGGTGCTCCCCAGCGGGACGAGCACGATATCCTGACCATCCTCTTTGAGACGTTCCTCTACCTCCGCGAAGGACATGGTCAGGAGGTTGTGCTTGCGCCTCTGCCCTGCACCGTTTGCCCTGTAGTCGCTCACGTCTGTATTTCTCCTTTCTCGTTATCCGTTCTAGCTTTCATCTGTCTTCTCTCTGTGCCATGCATCTCTGGCTCCTCTTCCTCTGATACCGGCCCTGTTGACTGGCGGACTACCAGCTCCGCTGAGAGCCACACCGTTTGTGGACACTCCTTACCGGCGAGCGTGTCGAGCAATAGCTTCATGACCGACACTCCCATCTCGTATGCCGGAACCGCCACGGTCGTGAGCGATGGACGGACCTGAGAGGCGAGTACGGTATCGTCAAAGCCGACCACCGAGAGATCTTTTGGTACGCTCATCCCGAGGTCGATCGCGGCGGATATCGCGCTTATAGCCATCCGGTCGTTGGCCGCGAAGATCGCCGTCGGCCTCGGCTCGCCCTGCAGCAGAGCCATCGCCGCTGAATAACCGCTGCGGGGCTCGAAGTTTCCTTCGCGAACGAGCCGGTCATCCCGATCGATGCCACGCTCCCGCAGGGCTTCGTGGTAGCCCAAAAGCCTGTCCTGCACGCTGGTGAGGTTGGGCGGTCCACTGATGAACGCGACCCTCTGATGGCCGAGGTCGAGCAGATGAGAGGTTGCTTCTCTCGCCGCTTTACGGTTGTCTATCTGCACGGAGGGAAACGGCAGGCTGTGTCTGCCAACGAGCGCAACCGCGAGATCGAAATCCGAGAGCACCTGCGAGGCCTGCCTGGATTGCGTACCCCCACCTGCCAGAATTATCCCGTCAGCACGCTTCTGGAGCAGAACATCCACATACTGCTCCAGCTTCTCTGCGCTCCTGCCCGTGTTGCAGAAGACGACGGAGTATCCATGCTCCGAAGCAGTAGACTCCACGCCCAGCGACAGCTCCGGATAGTAAGGGTTGGAAATATCCGGGATGATCAAACCGATGGTGCGGCTCTTGCTGGAGAGCAGCCCGCGCGCCAGATCATTGGGTCTAAACCCCAACTCCCCCGCCGCCTCCAGCACCCTTTTTCTGGTCTCCGGTTTGACCGGATAGTCCGTGTCATTGAGTGCTCGCGACACCGTGGAGATGGAAACCCCCGCCCGCTGAGCCACATCCTTTATGTTTACCCTGCGCGCCATGTTATGAGCCTTATAGAAAACCTTTTCTGAAAACCTTTTCTATACGTTATAAGTCATGCCCTGCTATGTCAAGTGGCTGGTAGACGAGCAACATAAGACGGAGGATAATGCCGTGTGATCGCATCGGGGTAAATGGGAGAGGGGATTGGAAATGGCAATGCGAACAACGAGCATCGATGACGCACCGCTCAAGGGCTTCCATCTGCGGGTAACCGCCTACACGACAGGCGGGTTCTTCTGCGACGGCTACATACTCGGGATTATTGGGATTGCGCTTTCCCTGCTTGGTCCGCAGTTGGGCCTGGGTCCGCTGTGGAGCGGTCTTATCGGTGCTTCGGCTTTGATCGGGATCTTTATCGGGGGCATCGTTTTCGGGTGGGTCACCGACCTCGTGGGCCGGCAGAAGATGTACGTGGCGGACTTGATCCTGTTCATTATTGGATCCATTCTGCAATTCTTCGTAAACGAGCCGTGGCAGCTATTCATCCTGCGACTGGTAATGGGCATCGCTATTGGCGCCGACTACGCGATCGGCCCTGCGCTACTGGCAGAGTTCGTGCCGCGCAGGCAGCGTGGACCGCTGCTCGCGAGCCTGAACGCAGTCTGGACCGTAGGCTTCGTGGTCGCATATCTGGTGGGCGATGCGCTTCAGGGCCTGGGTCACGATTCCTGGCGGTGGATGCTTGCCAGCAGCGCCGTACCAGCCTTCGTAGTGCTGCTTCTGAGGATCGGCACCCCGGAATCCCCGCGATGGCTTTTGGGCAAGGGACGTGTTGAGGAGGCAAGAGACATTATCAGAGAGTACGTTGACCCCAACGCCGAGGTAGAGGATCTGAGCCCCGAGACCAACAACAGGACTAACTACCGCAGGCTCTTTGGAGGTGGGATGCGAAAGCGAACAGCGTTCGCCGGACTGTTCTGGTTCTGCCAGGTTGTCCCCTACTTCGCGCTCTTCACGTTCCTGCCCACGGTGCTCGATGCTCTGGGCCTGAGCGGGAATACGGGTGAAATAGTGCTCAACCTTTTCCTGCTCGCTGGCGCGGCGGTGGGCGTGATAATCATGAACATGCTGCCCAGGAGGCGTCTCCTTATCGGCTCCTTTGTCGTGCTCACGGTCTTGATGGGGTTCCTCGGTGTCTGGCCCAAGGCGCCCGTGGGAGTCATCCTGGCCTGCTTTGCCCTCTTCGCGTTTGTGATGTCCGCGGCGGCCAACCTGGAGTCGGTGTACCCGAGCGAGGTGTTCCCCACCGAGATTCGCGCCTCGGGAGTTGGGGTCGCCGCAGCGATCAGCCGTGTAGGGGCCGCAATCGGCACATTTCTGCTGCCATCCAGCGTTGATTCGCTCGGGATCGGCCCGACGATGCTCATAGCAACCGCCGTTTTGCTGTTGGGCCTGATCATCTCTGTGGCCTGGGCACCGGAGACCCGTACGCTTACACTGATCGAGGCAAGTTCAGCACCGGATTTGGCTGCGGCGGAATCTCCCGCACCCACCACCAGGCCAGGGGAAGAATCGCTTTCCGACCCATCTACCCGCGGCAGGGAGGTCTGATGGACGCAGACGTGGCAGTTATCGGGGCTGGCTCTACCGGCAGCATGGCGCTCTGGCAGCTAGCTCGACGCGGTGTGCCGGTGATCGGCTTCGAGCAGTTCGGACCGGGACATGATCGCGGCGCTGCGGGCGGAGAGACCCGCATCTTCAGAACAGCCTACCTGGAAGGTGCAGAGTATGTCCCTCTCTTGCAGGAGGCATACATACTGTGGCGGGAGCTTGAGCAGGAGACGGGACGCAGGCTTCTTACCCTGACGGGGGGTCTGATGATCGGGGATCCGCAGGCCCAATTCATGAAGAACGTACTTGAGAGCATCGAAACATTCGGTCTCGACCACGAGATCCTGGACGAGAAGGCGGCGCGCTCGCGCTATCCGCAGCACCGCTTGCTCGCAGGCGAAGTGATGGTGCTCGACAAGATGGCGGGATTTCTGCGTCCAGAATACGCCGTTCTCACCGCAGCGCAACGCGCCGAAGAGCTCGGCGCAGTCATCCACCGCCACACCCGAGTCCAAGCGATCGAACCTGCTGTAGAACATGTCCGAATTCGCGCAGAGGGCAAGGACTACATTGTTGGCAAGGTCGTGATCTCAGCCGGACCCTGGACCGGCAAGCTACTCCCCGGATGGGAACAGTGGCTTAGAGTCCAGCGGTTGGTTATGACCTGGTTTGCCACCTCAAACCCGCAGGCGTTCGCTCCCCAAAACTTCCCCATCTTCATCAGGCAGACCAACAACTACGACTTCTCTGGATTTCCTACTATAGAGGGATGCACTCTGAAGGTGGCGCTGAATACCGGCTATGGCAAGGTAAAGGATCCTGATGAACTGGATCTGAGGGTGCCTCCGGAAGACCTCTCGAAGATCAAGGGGGCTGTGCATAGGTTCTTGCCAGATTTGATCCCTGAACCTCTGAGGGTCAATGCTTACATGGACGCATACACCTCTGACGGTCACTCCGTGGTAGACAAGGCTCCTGGCCTTCCCAATACGGTGCTTTTGTGCGGATTTTCGGGGCATGGCTTCAAGATGGCACCGGTTATGGGTCAGATAGCGGCGGATCTCATCCTGGATGGGAAAACTAGCTTCTCTATCAGCCACCTGTCCGCGAACCGTCTGACGCCGGTTTGATCACAGGAACAGGATTAGCGCAACCCTCGAAAGAAAATGAACAGCGAAGCTCTCCGCTGCAGGAGATCAAAGCTCGCGACATACGGCGGCATTGAACTACCCAGAAGTTTAGTAACGCGGTAGAAGCGCACCCCGGCTCGGGACTCACGTCATCCGCCACTACCTACACATCACCGCCTTCTTCGGCGAGACGATTGAGTTCCTTGCTCAAGAGCGCGAGACGGGCCTCCTTGAGCAGCGGAACCTCTCGGCGCCGGCGTCGGGCGTCATCCAGATCAATATCCGCGGTAATGAGAGCCTCCTTGTAATCGGGACCTTCTACTACAACCCGCCCCCAGGGATCGACGATATGGGAATAGCCCCAAAAGGCGAAGGCTCCTTCCTGTCCAACCCGGTTGACGAAGATCACGTAACTCTCGAGCATGCGGGCGTAGAAGCGGGTGATGTCCTGCCAGTAGCTCTTGGTGTCCATCGCTCCAGGGTACTCGCTGTGGGCGCTGCTGGCGGGCACGATAAGTGCCCTGGCTCCATCCTGGACCGCGATAAAGGGCAAAAACGGTTGCCAGGCGTCGTTACAGATCAATATCGCCATGCGTCCGAACTTTGTGTCGAAGGCCCGCATAGTCTGCCCGGGGGAGTAATATTTCCTCTCTTCGTAGGCGCCGTAGGTCGGCAGGTAGAGCTTGCGGTGTACGTGGAGGAGAGAGCCATCCTCAAAATAAGCCGCAGAGTTGTAAGTGTGCGGGGTGTGAGTCTCCTCGTAAAACCCCAGGACCACTGACGTCTCGCCTGCCGCTTCGAGCACGGAGGCGATGCGCTTGCCCTGAACCTTGAGTGATACTTCGTTGCTGAGCTGGCCCAGCGAGTACCCGGTCAGGCTCAATTCGGGGAAAACGACGAGGTCCGCGCCTCTGGCCCTGGCCTCAGTTACGACTTCTCTAGCCCGACGGAGGTTCCCCTCAACGTCTCCGAGGAGGCAGTCAACCTGGGCTAAGGCCACCCGCATAATTGCAATGCCGCGCTTTTTGATTCATGTCCTGCCATCCGAGTGACTGGCGTGGATCTCCACGGGTGGAAGGAGTTGGAACCCGCATGGAACGCTTTGCTCTCAAGTTTACGGCGGTATTCTCCCATACTTTCTGCGGCATCCGAGATCCCTCATTAGATAAATCCGTTACTGCTGAGCCACTCCTTGGCAACCGTTTCGGGAAGCTGGCCTTTCACGTCTACCTTCGCGTTCAGCTTTTGCATCGTCGTGGTGGTGAGCTTCTTGGAAATGGGCGCAAAAAGCTTCTCCAGTTGCGGATGCTTCTTGTAGACGTCTTCGCGCACGTTGAGTGCCGGGTTGTAGATGGGGAAGAAGTGCTTATCGTCTTTGATGACCTTCAGATGGAGCGCCTGGATACGGCCGTCGGTCGTGAACACTTCGCCGAAGTTGCACTTCTTGCCTTTGTCTATCGCTTCGTAGATAGCGCCCTCGTCGAGTTCGGCGATGTTGTTTTGCGGGAACTTGAATCCGTAGGTTTTTTCCAAACCCGGCAAGCCATCGGGACGACTTAGAAACTCGGACGCACCACAGAGGGTAGCTTCGCTGGGATTCTTCTGGACCAGTTGCTTGAGATCCGAGAGCTTTTTGACGCCCAGCTTATTGTACGCCTCGCTGCGCACGGCGAGGGCGTAGGTGTTGTCTTCCGGGGCGGGAGGAGAGATCCATTTTATGTGGTTCTTCTTGAGATCCTCTTTGGCCACGGCCTCGAATTGCTTGTGGCTGTTGGGGATCGGCTTGGTGTGTTTGAGAAAGTCGATCCAGGCGGTGCCCGTGTACTCCCAGTACATATCGATCCGGCCAGAGGTCAGCGCATCGCGAGCGATGGTGGTCCCACCTAGCTGGTTGTAGGTGACAGATGCACCCGCGTTTTCGAGAACCTGTTTGGTGAGCTCGCCGAAAATCTGCTCCTCGGTAAATTCCTTGGACCCTACGGTGAACCTGGCACCCGACAACTTCGCATTCCCGGCGGCTCCGCCACCAGCGCCACCGCAGCCCGCGGCTCCGAGAAGAGCTGCTCCGGCCAATCCTGTGCCGGTCGCCTTCAGAAAATCCCGCCGCGTCAATTTCTTTTGCATTTTTCCTCCTTGGGTACTACAGGCCCTTCGGACGCAGGATGCTCTCGGCCACGCCCCCCACCCAGTCCACGAACAGAGCAAGGACCGCGGTCAGCACGCTACCGGTGATCAGTATCGGCATCCTGCCCAGACGGTTACCGCGATCTATCAGGGAGCCCAATCCACCCGCGTCCACGAACGTGGCCAGTGCCGCAGTGCCGACGTTCAGGATCAGGGCGGTTCTGATACCGGCGAGGATGACGGGAACGGCGAGGGGCAGCTCGATGCGGAACAGTACAGCCGTCTTGGTCATCCCCATGCCGCGCGCGGCCTCGATGGTGGAACGGTCGACCTGCTGCAACCCCACCATGGTGTTACGCAAGATGGACAGGAACGAGTACGCTACCAGGGCTACGATAGTCGGCCAGAATCCGAAGTTCCAGATAAAGGCGAGCAGGACGAGCAACCCGATCGAAGGGACCGCCTGGCCTATGTTGGCCAGGGCGATCACCACCGGGGTCGCCCAGCGGGCGAACGGCCGGGTGAGCAGTATCCCGGTGCTCACCGCCAGTACGACGACGATCGCGGTGGAGACAACCGTAAGTTCGATGTGCTGGATCAGGTGCAGGGTAATGAAGCCCGCGTTCAGGCTGCTCCGCTCGATGCTGTCGAGCTTGTGGCTGCTCACCCACAGATAGAGCACCAGGCACACGATCGCAAGAAAAATGGGCATCCCGGCGTAGCGCAGTACCCTCGCAGGACCACTGGGGATTTTCGTGGTCTTTGTCTGCGCGATCATCGTCGGAAACCTCTGTCTAGTGAGATTCGCCTACGGCTCTTCATGCGCTTGCTCCGTTTGTGAGGGACGCATGGCGTTGATGGCCTCCAGGACCGTGTCGAAATCCACCACGCCCTGGTAGCGACCATTATCGTCGACGACGATCGCCGAGCCCTTGTAGGAGGTGATCATGACATCGAGGGTGTGGTACAGGCTCGCGTTTCTCTCGACGATGGCTACCGCCGGCCAGCCGGCTTTCTCGAGTGAGATGCCGTCTTGCTTGAGGTCTTCCATGCTGACCCACCGTCTGGGGCGATCCCGGTCGTCGAGCAGCAGCACGTAATCCTTGCCGGAGCTTCGCATTAGGGAGTGTGCCTTTTCGGGGCTGTCTGAGAGCCTGGCGACCGGCCAGTCAGCCGTCTCGATATCCGAAACCCGGCTGAGGCTGAGGCGCTTGATCGAAGCGCCGGCCCCGACGAAGTTCTCGACGAACTCGTTTGCGGGATCGGTCAGTATCTTTTCGGGGGTGTCGTACTGGGCGATCCTGGCGTGGTCGCCCAAGATGGCGATGCGGTCACCCATCTTTATAGCTTCGTCTATATCATGGGTAACGAAGACGATGGTTTTCTTTATCTCCCGCTGGAGCCTCAAAAACTCGTCTTGCAGCCTCTCGCGGGTGATAGGGTCTATCGCCCCGAACGGCTCATCCATCAACATTACTGGCGGGTCGGCGGCCATCGCCCGCGCCACCCCAACCCGCTGGCGCTGGCCACCGGAGAGCTCCTTCGGGTAACGGTTCCGGTAGGAGAGGTCTATGCCCACCATCTCCAGCAACTCGTCTACCCGGTCCGAGATGCGTTTCTTATCCCAGCCCAGCATCCTGGGTACCGTGGCGATGTTGTCGGCGATGGTCATGTGGGGGAAGAGCCCTATCTGCTGGATCACATAGCCCATCCGACGCCTCAAAGCGTCCGGATTGACTCTGGTCACGTCTTCACCTTCCAGGAAAATCCTCCCGCTGGAAGGTTCGATGAGGCGGTTGATCATCTTCATCGTCGTGGTCTTGCCGCACCCCGATTGACCTACGAGGATGACGATATCACCCTCGTAGATATCCATCGAGAGGTTATCTACCGCCGGTTCGTCCTGGCCCGGAAAGACCTTGGTAAGATTCTCTAGGCGGATCATGGTCTTATTGCTAGCTCTGTTCTGTCTAGTAGTAACTCTCTCAGTCACGGATACCTCGCGGAGTCGTAAGCCTGCTCAAGAGGTTGAAGAACGTGTCGAATATCAACGCCAGCACGACGACGCCGAGCGTGCCGTCGAGCACCTGGTACAGGGCGCCGGCGCCACCGATGCGGGAGAGCCCGTCGAAGATGTCGTTGCCCAGGCCCGGGCCGCTCACGACGGCGGCTATCGCCGCGATACCCATCAAGAGCATGGTGGAGACGCGCACACCGGCGATGATGACCGGCCACGCCAGGGGCATCTCGATGCGCACGAGCCGTCGGAAGGCACCCATCCCCATCCCCTGCGCCGACTCCACGATCGCAGGGTCCACGGAGTGCAAGCCGGTAACCGTGTTCCGCAAGATCGGCAAGAGCCCGTAGAACACCAGCGCGACGATCGTCGGCTCGTACCCGAGACCGAAGATCGGTATAAAGAGGCCGAACAGGGCAAAGGATGGAATGGTCAGGAAGGTCGAGGCTATCGCGAGCACTATGTTGGCCGCACGCTCCGTGCGGTACACCAGCACGCCTACCGACACCGCGATCACGATGGCGATGGCTAACGATATGGCCACGACCACGGCGTGCCCGATGGCCAGCCCGAGGATGTACTCCCGGTTGACGGACAGGTATTGAAAAAAGCTCATCTATCCTCCTGGTTCAGAGGAATCAACAACGCCTGGCCGGGGATCAGGAGAGAAGCCAAGTGAAGTGGAGAGTTCGTCCGCAGTATTCTTGACTTCTTGCCCGGCGTCTTCCAGACGCCCGCCGAGACGGAACTTCGGCGCCGAGACGTTGAGCGCCGCGACTATCCGACCTTTAAAATCCCGAACCGGCGCCGCCGCGGCGACCAGGCCGGGCTCGGACTCCTCATCCACAAGCGCATACCCTCGGGTACGCGCGTCAACGATCCTCTCGTACAATTCCTCGACATCTTGGACCGCGTTGGGTCCCAGTTTGCGAAATTCCACGCCGGAGAGGAGCTCGGAGAGCACATCATAGTCGTGGTCGAACAGAAGTGCTCGACCGGACGAGGTGCAGTAGGCAGGAACCGTCCGTCCGGTCCAACCCGCTGCCTGTACGACATGAGGCGGGGACTCAGAGAGTACCGTCAGAACCTCGGTGCGCTGGAGGACAGACAGGTGAGCCGTCTCCCCTAGGTTCTTCACCAGCCGCTTGAGCAGTGGAGGAGCGACGCTGAGCAGCCTCTGCTCACCAGCATGAGCCGCCAGCGTGAAGAGTCTCCAGCCAAGGCGGTAACGGAGCGTCGCCGGATCCCGCTCGACAAACCCGCTCTCGGCAAGCGTTTTCAAGGCCCGCGAGATCTGGGTCTTCTCCCGCCCGACGAGTTGGGCGATCCGTACTACCCCCAAACCACCGTCCTCGACCGCCTCCTCGCGGCCGAGTACCATCAACACGGCGAGTTCCTTTCGAAGGTTCTTTTCCCTTTCACCCATCTCATAAGTATGCCACGTATGAAGCTAATTCGCAACTCTAGTTGCTGTATACGCTCCTCTGGCCGATTTTTCTGGTGGATAGAGGCTCGCCGCTTAAGCAGGTAGACAGAAATAGCTGGATCAGCAGCACTAATTCAATTGGTTACCTGTTTAGAGCATCCCGGCTATCCGGGCGATATCCAGGGTGTTCCGGGCCATCTTTATCGAGGCGTTATCTACCATTTGCCCATCAACGCTTATGGATCCCGTACCGGCGGCGCTCGCCTCCTCGTAGGCGGAGACCACCTTCCTGGCCCACTCGACCTCTTTTTCGGTGGGGGAGAAGACCTCGTTGACGGTCTCGATCTGGGCCGGATGGATGCACCACTTGCCGTCGTAGCCCAGAGAGCGGGCGATCTTGCAGCTCTCGCGCAGAGCCTCCTCATCCCGGTAATCTGCTACCGGCCCGTCCAGGACGCGCAGGCCCGCGGCGCGCGCGGCAACCACGATGCGCTGCATGGCGTAGTGGAAGCGGTGTCCGGGATATGCCTCATCCCACTCGTCGGAGACGCCGATGTTGCCGCCCGGCATCCGGAGGCTCGCGGCGAAGTCTCCGGGTCCGAAGTGGAAGGCTTCGAGACGGCTGCTCGCGCGGGCTATACCGTCTATGCTGGCGAGCCCTCCGGCGCTCTCTATCTGGGCTTCGAGCCTTATCTTGCCGGGTTCGAGACCGGCGTTGATCTCTATGCTCGAAAGAAGCTTGTCGAGGGTGTGTAGATCCCCGGCACTCTGTACCTTGGGAATCAGGATCGCATCCAGCATCTCCCCCGCTTCCTCGGCGATCTCGATCACATCCCGGTAGAAGTACGGCGTGTCCAGGGCGTTCATCCGGTAGAGCCTGCTCCTGCTGCCCCAGTCGAACTCGTTTATCGCCCGGATGACGCTCCCCCGGGCCGCGGCTTTCTCGCCCGGAGCTACGGCGTCTTCGAGATCGAGGAATACGGCATCAGCCTTCGAGGAGAGCGCCTTCTCCACCATCTTGAGGTTGGATCCGGGAACCGCGAGAAGGGAGCGGGTAGCTCTCATGTTTCCCTAACGCTGTAGCAGCGTCTCTACCGGCTCGCCGCGCAGCGAGGCGTCTACGACCTCTACAGGGTGAGCCATCGGCATATCCTGGCCCAGCTTCTTCAGGGAAGCCCGGATCTGGAGCGTGCAGCCGGGGTTGGCGGTAACGAGCATCTGCGCTCCGGCGGCGAGAACGTTCTTCGCCTTGCGCTCGCCAAGCTCCGAAGCCGCCTCGGGCTCGACCATGTTGTAGATCCCCGCCGAACCGCAGCAGATCTCCGCCTCCCTTATCTCACGCACGTCCATCCCCGGTATCTGTTTCAAGCTCTGCCGGGGCTGGCTTCTGATGCCCTGGGCGTGAGCCAGGTGGCAGGCGTCATGGTAGGCAACCGAGACGGGCAGCGGGTGCCGCTCGGCCACAGGGCCCAGTTCCTGTAAGAACTCCGTAACGTCCTTCACCTTCGCGGAGAATTCTTTAGCTCTCTCCGCATACTCGGGGTCGTCGCGCAGGAGATGTCCGTACTCCTTCATCGTCGAGCCGCAACCGGCAGCGTTGACGATGACGTTATCCAAATCGTACTCCTCGAAGGTATCTATCGTCTTGCGGGCAAAGTTCAGGGACTCCTCCTCGCGCCCGGCGTGGGTCGAGAGAGCGCCGCAGCAGCCCTGGCCTGCAGGGGCTACGACTTCGCATCCCTCGGCGGCGAGCACGCGGACGGTCGCCGCGTTTACCCTGGAGAAGAAAACCCGCTGCACGCAGCCGGTGAGTATCCCGACGCGCCTGCGCTTCTCTCCTGCGGGCGGCGTCGTCTCCGGGATCTTCTCCTCCTTGGGAACTTCCGGCAAGAGAGCCTCCATCGCCCGTACCCGCGCCGGCAGCCGGTCCATGATGCCGGCCTTGCGGAGCCTGCTCCCGATACCGAACCGCTGGTATAGCTTCATGGGAGCGGCGGCGAGACGCAGCCGGTTCGGGTAGGGGAAGAGGTTGAAGATCATCTCCCGGAAGGCTTTGTCCTCCGGCGATCTCTCGTAGCGGCGCTCGACCTGCGCGCGGGTCGCCTCGATGAGCTTTTCGTACTGCACCCCCGCCGGACACGCCGTCACGCACGCCATGCACCCCAGACACAAATCGAAGTGCCGGACCATCTGGTCGTTCAACGGTTCCTCTTCGAGCCCCTTGTTCATGAGGTAGATACGCCCGCGCGGGGAGTCCATCTCCTCGCCGAAGAGCACATACGTCGGGCAGGTCGGCAGACAGAACCCGCAGTGGACGCACTCGTCTATGAGCGCCTTGTCGGGCGGGTGGTGGGTGTCGAAGGCCGGAAAGCTCGTTTTGCCGCTCTCCCTGCGCCCTGCACCGACGGTCGCCTCCTCCGCCAGCTCGCTCGCCTCGCCGACACCCTGGCCCACATCCTCCGGGCTCCCCGCGCCGATGGAGTTGGTCATCGCCTTATCCTGCGGTAGGCCCTCGCCGTTCCGCCGCTCGGTCACTAGATACCTCCTACGAACCTGCCGGGGTTCATCGTCCCCGATGGGTCGAACTTCTCCTTCACCCGGCGCATGAGCCCCAGGGCGTCCCCGCCGTAGCCCCACGCGCCCGCTCTCCGCTTCAACTCCACGGAAGCTCTCTGCAAGGTAACGCTTCCTCCTCTTCTCGCCCGGATCTCACGCATCTCCCCGACAAAGTCGGCCAGAGCCTCGACGCCTCCGCCGGAGAGCCCCGCAAACGTTACACCGCTCGCGGCATGACCCCACATCCTGACCTCTAAACCTCTGCGCTCCGCCGCCCTGGAGACCGACTCCAGAACGCCCGCAAGCTCCGCCGGGGGAGCCGTGATCTTGACGATGGTCTCATTTTCTCCAGCCTCCGGTAAGCGCAAAATCTCGGCTCTGCCGTCCTCAGTGTGGACCTCCCCAAAAGGCTTGAGCAGGAAAGCCGCCGTCTCCGCCTTCGCCCCGATACCGCCGGGGATGCTCTCGACGAGTACCGCGAGTCTCTTCCCGCTGGGACCCCAGCGCAACTCCACCGCACTCGGCACGATCTGGGAGTGCATGATGGCCTGTGCTGCTTCCGCAGCACCCTGCTGGCTCTCCAGCTCGACCACGACGGTTTTGGCGACCTCCGGTATCGGGTGCAGCCGGAAGTTGGCCTCCGCGATGATCCCCAGAGTTCCCAGAGACCCGGTGAACAGCTTGCCGAGGTCGTAACCGGCGACGTTCTTTACGACCTTGCCTCCGGCCTTCGCCACCGTGCCGTCCGGGAGAACGACCGTGATTCCGATGATGAGGTCCCGGATGGTGCCGTACCTGAGCCGCAGCGGGCCGGAGGCGTTCGTCGCCACCACACCGCCCACGGTGGCTCCGCGCTCCGGCGGGTCTATCGCGAGCATCTGGTTCGAGGCGGAGAGCCGCTCCTGCAACCCTTCGAGCCCGATCCCGGCCTGCACCCGCAGTACCTGATCCGGCGCGGCGTGCTCCAGCACCCCGTTCATCCTGGCGGTGCTCACGATGAGGTCCAGATTCCGAGGGGGATTTCCGAGGTGCATCTTCGTCCCCCCACCGCGCGGCGCGACCGCGAGCCCCGCCCCACTCGCGAGCTTCAATAGCCCTGCGATCTCCTCCACCGAGCCGGGTTCGGCGACGAACGAGGGCGTCGCGCCGTCTACCGCGTCTTCGGGAGCGGCTTCGCGGGCGTGTTCTTCTCCTACTATGCCCTGCAGGTCCTCCAGGGAGACGTTCGCGGTCTGCATCAGAACATCTCCGCGAGGCCGGCCTCTTGCAGCGGGTGCACCCTGAACGGCCCCGGGCGTTCGGCGCACAGCCGCGGGGTCGGGAAGACCTTGCCGGGGTTGCAGAGGTGGTGCGGGTCGAAAGCGCACCGCAGAAGCTGCATGACGTTCAGATCGTCCGCGGTGAACATATCCGGCATGTACTTCTTCTTGTCCTCGCCGATGCCGTGCTCGCCGGTCAGCGAGCCGCCGTGCTCCAGGCAGGCGCGGATGATCTCTCCGGCCAGCTCCTCCGCCCTCTCCGCCTCGCCTTCATTGTTGTTATCGTAGAGGACCAGCGGGTGCAGGTTGCCATCCCCGGCGTGGAAGACGTTCGCCACGCGCAGGCCGTACTCCGCGCTGAGGTCGCTGATCTTCTTCAACACCGCCGGGAGTTCGGTGCGCGGGATTACGCCGTCCTGGACGTAGTAGTCGTTCGCGATTCGGCCCATCGCCCCGAATGCCGCCTTGCGCCCCTTCCAGAAGAGCGCCCTCTCGGCATCGTCTTTGGCTACCCGGATCTCGGAAGACCCGTTCTCCTCGCAGATCTTTATCACCTGCTCGAACTGGTTTTCGACCTCGGCCTCCGGGCCGTCGAGCTCCACCAGAAGGAGCGCCCCGCACTCCGGGTAGTGCGGATGCACCGCTTCTTCTACCGCTTCGAGCGTCAGGGAGTCCATCATCTCGATGCCCGCCGGGACGCACCCGCTACCGATGATCCCCGAGACCGCCCCGCCCGCCTTCTCCGTGTCCTCGAAGGCCGCTATAAGCGTCCTCACCGACTCCGGCGTGCGGACTATGCGCAGTGTGATCTTGGTGGCTATCCCTAAAGTTCCCTCGGAGCCGACGAACGCGCCGAGCAGGTCGTAGCCCGGCTCGTCGGGGGCTTTGCCGCCGCCGATGTGCGCCACGGACCCATCCGGCAGCACCACTTCGGCCCCCGTCACGTGGTTCGTCGTGAAGCCGTACTTCAGGCAGTGGACCCCGCCGGAGTTCTCCGCGAAGTTGCCGCCGATGGAGGAGACGAGCTGGCTCGAAGGGTCGGGGGCGTAGAAGTATCCCTCGCTCGCCACCTCCTGGGTGACCCACAGGTTGACCACGCCCGGCTCCACGGTAACCCTCTGGTTCGGTATGTCCACATCGAGGATCCTTCGCATCCGGGCGAGCACGATGAGTATGCCCGACTCTACAGGTAAGGCCCCGCCCGAGAGCCCGGTCCCCGAGCCGCGGGCGACGAAGGGTATCCCCTCCTCGTAGCAGACCCTCACGATCTGCTGCACCTGCCCGGCACTCTCGGGTAAGACGACGAGGTCCGGGATGACCCGGTAGTTCATCAGGCCGTCGCATTCGTAGGTGCGTAGCTGCTCTCGCTCGTGGATCACACCCTCCGGCCCGAGGATGGACTCCATCGTGCTTATAAGCTGTGTGCGCTCCACTTCTCTAGCTCCCTTCCCCTACCACGCGGCAGGCATCCTCATCTTAGCGAGTATCACGCCGAACCCTTTGTCTTCAATGCCTCTAACATCTGCCCTGCGAACGCCGCTACCCGCAACGGCCAACCTCGCATCCCTTCCTGCGGCTGACGCTATCCCCAGATCTTATCTGAGGCGATTTTATCTTAAACTCCGGTCGAGGTGATCGAAAGGTCCCGGGAACCGTAGTGCCTGTCGTGCATGAAAGTCCGCCCGGACATTACAATGTCCCTGTGAAGGAGGATTTGAGGGATATCTTCGCCGCCGGGCTTGAGGCCGCCGATCCCGGACGCGCTGTTTTGCGGGCTCTGCGCTGCGAGGGTGAGGCTATCTTCAGTTTCGAGGCGGAGCGAGTCTTCGTGCTCGCCGCGGGCAAAGCTGCCGGTGCGATGGCAACTGCCGCCGGGGAGCTGCTCAGGGATAGAGTCTCCGGCGGGCTGGTGATCACCAAAGAAGGCCACCGGCCGGGCCCGGAGCAGTTCAAGACGCTGTTCGCTTCTCACCCGGAGCCCGACGAGCGCGGCGTCGAGGTCGCCCGGTGCGTAGAGGAGCTTGTGGACTCGCTTGAGGCAGGGGATCTCCTCCTGGCCCTGATATCTGGTGGAGCCTCGGCACTGCTCGCGGACCCGGTCCCGCCGATAAGCCTCTCCGACCTGAAACAACTCACCGGAGCGCTGCTCAAAAGCGGGGCTTCGATAGGCGACATCAACACCGTCCGCAAGCACATCTCCACTCTCAAGGGCGGCGGCCTCGTCCGCCGGGCCGCTCCCGCGCGCACCCTAGCCCTGCTCCTCTCCGACGTGGTCGGCGACGACCCCTCGGCGATAGCCAGCGGCCTCACCGCCCCGGATCCCACAACCCTCGAAGACGCGAGAGACGTGTTGAAACGCTACGCCATAGACCCGCCGCGAAGCATCTCCGAACGCCTGGAAAATGGTCCGGAAACCCCCAAGCCCGGAGATTCCATCTTCGAGAGGGTTACGCACATTATCTGCGGCGGCGGGCGGCTTTCATCCGAGGCCGCAGCGGCCAAAGCCCGGCAGTTGGGCTACGAACCGATGCTGCTCTCCACGACCATCACAGGAGACGCGAGGGGCGCGGCCTCGGTATACGCGGCCATAATCCGAGAGGTTCTGGAGACCGGCAATCCCATCCCTCCGCCATGCGCCCTCGTGAGCGGCGGCGAGGCTACGGTTACGGTACGCGGCGACGGGCTCGGCGGCCCCAACCAGGAGTTCGCCCTGGCGCTGGCGGTGGAGCTAGCAGGCGTAGAGAACTGGGCGGCCCTCTCCGCCGATACCGACGGCAACGACGGCCCGACCGACGCCGCAGGCGGGATAGTAACCGGCTCGACCGCCCGGTCCATCCGCGAAAACGGCGTGGACCCCACCGAAGCCCTGAGAAAAAACGACGCCTACACGGCCCTCAAAGCAGGAGATGCTCTACTCGTTACCGGACCCACGGGAACCAACGTCAACGACCTGCGTATAGCTCTGGTCGGCAGAAAGCGCAGACGACCCGAAGCCTGAGCTCAGTACCCCCAGAAAGAAGCCCGCACGATCCATCTACGCTTCTCGACACACCGGGTTCAGAGAACGCGCGAGCCGGCATCAAAACCGCGTCGGGCTCTTGACGCAAATTGCACATAATATACTTTTCTGGTAAACTGGTCGTACCTGTCGAAGAAGGGGAAGGGGCAGTGGAGACCGCAACGGAGATTTTCGAAGCGGTGGTACCGCCTGGACGAGCTGCCAACGTCCGCGAAAGGGGATTATCCACATGTACGGCAGAATCCTGGTGGCAATAGACGAGTCCAGAGCGTGCAATGAGGTGCTTAAGCAGGCGGCCAGGCTGGCCCTCATGCTAGAGGCCGAGTTGCACGTTCTCTGCGTGCAAGAGTATCCACCGGCGTTACAGGTCGTAGCGCAGGAAGTGGAACTACCGAAAGCCGTGGCCGACGGAGACTTCGAAGAGTTCTGCGATCAAGCCCGGTGCACGGCGAGGGATCTGGGCATCGAACCCAAGTCGGTCGAGTTGATGAAGGGGGATCCCGCGAAAGCCATCCTGAGCCATATCAAGGAAGTGGGCTTTGATCTCGTGGTGCTGGGCCGGCGAGGAAAAGGTTTCATGCACCGCTTCCGCCCGACCTCCACCACGCACAAGGTAATGGCCTCTTCGGATTGCCCGGTCGTGGTCTTCCCGATCCCGTGCGAGCCGCTCGCGGCTCCTCCCCACCCGCCGTCATTGCAGGAAAACCAGCGCGTTTAGAGCCTCACCCTGTAGACCGGGCACAGAGGGAGATATCGTGGCCGACAAAATACGGGAGCTAGAGGAACACGAGCAGGAGTTAACCCGCCTTCTCGATGAACTCGGACGGGTGCTCGGCTGGCAGGAGAGGCTCTTCGAGGGCGAGAGGCGCCGCCGCAATAGAGCACGGATGGAGCAGATCACCGAAGAGGCCCAACGACCGTTTGAACAGTTGGATCAGAATCTCCTCATGGAAGGACTGGAGCGCGAACTGCAGTTTCAGCGCGAGCGGGAGCGATATCTCCGCGACGTGTTCGATCTTTTGAGGCAGCGCCGGGAACTGGAAGATCTTATATTCAGGCGACTCGAACGCTACATCTGCCAGGAGCACAGAGACCGGCTTTTCGACGAACTCCAGGACCTGCTCGAACGCCGCGAGAAGATTTTCGGGGAGATCGAATTTTCCTCGCTTGAGAAGACAAGCCAGCAACTCTCGGAAGCGGCTGATCAGCAGCGCGCTCTGGAAGGCAAACTCTTTGAACTCGTAGAACGCCACCTCATACAGATCCACCAGTCCCAAAGCGATCACAACCTTCCAGAGAAGGAGCGCAGACAGTGAGCCGCTGTATTCCATCTAAAAAACGGCGGATCACATATACCACCAGAGCGAATCAGCCTATACAACCCGGTTTTGCACGTAAAGACGCGGAAATCCGGAGTGGATCAGGTGAGGCCGTTGATCTTTGTACTCGCTGCTGCTAGAATCATCCCGAAATTGGTTCTACCATTTGGTAGAGCCAAATTCACGGATATGGGGACCGTGCAAGAAAGGAGAGAGGATGTCGTCTGGCACTGAAGCCAACACGCCGCCCGTCGCGCAGGACTCCGCTGCAGGCCGAAGCTCCACTGAGGTTCGCGAGGAAGCCAAGAGCGTGGAGTTCACCTACCGGGGGATCTACCAGAAGACGCTCGCGGCGAACCTCTGCAAGCACGTGGTCATGGCCGCCCGCAAGCGGGACTGGCTGGGCTCGACGATCCAGCGCTATGGCGACTCGCCGGAGCGCAACGGTGTTCCGGCGAAGCAGTTCGCGGTGATCGCCCCGGACGAGATGCGGCTTCAGGAGCACATGGCCAAGTACGAGCCGAACGAGCTGGATGTGATCACGGTCCTCGACGACACATTGTGCGACGGGGTCGAGTCCTGGGCTTTCTACGGCCGGCAGCCGATCAATTTGCGTCTCCGGCGCGGCGGAACGCTACTGGTTATCTCGAACAGATCCGCCGAGGAGCTATTGAAGGTGATCCCGCGCAAGCCCTGGGACTGGACGCTGGCGATCCTTCCCGGAACGCCGAGCCTGGGCGGGCTCTGGGTATATCGCGACGACGGCACGGACATGCGGGTGCTCGGCGCCATAGCGCGTACGCGCCCGGACATCTTCGAGTTCAGCGCGGTAGAGAGCGTGGTAAACGAGGACGAGAAGCTCGGCGAAGAGCACCTCGCGGCGCTCAGAGATGGCTACGAGGAAGTGGTGATCCACGAGGTCGCCGCCGGCGTGGGCAAAGAGGACGACTACGAGCCGGTCAGGCTGCCGGGGTACAAGGAGATGCGGGAAGGCATCATCGTCGAGGCCCGCAAGCTGGGCGAGCGCAACCCGGACTACAAAACCTCTTCCGATCGGACCATGCGCCCGGTGGTCAACTTCGACACCTGCATCAAGTGCCGCCAGTGCTGGCTCGACTGCCCCGATGAGTGCTTCGACATCACCGAAGAGGGATTTCACCCCGTTAACTACGACTACTGCACCGGGTGCGGCATCTGCGCCCAGGTCTGCCCGGTCGAGGACTGCATCGTGATGGTCAACGACCTCGAATTTATCGAGGAAGGCAACGAAGATGTCTTCCCGATGTGGAAGGAAGACAAGGAAGCCTACCACCGGTGGCGCGAAGAGAAGATAGCGAACGGCAGGATAGAGCATCACGACTACTTCAACGCCGACACCTGGGCGTGGTCGGGAGGCAAGCAAGCAGACCGTACGAGCTAGCCGGCTACTGAGACGAGGGAGTAGAGCAATGCGAGAAGTTTTGGGAAGGGGAGGCGAGACGCGGTGACCATCTCGAAGCCACTCGGGCGGCAAACCGAGAAGCTGACGACCGGCACGCAGGCGGTCGCCCAGGCGGTGAAACTGGCGGATGTGGACGTGATGGCGGCGTATCCCATCCGGCCCTACGACGGGGTGATGCAGGCTGTGGCGAAGCTTATCGCCGACGGCGAACTCGACGCCGAGTATATCGTTGCGGAGAGCGAGCACTCCCAGTTCGAGATCTGCAAGCACGCTTCGGCGGTGGGCAGCCGGGTGTTCGTGGGTTCCTCGGGCGTGGGGTGGATGTACGCCATGGAGTCCAACGCGGTTACCCCTTCGCTCCGTCTGCCGGTCGTGGCCATGATAGGCAACCGCGCCCTGGACGACCCGGGCGCGTTCGGGGTCGAGCACAACGACGCGATGGCCGTGCGCGACCTCGGCTGGCTGCTCTTCTGGGTCGAGGATGCGCAGGAGTGCTTCGACGCGACGCTCATGGCCTACCGCGTCGGCGAGGACAAGAGGGTCTTTCTCCCGGTGGGGCTCGGCGTGGACGGCGCGTTCATCACCCACTCCCAGACGCTCATCAAGATCCCGGATCAGGAGACGGTAAACGAGTTCTTGCCGCCGTACGACCTCGGCGAACGGCTGCTCCACCCGGATAACCCCATCAGCATAGCGCCCCAGGCGAACGAGGACTGGGTCATGGAGATCCGCAAGCAGACCGACGATGCCGCGAAGAGGGTCAAGGGCGTCATCCGCGAGGCGCACGACGATTTCAGGAGGCTGTTCGGGCGCGGCGGAGACAACCCGTTCTTCGAAGAGTATATGACCGAGGATGCGGAGTACGTGCTGTTCGGGATGGGCTCGCTGGGGCTTCCGGCCAAGGTTATGGTGCGCAGGCTGCGAGATCGCGGCGAGAAGGTCGGCTTCGTCCGGCTCAAGTGGTTCAGGCCGTTCCCCGACGAGGAGTTGGCGGAGGTGCTGGGGCGCTTCAGGGCCGTGGGCGTCGTGGATCGCGACTACGCCTACGGCTCGCCGCAGCATGGTGGGGTGCTGTTCACCGACCTGCGGGCGGCGCTTTATGATGCCGAACGCAGGCCCCGCGTGGTGAACTTCATCGGCGGTCTCGGCGGTCGGGAGCTGACTCCGGAGATGATGGACGAGATGGCCTACATCACGAAGCGTGCCGCCGCTGGAGAGACGGTTCCTACCGTCAGTTGGATCGGCGTGCGCGAGTAGACACATGAGCGAGTATCGCGACAGAGGAAGGAGGTCGCAGTGACCACCGAGGCACCCGGACGGGCGCTCAAGCTCGAACCGATCAAATCCATAAAGAAAGCACCGAAGGAAGAATATTTCGAGTCGGGACACCGCACCTGCCAGGGTTGCCTGTCCTCCCTGCCTATGAGGTTGATGGCGAAGGCGGCGGGACCGCGGACCATCGTGCTCGGCACCACCGGATGTATGTACGTGGCGAACACCACCTACATGTCCACGCCCTGGGTCGTGCCCTGGATGCATACCCAGCTCGGCGCGGCGGGCTCCTCGGCGATCGGAACCGCCGCCGGGCTCAAGTCGCTCATGCGCAAGGGGAAGATGAAGGACGAGCCGATCAACGTGATCGCCTTCTGCGGCGATGGCGGGGGCGCAGACATGGGTCTTTCGGCGATCAGTGCGGCGCTCACCGACATAGAGTACAACCTCCTGATCTTCCTCTACGACAACGAGAGCTACGCCAACACCGACATCCAGACCTCCGGCCAGACTCCGTGGGGCGCGGTCACTACCTTCAGTCCTCCGGGCAAGAAGCACCGCATCATGCAGCGCCGGTGGAAGAAGAACGTCCCCGGCATGCTGGCCGCCGGCCATCCCGATACCAGATACATAGCCTCGGGGACCCCGGCGGTCCCGGTAGACATGATGGACAAGGTGCGGGCGGCCCTGAGCGCGGGCGGACCGACCTACATGCACGTGCTAGATCCCTGCCCCAAAGGCTGGCACTACGACCCGGAGCACTCCACCGAGCTTGGGAAGCTCGCCATCGAGACCGGCATATACCCGCTCTATGAGATCAAAGACGGCGTGCTGAACTTCACCGGCAAGACCAAGCAGCTTGCTCTGGGCAGGCGTCGCAAGCCGGTCCGGGAGTACCTGGAGAAGCAGGGACGCTTCGCCCACTTCAAGAACCAGGACTACGCGTACTTCCAGAAGAAGGTGGACGAGATGTGGGAGCAGTGGATCATCCCGTGCGTCGTCGCCTTCAGCTACGGCGGTCCCATAAACATAACCACCGAAGAGCCGAAGGTTCGGAACAACAATGTGAAGCGGGAGAACGCCTCGTGGATCGGAGAACCGGGGCACGCCCACGAGGAGCACGAAGGCGTCTCCGACATGCCAAACGAGCCGTGGCGAGATGACAACGAGCTGGACGAGTATCCAAACGCACTGCCCTCGATGGGCCAGTAGCCCAGAGACCAGCGGTGCACAGGAAGCGGAGAGGAGGACGACGCCACTCCTCTCCGCCCCAATGAAAACAGAAGAGTGTGGAAAGGAAGTGATATAGCAAATACATATTCTAAACTTGAGCAACCGGGAGCGGTAAAAAAACCACAGAGATCGCGGCGACAACGCCGGGTCTCTTCTCCAGGGGAAGGAGGAGAAAACCAAATGTCGGCTCAAGCGTTTCCGCGGCTACCTGAGGCTAGCCGTCGGGAAACCTGGTTTACCTCGGGAGGTTGTCGTGGCAACTAGACCCAGGGGCTCCGAGGATAACCCCGGAGGTAGCGCTCAACAGGTTACTGAGCAGGTAGAAGAGAAGGTTTGGGACTCTGGTAGAGGGGAGCCGATGCCGATCCGGGAGCTTCCCGAGGCTCCGGTGGCGCTGCATATTATCGGTCCCGCCATGGTTCTGGTGGCGCTGGGAGTCGGGCTCGGCGAGACGTTTATGTGGCCACGGCTCGTCTTGGTCTTCGGACCCCAGATCCGCTGGCTGTTTTTGATCGGGGTCTCGCTGCAGGCGGTCGTGATGCTGGAGATGGCGCGCTATGCGATGGCTACCGGGGAGAGCATCTTCTTCGGCGCCGCACGCATAGCCAAACCCTTCATGTGGTTCTTCTTCGCCGTGGCCATACTGGTGTACATCTGGCCGGGGCACATCTCGCTCGGGGCCCAAGCGTTTGAGTTCATAACGGGAATCGGCTGGCTCGGCACGGCCATCGTGGGAATAATACTGATGGGCGTTATATTCACCCTCGCGAAGTACGTTTACAACGTACTCGAGACGGTCCTTTCGATCCTCATCGGCCTGCTGGTGATCGGCTCCGTGATAGTTGCCGGGGTCCTGGGAACCTGGCACGAGTTGTGGGCCACCATATACGGCCTGGTCTCCTTCGGGTATATGCCCAAGGTAGCGTTTGGGGCCACGTGGTTCCCGATCATCGTGGGTTCCATCGCGTTTGCTGGTCCTTCGGGCATGCAGCAGATGTGGTACACGCTCTGGCTGCGGGACAAGGGCGCCGGTATGGGAGCGCACATCCCTCGTATCAAAGGTCTGGTGCACCTCGATGAAGAGGAAGAGACCATGCCTTCCCGGGGCTTCATGTTCGATACGGAGAACCAGGAAGAGATGCGGAAGTGGAAGGACTGGAGACGGTGGGTTAGCTTCGACGCCATCCTGCTTTTCTGGGGCATAACCATGCTGGTTACCATCGTCTTCACGATCCTCGCGCAGGCCGCCGGGCAGATCAACCCGCACGTCGCCGGCGTCATCAAAGGCGGCGACGAGACGGCTTCGATATCGGCCATAGCAGCCGCTTTTCATAGCGTGGGCGGAACCTTCCTGAAGATCGTGTACCTGGGCTTTATCGCTATCGTCGGCTGGAAAGGGTCTTTCGGCATCTTCGACGCCTTCGCGCGCGGGCAGTCGGATATGACGTACTACTTCATACCCGGTGCGCGACGCTTCAGCATGAGCAAGCTCTACTTCGGCTTCCTGTTCGGCGTCATGGCATTCGGGATACTGATACTCCTGTTCGGCCCGGCGGACGGGCCGGGAGCTGTCCTGGATGTCCTCGCGTTCCTCTCGACCTTCGCGATGGGCGCGTACTGCGTGCTCCTGCTGTTCACCAACAACCTGCTTTTGCCGAAGAAGATCCGGCCCCACTTCCTGGTTAGCGTCGTGCTGGCTCTCGGGGCGATCTTCTACCTCGGCATGCTGTTCTACAGTCTGTTCCGCTTCGGAGTCGTGGTGAGCTAAAGATGCGGGTTCCTCTGTCGCGCAGCACATGGGAGTTGGCGCTTCCCGGAGTCGCGACCGGGCTTGGTACAGGGCTGGTAGCGGGAGGGCTGGCCGCCTTTAGCGGTCAGTCCTCCTTGCTCGTAATCCTCAATTTTCTGGGATTGGGCATCCCGCTGGCAATCTTCGGGGCGGGCTATGACGGGCTTCTGGCGGCGGGTAAGGTTCGTCTGGCTGGCGTCGCTCCGTCCGTGCTCTACTGGATGGTAATGTTCCCGATCGCAAGGTTGATCCATCAGCTAACGCTCGGAACCGCGATGGGATCTAGCAGCAGACCTCTCTTCCCGGAAGGGATTCTGCCTTTTCTGGCATACCACGTGGTCTTGGGATTCGGGTACGGGATAGGGTTTTTGTGGGTCCATGAGATCCTTGGGGGCTGGTGGTGGCCCAGGATCTCGGACCACAACCCTGTGGCCCTGGGTTACGTGAGGCGGATCGTGGCGAGCGTGGATAGAAAGGCGAAGGCCCCTCGCCGCTAAATAACCTGCGCAGCGGGAAAACAATGCGCTTTACAGCCCTGCTGAGTCGTTGCGCCGAAAAACAGTTTGCCGCCGGATCGCTCAAAAGATTGGTAAGCTCGGAAAAGTAAAGTCTCTGCGCTTCAAGGGCAATACGGAAAGGTGAGGTGATACTGATAGGAAGCTTTGCGGTACTGTTAGCCCGGCTCTTTGGCGTGATATTCACTGCGGTCATGCTGTCCGGGGACAATGCTGTGGTGATCGCCATGGCAGCGGGCCGACTGCGAGGCGCAACGCGCAAGAAGGCAATCTTCTGGGGAGCTGTTGGGGCCGTACTTTTGCTCCTCATCTTCGCGACCATTGTTACTCTACTCCTCCAGATCCCTTATTTCCGGGTGGCGGCAGGTCTCCTCCTTTTCTGGATAGCCTGGAAGCTCGTACACGATGACCAGGAGTCCGGCCCGCAAGTAAAGGGCGGCGATAGCGTGTGGCAGGCCATATGGGTCATAGTGGCGGCTGATGTTCTCATGTCGCTGGACAACGTGCTTGCCCTCATCGGAGTTTCCGGGGGAAACCTGTGGCTGCTCGGGGTCGGGCTGGCCGCGACGGTCCCGGTGGTCTTCTGGGGAAGCAGACTGCTCATCGTGCTGCTGGATCGCTGGGGGTGGCTCGTCTACATCGGAGCCGGTCTCCTCGCCTGGATAGCGATAAGGATGATCTTTAGCGACGACTCTATCCAGAAGTTTACCCAGACACTGCGGAGCGTCGAAACCCCAATAGAGATCGCGATCACAGCAGCTTTCGTCGCCCTTACCTGGTTGTGGGCGTGGCGAAAGCAGGCTAGCGCGCAGGGACAAGAGGGACACGAAAGCGAAACACGAGAGGATCGGCTGACCAAGTAACTTTGTGACGCCACAGCAAAATGCAATATATACTGGCAGGTACGAGCTTTGGGGAATGATAACGATGAACGAGTTGCGCATAGATTGGAAAACCGAGCTTTCCCAATTGGGCATCATCGCCATCATGTTTATCGCTGGTGCTTACTCCTGGAACTCGTTGCCCAAACACGTACCCATACAATGGGGACCCTCTGGCCCGGATGCATATGGCGGCAAGGATGACATTTTCCTGCTACCCGTGGTTGCGGTCGCCATCTATCTCTACCTTTTTTATAAATACGTTTACTGGCCTCGTAAGTACAACGTTTTTGATGGCTGGAGGGATGGCTCCCCCGAGTCGAGCTTCGTTGTTCTGGCGAAACGGGTGGGGGCGCTCGCTGTTGTCGCGCTAGCCTACGCCAATGTGTTGCACTCGGCGTTATTCCCGGCTCACTAGCAGGTTAGATAAATGCGGTTGGACCGACGCCATTGATGCTCTGTCGCCAGTCGCCACAGCCTTCTCAGGCTTTCCGGGCGGCGAACAGGGCACGGTTGCCGTGCAGGTGCAGGCAGGCGGCATCGAACCCCGCTTCCCGGAGCCACACCAGATGTTGCTTGAGGCTTGCCGGATGATCCTGCTTGGCAGATAGCTTTTCAGCGTGCTCTTCGTATGTCTCTCTCGCTGCGGAGATGCGGATACGGTACACCCTCTCCTGACGCCGCCAGAGGCTGCGATAACAGGAGTACAGGGCCGGAGTATTCTCAGCCAGCCGGTCCAGCAAAAGGAAGAGTCCATTTTCTCTCAAGGTTTCCCGCACGAAGACGAATAACCGTTTCTTACGGTCGTCGGAGAGGTGGTGCAGCGCCTGGACGCTTATAACGATACCGTACTCATCTTCAGGAAGATCCAGCGTTGCAAGTTCCTCCAGATCGTGCCTTATGATTCGGTAGCGATTTTCATAGCCCCGGAGCCGATCGTGCGCCAGCCTGATCATGGCCGCGGAAGAATCCACGCCTATGACCCTGGCCTTCGGAATCTGACCAAAGATCATCTCTTCAACGATGCCGGATCCCGCCCCCAAATCGAGGATCACCTCTCCCGAACGATACTCCTCCACAAGGACAGAGAGAAGAATGTCCAACTGCTCGGCGCGTACGGGATTCTCTTCCAGCGCAGCAGCGTCCCACCTGCGGGCGAAAGCCTCATCAGACCACTCATCCACCATAGCGCAAAGCTTACCAGCACCCCTCAGTCCGGGTAAGCCCCAAGCTCAGAACCAAGAGTTATTGATCTGACTAACAATTTTTCGTTACATTCCGTTACTTGTTAACGCGTTAACGGCAATCTGGTAACTGTTTGTTATATTTCCCGACAGGTAGGACCAATATCTTCAGGAGGCGTAATGAAGAGTAGCAAGACGAGATGGTCGAGGTGGTTCGAGGCTTTCGCGCCCACAGCGCAGATGTTCCATGGGTTAGGCAAAGGTCTGGGCAGGGGTCGCGGGCCGAGGCTTGCCGAGCCGCCTTCGGACATAGACAAGGAATTCGAGGAGATTCTGAAGCAGAACAGCTATCTGAACAAGCGTTAAGGTCTCTTTAGATCCTAGTTAAAAAGAGGGCGAGCCGCAGATTAAAGCGGCTCGCTTTTTTGTCAGGAAGTTCCGGTGTAAGAAGCCAGGTCCTCTTCTGCCGCCTGGCGGGCCTGCTCTGTGTTTCGCCAGGCGTCGAGCCGGCTGGATATGTCCATCCGCTTCCACCGGGACGTCCAGACGACCTGATCTCCGACCATAAGCTTCAAGGGTTCGGTGATCTCGTAGGTCCCGAAGTCGCTGCCCGGCTGGTAGTCGAGGATCTGCTCTCCGGCGCACTCCTCGGCGGCGATATCCCTGGCCTGCCTGTCGGGAGAGAGGTGAAAATCGAAGGAGTCTCGCTCCGCGGGCCAGTGGGTTATGACCACCCCATCCAGTCCGAGTACGGTGATGACCCTTCTGTAACCCTTGAGAAACTCTGGCGCCCTCCCGTAGATCGGTGATCCATGATCACTCATCCTGCTCCGTAGCTCCGAGTAGTAAGTCTCGAAATACTCCGTTATCTCGTCTCTCAGGGCTTCGAGGTCCTGGTCGCTTAGCCTTTTGAAATCCATCGCGATAGAGATATGGATACCCTTTACTTTCTGAGGAGAACCGTGGGCGAAACCTTCAAAACCTGAGCGATACTCCAGATCGCGTCTACCGAGGCGCGAACCTCTTCAGAAGGCTCCGCGCCCTCGACCATCGCCACCGAACCGGGCTCCAGCTCCGCCAGTTCGTCGAGCTCTTCCGGGGAAAGAGAAGCTTCCTCTCTCAGTGCTCTCAACTTTTCTACATCCAGGCTTGGATCTTCGGGGACGCCCGGCGGGTCCGGCGGGTCGGGAAACGTCGTGAGATCCCGAACCTCGACCCCCAGCACTTTCGTGAGCCTGCTCACGACGATCTCAAGGACGTGCACGCGGCTCTCCAGTTCCATCTCCGAAGCCCAACTCTTGTTCTGACCGATCATCTCGGACAACTCTTCCTGAGTGAGGGAGGCCCGCTCCCTCAGAGTGCGTAGACGGGCGCCATCCACGAGATACAGTTGCATGGGTCGTCCTTTCTAGCCATGCGCTCTCTCCGAGCAGCATCACAAATCGTATCCGAGGTCCTCGGGCCGCCTGTCAACCTCCACAGGTCTCGGCGGGTTTGGATAATCCGTCAGGTCAGATCTCGCCACGAAGAGGATCTGGGCTATCTCCCCGGCCAGATTTTCCTTGACCTCGGTCCGGGCAGCAGCCTCCAACCCTACTACCACACCCAGATTGAGGGAGAGCGCCTCGGCCAGCTCCTCCGGAGACATGAAAACCCGCTCTCTCGCTTCCTTCAACAACGCCCCGTCTACCTTCATCACCTCTCCTCCCGTAGTCTGCACCCCTACGAACGGCTCTCACAAATTACATAATGCGTTGGTCGTTGATCCTTTTCACAGCACTACCCCTTTCCCCAACCGTTCCGTTTCGGTCGCCTGAATATCACTCCCCGACCGGCGGACGGGCTATATCCTCGATATGCTCCTCCATCGCCTTTTGCGCCGCGTCCTGATCCTGCCTCCGCACAGCTTCCAGAACGCGTTCATTGCCCCGCAGTGACCGTTGAGGCCTCTCGCTGTGATGGAACGGGCGTTCGTAGGTCTCCTCCAGCAGGCCGTTGATCACCTCCAGTATCCGTTCTACCACCGTGTTATGGGTCGCGCGCGCCAGCAGGCTGTGGAACTGCGCATCCTCCTCGGCGGTAGGCTCTCCGCTAGCTACGCGCTCCGCCTGCCTGCGAACCACGTCCTCCAGCAGTTTCAAGTCCTCTGGAGTGGCGCGCGAGGCTGCTGCACGCGCCACCTGCGGCTCGAAGAACAACCTCGCATCCATAAGTTCCCGGCGGAGCCGGACGTTGTTGCTGAGCAGGCTCGCGATGGGAGCCACCAGGTGCTCGCTGGTGATCTCACGAACGTAATTGCCGCCCCCATGACGGCTCTCCACCAGGCCGGACGCCTCAAGCTGGCGGACGGCTTCCCGGATCACAGCACGTCCCACCTTGAACTGCTCCGCCAGCTTGCGTTCTGGTGGCAATGGCTGGCCGGGCAATAATTCGCCCCTCGAAATGAGATCCCGGATGCGATTAGCTACGTCTTGATAAAGTTTGCTGCGCTTGGCTGGTCCCGAAGCGTTGTTAGGCGGTTCCATACTATCAAGTATATATTTTATGCCAAAGTCGGGAGTATTTCCGCCGGATGGCAAGGCCGCATGCAGGGCAGCGGGACAAAGGCTCCTGATGAGATAGCAGCAACGCTTTTGATAAAATTTGAAACATGCGCGTAGAGCTTTATACGGCATCCGGCTGTCCCTACAGCGCCGCGGCGCGCGAGGACCTGGAGTGGCGCGGTGTGGAGTTCGTGGAGTACGACGTGGAGAAAGACCCGGAAGCGCGCGAGCGGATGCTTGATATCACCGGCGGAAAGCGCACGGTGCCCGTGATCGTGGAGGAAGGCAAGCCGCCACAGGTGGGCTGGCAGGGCCAGGGGTGTACCGTCTAGCTCCTAACTCCTCAGTCTCTCTATGAGGCCGCGTAGCACGTGGTAGACGGACGCCTGTACCTCCTGGATGCGCGGGATGTAGTCCGAGCGCACCACGATGGCGTGATCCGCGCGTCGTTCACTCACCACCCGCCCTCCGTCATAGCCCACGATCCCGAGGGTCAGGAGCCCGCGCTTGCGAGCTTCTGAAAGGGCGGCCAGGATGTTCGGCGAGCCTCCGCTGGTGGAGATCCCCACGGCTACATCCTCGGGACGGGCATGGGCGATAAGCTGGCGCGCGAAGATCGCCTCCGCACCTATATCGTTGGCGATGGCGGTGATGTTCGCAGACTCCGCAGAGAGCGAGACCGCAGAGATGGGCCGGAAGCCAGTGGGCGGAGAGAGGCAGTCAGCGACCAGGTCGTTGGCGTCGGTGGCCGAGCCGCCGTTGCCGAAGGTGATGAGCCTGCCACCACCTTCGAGTCGCTCCACGATCGCCGCCGCCGCCCCGGAAATGTTCCCTACTTCCGTCTCGGCGGCTGCGGCGCGCATGCGGTTCACCTCCTCCATCTTCTGCAGCATCGAGCCCTGCACCTCTTTCACGACTTTCTCCAGCCGCTGCTCCTCCCTGCCAAGCATCGGGTACAGGAAAGAAGAGGCCCCGACATCGTGGCCCTGCTCGCGATGCTCGAAGTACACGTGGACCGTTTCCCAGAGCACGTGGTAGAGGTGCTCGAAGACCTCCTGGCACACAAACGGGTCTCTATCCGGGAGATCAAAGGTGTAGTCCCCCACCTCCCCGGCCAACGCAAAGGTTAGAGCACCTCGATCTCTAGCAACCCGCAGCGCCCGCTCCACCGACTCGTCCCGCTCGGGAAACGCAAAGCCCATGACCATATCCTGCTCTTTCAGGATGACCGGCAGCCGTTCCTCGAACTCCGGTCCCACGTCCAGAGCCGGGAGCGCCCGCTTACCCACGATCACCGGATGCACGAACTCCACCGAGACGTGCTGGGCGTCGGTCGCCGCCGAACCGTTGCCGAACGCCAGAAGCCGCCCGCCCGCCATAAAGCGGCGCGACATCTCGTGACACGCCTCGGCTAACCGTGGAGCTTCAGCTTTGAAGAAGGTCTCGAAGATATCGTTTCGCCGGAGCAGTTCTTCCCTGCTCCGCGCAATGAGAGTGTTGGTATCAGTCTTCATTATCACCGTCCTTGTCAGAAGAAGACGGTCACTTGCTCTCCGAGCGAGGTTCTACGTGGGCCACAAGGCGCAACGTATGCGGGTTAAACTCGTCGCATACCTCTCTGACTCTGGTTACAAACGCTTTGAATTCAGGCCGGCTGCGCCACTCTGCGACCGCCTCGTTGTCCTCCCAGGGGCCAAACGTAAAGAATTGCTGCGGTTGTTGCGTATTCTGCAGCAAGTACGCTTCCAGTGCTCCCCGCTGGTGTCGCGCCGTCCATTCCGCAAATGAGGTCCACACCTCCCGAAACGCCTCCTCCTGGCCATGCTTGACCATCCAGATACCGAGCGTCCAGGGTCGCTCTTCGTTCATCCCACCGCCTTTCTGGTCTACTTGCGCGCTAGCCTTGACAAAAGATTTCCCGCCAGCATATCTATCATGCAGGTACCGCCGAAGCTGGTCTATACATCTGGGCTCGTAACGCAGGAAAGCACTCCTTACAAGTCATTCGACCGCTAAAGGTGGTCCGGTGATTTCCATCCCGTGCGCACTAAACAGCTTCTGAAGTTCCTCGCGTTGCGGATTACTACCCAACTGCGCAAGTCCACTGAAGAAATCCTCCATCCTGCCCGCGGGTTGGAAGACGATGAGCAGACGTCCCGTTCCCTCTCCAACGTGAGCCCAGACATGCGGCACCTTTCGCGGCGCGAGGACGGAGTCTCCGGGCCTCAGCTCGTACCGCTCGTCTCCGACTTCGATAACGTATTCGCCCTCGATGACGTAGAACCACTCTTCCTGCTCGCGGTGGAAGTGCCACGGAACTCCACCCTTGAGGGGATCGGTGATCTCGAGGATACATAGGCTGCCGCTCGTATCCAGAGTCGAGACCTTGATATCGATCGTCCTGGAGCCGAACACCTTGCGCTGCTCCCGAAACCGATCACCAGCGGCTGGAACATGAACTACCTCACCCACTCGATCACCTCCCTAGCATATCCTCGGCAGCGGGTCTCCGACGAGCATGTCTATCATGCGGGTGCCGCCGAAGCCGGTGTGCATGACGACCATGCGGGCGGGCTCTTCGCGGACCTCGCCAATGATCTCGGCCTCCTCGCCGCCCTCGACGGACCGCTGCGCTTCGAGCGCGGCATCTGCGGCTTCGGGGGCCACGACCGCGAGCAGCTTGCCCTCGTTGGCGACGTAGAGGGGGTCTATGCCCAGGATCTCGCACGCCCCCTGCACGACCTCCCGGATCGGGAGCCTTTCCTCCCAGATCACGATGCCGCACCCCGAATCTCGGGCGAGTTCGTTCAGGACGGTTCCCACCCCGCCGCGCGTGGGGTCGCGCATGAAGCGCAGTCCCGCTCCCGCAGCATCTTTTATCGCCTCGACCAGAGTAGTCAAAGGCCGGGTGTCGGAGAGCACGTCGGCTTCGAGGTCGAGGTCTCCGCGTGCGATCAGGATGGCCGCCCCATGGTCGCCCAGAGTGCCGGAGCAGAGGATTTTATCTCCCGGCCTTACGGAAGCCGCCGATAGCTCTATCTCCGGGTCGGCAATCCCAACTCCCGTGGTGATCACATACAGCCCGTCGCCCTTGCCCCGCTCGACCACCTTGGTGTCCCCGGCGGCTATGGCGACCCCGGCGCGCCCGGCGGCACGCGCCATCGCCTCCACCTCGCGTTTTAGAACCTCCGTCTCCAGCCCCTCCTCGACGATCAGGGCCGCCGAGAGCGCGAGCGGGGCGGCTCCGGAGACCGCCAGGTCGTTGACCGTGCCGTTGACCGCCAGCTCCCCGATGGACCCGCCGGGGAACTTCAGCGGCCTTACCACGAAAGAGTCAGTGGTCAGGGCTAGCCGGACATCTCCGAAAGGCAGTATCGCCGCGTCGGAGAGCGGGGCGAGCGCCGGGTTCTCCAGCGCCGGTAGCAGCAATCCTTCGATGAGCTTGTGGGTAGCCTTGCCCCCGGCCCCGTGGCTCATGTCCACGCGCGGGGCGTCGAACCGGAGGCGTGGGTGGACCTTCTGGCGCTGCTCGCTCATTCTGTAGCCCCCACCTTCTCCTTGGCCCTGCGCCCGAAGTTGAAGTAGGCGGCGCACGCGCCCTCGGAGGAGACCATCAGCGCGCCTAAAGGATGCTCCGGCGTGCACGCCGTCCCGAAGACCCGGCACTCGTGGGGCTTGAGGACGCCTTTCAGGACCTCCCCGCACTGGCAGGCCTTCGGGTCGGCGACCCGCACGCCCGGCGTGGAGTAGCGCAGTTCCGCGTCGAAGTAGGAGTACGCGGGAGAAATCTTCAGCGCCGACTGGGCGATGAACCCCAACCCCCGCCACTCGAAGTACGGCCGCAGCTCGAAGACCTCGGCCATGCTCCTGAGGGCGGCGAGGTTTCCCTCCCAGGGAACTACTCTTGCGTACTGGTTCTCGACCTCGCAACGCCCCTCGGCGAGCTGGTGCATGATCATCAGGATGGACTGCAAAATGTCCAGCGGCTCGAACCCCGCCACCACGCACGGCTTGCCGTAATCGGCGGGCATGAACTCGTAGGGCCGGCACCCGATAATCGTCGAGACGTGCCCCGGACCGATGAAGGCGTCGAGCCGCAAATCCGGCGAGTCGAGGAGCGCCCTCACCGGCGGCACGATGGTAACGTGGTTGCAGAAGACGGAGAAGTTCTCGATCCCCTCCTTCTTCGCCCGCTGCAGGGTGAGCGCCGTGGATGGGGCCGTGGTCTCGAATCCTATGGCGTAGAAGACTACCTGCCGGTCGGGGTTCTCGCGGGCGAGGCGCAGCGCGTCCAGCGGCGAGTAGACCATCCGCACGTCGGCTCCCTGCGCCTTGATCTCCAGCAGGTTGCCTCTGGAGCCCGGCACCCGCATCATGTCCCCGAAGCAGGTGAAGATGACTTCCGGGCGCTCGGCTATATCTATACCCTCATCCACCCGGCCCATCGGCAAGACGCAGACCGGACAGCCGGGGCCGTGCACCAGCTCTATCTGATCCGGCAGCAAGTCTTTTATGCCGTGGCGGTAGATGGTGTGGGTATGACCGCCGCAGACCTCCATGATCTTGTAGTGCCTACCCGGCTCTGCGAGCGTGGCGATCTCTGCGGCCACCGCCCGCGCAAGCTCGGCGTTGCGAAACTCTTTTACGTACTTCACTTAAGAATCCTCCTCGACCCTACCGATTGCAACGCCCCCGTGCGTCAGCAAAACCTCTCCAGCCCGCACAGGGGCCACCAGTTCTACGGCTATCCGGGCCTGGTTTCCCGCCGAGTCCTCGCAGAGGGCGTCATCACCCTCCACCGAGACGACCCGGACCGAGATGCCGGCGTCGGAGCAGACGACGCACCCGTCGTGGTCCAGCGTGCAGTAACTCTGTAGCAGTTTCTCTTTCACGATTACTCGATCCTCGAAGCGCGCAACTCTTGTAGCTCCTGCTCGTAGGCGTCGCCGATACCCTCCAGCGCCCGCAGGGTAGAACTCGCCTCTTCCTCGTCTATCTTGGATAGCGCGAAGCCGACGTGGATCAGAACCCAGTCACCGACCTCCACTCTCTCCCCGTCGTGGTGGACCAGCCCGATGTTGATGTTCCTGCGGACCCCCCCGACTTCCGCCTTCGCCAGCATCAGATCCTCGTCCAGGATTTCGACTATCCGGCCCGGTATTCCCAAGCACATATCTCTCTCCTATCTCTCGCTTTCATCGAAGATCGCATCTCCCAACACAGCCTGTCCCAGGCATAACCCGCCGTCCCCCGCTGGCACGCGCCGGTGTCGGTAGACGGTGAATCCTCTCTCTTCCAGCATCTCCGATACCTGGTACAGCAGCAAGACGTTCTGAAAAGTCCCCCCGGAGAGGGCTACCGCCCTGATCCCCGTGGCCTCGCGGATCTCCTCGCAACCACGCGCGATCATCTCGGCCACCGTGCGGTGGAACCTGGAAGCTATCTCCCCAACCTCACGCCCGGCGATGAGGTCCTCAACCACCGCGCCCAGCACCTCTCCGGTTTCGACCACCCATCCCTCTCCTTCGCTCCGCAACCGGAAGGGATAGCCCCCTCTCGCCGGACCTTCCGCGGCCAGCTCCAACTCTACGGCGGCCTGTCCCTCGTAGGTGGCCCGGCGTGTTCCCGGCAAACCGGCCAGCGCTGATGCGGCGTCGAAGAGCCGGCCCGCGCTGGATGTAGGTGGGGTGTTCAGTCTGCGCTCGACAAGCCGGGCAATGAGCCGCACATTCCGCTCCCCGGCCTGCTTCACCACCTCAAGCGGTAGCCTCAGGGTTTCTTCCTCGCCGTAGAGCGAGACGAGCTGAGCGACCGCCATGCGCCAGGGCTCTTTGATGGCTGCTGATCCGCCCGGAAGTGGAGCATATTCCAGGTGTCCCCGCCGCTCGAACCCTTCCCGGATGCTCCCTTCCAGGAACTCCCCGCCCCACACGGCTCCGTCGGTACCGTAGCCGGTCCCGTCGAAGGCCACCCCGATCACACGCTCATCCGTCGGCCGCTCGTTGTCCGCCAGGCAGCTCGCGACGTGCGCGTGGTGGTGTTGCACGCCCACCGCAGGGAGCCCGTCTTCTTCCAGTTCACGGGCGTACTTGGTGGAGAGGTATTCGGGGTGAAGGTCGTAGACCACCAGCTCCGGCCTCACGTCGAAGAGATTACAGTAATGCTCGACGCCCTCCCGGAAGGAACGCAGGGTCTCGTAGTTCTCCATGTCCCCGATGTGGTGGCTCAGGAAGACGTGGCGCTCCTTCGCCACACAGAAGGTATTTTTCAGCTCTCCCCCGCAGGCCAGAGTGTGCCGCCGGAAGCCGTCGGCTACCGCAAGCGGCCTCGGGGCGTAGCCGCGGGAGCGCCGGATGGGGTACGGCTCTCCCCGGAAGCCCCTCACCACGGAATCGTCGCAGCGTATGTGGATCGGGCGGTCGTGTATCAGGAAGTAGTCGGCGATGTCCCAGAGTTGGTCGAAGGCTTCCTCGTCGCGGTAGGCTATCGGCTCGTCGGAGTTGTTGCCGCTGGTCATGACCAGCGGGATGCTCGCGTCGCGCAGGAGCAGGTGGTGAAGCGGTGTGTAGGCGAGCATCACGCCCAAGGTGTGCTGGCGCGGTGCCACTCCTTCCGCGACCCGGCAATCCTCCCGGCGCTCCAGCAGGACTATCGGGCGGGCCGGGGAGAGGAGCAGCTTCTCCTCCACCGGTGTTACCCGGCACAGCCCTCTTACCTGGGCGAGGTCGCGGGCCATGAGCGCGAAGGGCTTGTCCTGGCGCACCTTGCGGCTCCGCAGGGCCTTCACTGCCCGCTCATCGAAGGGATCGCAGGCCAGATGGTAGCCGCCGAGCCCCTTGACGGCCACGATGGCCCGGCCACGCAGCAGTCTGGTCGTCCGCAGGATGGGGTCATCCGGTTTGGAGTGAAGTTCATGCCCGCGGCGGTCCAGCAGGCGCACCTGCGGCCCGCACACCGGGCAGGCGTTGGGCTGGGCATGGAAGCGGCGGTTGGCCGGATCGTCGTACTCCCGCTGGCAATCGGGGCACATCGTAAAGCGTGCCATGGTGGTCATCGCCCGGTCGTAGGGAACCGAGCGGGTTATGGTGAAGCGCGGCCCGCAGTTGGTGCAGTTTATGAAGGGGTAGCGGTAGCGGCGGTCGTCCGGGTCGAATAGCTCCCGCAGGCACTCTTCGCAGGTTGCGACATCGGGAGAGACGAGAGCCCGGCGCTCCACTCCTTCCCGGCTCTCTTCGATGCGGAACTCGCTCTCACCAAGCACCACCAGCGGCCGCCAGGCCACCGCCTCGACCACAGCCAAAGGCGGGGCTTCTTCCTCTACGCTACGCAGGAAGAGATCAAGCCCGTCCGGGTCCCCCTCCACCTCGATGTGGACCCCTTCGGCGTCGTTGCGGACGTGGCCGGCTAAAGCGTATCGCCGCGCCAAGGAGTAGACGAACGGCCTGAAGCCCACGCCCTGCACGATGCCGCGAATAGATATCTCGCGCCGCTCTCTGGTAGGCGTCCTCACAGCGTAGTCGAGTCCCTCGCCAGCCTGGAGATCACCCTTTGTGGGCGTGCAAGGTTCTTCGCAGCAAATTTTCGCGGCAATTCATCCATCTCACCCGTCTTCGCGCCTACATTGACCTCATATTCAGATACCTGCGGAGCTCCGGTAGCTGAACAGCGGTTATGGCGACAGTTCCCAGGAGTAATCCGAAAAGCAGCAACTTCCCCTTCATGCAGGCTCACCTCCTTCCCCATGTCCGGGTTCGGTCTTGCCGTTAGTTTCGACTATTCTCTCCACAAGCTTCACGGCCTCTTCTACCGCCGCGCTCACCGGCTCGCTCAACCCCATTACCATCTCGTCGTAGTCCTCTCCGCTCACTACCACCTGCGGCTCGCATCCCACCACGAGGGTGCGGGTCGGCCTGGCGCCGAGCGCGCGGGCGAATTTGATGACTTTCAGAGGGTCCATCCCGTGCGTGTCCAGTACCACCTCTCCGTCTTCCTCGATCTCCGGCTCAAGGAGATAGACTGTCCCCGGCTTCTCGCCCCGCGGGGTCGCGTCGAGGAAGATGACGGCCTCGTAATCTTCCTGCAGCGCGTAGATAAGATCCATCCCCCTTATACCGAAGTCCGCCACTTCCACGCTCTCCGGCAGATTGCGTCCGGCGAGCCTGCGCGCTACCTCGACCCCGAAACCGTCGTCGCCCAGGAAAACGTTACCGATACCGGCGACCAGGATGCGCTCAGGACTCATCGGCGCCCTCCAGATCCAGCGGCACGACCTCCTCGGGGGAGAAGAAGAACCGGTGCCCAAGCGTGCTGCGGTCCTGTCCAAGCTCCCTGCCCGGATCGTCCTCCAGCGTAACCGCCAGGTAAACCCGGTCCTCGTAGTCCTGCTCTATGCTCTCGACGAAAGCGGCCTTTCCGGCGAGCGCGAGGTCCATGATGTCCCTCCCACCACGCGGCCAGAGCAGGACCCGGCTACCTTTCTTGAGCTCGACGCCGCCCACAACCAGACTCTCAAGCTCGGGTTTTCCTTCCTGTTCCTGGAAGAAGTCCACTCCTACTCCCTCAGCATCCGGAACTCCCGGATGGTCCCGTGCAGCTTCATCAACTCCTCCGGCGAAAGGGATTCGCACCGCTCCAGGATCTCCCGCGCCCGCGGGTCCGAGGCGCGCATCTCCTCTTTCTCCTCGTCCGTGAGGGTGAGGATGTTCATGATGAGAAGCTGGTCTATCTCGGTTCCATCGAAGAGGTCGCCGGGGCTCTCGGGAGCGACCTGCGGGTAGTCGTAGAGGATGATCGGGGAAGAGAGCATCACGTTTCTCTCCCCCTCCTCACCGACCAGCACCGGCCACGTCTTCACGTTCTCGCATCCTTGAGCAAACTCCCGCAACTCTTCGGGCGCGTCTGTCAGCGAGACGAACTCTCCGCCCTCCACCTCCAGCACGGTGTGCGTCGAGACGAAGGTCTGTTTGAGCGTGCTCTCCCGGTCCTCACCCGCCCACGGAGTGGTATTCGCTATCGTGGCCGTTATCCTGAACACTCCCGCGCGCAGAGGCTCGGCCTCCACCTCCACCGATCCGCGCAGCGAGCGCCACCTGCGCGCCAGGACACCCGCGATCTCCCCGTCGAGGTCCGCCAGCGGCTCCTCCGTTCTCCCCCCCGGAATGTCTATCCCCGCCCGCACCGGCGATGGCAGATCGAAGACCCTGCACCCTCCGACCACCACCTCCCGCTCGTATGCCTCGTCCCACGACAGGTGGCGCTCGCCTCCAATCTGCAATTCATCCACGAACTCCAGGGCCTCGCCCCTTACCCTGGCAACCTTCCTCTCGACGACCTGCAGGAAGCGAACCTTTACCTCGACTGTTGTCCCGGCATCTCCCAGCACCAGGCACTGAGTCTGCATGAGCCAGGGATCGTCCCCGCTCGTGGCCTCGCTGTATGCCCGCGGGTACACACCTCCGAACGTCCAGCGCTTCTGGTTCTTTATCGCGGAGCGGCGGTAGGGCCACAGCACGTAGCCCTCGTAGAGCACCGCCTCGGCGATCTTGCGTACCGCATCCACTACCGCTCCACCTCCTGCTCGCTGGCGCTCAGAAGCGCCTCCACTGCAGCCTCCCAGGTCGGGAGCCCCCGGCGGACCTTGTAGTCGTAGAGCCTGTCGAAAGCGTCCCTGCGCAGGCGTAGCCAGGCGCTGTTCGGAAAGTAGTGCTCCATCATCTCCTTCCACACCCGGACCGGCAGCCGGAAGCGGGCTTCTCTGTCCCAGGGGATCCTGGCGACCTGCAACCGCCCTCCCTCTCCCGTGTAGAAGACCGTGCCGCTGAACAGGAACTCCAGCGGCACCTCGCCGTTTTGCAGCGCGTGGAAATACTTGCTCCCGGCCACCTCCAGGTCGTAGGTGCACGCGACGGGCATATCCACGACCGTGCTTCCGGAGAACGGTGGAACCTGCAGGACGGTGTGGGTCCACAGCAGGCTCCGCAACGTAGTGCCCCACCTGCCCGGCTCGCCGAACAGCTCAAGGAGCCGCATCTGCTCTGTCTCGTCGTAATGCCGCTGCGTCGCAGCTATCCGGATCTGGGTGTCTAGGCCGACGGAGCGGATGGGCTCTTCACCCAGGTTCTCGATGCGCAACCTGAAGAGGAGGCTCGGAACGGCGGCGTATTCAAGGACCTCGGCGCCCTCTATGGCGAAATCCAGATCAGGCATACAGGCGTTAGGCCGGCGACAGGTTCGGGCTGCCCGGATCTATCGGGTTCCTGGATGCGGGGTTGATGCCCGTGGAACGCTCGGCCGTTGACTTCCCGCTGGAGAGATGCCCGGCCATGTTCTCGTAGCTGCCGGTCTCGTTCCCCTGGCGTATCCCCTTCATGTGCGAGGGTTTATCCGGCTTGACATCCGGCTTTCCCACCCTCAGTCTTCCCATTTGTCTTCTCCTTTCTCTGCGACTTTGCCCGTGACGGTCCTGGAGCGCTCCCGCAACTCCTCGAAAAACCTTCCTATCTCCTCCCACACCTCCTTCCCGCCACTGAAGCCCCTCCAGTGGAGCCGGATGAGCCCCACCAGCCTGTAGCACTCGTCAACGGGAACCATGAAGTGCTCCCTCGCTCCGCGCGTTCGGTTTACCAGCAGAGCTTCCACATCTTGCTCCATCTCTCCCAGCACCGGGTTGCGCTCCTCAAGCTCCTCCCAGGTGGAGAGCTCCAGGAGCGACTCCGTTGCTCCCATCGGGCTCGGATAGAAAGCCACGACTCTTCCGGCAGGCGTGCTGTAGAAGAAGAATGCCATCTCCACCGGTATCCGCAGGCTCGCCCACCGCACGTCGTCCATCTCGAAGTCCTCGAGGAACAGGTAGCGGTCGGGCACGAGCCGATATTTGCCTTCACTGGCCGCTTTTTTGTCGAAGAGGATGGAGCACGGTCGGCAGGCGCACATGATCTCGCGCGTGGAGATATTCAGAAGATGCCGGTGCTCGGGCGGTATCGGCTCGCTGCACAGATCGCAGGACTCCCGGGTCTCCGTAGCAACTTCCTCCGCCTTCCCGGACCCCTCCCGCGCGAACCGGCGCAGCGCGGAGAAAGCGGAGAAGGTCTCCCTGCCATTCTGCTCGACCATATCCTCAGCTCACCGCGGCGGTCAGAGCAATCTTCACTATGCCCTCCTCGTTCACGAGCAGCGGGATGGGCTCCAGGTGTAGCTCCGGTACGTCCGGACACCTCCCGGCCCGGCGCACGTCGTAGCGGTGAGAGCAGCCGGGGCAGACAAGCTCTGCCCCCTCCAGGCTCCCCGTCTCCAGCGACTCCCCGCAGCCGGGACACAGGTGGCGGTAGGCGTAGAAGTCCCCCCCCAGCCTCACGAAGAGCACCATCTCGCCGGAGACTTCCTTCAGCAGCATCCCGCCGCTGGAGAGCTGAGGCAACCCACCGACCACCGTCCAGGACGTGTGCTCCGCCGCTGGTTTCTTCTTTTTCTTGCGCAGGGTAGGCCCCGCCACGAAGGTAGCCTGGGGCCTGGGCGGGGGCTCTGTTACGCCCTCGGCCTCGATCCCCTCCAGGTCCGGGGCGGCCTTCTGGACGGCTTCCTCTATCGCCAGTTTGAGCGTTGCGGCGGAGGAGGGGCAGCCGTGGCAGCTACCTTCCATTCGCACCCTCGCCACGCCGTTCTCTATACCCAGAAGCTCCACGTTCCCGCCGTGGGACTCCAGGTACGGACGGACCTCATCCAGCGCGCGCAGCACCCGCGCCTCCACGCTTACCGGATGCAGCCCGTGCAACAGCAGCAGGTGCGCTATCAGCTCATCTTCAGCAAAACGCTCGAAGAGCCTCTCGCGCTCGTCGCTTTCGGCGACAGCATTCATCATGCGCGCAAGGCCCTCGCCGTATAGCTCCAGAAGAACCCCCACGACCTCCGCAGCCTTGGATCTGGCGTTCGGGTCTTCGAGGGCTTCGATCTTCCCCAGCAGCGCCTCCATCCTGGAGACCCGCTCCCTCAGTTCCTGGTCGTCCAGAAGCATCTCAACCCTTCCTCAGAGGGCGGGTCCCGAAAAAACGCGGGACCCACCTGGATTTTCTCTGCCCGAACTCTCGGGCTACACGTCTCCACCGAGTTGCGGGGAGTGTATCTTCTTGAGCACCTTGCCCTTGCCCAGGTACATGTGCACCCCGCACGGCAGGCACGGATCGAAGCTGCGCACGGCGCGCATGATGTCTATGCCCTTAAAGTCTTCGGGGCCGTTCTCCTCGAAGATCGGAGATCCCATCACCGCGTCCTCGTAGGGGCCGGGGGTGCCGTAGGAGTCGGTCGGCGAGCCGTTCCACGGGGTTGGCGGGTAGGGGTGGTAGTTGGCGATCTTGCCGTCCCGGATCACCAGGTGGTGCGAGAGGACCCCGCGCACCGCCTCGTGGAAGCCGCACCCGATGGCCTCGTCTGGGACCTCGAAGTCCTCGAAGACCTTGGTCTCGCCCTGCCGCACCAGCTCCAGCGCCCTCTCCACGAAGTAGACCGCGGCCGCCGCGGAGTAGGCGATGAAGTAGATCCTGGCCCGGTCGCGCTCGATGGCGTTGGACCACTGCGGGATCCTCCACTCGAAGTGCGCCTCGGGCATCGCGGCGGTCTTGGGAAGGTTGATCTCCACGCTATTCCCCGTGGCCCGGACGTACCCGCCGATGTCCACCAGCCCGGCGAGCGCCGTGGCCCACAGCCTGGCTATCGCCCCGCCGCCGGTATCCAGCGCCAGGTGATCCCCGGTGCGCTGGTCGTACCATCTCGGGCTCATGACCCAGCTATACGGTCCCTCTTCGAGGTTGCGCTTCTGGGGCCTGGGGATCGTGGTCTGGTTCCACGGATGCCGCCGGTCCACCGGGTTTCCGAGCGGGTCGCGCTCGACGAACATCTCTTCGTTCTCCCAGTCCTCGTAGTAGGAGGAGCCGAGCAGGATACGTATCCCGAGGTTTATGTCTATCAGGTTAGTGGTTACCAGCTCGTTGTCCACGACGACGCCCGGTGTGACGAACATGGCCTTGCCCCACTCGTTCATCGTCTGATAGCGGTAGTCGCAGACGTTCGGGTCCTGGAACGATCCCCAGCAGCCGAGCAGGACGCGCCTCCTCCCGACCTCTTCGTAACCCGGCAGCGCCTCGTAGAAGAAGTCGAAGACATCGTCGTTCATCGGCACGGCCTTCTTGACCCAGTCCATGAAGCGCATCAACCTGGTCAGGTAGTCGGTGAAGAGCTGCGGGGTGGCCACCGTACCCACGCCGCCGGGGTATAGCGTGGAGGGATGGACGTGCCTCCCTTCCATCAGGCAAAACATCTCGCGCGTGAGGCGGCTCATCTGCAGGGCTTCCTTGTACATGTCCCCGGTGAACGGGTTGAAAGCCCGCATGATGTCCGCGATGGTGCGGTAGCCGTGGATGTCGGCGTGGGGGGCTTCGGTCTGCTCCGCCCGCTGCAGCATACTCGGGTTGGTCTCCCGCACGATCTGCTCGCAGAAGTCCACGAAGACCAGGTTGTCCTGGAAGATGCAGTGGTCGAAGACGTACTCGGCTGCTTCGCCGAGGTTGACGATCCACTCCGCCAGCGGCGGCGGCTTCACCCCGTAGGCCATCTGCTGCGCGTAGCACGAGCAGGTGGCGTGGTTGTCGCCGCAGATGCCGCAGATGCGGCTGGTGATGAAGTGCGCGTCGCGCGGGTCCTTGCCCTTCATGAAGACGCTGTAGCCGCGGAAGATGGAGGAGGTGCTCTTGCACTCGACCACCTCGCGGTTGTCGAAGTCTATCTTGGTGTAGATCCCCAGGTTCCCGACGATGCGCGTGATCGGGTCCCACGACATCTCCACGAGGTTTCTGGCTTCGGGCCTGACTTCCTCTCGGGTAGCCATTTGATTCGCTCCTTTCAGTTGCTGAGGTTTCAGGTATCAGCCGTCAGCTTTCAGGTGTTGGCTGATCGCTGACACCTTCACTCACCGCGGCCAGCGCGGGTTGTAGCCAGTGGTGAGCTCGCTGCGGTTGTGGCGCCACCTGGGCTCTTTGTTGACCGTCGCGTTGGTTATGCTCCTGAGCTTCCGGATCATGGGCCCGTAGAGGCCGGTCAGCGCCGAGGAGACCGTCCCGCCCGGCGGCTGGTCCATGAACGGCATGAACTTGTCCGGGAAACCTGGCATGGTGCACCCGATGCAGATGCCGCCCACGTTGGGGCACCCTCCGACGCCGTCCATCCAGCCCCGCTTGGTGACGTTGCAGTTGACCACCGGTCCCCAGCAGCCGATCTTGACCTGGCACTTGGGCGAGTTGTAGTCGAGGGCGAAGTCGCCCTGCTCGTAGTATCCGGCCCGGTCGCACCCCTCGTGCACCGTCTTCCCGAAGAGCCAGGTCGGTCTTAGCTGCTCATCGAGCGGGATCATCGGAGCCATCCCCGCCGCCTGGTAAAGTAGCCAGGTTACGGTCTCCATGAAGTTGTCCGGCTGCACGGGACAGCCCGGCACGTTGACGATGGGGATTCCTCCAGCGGAGCGGAAGTCCCAACCCAAATAGTCCGCGAGCCCCATACACCCGGTCGGATTTCCCGCCATCGCGTGTATTCCGCCGTAGGTGGCGCACGTCCCCGCCGCGACCACCGCCCACGCCTTCGGCGCGAGCCGGTCTATCCACCAGTTGATGGGCAATGGATCGCCCGTTGTCAGATCGTTGCCGAAAGAGGTCCAGTAGCCGTCACCGTTGATGTTCTCGTTGGGGATGGAGCCTTCGATCACCAGCACGAACGGCGCGTCTAACTCATCGTCTACAGCCTGCCGGAAGGGCCGCAGGAAATCTTCTCCCCCGAGCGAGGGATGGAGCACCTTGTTGTGCAGGTGCACGGTAGGCAGCCCCGGAATGTTGCCCAGCAACACATCCTCGATACTGGGTAGCGAGGCCGCCGTGATGGAGACCGAGTCCCCATCACAACTCATCCCCTCCGAGATCCACAGGATGTGAACCTCCTCCACTCCCGACGCCGCACTCTGAGTTTCGGTCACGAGCCACTCCTCCTTTCACCTTCGTACAGCGGAACTTCCCCGTATCAGCAAAGCCGTCCACCTCCCGACTTGCATCCACACTCAAGGAAGAAGCTAATGCGTCCCCACAGACGCATCCCTGAACGCGTATCTTTGTTCCGGATTTCCGGGTCAGCCCCTTTCCGCCGAACCCGAACTATCCGGTGCTCCAGAAACCTCCTTGCATTCCTTTCCCGATAGTAGTATAGGTATCATAATCCGCCATCAAAAAAGTATCAAGGCGTACCAGTGGAATTTGTAGGTTATCCACTTGCGGGTGGATAGGCGGTGCGGCGCTCCAGCCAGGAGCAAAACTCCTCCACGCCCTCGCCGGTGCGGGCGCTGGTTAGGATGTGCGGGGCGGCGGGATTGACCGCTTTCAGGTAGCCCAGGAACTGCTCCAGGTCGAAGTCCAGGTATTCCAGAAGGTCTATCTTGTTTACGAGCACGAGATCCGCGGAGCGGAACATCAGGGGATACTTGAGGGGCTTCTCTTCACCCTCGGTGATGGAGTAGACCATGACCCGCACGTTCTCACCAACCCTGAATTCCGCAGGGCACACCAGGTTGCCGACGTTCTCTATGACCAGGATATCTATGTCTTCCAGAGGAAGCTCCGCAAGGCCCGAGCGCACCATGTTCGCATCCAGGTGGCATTCACCGCCGAAGCCGGGGTCCGTGTTGACCTGAACGAGCGGAATGTGAAAGCGGGCGAGCCTGTCGGCGTCCAGGGTGGTTTGCACGTCGCCCTCCAGGACGCCCAGCCGCAACTTGCCGCGCAATCGCTCCAGCGCGCGCTCCAGCAGCGCGGTCTTGCCGGCACCGGGAGAGCTCATCATGTTGATCACATATGTTCCGCTCTGGTCGAACTTCTCCCGGTTGGCCTGAGCTAAGGCGTCGTTGGCATCAAGGACGTTCTCCAGGACCACCTTTTTAACAGCCGTACGGTGCATCTACGCCTCCTCCAGCTCCAGAAACTCGACCAGCAACTCTTCTCCCCTGATGATCTCCAGGTCAAAGCCCCCGCACGTCCGGCACACCAGAGGAAAGCCTTCGAGCTGGCTCTCCTCTCCGCATCTGCGGCATATACCGGCAGCCGGAACCTCCTCCATCTCCAGCTCGGCGCCCTCGACGCCGGTCCCCTCGGCCACCAGCCCGAAGCTGAAAGCCAGAGCCGAGGGCACGACCTGGCGCAGATGCCCGAGTTTCACGTGCACCCTCGTAACCCGTCTTTCGTCCGCGTGGTTGCACGCCACCCGGACAATGGACTCGGCTATGGAAAGCTCGTGCAAGCGTAGCGGCTCCTCGAAATCAACACCCCACCACAGCCATCATAGCTCATACCCCACTCTGCAACAATCTTTTCTAGAGCTCAGGCCGCCTGCGACCGAATCCCGTCTCCCGCTCGAAGGCGCGCCCGAGCCGCATTACACCCAGGTCGTCGCGGGGGCGGCCCACGATCTGCAGGCCCACCGGGAGCCCCTGCGGGGTGAACCCGCCCGGCACGGATAAGGCGGGAAGCCCGGTAACCGTGATGTAGTAGCAGGACTTCATCCAGTCTATGTAGGTTTCCATCTGCACACCCTCTATCTCCGTAGGAAAAGGCACGCGCACGTCGAACGGGACAACCTGGGTAACTGGAAGCAGCAGGAAGTCGTAGCCTTGCATGAACTCCCGCATCCGGTGGTAGAGAGCGGTTCTCATCCGCTCGGCCTCCGCGAACTTTGATACCGAGAGCCTGCGTCCCTCCTCGATGTTCCAAACCACGGTGTCCTTCATCTCATGCCGGTGCTCCGCCAGCAACTCGCCGTAGGCGAGTTCGAAGTGGAAGGCTCTTAGCGCCTTGAAGGCCTCGTCGGATCCCGAGAAGTCCGGCTCCGCCTCCTCCACGACGCACCCCAGATCCCCGAAGACCCGTAGCTGCTTTTCGAGCGTCTCTGTGATCACCGGCTCCACCGGAAGACCCCCGAGGTCGCGGCACCAGGCGAGGCGCGCCCTGGAGAGGTCGCGCTCCAGTGATCCCAGGAAGAGCTCGCCCGGCTCAGAGAGGGAGAGCGGGTCCCGTGGGTCCGGCCCGGCTATCGCGCCGAGCATCAGTGCGGCGTCGAGGACGTCGCGGGCCATCGGTCCCTCTACCGAGAGCGGGGACCACGGGGCAAGCGTCGGCCAGACGGGAACCCGGCCCGGCGAGGGACGCAGGCCCACCACGTTGCAGAAGGCCGCCGGGTTGCGCAGGCTGCCGCCCATGTCGCTGCCGTCGGCTATCGGGACCATGCCGCAGGCGAGCGCGGCCGCCGCGCCGCCGCTTGAGCCGCCGCTGGTCTTCGAGAGGTCGTAGGGGTTTCTGGTGGCCCCGAAGACTTCGTTGAAGGTCTGAGATCCCGCGCCGAACTCGGGGGTGTTGCTCTTGCCGAGCGTTATCGCCCCGGCGCGCTTCAGGCGCTCGACTATCAGAGCATCCTCCTGCGGGACGAAGTCGCTGTAGACGAGGGAGCCGAAGGTGGTGCGGAGGCCTCTGGTGGATGCCAGGTCCTTGTGCACCACCGGCAGGCCGTGCAGCGGCCCCACTTCTTCGCCCCGCGCAAGCCTCTCGTCGGCGGCGCGCGCTTCCCTAAGCGCACGCTCCGGCACCAGGGTGACGATCGCGTTGACCTTCGGGTTCACCTGCTCTATGCGCTCCAGGTGCGCCTCCACCACCTCCACGGCGGAAAGTTCCCTCTGCCGGATGAAGCGGGCCAGCGCGGTGGCAGGCAGGTAGCAGATCTCCTCAGCGTTCGGCATCGCAGCACTTCCCTTCCGGATCGAGCAGGATGCGCAGGTACGTTTCCTCTTCCACCCTCTGCCTGCTGTAGAGCAGGGGAAAGGCTTCGCCTCTAGCCCACGCCGGGGCGAGGTCGGCGTAGTGAGGGCTTCTGGGATCTCCGGACTGCCCCGGAGCGTTCATCGCGAGTGAATTATCCCACTCCCCGATATCCAAGACCATGCGCCACGAGGCGCCCCCGGTCTGTCGGAAGTTCTGCGCGCGGTAGCCCGTGTTCCCGACGGTGTCCCCGCTACCCCCGCGGGGAAACGGCCCGGCGTCCAGACGCTGCGGGATGCGCCGCGCCGCCGGGGTACCGGAGAGCGGGTGCTGGAAGCAGGCTTTGTGCAAATCTCCCCACCTCCACGCCTGGGGGTCGGGACCGAGGAGACGCTGCAGGCGCGCCGCGGCCTCGCCGAGGCTCGAAAGCAGAGCCTCGTCCCTGGCAGCGTCCGGGTCGGGGCCGAACCTCTCGTCGGGGGCTTTGATCAGGTCGAGGACCGCCCGGGGGTCAGCGATCTCCGCATCCGACTCGAAGGCGTCGGCGGTGAGCGCCGCTAAAGCGCGCTCCGCGTCTCGCTCCGGCAGGAGTCGGCGCAGGGCTTCCGGACGCAGATGGAGCCTGTACCACACCTCAAAGAGCGCCGCAGCGGCGGAGCCCTCGTCCAGGACACAGTCCCATCCCTGCAATAGCTCCAGCGCCTCCTCGATGGCCGGGTCGTCGGAGCGCAGCCCCGCGAGAACCGCGACGACGCGGCGCGCCGGGACCGAGAGGTGGTCAGTTTGCAGCCGCAGGGAGCCCTCCAGGCCGAAGCGGGGCGAGGATTCGATCACCTCGGAGATCCGCTGCTGGCGGAAGGGCGGGTACCACTCGAAGCTTACTTTGCGCTCCTCCGCGGGGTAACCGTCCGGAAGGTTCATCTGGTTGGCCGTCGAGATCCAACCACGAGTGGGGTTGACCTCCTCGGGCAGCAGCTCCTGGCGCAGGAACCAGTCCCACTCGTACCGCCCGTCGCCGGGCACCGGCAGCAGCCCGTCCCAGTTGGGACGCCGCGGCACGAGCCCCGTGGCCTTCCACCCTATGTTGCCCGAGGTGTCGGCGTAGACGAGGTTCTCCCCGGGCGTGCGCCAGTCCCGGAGCGCTCGGACGAACTCCTCCCAGTTCCCGGCGCGCATACACCCGAGCCCGCCCAGGTAGGGCGCCGACCCCGGCTCCAGCCACGCGGCCCGCACGGCGAAGGCGGCTCTCTTCTCCCGGTCTTCGCGGATCACGGGTCCGTGGCGGGTGTACTTGAGCTCGACCTCTACCGGGTCTCCGTCCCGAACCGGGATCCCCTCCCTCACGACCCGCATATGCTCCCAGCCTCCGTTGTAGCGGTACTCCTGTGGGGAGCCGGGCCGCGTCTCGTAGACGTAGAGGTCTTCCTGGTCTATCGGGAAGATGGTGAGCCCAAACGCTATCCTGCCGTTGTGGCCGAGCGATATCCCCGGCAGCGCGGGCTCTCCGGCCCCGATCACATCGAGCCCCGGAGCCGAGAGGTGCACCGCGTAGCGCAGCGACGGCACCGACTGGTCCCGGTGCGGGTCGTTCGCCAGGATCGGACGCCCGGTCGTGCTCCGCTGTGGAGAGATGACCCAGTTGTTGCTCCCCGGAGAGAATTCCACGCCGCCGGTAGCGAGCCGGTAGACCCCGAGCACCTCTTCGGAGATGAGGCCGAGATCTAACCCTTCTGGAACAGAGATCTCCCGCTCCGGCTCCAGGACGCTCCTCAGCCGCTCCACCTCCGGGCCAAAGTCCCGCAGGGTGATGGCGCGGGCGACCTCTTCCTCGACATTGCGGTAGAGGCCGCCTGAGCGCACCCGCACCACGTCCTCCGGAGACCACCTCGCGGGCCGGTAGCCGAGCGCCCCGAACTCCGGCGGGAGGAGATCCGTCTCACGCCCGGTCAGACCGATGTAGGCGTTGATCCCCTCGACGAACGCCCGCACCACCTGCCTGGTTCCTGGGGAGCAGGCTTCCCACTCCCGGTCCATGTCTCCCCGGTAGAGGAAGAGCCGGGCCGCACGGTCCTGCTCCAGGTAGTCGCGCCCGAGCGCCTCTGAGAGCAGCCCGAGCCCCCGCCTGCGCCACAGGTCTATCTGCCACAGCCGGTCGCGTGCGGCGTTCCAGCCCTGCGCGAAGAACAGGTCTCGCTCGCTCCCGGCGTAGATGTGCGACACGCCGTAGCGGTCCACGAGCACCTCGACGCGGCTCTCGAGACCCTCGATGGTGTACGAGGTGCCGCTCAAGCGGAGATCTCCCGGCGGAAGATCCCCTTCCCGCCAACCATCGTGAGGTCCGCCTCGGGGTCTTTGAGTCTCCCCCGCTTTATCGAGAGGATCGGACCGGAAAGGACCTCCCGCCGCATGATGCGCAGGTTGTGTGGCCCGTAGCCTCCGGCGCCGTGGACGCTGTCGCTTCCGTCCACGGTTACCACCTGCCCGTCTAGAAAGACTGCGTCTGCGATCAAACGAACGCTCCCTTCTCAGGGCTGCTGGGGAACCATGCGCCGGCCAGCCTCCTCCAGGTCGCGGCTCGTGGCCGTAGCCCGGCTCACCGCCACGCCGACCACTGTGTTGACGACAAGCCCGTAGAGCCCGCCGTTGATCCCGAAGAGGGGATCGTGGCCCGTAACGAACAGGATAACCACGACGATTATCCCGGCGATGAAGCCGCCGATTGCACCCTTCGCGGTCATCCCGCGCCACAGCAGCCCGAGGATCAGCACGGGCGCGAGCTGGGTTATCCCCTCGTAGGAGATAACCGAGAGCCGGACCAGGGTGGAGGGCAGCGCGATGGAGAAGATCAGCGCGATCACGCCGACCAAAAACGTTACGAGCTGCGAGAGCCGTTTCTGGGTCGTCTCGGACTCGACGCTTATCCCCAGGATGCTCCGGCCCCACATCGTCCCTATAACCAGCATGAACACCGCCATCGGCACGATCGCCGAGAGCGCCCCGGCCACCCCGATCAGGCCGACGAACCACGCCGGGAACGCCTTGATCGAGAGGGCGAGCAGCGCCAGGTCGCTATCTTTAAGGTGCGGCACGACGAGCAGCGCCGCCATCCCGAGCAGCATCGGGACGAAGAGCAGGATCTGGTAGAAGGGCAGGAAAATGCTGTTGGTGCGGATGGTGCGCGCCGCCTGCGCCCCCAGGTACGCCGCGAAGACATTCGGAAACACGATGTAACCCAGAGAGTTGACGATGGTGGTAGAGGCGAACCACCAGGAGTCCAGGTTCGGCGAGTTCCCCGGCAGGGTGAACACCTGCGGGTGAGTATGAAGGAGCCGCTCGAAGAGTCCGCCGTAGCCGCCGAAGAAATGGTAGGGGACGTAGATGCCGATCACGATGACGGTGAGGATGACCGTGGAATCTTTGAGGATACTCACCCAGGCACTGCCCCGCAGCCCGCTGATTAGGATAAAGCTTTCTGCAACGACGAAGGAGATCACGTACGCCCAGTTGAGGTCTATGCCGCCGTAAGTCATCTGGTTCACGACCAGACCCATGCCGGTGATCTCGAGCTGCACGTAGGGGATGAGGAAGATGGTCGTGATCAGGGCCATCAGGACCCCGAGCGTCTTGCTCTGGAACCTGTGCGCTCCCATGTCCGAGACGCTCACGAGCCCGTGCTTTTTGGCGTAACCCCAGAACAGCGGGCCGAAGAAGTACCCGAGGGCGTATCCCCCCGCAAGGTAGGCGAACTCGTAGTAGATCGGGGCCCCGTAGTCGTAGCCCCATCCGGCCGCCCCGAGGTAGCTGAACGCCGTGTATATCTCGCCGGCGAGCAGCACCCAGAGCAGGACCGAGCCGAAGTTGCGCCCGCCGACCGACCACTCGGAGAGGTTCGGCTGACGCCCCCTGACCGAGAGCAGGCCGAACCCGACGGTGAGGATCATGAAGATTATGAAGATGGTGCTGGCTACCGCCGCGTTGGACATGACCTACCTCTCTCTCCCGTTGTTCCTTCTCCCGTAGAGCGGGTCGAAGAGGGCTGCGAGCCAGATCGCAAGCGGCGTGCACACCACGCCGACCAGCATCCAGAAGGTGAAAAACGGCACGCCGAAGATGAGCGGGTGGATGTGGTTTGCGAACGGCAGCCCGACGATGAATATGACGAACGGGACCAGAAGCAGCCAGAGCGATCTGCGCCTACCCTGCATGGTTCGGGACTCCTTTCGTGGACCAGAGGCAGTCGCAGAGGATCAGCGCGAGGACCTTCGTGGCCGTGATGAGGTCCTGTACGCTGACGTATTCGTCGGCGATGTGGGAGAGAGCGGTTCTGCCTGGCCCGTAGATTATGCAGTTCGTGATCCCCGCGCGGTGCACGATGAAGCGCTGGTCGTCGCTCCCGGCGGATATCAGGAGTCGAGGCTTCATGCCTAGCGATCCAATGGCATGCCGGGCCACCCTGACAAGCGGCTCATCCTCCGGGATTATTACAGGCTCGGTGGCGTAGGTCTCCCGGTAGTCGTAGCGGAAACGGGGCTCCTCTTCCTCGAATTCTTCCAGCAGCGAGAGTAACTCCTGGCGGGCCTCGTCCACCCTCTCCTGCGGCAGGAGGCGGCGGTTGAAGGTGATCCTGCAGCGGTCCGGGACCGTGTTGGTGGCCGTCCCGCCCTCTATGGTGTCGAAGGAGAGTGTGGAGTGGATCGCCTCGGGGGGTGTTACCGCGAGTTCGGTCTTTCGCCGGTTCAGCCTGGGCTTGAGCCCGTCTTCCACCCAGGCCAGAAAGCGGCCCGCCAGCTCCACCGCGTTGACGCCGAGCATCGGGGAGCTCCCGTGCGCCTTTTTGCCGTATACGGTGATATCACCCCATATCGCGCCTTTGTGCCCGATGCCCACCCCCTCCGGACCGAACGGCTCGGTGATGATGACCGCGTCGGTGTTCGCCGCGCTGATTACCCCCTGCTCGACGAGGAATCCAGTCCCGGCGTTCGTGTTGCCGACGGTCTCCTCGTCCGGGACCGCGCTGTGGGTGATGCACCCGCCCGGGTCCAGACCGGCCATCCGCAACGCCTCGACAGCGAAGATCTGGCAGGCGAGCCCGCTCTTCTGGTCCGCCGCTCCCCGGGCGTAGACTTTTTCGTCCTCTATCTCCCCCCCGAAAGGATCGTGATGCCAGTCACTCCCGGCAGGCACCACGTCGTAGTGACCGTTCAGGTGGAGCCGTGGTCCCTCACCGGCTCCGGGCAGGCGGGCGATAAGGTTCGGACGGGGCAGGCCCTTGCCGTGCGGCGCGAGCTCGGGCAGGCGCTTCTCCGGCACCCGCACCACCTCGATCTCATAGCCCAGGTCATCGAGGATGGAGCCCATGTGCTCAACGAATTTCTCGTAGTTCTCCCCGGGCGGGTTCACCGTCGGAATCCGCACGAAGCTCTGCAGCACCTCGACCATCCGCGGGGCGAGCTCACCTACAGCTCCGAGTACGGACTCGCGGTTTCGCTCCCGCCGGGCCACCGACCAACCCATCTTCAAGCACCTCCCCTATCACCCACCGCGGCCTACGTAGTTCACACCCACGCTCCCGGTTGTGTCAAACTTCTTTTGCCGAACCAGGGAAAATTTCGAAGGTTTATCACACCCATGAAGTGGCAGGTTGCAGGCGTTGGCCCTTGCGGTTGCCAATGTACCGTTGACCGTCCACCACGACCTGTCCCGCCTGTAATACCCAACGGATGCCCTCCGGGGTATGCACCGGGTCGCGGTAATCACCTACATCCCGGACCTCACGCGCATCGAAGGCGACCAAATCAGCCACCTTGCCTGGCTCGATCACGCCGCGCCCGGGGATACGGAAGACCCTGGCCGGCAGCGAGGTCATCCGTCGTACAGCTTCTTCCAGTGAGAAAACCGGAGCTTCGCGGACGTAGCGGGCCAGCACCCGCGGGAATGTGCCGAAGAGGCGGGGATGCGGCTTTCCGCCGAAGCCGGGTGGTAGTCCGTCAGAGCCGATCATCGTGTGCTCCTCGCGCAATACCCGCTGCAGGTCGGCCTCGTCCATGGAAAATACAACCATGCTCGCCCTCAGCTGCTCCTCCAGCAGTATCCGAACCAGGACCTCGACGGGCTCCAAACCAAGCTGGCCGGATATCTCCTCTATAGTCATCCCCTCATACCGGTGGTCTGCGGTCGAGGATATCAGGATGCCATCCCATCCCGCGCCGGACACGTGATTCTCCCAGCCCTCGACTCCTTCCTCGATAGCCTGGCGTATCCGGGCTGCTGCGTCATGTTCGCGAAGCCTCCGCAGCACGGCCTCATCTCCTCCCTCCTGCATGTAGGGAGGCAGAAGGGCCGTGAGCATGGTGCTCGATGCCGTGTAGGGGTAGACATCCTGGTAGACCTCTACCCCGCGCCCTCGGGCCTGCGCGATCATCTTCAAAGTATCTTTTGTCTTTCCCCAGTTCTCTCTGCCCGCAGCCTTGTGGTGGGAGATCTGGGTACGCACACCGGCTTCCTCCCCTATGCGGATGGCCTCCCGGATGCTCTCCAGCAGGTTCTCCCCCTCGCCGCGTATGTGCGAGGCGTAGAGGGCGTGCGGCGGCAAGCCGCGGGCCAACTCGATGATCTCCTCGGTCTTCGAGAAGAGCCCCGGTGGATATATGAGACCCGTGGATAGCCCGAATGCTCCGGCTTCAAGGGCTTCTTCGAGCAAGCCTCCCATCTGCTTTTGTTCTTCAGCAGTGGGCGGCCTGTCCTCCATGCCCATAGCTGCGATCCTCAAGGTGCCATGCCCGACCAGCGGGGCGTAGTTGGTTACGTAGCCGCGCCGATCCGCCTCTGATAGAAAATCGGAGAAGCTGTCACCAGACCATCTAACCGTCGGAAACAGGCGCCCGGCATAGGCCGCAAGCAGCCCGGCGTACCTGTCGTTGCGGGGGGCGAGGCTCATCCCGCAGTTGCCCACCACCTCGGTGGTTACCCCCTGTAGTATCTTGGTTGTGTCATCGTCAGCCAGGAAGGGGGCGTTATCCGCGTGCGAGTGAGCATCTATGAAGCCGGGCGCCAGGGTCAACTCGCTCGCGTCGAGCACCTCCCTGTCGCCGTGGTAGTCGCTGGCCGGGCTGACTTCCTGGATCACACCCTCAGAGATGCAGACATCGGAGTGCGTGGCGGGGGCTCCGGTTCCGTCCAGCACGCTGGCCCCCGCTATTACCAGATTCTTCTTCATTCAGTAGTCCCTCCAGCTATTGCCGTTGTACCTGGCGATGTCCCTCGGGCCGCGGCGAACGCATCTCCGCCAGCTTGTCCCCGAGCGCATCCCGAAAAGCCTCCGAGGTCTGCGGAGACCACAACGAGGACGCCGCCGCCAGAAGCGCCCCGAACACCAGAAACCCGAAGGCTGCGGTAAAGGAGAGGCGGTCCGCCAGAAACCCCATGATGAGTGGCGCCACGAACCCGCCGGCCTGACCGCCGAAGTTGACCAGCGCGGAACCTGATCCCACCACCTCGCGCGGCAAAAGCCGCAAGGGCAGCCCGAAGATCGGCATGAAGTTCACGAACATGAAGAACATCGCGATGCTCTCGAAGGTTACGAAGGCCGCCGTGGTATGCGAACGAACCATCAGGTCCAGGAAGATCGCGGTGACGATCATCGTCGGGACGATTATCCAGCGGTGACGCTCATGAAAATAGCGGTCGAAGAGTACACCGCCCGCCACCGTCGATATCATGCCGACAAACCACGGGATCGAGGCGTAGATGCCTGTAGTAACTATTGACACGCCTCTCTGGGTTACCAGGTAGTCCGGGACCCAGCTAACCAGCCCCCAGGAGACGACATCGAAGCCGAAGAACATGAGCGTGAACTTCCACATGGTCCCCGAGGACAGCAACCGGAGGCTGTCGCGGCCAGAGCCGTTCGATTCCTGGGATTGCCGCTCCTCACCTTCACCGGCTGGCAACACCCTGGGCAGCGCGATCCAGATGATCGCCGCCATCACGATACCCAGACCCGCCACGTAGAAGAAGGAATGTTTCCAACCCACCAGGGCTATGGCCGGAGCCGCGACCAACGGTGCCAGAGCCGCGCCCAAAGGGTTCGAGGCGAGCATGATACCGTTGGCCGTCATCCTGTTTCTGCCGCTGGTACGCTCGGATATCGCCTTCATTGACGCGCCCGGGAACATGCCCTCTGCCGCCCCGAACAGAAAGCGCACCACCAGCAGCATCGCGTAGTTGGCGGCGGCCCCGGTAAGCGCCGTAAACGCAGACCAGATGATCATCGTGAACGTCGTGATCTTCCGTGCCCCGATACGGTCGGCCAGAAGGCCACCGGGTATCTGGAATATGGCGTAGGCGAGGAAGAAGACGGTCAGGATGGCTCCCTTTTCGGTGTTGTCGAGGTGAAGCTCCTTTCCTATCGGCGGCAATGCAAGCGTGATAACGAGACGGTCAATGTAGTCAACGAGCCAGGCGAAGAAGAGGATAACCACGGTTATCCTCGCTATGCGCCTGACCAGGGTAGCGGACGAACCACTCGGGGATCTCATCTTCTCTTCCCTCCTTGTGGAAAGCTAACAACCTCTCAGAGCCATAGTTCCCGCCCGTACACGATGACTTTCTCGATAACCTGAGCCCATTATCCGCCGGCGCTCACGTGGACCTGCGGCCTGGAGAGTTCGGGTACCACCAGCATCTTCGGGTTTTCGCCCACCTGACGGCTCGCTTGCTTTACCGCTTCATCGAACGTGCTCACCGGGATGCAGCCCATTCCCCGCGCAAAATCCGGCTCTTTTGCACCGACTATGTAGATAGTGCGGGCGAAGTCAAGCGCGATCCCTCCCATGTAGAGCATCGAGAAGGCGTGGAAGGGATGGTAGCCGTAGGCTTCTCTGAAGCCACGCAGGTACTCTGGCCGGGCGCACATGTCGTCTTCGTAACGCTGCATTTCCTCCACCCGGTTGCACCGCTGGAAGAGATCGTAGGTCTCCCGGTAAGATGGGAACCACTCGTCGTTGAACCAGCCATCGCACACCGAGGCGCAAATGACGACGGGGTCCGGCCTCAAAGCTCCCGCGGCCCTGACGATCGAAGAGCCGATGGCCTGCAGCATCAGGATGGGATTCGACCCCATCCCCGGACCGTAGTGGAAAGAGCGCGGCATCCCCAAAACGAGCACGTCCGCCTTCTCTTCCTCCATCACTACTTCGGTGCGTCTGGCGGCCACCGGCCAGCTTGCTCTCTCCACCTCGCTTGCTCTCCCCGCGAAAACGCCGAGCTGCCGGGACTCGCTGTCCAGCACGGCATCCACCGCGAAGAACGGGTTCTTCATGGCCCCTTCTATCTTTTCGCCGATCTCGACGAGCTGGTGGCGGAAATGGCTTTCGGTGGAAGCGGGAGTGAAGTCGTCGCGGTACATCGTCTTAGGAGTGTGGTGGCAGCGGATCGAACGCCAGGTGGTAAGCCCCGTGCACGGCATCTTGTACCCGCCGGAGTAGCCTCCATAGGGGTTGCCCATGGCGTGTCCCAGCATGATCGCGAGGTCCGCCTCGACTACGTCTTGATTGACCTCTACTATATCCCCCCGCTCCGTTTCTCCTACCTTGAGGATGCTTTGGGGGTCTTCGGGATCGTGATTCACCAGCCGCTCGCCACAGAATCGTGCGGCGATATCGCGTCCCAGGTAGCTCTCGAACTCGTCCGGGCGGTTTTTCCGGTGCAAACCGATGGCGCACACGAGTTTGATGTCCCGCTCGTCAATCCCGGCAGCCTCAAGCTCCTGGAGCAAGAGGGGTATGGTCACCCGCCTGTGCGAAGTGGCGTGAGAGCCGCCCTTGACCCTGTCGGGGAAGGAGATCACCACCTTCGCTCCCGGCCCTACCAGCTCCCTTATGGGTGGAGAACCAAGAGGCTCCGCCAGGGCTCGGCGCGTGGCTTCGATGGGATCTTCCAGAGGTTCTGGCTCCGTGAAAGCCTCGCCGGGCCGGAGAACCACCGCGTTCTCCGGCACCTCTATGTCCATCCCCGAGTCGCCGTACTCGATGCGAACGTTCCTCAAACGGCTACTGTCCTTTCCACGAGTGATCTCCGGCAGGAGCTTCCAGTGGCGGGAGCCCGGCCTGCCTTCTGGCATGCTCTAGGACCGCTCTCAATCCTCGTTCCATCGTGAACATCGGCTCGAAGCCGATCTCCTCTTGCAGAACCGAGTCGTCGAGCTCCCACGCTATCCCGAACTCTCCGGGCTGGTACGTGATCACAGCCGAAGGAATGAGTTCTCTGACAAAAGCCCCCGCTTCCCTGATCGAGCGCCTGTCGAACTGGGTATTGAAAACCGGGGTTCTGGTTCTCGGCAAATCAATACACTTGACGAGGAGATCGGCGATGTCTTCGACGTACTGCCAGTCCACGATGTCGTCACCGAAAGGTACGTTGGCGGGCTTGCCGAGGGCGGGTTTGATGAGCTCGTTGACGAAGGCGCTGGCTCCGCGAACACGGCCGGGGCCGTACACTACGGTGAACCGCAACCCCAGAGCGTCTATCCCCCACTCCCTGATGTAGTGGTTCGTAAGGAACTCGTCGAAAGACTTGCTCGCCCCGTACAGGTTCACCGGATGGTGGGGAGCGTCATTGGGCACGGGGATGCGGGGTTGTGAGTCCCGGCTGCCAAAGACCACTACCGAGCTTGCCCATACGACCTTCTTCAGATCGAAGATCCGGGCGGCTTCCAGGATGGTCGCCTGACCCTGGATGTTGACCTGGATCGCCAGCGGCGGGTTCTCGTTAGAAGCCGGGTGCAGCAGGGAGGCGAGGTGAATCACCCGCTCCACGTTATTGTCACGGATGGCGCGGGCCACATCCCGTAAAGAAGAGACATCACCGCGCATAAATCGCACCTGAGCCAGTTCCTCTGGATCGAGGACCTCGTTGATAACATTGGAAGGGAGGTTGTCCAGCGTAACAACCTTCCGGCCTGCCCTGAGCAACCTTCGGGCAACGTACGCTCCGATAAACCCCGTCCCGCCGGTGATCAAAACGGCCATGGTCTAAGGCCACCTCTCATTCCTCAGAAGCCAGAGCTTTTGGTTCGAGTGGAGACGGTACCCCGCTTTCGACGTCTTGCCCCACGGGTTCCCAGCGTATCAGCAGCAAAGAGGCCAGCATGATGAGGGGGATCGCCGCCAGATAGAGCAGGGTCTGGCTCAGGCCGACGGCGGCCAGCACGAGGGGAAAGACGTAGAAGCCGAAGATGCTGCCTACCCGCGACATGGCCTCTGCCCAGCCGGTTCCTACACCCCGAAACTCGGTGGGGTAGGACAGGGCGGCCATAGTTTTCCCCTGCGAGCCCTGGCCAAAGGAGTGGGCGAGGATAAAGATGCCCAGGAGCAGCCCCTGCAGGTAGATGGAGATGACGCCCTTGGTTATCCCGGCCAGGATCAGGCTGGCCGCGGCGATGGCGCAGCCGATAACCGCGAGCTTCCAGACCCCGAACCTGGGGGTAAAAAACGGCTGGGTGCCGCCCCCGAGGATGCCGAAGAGGTTGATCACGATGGTCCCAATGATCACGTACAGCAAACCCTTGCCCAGGATCAACGCCGATATGGTGGGCAGGTAGAACCCCACGGCGTAGTACTCCATGCTCTGCAACCCGGAGATGATCGAGGCCAGAGTAGTTCGCGCCCTGTAACCCCGCTGGAAGATCGCGCCGTACCTCACGCGTGAAGGGCGTGTGGCCCTCTCTTCCAGAGGCGGAACGTTTACGCGAACGTCGTAGTTCTTCTCCAGAATCTTTGCGGCTTCTTCGAGGCCCAGGTGGTGCGCCGCCCACATGGGGCTCTCGTCGGCGTAGCGGAAGCGCAGCGCGAGCACTACCAGGGCAGGGACCGCCCCGAATCCCACGGCCCACCGCCACAGGTCGTTCCCCACCCCGGCGAAAAAGACGACGAGCACCACCAACCCCGTGCACACCGTGGCGCAGTACCACATCATCTGCCAGAAGTTGACGTACTTTCCCTTGTTGCTGGAGTTGGTGAACTCGGCCACGAAGCTCAGAGAGGCGGGCATGTCGAGGCCGACCCCTACTCCCAGGAAAAACCTGAAGAAGAGCAGCCACCCCAGGTTCGGGGAGAGCCCGGCACCCAGGGCGGCGACGACAAAGAGGAACAGGTCTATGGTGAACAGTTTGTAGCGACCGACCCTCTCGACCACATATCCTCCCACCAGGGCGCCGACCAGCGCGCCGAACGCCATGATCGCCGTGACGGTGCCGACCTCAAAGGGCGTCAAGGAGAGCTGGCTCTGGAGCGAATCGACTCCTATACCGATGCTGGTGAAGTCATAGGCGTCAATAAAGATCCCACCCAGAGCGACGAACGCCAGGATCTTGGCCCTGCGGCTGCCGGTGGGGTGGGAGTTTACAAAGTCGATGATGTCGCGCTTGGTACGTACAGTCAGGCTTTCCGCCACTCATTACCTCCCCGTCATTCTTTTGGCGTAAAGATGTACTACGCACTCCCCTTCCCCAGAGCCAGGCGGCTCTCTATCTGTTCCAGGCTTCTTCCTTTGGTCTCTGGGACCACGAAGAAGGCAAAGAGGGAAGCCAGCACCCCGATCGCGGCGAAGACGAAGAAAACGGCGCCTGTTCCGGCTGCCAGCAGTATGGGGAAAGTCAGGCCTACCAGGAAGTTCGCGGCCCAGTTGCAGAAGGATGATATGCCCATGGCGGTGCCGCGTATTCTCAGCGGGAAGACTTCACCGAGCATTATCCACATTATGCCGCCCCAGCTCAAAGAGAAGCTGGCCTTGAACAGCACCAGACAGGCGATGGCGATCCAGCCCGCCGCACCCCCCTGTATGCCGGCGGAGAAGAACGTTATGCCGAGGACGACCATGCTCAACACCATGCCCCAGGCCCCGAAAATGAGCGGCCGCCTGCGCCCTATGCGATCCACCACGAACAGAAGCATTATTATCGTGATGAACACGGTCCAGGCTCCGAGGCCCGCGTTGGCGATGATGGCCGCCGAGTTGCCGTAGCCCAGGCTCGTGAGAATGGTCGGGGCGTAGTAGATGATGGTGTTGATCCCGACTATCTGCTGGAAGACCGCGAGCCCTACGCCCAGCAAGAGCAACCGCCGGAGACGGGGATCGCGTAAGAGCCGGCGCAGGCCCAGTTGCTCCTCTTCCTGCCTGTTTACCTGTTTTATGTCCTCTATCTCGGTGTCTACCCTTTCGGCCTCGCGATAGCGCCCGAGCACGGCCCGCGCCTCGTCTTCGCGTCCCCGCTTCACCAGCCAGCGGGGGCTCTCTGGCAGGAAAGTGAGTCCCACCAGGAGGACTATGGCGGGAGCGGAGGCCAGTCCCAGCATCAACCTCCACGCGCCATAAGGGCTGAGCGCCAGGTTGACCAGGTAGGCCACGAGTATGCCGGTGGAGATCATGAGCTGATTCAACCCCGAGAGCCTGCCCCGAATCTCCGGCGGGGCTATCTCCGAGAGGTAGACCGGCACCATGGCTGAGAAAGTCCCGACGGCCAGCCCCATAACAAACCTGAAGAATATGAGCGCGTCGGCGCCGGGAGAGAGGGCCGCACCGATCGCTCCGGCGCCGAAGATGGCGGCAGCCAGAAGGACCACCCAGCGTCTGCCCGTCCGGTCGGAGAGCGGGCCACAGCCGATCGCGCCGATCGCCGCCCCGAACAGCAAGGAACTCACCACCAGCCCCTCCTGCACCGGGCTCAGGCCCAGATCCGGCTTAATAAAAAGCAGCGCACCGGCCACGATCCCCAGGTCGTAGCCGAAGAGCAGACCTCCCAGGGCTCCGAAGAAGTAGGTCAGTTTGCTGGCACTTCTTTGCGTAGCTACAGATGTTGTTCCGGCCATCTTTGCTCCTCCTGGCCCGAAGGTTATTGCCTCAGGTTCCTATGGAAACCTGCCTCCCCAGAGCGTTGGGATCACCAACAGGCAAAATGGTGCCGTATATGCGTGTGATCGGCCGACCCATTTTCCATATTCCCTCCCCCTGCACTTTTGATGAAGATGGATGATAGGTTATACCCTAACTTGAAACCGGTCAAATAAGCGTATAGGCCTTGTCCTGGCATCACTCAAGCAGAAGAGCCTATGCCCAACTCAGGGTGTAGCTCTTTGAGGGAAGACTCAACCGACTCTAGGTGATCGAGCATCGCCTGGCGCGCTCCAGAGGAATCTCTAGCTTTTACCTTCTCCAGAATGCGTACATGGTCTTCAAGGGAGAGCCTCGCTCTCCCGGGTATGCTCAACGTCTCGCGCCGGCTCGCCGCAAGAAGATCCAAAAGCACCAGCATGACCCTGACCAGGACCAGGTTCCCGGAGGCTTCCGCCAGCCCCGCATGAAATTTCGCATCCCGCTCGCTCAAAGCATCCGGGTTATCCTCAAAGCCAAAGGCTTCATCGAGTATCTGTTGCAGGCGCTCCAGGTGGTGCTCTTTTGCTCTCGCTGCGGCCCACTCCGCAGCCTGGGTCTCCAGGAGCTTACGCACCTCGAAATGGTCTCTTAGAGCAGGGCCGCCAACCAGGATCATGCTCGATAGAGCACTCAAAGCTCCGGGCATGGCGTCTTCGGGGGTAGCCACGAAGATGCCCGCTCCCTGCCTCACCTTGAGGATGCCCCGTCCCGAAAGCGTCTTTACCGCATCCCTGACCACGGTGCGGCTCACCCCGAACTGCTCTGCCAGGTCTCGCTCGGTAGGCATCCTGTCACCGGGTTTTAAGTCTCCCTTGACTATCGCATCGGTGATCTGGGAGACGATCCTCTCGCTATAGGCCCGGCTATCTGAGACAGGCTTGAACATGTTCTTGTACTCTCCTTTGTTACGTCCTCGGGTACAGCTTGGTCATCACGAACTCTCCATGCTCCAGAGGCACATCCTCCCCTGCAACCACTTCTACGAGAAGCCATCATCTGTGTAGATGCCTACCACTCTCTCGCCCGTGACGATGTCCTTTGTGTCCACCCTTACGCGATATCGGGGTTGGAAAGCAACGAGTAACGGAACCCTGCACTTGACCTCCACTCGCCGTTCGGACTCTGTAGCAGTTCTCCGAGGCTTGCTTCTCTACCAATTTTAGTATAACGTAATACCAATATTCGGGTCTAGTGGGAGGATAAGGTCGAGCTTTCAACGGGGAAATGCTAAACGGGTTGTCGGACCGAAGGAAGAGTTTTTCAGGCCCCGATAGCTCGCCATGCGTGGACATCTCTGGTTTCTGATCGACCTCCAGGAGAGTAGACAGGTGACTTCGAACGTTAGGAGCTAAAGCTTTTGGACCGCATTTCTACTCACAGCGTCGGTATTGCAGGTCTGGGCACTATGGGCATGCCCATCGCGACCCGGCTCGTCGAGAGCGGCATCGAGGTGCATGGCTATGACGTTCAACCAGAACGTCTAGGTCTGCTCTCTGGTGTTGGGGGCCGGCCGGTAGAGCATCCGGGCAGGTTTCCGGCGGAGTGCAAGGTTTTCTT
>CADDYV010000008.1 GCA_902810695.1 Actinomycetota bacterium | reverse complement strand
CCGGTAAACCGCGAGCACCCCCCCACCCGACTCAACCCGAAAGCTGCCCACCAAACCAGAGGCCGGAATCTCCCGTCCATTTGAAATCACCCTGCGCCACTCCTCGCCCACCTCCAGCACCGGAAGGCGAACCAGAATCTCCTTTGGTTGTATTATGCGTTTATAAATATTGTCGGTGGAGATATCTCCTGGGAGTGAGGCGTTCTCGACCTTCAAGTGTCCGACCGAGGTGCGTCGCAGGGCGGTGAGGTAAGCGCCCGTGTCGAGATGGTGGGCCAGGTCGGAGATGAGGGTTCGGACGTAGGTTCCGCTGCTGCAGGTTATCTCGAAGGTCGCGGTTTGCGAGGTGGGATCCGCTGAGGTGAGAGAGAATGAGTGAACCCTTACCGGTCGGCTTTTACGTTCTACCTCTATCCCGCGGCGGTGAAGGTCGTAGAGACGTTCGCCGCCGACTTTAATCGCCGAGGCCATCGGGGGGGTCTGCAGAAGCTCGCCGGTAAAACCTTCGAGCGCGGCGCGGATGTCATCCTCTTCGGGCATCGGAGCATCCAGCTCCAGGATCTCACCGTCGGCGTCTAAAGTGTCGGAGGTTGCGCCGAAACGGGCGGTTGCAACGTAGGTTTTGTCGAGGTCCGTAACGTAGCGGGAGAGGCGGGTGGCGCGCCCGATCATGAGCACCAAGAGGCCCGAGGCCAGAGGGTCGAGGGTGCCGGTGTGTCCGATCCTGGTTTTCCTCGGTAGCAGGCGCTTCACTTCTGCCACCGCCTTCGCGCTGGTGATGCCGGAGGGCTTGTCCACCAACAGCGCGCCGAGTAAGGCCGTTTGGGTTATTGCTTCCCTCCGAGATCCACGACTCCCGAGAGAACTTCTAGGAGCTGTTCCTTCGCCTCCTGCGGGCGCAGCCCTCGCGCGGTGTATCCCGCCGCCAGGCGGTGTCCGCCGCCGCCGAAGCGGCGTGCGATCTCCCCCACATCCACCGTCTCTGAGCGCAGGGATGCCTTGGTTCCTTCCGGGACTTCGCGCAGATGGGCGATCACGTCCACCCCGGCGACGCTCCTGAGCTGATCTATCGCCTCCTTGGAGTCCAGCTCGGTTGCGCCCGTGCGCCGGTAATCCTCATTCTCGACTGTGGTGATGAGCACCTCGCCGTACCGGACGGCCTTCGCCATGCAAACGCCGACGATGTTGAGCTGCTCCATCGAGGCAGTACGGTTCAGCCGGTCGTACATGACCGCCGGGACGACCCCGATCCGCATAAGGTTAGCGACCAGCTCGTGCGCCCTGGGAGAGACGTTCCGGAAGCGGAAGCCGCCGGTATCGGTGCGGATGCCGGTGTAGATGGCCTCGGCAGCGGGTTTCTCGATGGGAACGCCCAGCTCCTCGAAGAGGTCGTAGACGATCTCGGCGCTCGCAGAGGCCTTCGGGTTGACGAGGTTGTACTCGGCGTAGAGCGGGTTGTCCTCGTGGTGGTCGAGGTTCAGGCGCGGTGTGCCGTTCTGGACTCCTGCGCGGTCAACGCGGGAGGTATCAACCACGAGCAGGTCGTGGTCCGGGGGTGCCTCGCGCAGCGGTTCGTGTGGTACGAGCCATCTGAGGTAGGTCGGAACCTCCTCGGCGTGGCAGAAGACCGCCTCAGCTCCCAGGGAGCGCATCAGGTACAGGAGCGCAATAGAAGATCCCACGGCGTCCCCGTCCACACCGACGTGTGTGGTGATGGCTACCCGTTCGAGGGTCCTCAAGAACTCTGCTACCTCGCTCGTGGTGTTAGCGGTCGTCCGGGCCTGCACTATGTTTAACCTCCCTCAGTACGGCTTCTATCCTGGTGGCGTGTTCTACAGCCGGATCCGGCTCGAAGTCAAGCCGGGGCGTGCGCTTGATCCGCATCTGCGAACTCACCGCGGCCTGGATGCGCCCGGCTGCGCTCTGCAGGCCAGTGCGTGCATCCTCTTCGTTTTCTCCCGAAAGCACACTGTAAAAAACCGTTGCGTGCTGAAGGTCCGGACTGACCCGGACTCCGGTAACCGTTACGATACCGTTGATCCTGGGGTCCGAGAGGGCATCCACCTCTTCGCCCACGATCTCCTTGAGCTGCGACTCGACTTTTCTGGTGCGTCCGCTCATAGCTTCACGAACTCCTCCCGCCAGTCTATAATCGCCAGGTCGTCGTAGTTGAGGAGCGCCCGCCTGACCTCCTCGCGTTTCTCCTCGGCGGCCCTCAACGAGACGGCAGCCAGGGCGAGCTCGATCGTGGCGCGCTGCCAGAGGTCCTGGTGGTCGCACTCCACCACCGAGATGTTCTTGCGCCTCAGACGATCTTTTATGGAACGCAGCGTCTGGCGTTTGTCCTTGAGGCTGGTGGAGAAGGGCAGCTCCAGCTCCAGCCTTACGGCGCAAAACAACGTTTTCCGCTACCTCGGGACCTCGACGACCTCGTAGAACTCCAGCATATCGCCTTCCTTGATATCGTTGAAGTTCTCGACGCCCACGCCACACTCGAAGCCCTCGCGCACCGAGCGGACATCGTCCTTGAATCGCTTGAGAGATCTAACCCCGCCATCGTAAACAACCGTTCCATCGCGCACGACACGCACCCGGTTGTTGCGGAAGATCTCACCCCGCGTCACGTAACATCCTGCGACCGTGCCCACACCCGGTACCCGGAAGGTCTGCCGGACCTCCGCCGTGCCCGTCTCGTTCTCGGCGGTCTCGGGTGCGAGCATGCCGCGCATCGCCGCCTCGATGTCTTCGAGAGCTTTGTAGATGACGTCGTAGGTCCGGATCTCCACACCCTCGCGCTCGGCGGTTTGCTTGGCCGTGTTCGTCGGACGGACGTTGAAGCCGAGCAGAATACCGTCGCTCGCCGATGCAAGCATCACATCCGAGTCGGTAAGCGCGCCAACTCCCGAGCGTACGACGTTGACCCTCACCTCGTCGGTAGAGAGCTTGGCGAGAGCCTCCTTGAGCGCTTCTACGGAGCCCGCCACATCCGCCTTGACGACGAGGTTGAGATCCTGCGTTCCCTCCTCGCCAAGAAGCTCTTCGAGCGAGCGGCTCGGCCCGCTCTCGGCAAGTTCCTGGCGCCTGAGAGCAGCCTCGGCCTGCTGCGCCCGGTCGCGGGCTATCCGCTCGTGCTCCACGACCTCGAAGCGGGTTCCCGCCTCTGGGACCCCTGAGAGGCCCAGTATCTCCACCGGAGTTCCGGGGAGGGCTTCCTTGATCCGCTTTCCGGTGTAGTCGAGCATCGCCCTGACCCGTCCGTAGGCGGTGCCCGCGAGCACCACGTCGCTCTTGTGCAGCGTGCCGCGAACTATGAGCAAAGTCGCCACCGAGCCGCGTCCTGGGTCTCTCTCACCCTCGATCACATATCCGCTGGCGGGAGCATTCGGGTTCGCCCTGAGCTCCTCCAGCTCCGCCACGACCAGGATGTTCTCCAGAAGGTCGTCTATCCCCTCTCCGGTCTTGGCCGAGACAGGCACGGTTACCGTATCTCCACCCCACATCTCCGGGGTCAGGCCGCGCTCGGCCAGCTCTCCATAAACCCTGTCCGGGTTGGCGTTGGGAAGGTCTATCTTGTTGAGCGCCACCATGATCGGGACGCCGGCGGCTCTGGCGTGCTCGATGGCCTCCTCGGTCTGGGGCATCACGCCGTCGTCGGCGGCCACAACCAGCACGACTATGTCCGTAACCTGCGCCCCGCGGGCGCGCATCTCGGTGAACGCCTCGTGGCCGGGAGTGTCTATGAAGGTGATCTTCTTCCCATCCTGCTCCACCTGATAGGCGCCGATGTGCTGCGTGATCCCGCCAGCTTCGCCTGTAGCCACGGTGGTGTGGCGGATATAGTCCAAAAGCGAGGTTTTTCCGTGGTCCACGTGTCCCATTACAGTAACCACCGGCGGCCTCTCTATTAGGTCTTCCGGCGCATCCTCCGGGGCCACCTCCTCCGGCGCAGGCTCCTCAGCTCCCCCGATCTCGACCTCAACGCCTATCGCTTCGGCAACGAGCTCTATTTCCTCGGTAGAGAGCGTCTGAGTTACGGTCTTCATCTCGCCGAGATTCATGAGCTCCTTGATGATCCGGGTTGGCGGCACACCAACAGCGTCCGCAAGATCCTTGACCGTCGCCCCGGGCTCGACGCGCGCGATCCCTCCCTGGCTCTGCTCCTCCGCTGGTGCCTCCTGCGTCGCGGTTCCTTCCTGAGGGGCGGGCGAGGACGTTGTCACCGGGCGCTGTCCACGGTTGGACGCGTTCGCATCAATTACGACCCGCCGACGCTTCCTTCCACCCTTCTCCTTCTTGCGCCCGCCCTCTTGTCCACCCTGGGATCCAGAGTTAGATTTCTCCCCGAAGACTCGTTCGTAGACGGGATCTTCTACAGCCTCGAAATGATTTTTCACCTCCACCCCGGCCTCGTTGAGCCGTCCCATGACCTCTTTCGTGTCCAGGGAGAGCTCGCGGGCTATCTCATATACGCGCTTGCTCATCCTGCTCCTTATTCTCCGTCCTCGTCGCTACGCTGCACCATGCCCTCGAACTCGGCCGCCTGCGCCTGATGCGCCGGAATCCCGCAGAAAAGCGAACCCGGCAGAGCCATGTTCGCGCACCTCTTGCCGTTGGATAGTACCGCCCGGCAGCGGTGCATCGAGGAGTCCTCGTCCGGTTCCCACTCCTCTTCCTCTTCCTCGAATTCGAGAGCCTGGCTCTCGGGCTTTATGTCTATCTTCCAGTCGGTCAGCTTGACGGCGAGCCGGGCGTTCTGCCCCTCGCGCCCTATGGCGAGCGAGAGCTGGTCGTCCGGCACGACGACCTCCGCCTGCCGCTCGTCCTCATCCAGGTAGACCTCGCGCACCCTCGCGGGCGAGAGCGCCTTCGCGATGAAGCGCGCCGGGTCAGGGTCCCACTGGATGATGTCTATCTTCTCGTTGCGAAGCTCCGAGACCACCGCCCTCACGCGGCTTCCGCGCGGGCCAACACAGGCCCCGACCGGGTCTATGCCCTCCTCGTTGGACCAAACGGCGATCTTCGAGCGCAGCCCGGCCTCGCGGGCTACCGCCCGGATCTCGACCAGCCCGTCGTAGATCTCCGGCACCTCAAGCTCGAAGAGACCTCTCAGAAGACCCTCGTGCCTGCGGCTGACCACCAGACTGGGACCGCGACCGGGCTCCCGGATCTCCAGCAAATACACCCTGAGACGCTGTCCGTTTTCGTAACGCTCGTTGGGCACCTGCTCGCTGGCGGGCAGGATCGCCTCGACCCGCCCGAGGTCTATGATCGTCATCCGGCGGTGGGCCTGCTGGACGATGCCGGTTACGACCTCGCCCATCCGCTCGCCATACTCTTCCAGAAGCTGGCTGTTGTGTATCTCGTTCAGGCGCTGGTAGAAGGTCTGGCGCATCACAGAGGCCGCGATGCGGGTGAAGTCGTGCGGCGTGATGTCCTCGCCGTCCTTCATCACCCGCAGATCCCCGGTCTCCCGGTCCAGGACTACCCGGGCACCCTCTACCGCTCCCTCGCGCCCCTCGTAGGCCGCGAGCAGGGACTCCTCGAGAACGCTCTTTACGATCTCAAAGGGTATCCCCTTGTCCGTCTCTATCTCGTGTAGCGCCGACAGTAGTGCTGTATTCATATTGTTATATGTCCTCCTTGAGGTGCGCGCGGGTTACAGAGCTGAACGGCAACTCCACTTCCCCGCTTTCCTCCAAGAGTTTTAGTACAAAGCTCTCCTCATCGGCACGCTCTATGGTGCCGGTGAAGTTGCGCCTGCCATCCAGCGGCTCCCCGATCCTGACCTTCGCCTCGTGCCCGACGAAACGCCGGAAGTGCTCGGGCTTGGTCAGAGGCCGCTCGATACCGGGGGAGGAGACCTCGATCATACCCCCGTACCCCTCGTCTTCGAGTACGGGAGAGACGAGCGAAACTATGCGAGAGCAAAACTCGTGGTCCACCGGGCCGTCCTCCCGGTCCACGAGCAAGGTCAAGAGCGGTCCCCCAGAGAAGCGGGCCTCGATTAGCTCCGCTCCTTCTGGCAGGGAACCCTCTACAACCTGTGCCAGTCTCTGCAATCTCGCCGTCTCTTCTCACCCTTTCTGCAGGCGTTAAAAAAGCAACGGGCCCTTGCGGACCCCTTGCTCCACAACGGTTGTATTGTACATCAGAGTATGTAGGTTACAAGGCAACCTGACCTCTAACAGAACGTCGGCTGCCGGTAAAAAGAAGAATTTCCTGACTCAGTAGTCTTTGCTCTCCACTACCTCGACGATCCGCGCTTGTGGGCTGTGCATTACCTCGACGCGATCCCACAGCCCGCGTAGCGCGGCGTGAGCGGCTTCGGCTTCGCTCGCACTTTCGAACTCAAGGTCGATCATGACGTAGTTGGAGTCATCGGCGGCGCGCATGATCCGGTAGCGGCGCACTCCCGAGCGTTTACGGCCGATCGGGTCACTATCGAAGGCCCTTTTCCACACGTCATAGTTGGGGACTGGGTGTTCGATCCGCAAAATGTACATCTCGACTCCTCTACTTTTGGACGCATCGGCAACCGTAGTCCCAGATATTAGGGAGTACTCCGCATCAGCCAACGCTACCATAGCAGCAAGTAGAAGAACGCGAGCACACCCCCCATATGGGGTATCTTTGCCGTTATTTGGGGATTACGAGCGGGTTACTAGCAGGCAAATTCCCACTACTTATGCCCGTCCTTCTCGATCTCCTCGAAGAGGGCGTCGAAGATCTCATCGCGCCCGACCTTGCGCAGCGGCTTGCCTTTGGAGAAGATCACACCGTCGTCCCTGCCGCCGGCGACGCCGTAATCCGCGTCACGGGCCTCTCCGGGACCGTTGACGACGCAGCCCATCACCGCCACCGTGAAGTGGTCCTCATAGTGCTTGAGCTTCTCCTCGACCTGCGCGGCCACCCCGATCACATCGAACCCGAGCGTGCGGGCGCAGCTAGGGCAGGCGATGACGTTCGGGCCGCGATGCCGGAGATCTAGGGCGCCCAGGATCTGGTACGCGACCGGTATCTCCTCGACGGGATCCTCCGCCAGAGAAATACGGATGGTATCGCCGATGCCGTAGGGCAGAAGCTGGCCGAGGGCGGCGGCGCTCTTGATGGCGCCGGGGAGCTTCGTCCCGGCCTCCGTCACCCCGAGGTGCAGCGGGGCGTTGGAGTACTCGCGGAACTTCTTGTTCGCCGCTACCATGACCGGGACATGGCTCGCCTTCAGGGAGACCTTGAAGTTGAAGAAGCCCATCTCCTCGGCGATCTCGACCTTGTGCAGCGCGCTCGCCACCAGCGCCTCTTCCTTGGGAAGATCCCAGTAGCGCTTCTCGACCGAGCCAGAGTTGACCCCGATCCGCATGGCGATGCCCTTCTCCTGCACCTTCTCGATGACCTGCCGGAAGCGGTCGTCGTTGCCGATGTTGCCCGGGTTTATCCTGACGCAGGCAGCCCCGGCGTCCGCCGCCCCCAGCGCCATCCGGTAGTCGAAGTGGATGTCGGCGATCAGAGGTATCGGTGAGCGTTCTACGATCTCCCGGAAACCTTTCAGCGCCTTCGAGCCGTTGACCGAGACACGCACCAACTCGGCCCCGGCGGCGTTCAGATCGTAGATCTGCTGTACGGTCGCCTCCACATCGTAGGTCATCGTGTTCGTCATAGACTGGACGACGATCTGAGCCCCACCGCCTATGGGTACGTCGCCGACCATGATCTGACGGCTCGTTATCGGGCGTTCCTGTACCGCTGTCTCGGCCATATCACTCTCCTAACGATTTGGAATAAATGGTTGTCCAGAGAAGATTTTACTAAGATCCGAGTAAGTTACGAACACGAAAAACACCACAAACAGCGCCAGACCGACGGCCGCTATCTTCATCACTGTTTCCTTGCTCACCGGACGACCGCGTATCTTCTCCGCGAGAATAACCGCCAGATGTCCGCCATCGAGCGGGAGAATGGGGATCAGGTTGAAAAGCGCGAGGTTCAAACTGATAAACGCCAGAAGCGATGGGAAGAACCCCTGCGAGACCGAGGCGCTGCTTATCGCTACGATGCCCACCGGTCCGCTGACGTTCTTGGAGAAGCTCTTCTCGCCCGTTATCACCTGCCCGAAGAATGAGCCCAAAGCGCCCGTAACGCGTCCGATCTGCTCGACCGCCAGCCCGAAGGATTTTATCGGGCCGTAGGTGGTCCTGACCGGCTTGGCCTCGACACCGACCAACGCCTGCTTGGGGTTCTGCGGGTCCTTGCCCAATCTGCCGGAAAACTGCTTCTCATGACCATCACGCTTGACGACCAGCGTCACATGGTCTCCAGGATCGTGCCGGGAGATATTCTTCTGGAAAACGCTCCACTTGTTCGTGGTCGTCCCGTTTACGGAGACTATCTTGTCTCCGGGTTTGACCCCCGCCTTCGACGCGAACGAGTGCGGCACGACCTGTTGAACCTGCGTCGTGGTACCTGTGATCACGCCGGACACCATGTAGACCACGGCCAGTATGATGACGGCAGCCAGGATGTTGGTGAACGGCCCCGCGAAGATTATGAGAGCCCGGCGCCAGGGTGGCTTGGCCGGGTAGGTATCGGGGCCCTTCTCCTCGTCATCCATCCCCGCCATTTTCGCGAACCCGCCGAGCGGGATGGCGTTTATGGAGTAGACGGTCTCGCCGATCTTCTTCTTGAAGATCGCTGGCGGAAAGAATATCCCGAACTCGGGAACCCTCACGCCGAGCGCCTTGGCAACGAGCATGTGCCCGAGTTCGTGGATGACTATGAGGAAGATAAGCCCGAGTATAGCTATGACTACCGTCAACGGACTGTAGCCTCCCGCACAGCCCGCCTGGCGTCTTCTCTGGCCCGCGCATCAACGGACTCTATGGCTTCCATGCTCCGCATATCCCCCGTCTCCGTGGCTCGCTCCAGGGAGACTTCGATCACCTCTGCTATCTGCAAGAATTTTATCTCCCGGTTTAAGAACGACTCTACGGCAACCTCGTTGGCCGCGTTGAGCACTATCGGATAGACCCCCCCGGCTTTTCCAGCCTGGGTTGCCAGCGCCAGGCACCTGAAAACGTCGCTGCGTGGTTCGTCGAAGGTCCAGGATGTTCCGCAGAAGTCGACCGGCTCGACTCCCACATCTACACGCTCCGGGTACAGAATCCCGTAAGCTATCGGCAGCCGCATGTCCGGGCGCGCCGCGTGGAGTATTACCGAACCGTCCCGGAGGATCGCCCCTCCGTGTACAACCGACTGCCGGTGCACCACCACCCGCACCTTCTCATACGGAACCCCGAAGAGGCAGTGAGCCTCTATGACCTCCAGTCCTTTGTTCATAAGCGTCGCGGAGTCTATCGTGATCTTGGCCCCCATCCGCCAGGTCGGGTGCTTAAGAGCGTCCTCAGGTCCCACATCCAGAAGCTCCACCTTCTCCAACCCGAAAAAAGGTCCCCCCGAAGCAGTCAATAGCACCCCGCTTATTTCGTCTTCGCCCCTCTCCTCGAGACACTGGAATATCGCCGAGTGCTCGGAATCTACAGGTATTATGCGGTTATCACCGGCGAGGTCGAGGACCCACTCTCCCCCGACGATGAGAGATTCCTTGTTTGCAAGGGCAAGCCGGTTTCCCGCTTCCAGGGCGCCCACGGTGGCGGCGAGCCCGGCGAACCCGACTATGCCGTTGAGCACGACGTCTGCCGGTAGTTCCGCCAGTTTCCGGGAGGAGCCGGGTCCCGAGATCACCTTCGCATCGAGGTTATCGAGGGAAGTCGCATCGCTGTTTTCCAGGGCGACGTACTCGGGACTGAACTCCTCCGCCTGGGCGCGAAGTGCTTTTGCGCTCGAAGATGCGGAGAGCCCGACGATCTCGAAGCGATCCGGGTGCGCGCGTACTACCTCAAGCGCCTGGCGGCCCACACTCCCCGTGGAACCGAGGATGGTGAGGCGACGTTTCATCGCAGCGGGGTTTTCAGGATCGCAAGTTTCATACAAACAAGAGTACATAGTATAACGCGGGAGCGACGAAGAGCAGGCTATCTATCCGATCGAGGATGCCACCGTGCCCCGGCAGCAGGTGGCCGATATCTTTTGTATCAAGGATGCGCTTCAGGGTGGATTCGAAGAGATCTCCGAGCTGGGCGCAAACTGAGATTAACGCCCCCACCACAGCCGCCACGGGGAAGGCGAGACCCAGAAACTGGTGCGCTCCCCACCCGATAACGAGCACCGTCACCACAAGGCCGCCGATGCCCCCCTCAACGGTTTTCTTGGGACTGAGTACCGGAAACATGAGATGGCGACCGAAGAGGCGTCCGCCGAAGTAGGCACCCGCGTCGGAAACCCAGGTTCCCATCACGGCTGCCAGGACCAGAATCCTGCCGTTCACCTGGCCGGCGAGGAGCACCAGATGGGCGAGCGGAGTACCCACCCACAGCGCCATGAGCAATATCGCGAGTAGCGAGTGCAGCGTGCGGGAATCAGGCTTTCCAGCGAGCCACAAAAGCGCCCACGGCAGGCTCAGGAGAACCCCGGCGAGCACGCCATAGAGTCCAGAAGGTGCGGAAAGTAAAATCGGGATCGCACCTGCTCCCAGCGCGGCAGGAAACGGAAGCGGCCTGATACTCTGCGATAGCTCGTAGGCCGCGATCCCGATCACCACGAGTACAGCAATGAAGATCGCCCAGCGGCCGAGTGCGATCACCCCCAGGACCACCGGGCCGAGAGCCAGAGCGGTGGCGAGGCGCCACCGTAGCAATTCCTACACCCCACCCCAACGCCGGGAGCGGGAGCCAAACCACTCTATCGCTCGCAAGAACTCCTCTGAGGAGAAGTCCGGCCAGAGCGTATCGGTCACGTAGAACTCGGCGTAGGCTATCTGCCAGAGCAAGAAATTCGATACCCGAAGCTCGCCGCTGGTTCTTATCACCAGGTCTACTTCCGGGGCCTCCGGCGCGTAGAGATAACGGGCGAAGGTCGTCTCATCCACCTCCTCCGGCGAAAGGCCATCGGAGATCATACGTCGGGTAGCATCTACTATCTCGCTGCGTCCACCGTAGTTGAGCGCGACATACACGTCGAGCTTGTCGTTGTTTTTGGTAAGCTCCTCGGCGTGCTGGATAGCCTCGCATACGGGCTCCGGCAACCGCTCCCGACGACCGAGAAATCGGAGCCGGGCGCCGCGCTCGTGCAGTTCGGGAACCTTTCCTTTCGCTGTTTGCAGGAAAAGCTCCATGAGCGTGTGCACCTCTTCCTCCGGACGCACCCAGTTCTCGGTCGAGAAGGCATAAAGGGTAACGGCCTTTACCCCGGCCTCGCCCGCAGTTTCCAGGATCGGCGTCAATACGGCAACTCCGGCGCGGTGTCCGGCTGCCCGCGGCAGCCACCGCCGCTGCGCCCAGCGGCCGTTGCCGTCCATAATGATCGCGACGTGCCGGGGAGTCCGGGCGGGATCCAGGTGAACCGAATTTTTAGGCTCGCTCCGCCGTTGCAGAACTCGTTCTCGTAGAGATTCCAAGAGGCTAGACCTCCAGAAGCTCGGCTTCTTTGTCTTCTAGTGCTGCGTCTATGCGCTTGACATAGCGATTCGTGAGCTGCTGGAGCTCTTCCTCGGCCCGGCGCTCGTCGTCTTCGGAGATCTCACCCATCTTCTTCAACTCGGAGATATCCTTCATCTCGTCACGGCGGATGTTGCGGACAGAAACCCGCCCCTCCTCGGCCATGCTCCTGGCGAGCCTTATCAGCTCACGCCGGCGCTCTTCGGTAAGCTCGGGGATAGGCAGACGGATGATCTTGCCGTCGTTTTGCGGGTTGAGTCCAAGCTCCGAGTTGATTATGGCGCGTTCGATCTCTTTTATGGAGTTCGGATCGAAGGGTGTAATAGAGAGCAGCCGCGGTTCGGGAGCGCTGATGTTGGCGACGCTCTTTAGCGGCATCCTGGTGCCATACAGCTCGACCTCTATACGGTCGAGCAGCGCAGGATTGGCCCTCCCGGTACGGATGGTTCCAAACTCTCTTCGGACCGCTTCCAGAGCACCTTTCATCCGGCGCTCAGCAGCCGTAAGATCAATAACCTCAGACATCCTTCTCTCCTCTGCTCCCGGCGCTCCAGACCAGAGAGCCCACGTGCTCCCCTTTTAATACGCGGCGCAAGTTGCCAGGTTTCAGTATATCGAAAACAATTATTGGTAGATGCTCTCCGCCGCATAAAGTGGCCGCAGTGTGGTCCATCACCGATAGATTTTTGGAGAGTAGGTCCATATAGCTCAACCGGGGGATATGAACCGCGTCTGGATGAAGGCGCGGGTCTTTGTCGTAGATACCATCAACCCGGTTTTTGGCCATGAGCAGAGCGTCGGCCCCGATCTCGAGCGCCCTCAAGGCGGCTCCGGTATCAGTCGTAAAGAACGGGTTGCCCGTACCGGACGCGAAGATAACTACTCGCCCTTTTTCCAGGTGCCGAATAGCCCTCCGGCGGATGTAGGGCTCGGCGACCTCCTGGATCTGGATCGCCGACTGTACCCTCGTCGGTACTCCGCGCCTCTCGAGTGCCGCCTGGAGCGCCATCGCGTTTATGACCGTGCCGAGCATGGCCATGTAGTCGGCGGTCGCACTCTCTATGCCGAGTTGCTCGGCCACCCCCGAACCGCGAAAGATGTTGCCACCCCCGACGACCACCGCGAGCTCCGCACCGGACTCGACCGCCTCCAGAACCTGGGTAGCCGTGGAGTCGAGGCTGCCGGGATCTATGCCATAACCACCGTTTCCAGCCAGACTCTCGCCCGAAAGCTTGAGTACGACCCGTTTTATGGGGCCCAACTCTTCCGGGCCCGAAGCCCGTTCCTTCTCGCTCCTGGCAGCCTTCTCCAATGCTTCTCTAGAGCTCGAAGCGGACAAACCGCCGCACGACGACGTTCTCGCCAACTTTCTGGATGGTCTCCTTGAGCAGCTCGTCCACGGTCTTGTCCGGTTCCTTTACATAGGGCTGCGTCAGAAGCGCCCGTTCGGAGGTCCACTTTTTGATCCGGCCCTCGACGATCTGGTGCGTGATATTCTCGGGCTTGTTCATCTCGGCAACCTGCTTCTCTATCACGGAGCGTTCGTCTTCGAGGGCCTCCTGAGGGATGTCCTCTGGCGCGACGCACAGCGGCTTCATCGAAGCGACGTGCAGCGCCACGTTGCGGGCGAACTCTTTGAACTCCGGGGTGCGGGCCACGAAATCCGTCTCGCAGTTGACCTCCACGAGTACCCCTACGCGGCCATTGAAGTGGACGTAGGCTTCGATCAAACCCTCCGTCGCAGCCCGGCCGCTCTTCTTTTCGGCCATGGCCTGCCCGCGCTCTCTCAGAACGCGGCGTGCTCCTTCGAGGTCGCCGCCGGACTCATCCAGTGCCCGCTTGACATCCATCATCCCGGCCGCAGTCTCCTCCCGGAGCTGCTTGATCTTCTCTACCGTGCTTACCAAACCTCTAGCTCTCCTCTTCTTTCTCTTCAGTCGTCTCGGATTTCTCTTCGTCCCCGGATTCTTCGGTCTCTGGCTCGGGGGTTGTTTGGGCTTCGGCAGCCTCGACCTCTACCGGCTCATCGGCTACTCCATCCTGCTCGGAGACGTCCTCTGTCTCAGCGGCCTCCGGCTCTTTCACCGCCGCAGCCGTAGCGGGCTCGCCGTCAGGGGTTGCAGGAGCCTCTTCGGGAGCACCCTCTTCCGCGGCCCGTGCCTCCTCGACAACGGGAGGAACCGGGCGGTCAGTGGTCTGTATCTCCTCTTCCCCCCTCCCTTCGAGCACGGCGTTCGCAACAAGCTTCGTAATGAGATTTATAGCCCGGATGGCGTCATCGTTGCCGGGGACGACGTAGTCTATTACCTCGGGGTCGCAGTTGGTGTCCGTAAGGGCCACCACCGGTATCTTCAGACGGTTCGCCTCGCGCACCATCAACTCTTCGCGCTTGGGATCAATGACGAACAGCGCGCCGGGAAGCCGCTCCATCTCGGTTATGCCCGCGAAGTTGCGCCTGAGCTTCTGATACTCCTTGTCAAGCGCGAACCACTCCTTGCTGCCCCGCTCTTCTTCGGGTGTCTCAGCGATCCTGGCAGACAGCTCTTTGAAGTACTCGATGCGTGGTCGGATGGTCCTGAAGTTGGTGAGCATCCCGCCGATGTAACGCTCGGCGACATACGGCTGGCCGCAGCGCATCGCCTGCTCGGTAATAGTAATCTGGGCCTGCTTCTTGGTTCCTACAAAAAGCACGTCCTGACCCGCTTCGGCCACGCTCCGGATAAACTTCAGTGCCCGATCCAAAAGCGTCAGCGTCTGGTCCAGGTCTATAATGTGTACCCCGGCGCGTTCGGCGAAGATGTAACGCTTCATCTTGGGGTTCCAGCGCTTAGCCTGGTGCCCGAAGTGAACTCCGGCCTCCAGAAGCTCCCTGACCCCTACCTGCTCGGCTGTACTTTCCAAATCTCTAACTCTCCTTATTTTAGGTGGTTATCTCCTTCACCCGCGCTTTTTAAGAGCCCGCTAATCAGCGAACCACCACCTGACTTTTCTCAAGCCTCGAGCGGGTGTGCGTAGTCAAAAACTTCGGAGATACTAGCATACCGTCAGGCGGCCTTCTATAAAGGTTCTCTGCCCGAGACATAACGTGAGCGTTACTCGTTGTTGTAACGATTTCTCAAGTAATCGTAACAAAATCGTTACGCAGATTATATGGAGTCTTTACAACCCTCGCCGGATAATTGTTTAGGCCCCGGCAAATCTCTGCTGGAGATCCCCCTTCAGTAGAGTCCTTCACAACAACAGCGCGCCGGGGCCACTTCACCCGGTCACTCGCATCCCGTTGCTTCTAGCAGTGGGCTTATAGGATCGGGACTCGACTCCGTTTGGGAGCTCAGAGCCTCCGGCGAGGTTCTGGCGCAGCTTGCCGAGAGCACGCCGCAGGATCTGAGATATGCGCCCCTCGGTGAGCCCGAGCGCCTTTCCTATCTCCTTCAAGGTCAGTCCTTCGTAGAAGTAGAAGGTCGCCACAAGACGCTCCTGCTCACCCAGCTCGCTGATCGCCTCGATCAGTTGCCGGCGGAGCTCGGTCTGGTCCGTTTCTGACTGGGGATCAACGGCGTTAAGGTCAGTGATAATGGACTGAAACTCGCCGCTGGTGCGGTCGTTCATCTCCAGACGGGCTTCGAGCGAAGACACATTTGCTCTGGAGTACTGGCCCAGGAAGTTTCGGTACTCCTCCAGGCTCACATCCATCTCGCTGGCTACCTCGATCTCGGTAGGCGCCCTCCTCAGACCCTGAGAAAGCCGTGCGGTGGCCTTCTCCATCTCCTGGGCCTGAAGCCTTATGCGACGGGGAACCCAGTCCTGCTTGCGAAGCTCGTCCAGCATCGCCCACCGAATTTTGGAGATGGCGTAGGACTCGAACTTCGTCTCGCGTGAAGGATCAAAGGACTTTATGGCGTCGAGCAACCCGATCACACCCCACGACATCAGATCCTCTCCCTCGACCACCTTCCGCATTGACGAGGGCATTTTCCCCGCGACGTACTTCACGAGCGGCGAGTAATTTACCACCAGCCTGTCGCGAAGTTTATCTGTCTCACGTTGCAAACTGATGCACGCTGGGTCGCTCGTCTCGACGATCTTTAGCCTTCTTCGGACCTCGAAATACCGATCCCAGAGCCGACCGAGAGTATGGCTGCTTATGCCAGTCGCCCTGCGCAAAACCCCTCTCCAAAAGCTATGCCCACATCGGCCACTTTTCGGGTAGCCGTTTTCTCCCCAGCCCCTACTCTGCCAGTGATTCTAGCAGAGTTAGCATACTTATCTTTATAATCCATCTGTACGATCAGTGATTTGCTCCGGATCAACGCTTGCCCCCGATCTAACCCGCTCCCCTACGGACAAAAGCCCCGGTAGAGTCGCGGGTGATGTAACCTTTTAACTCCAGAAGGGCGAGCGCCGGGAGTAGCTCGCGCATCTCGATCCCGCTGCGCCTAGAGATAACATCGGCCTCCGTCGGCTGAAACCCGATCCAGGCAAGTGCGGCAGCCTCGTTATCGGGCAGCCCGTCAACGCTTCTCTTCGGCGCGAGCGCGGGACCGAATTTCTCTCGCGCACCCTGTTGGGGTGCCACGGACTCCACGAACTCCGGAATATCCCAGAGTGCGGCGGCACCGTCAGCGATGAGCTTGTTCGAGCCCCGGCACTCTTCGAGGCCCACCGGCCCTGGTACGGCCCACACGTCACGCCCGGCATCGAGAGCGTGGCGGGCTGTGATCAGGGCCCCACTCTTCTCCGCCGCTTCGACCACGACGAGCACATCCGCAAGACCAGCGATGACCCTGTTTCGCGCCGGAAAATGCCACGCGAGCGGTGCCTCACCGAGAAAATACTCCGATATCAGCGCCCCGCTGCGTCGCACCTTCTCGTAAAGCTCGCGATTTCGCCGCGGATAGACGACATCTATGCCGCACCCGAGCACACCGGTTGTGGTTCCACCTGCCTCCAACGCTCCCTCATGGGCTGCAGCATCAATACCAAGCGCGAGCCCGCTGATCACGCATACTCCTCGCTTCGCCAACTCGCGTCCCAGCTTACGTGCCGTATCGAGGCCCGTAACGGAAGCCTTGCGCGAGCCCACGAGCGCCACCGAAGGACCATCAGGGATCTCGCCATCCACATACAGTGCCGGTGGTGGATCGGGAATCTCGCGCAGCTTCTCCGGGTATCCAGCATCCGGTAGCGTTAGAGCCGCAATACCTTTCTCCGCAAGTTGTTCGAGCAACGTATCCGGGTCGAAGCTGCGCCTCAACTCATCCATAATCCCGAGAGCGCGATCGGTCAGCCTGAGATGATCCTGAAGCTTCCCAAGCGGCATCTCCATGAGGCTGGCCGGTGGGATATCTCCGAGACGGGAGATCACACTGGATCCCGTTCTGGCCTGGAGCAGGGACAGAAAGAGATAAGCCTTTCGCTCCTCAGCGGTCAACGAACCTCGACCTCCTATAGTTGAGGGCTTCGGCGAGGTGCTCGATGGCTATCTCTTCTTCGTTAGCCAGGTCTGCGATGGTGCGGGCGACCCGCAGCACGCGGTCGTGGGCGCGTCCCGAGAGTCCCATGCGGTCTATCGCCTGTGAGAAGAGACTCTCGGCGTCCCCGCGCAGGGCGCAGATCTCACGCAAGGCTCTCCCGGAGAGTGCGGAGTTCGGCACGCCCTGGCGCTCGGTCTGCATCTCGCGTGCGGCGACGACCCGCTTACGGATCTGCCCTGAGGATTCTGCCACATCATCTCCGCGCAACTCCTGGCGGGTGAGCCGGGGCACGTCCACGAAGATGTCTATGCGATCCAGCAGCGGACCGGAGATGCGGCTCTGGTAGCGTTCGATCTGGCCCGCCGAGCAGCGGCACGCCCGGCGTTTGTCGCCCGCGTAACCGCAGGGGCAGGGATTCATCGAGCACACGAGCGTAACCCGCGCCGGGTAGCTCAGGGTTCCGGCCACTCGCGCTATGGTTACGTAGCCATCTTCGAGTGGCTGTCGCAGGACCTCCAGCGTCTGCCTGCTGAACTCTGGAAATTCGTCCAGGAAAAGGACACCGTGGTGGGCGAGTGAGACCTCCCCCGGACGCGGATTGCTCCCGCCTCCCGCAAGCCCGGAGGTGGAAATAGTATGGTGCGGGGCGCGGAAAGGGCGAACTTTTATCAGCGAACCACCGTTTTCCCCGGCTGCGCTAAAGACCTTCGTTACCTCGATACTCTCTTCCGGATTAAGCGGCGGCAATATCCCCGGCAATCTCCGGGCAAGCATGGTTTTTCCGGATCCAGGCGGTCCGCTCATAATCACGTTATGCCCACCCGCAGCCGCTACCTCCAGAGCCCGCTTGGCGTATCCCTGTCCTGCCACGTCGGAGAAGTCGGGGGCGTCTGCTACTCCATCACTGCTTTCGTTCTCAGAAAGTCGGGATTGGGAGAGTGATATCTTCCCAGCAAGAAAATCTACGGTCTCTTTGAGGCTCCGAACTCCGTAGACTGCGATGTCCCCGATGGAAGCAGCCTCTTGCGCGTTGACCTCTGGCAGAATCAGGCGCGAAAGCCCATTGCTGCGGGCACCTTCAGCCATCGAGAGGGCACCACGCACGCCGCGCAGATCTCCATCGAGCGAGAGCTCCCCCACCACTCCGGCATCGGCCAGGCTCCCGGCAGGCAGCACGCCAGACGCAGCGAGTACGGCGAGCGCGATGGGCAGATCAAAAGCCGGTCCCTCTTTGCGGAGGTTTGCCGGGGCCAGATTGACGATCACCTTCCTGGTCGGAAACTTGTAGCCGGAGTTGGAGATCGCCACCCGTACCCGCTCCCGGGCTTCCTGCACAGCCGCGTCGGGCAACCCTACGATAGAGAATCCTGGAAGTCCGGGGCTGACATCTACCTCTACCTCGACCGGCAGAGCGTCTATGCCTACCAGGGCCAGGCTTCGTGCCCGACAAACCGGCATCGTGGTATCCCCCTCCAGAGCAGACTCTAAACGCTAATAGTTTTAATTATTATATCAACCGGCTTGTTTTGTCTACCGAAAGGTTCAGCCTTTTAGAAGGCGTCCTTTATGTGCTGGATCCTGGAGGTCTTGCCTCCTGCGAGGACACCTACCACGTCGAAGCGCGCCTCGTCGAAGCTGGGCTGGACTTCTGCGATGTACTGCTCGGCGAGCCTGCGGATACTTTCCTGCTTGCGCGGGGTTACGGCTTCGATGGGATCTCCGAACCCGGCTCCCCTGCGAAGCTTCACCTCGACGAATACAAGGGTGGCGTTCTGGCGCAAGATCAGATCTATCTCCCCGTAGCGGGTCCGGTAGTTGCGCTCGACCAGTTCGTATCCTCTTCGGGAGAGATACTGGAGTGCGATATCCTCTCCATGATCGCCTGCACGCTTTTTGCTCAGCACTCTACCCCTGCGTAGCTCAGACGATGCACCCGGCACGGGCCGCACTCGGCGAGAGCTCTCCGATGCTCCTGGGTACCATAACCACGATTCCTGTCGAAACCGTAGGCGGTGTAGCATTCGCCCAGAGCCCGCATTGCGTCGTCGCGCAACACCTTCGCCACCACGCTCGCTGCCGCAACCACCGCGCTCCGGCCATCCGCCCGCGGGAGACATTCTATCTCCGGCCCCAGTGCCAGGTTGCCGTCCGCAAGAGTGCATCCGGCGTGCGGGTCCAGCATCCCGACAGCCCGCCTCAACGCTTCTTTATTCGCCTCCCCAACACCGAAGCGGTCTATCCACCACGCGGGAAAAGCTGCGACTGAGAGGGCTCTCGCGCTCCGGACCACTTCCGCGTACAACTCCTCCCGGAACTCCGGTCGCAGGGTCTTGGAGTCGTTTATACCGGAGATATCCTTCTCGCCGAGGATGATCGCCGCCGCCACCAGCGGCCCCGCCAGCGCGCCTCTTCCCGCCTCATCCGCCCCGACCAGAGGAGAGGAGCGTTCGGCGATCCAGGCCGCATCAAAGGCGTACAGCTCCTCGGAGCAATCCCCTTTTCGGGCGCGCGCCAACTACCCGAGCAAGACGCCTACCTGGCCCGCTTGACCCGGGCCTTCTTGCCGACCTTCTCCCGGATGTAGTACAGCTTCGCCCGACGAACGTCTCCCCGGGTAACGACCTCTATCTTGGCGATCTTGGGCGAATGCAGGGGAAATATCCTCTCCACGGCAACGCCGAAGGAGTTCTTGCGTACCAGGAAAGTCTCGCTTATACCGCTGCCCCTGCGGGCCAGACACAGCCCCTCGAACACCTGGGTTCGCTCGCGGTTGCCCTCTATCACCCGATAGTGCACCCGGACGGTATCTCCCGGCTTGAAGTCAGTCTGGTTCCGCTGAAGGTTCTCGCTCGTTATCATGCTGTCTCTCCTCTCCTCTGGTGATAAACGACAAAGGGCTAGAAAGGCTCTCCCGCAGCCCTCGCCCTTGTGCGTGCCCGTGCCTCATGTTCGCGCCAGGCGCGTATCTCCGCGTGATTGCCGGATAATAACACGCCGGGAACCCGCTCTCCATCCCACTCCGCAGGCCTCGTGTACTGTGGCGGCCCCAAAGTGTCGTCTCCGGAGAAAGATTCCCCCGCTAGGCTCTCTGCATTCCCCAGCACTCCCTCGATACGCCTGATGACCGCATCCGAGAGCGCCGCAGCCGCGATCTCCCCACCAGACAGCACGAAATCACCCAGGGAGACGGTCTCCGTCGCCAACTCCGTCCGCACCCGTTCGTCCATCCCGCCATATCGCCCGCAGAGGATCGTCAGATCCCTCTCGTCATTCGATATTTCCTCGGCGTAACGCTGCGTCAGGGTCTTACCCCAGGCTTCGGTCAGAACAACACGCCGGATCCCGCGGACCTTCCTCGCCGGAACCCCGTATACCTCTTCGAGCGCCCGCGCCACCACATCCACCCGGATGACCATACCCGGGCCCCCGCCGAAAGGCATGTCGTCTATCCGGCCATCGGGCGAGTAATCGCGCAAATTGAAGCTCCTGAATTCGACGACCCCCCGCTCTATCGCCCTGCCTACAACGCCGATCTTTACCAGCGCATCCACGGCTTCGGGGAAAACGCAGAAGACGTCTATACTCTTCAAGAAACTCTATCCCTCTTCGGGAGGATTGACGACCAGAAATCCTCCTTCGACGCTTACCTCGGGAACGTGTTCCGTGGTAAAGGGAACGTAAAGCTCGCCATCCGATTCACCATCACATACGAGTACGAGGATTTCGTGCGCGGGAGTCTCGAACGTTTCCGCCACGATTCCCAGGAAACCTCCCGAGTCATCGAAAGCTTTCAGGCCGATCAGATCTCCCGCGTAGAATTCATCTTCACCGGTCTCTTCCAACTCCCTGCGATCCAGGGTGAGCTGAACCCCGCGCAGCTTCTCCGCATCCGCCCGGCTCGTAATTCCTTCGAGGTCCACCAGAAAACCTTTCGGGGTGGCGCTGGACTTCAGGATACGTCGCCTCTCGCCACCGACAAAGGGTTCTACCCCCGCTTTGAGATGCCTGCCGGAGCCGGGGGTCTTGACCCTGAGCGTGCCGCGTACCCCGTGAGGAGTGGTTATCGTTCCGATGACGACCGGATCAGGTGGCCCTTTCACGGCTTTCTAGCCGACGACCTCCACGTTGACCCTCTTGTTGGCCTTGACGGAGGCGGCCTTCATGACCTTCCGAATCGCACCGATCGTCTTGCCGCCGCGCCCGATGACCTTTCCCATATCTTCGGATGCGACCCTGAGTTCCAGATCCACCCGCGATCCGTTCTCGGTGCCGGTGATCTCGATGCTGTCGGGATCGTCCACGATCCCCTGGACGAGAAACCGTAGCAGGTCCTCGAGCTGGTCCATCTACTTCTCCTGTAGTACCCCGGATATCTCGAGCAGCTTGCGCACCTGGTCGGTAGGCTGGGCGCCTTTTTCGAGCCACTCCTTTGCCTTCTCGGTATCCACCTTTATGTCCGAAGGCTGGGTGCGCGGGTTGTAGGTGCCGAGCCGCTCGATGAACCTTCCGTCGCGCGGGCTGCGCGAGTCGGCGACCACTATCCGGTAGAACGGGTTGCGTTTGGAGCCGAATCTGGCCAGCCTTATCTTTACTGCCATGCCATCACCTCTCTCAGAATCTCTTGAACGGCAAACCAGGGAGTCCTCCCCCTTTACCTTTGCTCATTTGTTTCATCATCTTCTGCATCTCGCCGAACTGCTTGACGAGCTTCTGCACATCCTGCTGGGTCGAGCCGGAGCCGCGGGCTATCCTACGCGTCCGGCTCGGATTCTGCAACAGCTTCGGGTTGCGCCGCTCCTGCGGGGTCATGGAGGTGATCATGGCCTCCACCCTGGCCATCATCCGGTCGTCTATCTCGACATCCTTGAGCTGGTTTCCGAGACCCGGGATCATACCCAGAAGTCCCGAGAGCGGGCCCATCCTCTTTATCATCTGCATCTGCTTGAGGAAGTCCTCGAAGGTAAACTTCCCACTCATTAGCTTCTTGCCCTGGGCTTCGGCCTCATCGCGGTCCATCTGGGCCTCGGCCTTCTCGATGAGCGTCAAAACGTCGCCCATTCCCAGGATGCGCCCCGCCATCCGGTCCGGGTAGAAGTAGTCGAACTCGCTGAGCTTCTCGCCCTCGGAAGCGAATTTGATCGGCCTTCCGGTAACGCTCACGACCGAGAGCGCAGCCCCGCCCCGGGCATCGCCGTCGAGCTTGGTCAAAACCATCCCATCGAAGTCCGCGTACTCCTGGAACGCCTGCGCCACCTCGACCGCGTTCTGGCCCGTAACCACATCCAGCACCAGCAGGACCGAGTGCGGCCGGATCCTCTGCCGCACCCGCTTGAGCTCCTCCATCATCTCCATATCCACGACCTGCCGACCCGCGGTGTCCACGATGACGAAGTCGTAGCCCTCGTCCCTGGCGTGCTTTATGCCCCGCTCAGCGATGTCCTCCGGCGCGGGCTCGGTCCCCTCGCTGTAGACGGGAACGTTCAACTCCTTGCCGATCTGCTGCAATTGGTCTATCGCCGCCGGACGGTAGGTGTCGCAGGCGATGAGGTAGGGGTGCTTGCCCATCTTTCGCACGAACAGCGCGAGCTTGCCCGCCACCGTCGTCTTGCCGTGCCCGTTGAGGCCCGCGAGCATCACCACCGTCGGCGGGCGGGAAGCGAAGGTGAGCTTGCTCGCGGTGCCCCCCATCAGGTTCGCGAGCTCTTCGTCCACGATCTTGACCACCTGCTGGCCCGGACTCAGGGCCTTCGAGACCTCCGCGCCCGTGGCCCGCTCCCGCACGTTGGAGACGAACTCCTTTACGACGCCATAGTTGACATCCGCCTCCAGCAGCGCGAGCCGGATCTCACGCGTAACCTTCTTTACCTGATCTTCGGTGAGGTGCCCGCTCCCACGCACCCCCTCAAGTGCTGTGTTCAGCCTCTCGCCTAATGTCTCGAACATCTCTTACAAATCTCCGAATAGTGCTTCTGCGAACTCCCGGGCGTCGAACGGGTGCAGGTCGCCCACCTTCTCGCCGACCGAGATGAGCTTTATAGGAACCCCGATCTCATTAGCGATGGCGAGCGCGATGCCGCCCTTGGCCGTCCCGTCCAGCTTGGTCAAGATGATACCAGTAACGCCCACGGAATCCTTGAACATCTTGGCCTGTCTCAAGCCGTTCTGCCCCGTCGTGGCATCAACCGTGAGCAGTACCTCGTGCGGCGCTCCGGGAAGCTGCCTCTCGACAACCCTCTTCACCTTCTCCAGCTCCGCCATCAGGTTGACCTTGGTGTGCAGCCTCCCGGCGGTATCTATCATGAGTACATCGGTACCGTCTCTCTTCGCCGCCTCGACGGCGTCGTGGGCGACCGCCGCGGCGTCCGCGCCGCGCTCTCTCGCCACCACCGGAGCCCCGGTCCGCTCCCCCCACTTCTGGAGCTGCTCGATGGCCGCAGCTCGGAAGGTGTCTCCGGCGGCGAGCATCGCCTTGCCCGGCAGATACTCGACCAGCTTGCCGATAGTCGTCGTCTTTCCGGTGCCGTTCACCCCGACCATCAGCACCACGGTCGGCTTGTGGGAAATGTCCAGCTCTACAGGTCCGGCGGAGAGCATCTTCTCGGCGTGGGAGATCATGAGTTCCCTCAACTCCTTGCCGCTGGTTATGTTCTTCTCCAGCGCCTCGCGCTCCAGCTCCCCGACGAGCTTCGCCGTGGTTGTAACCCCTACATCCGAGGATATGAGGATCTCCTCTACCCTCTCCCAGAACTCCTCATCCTCGGCGTCTCTGAACTCCGCGACGGCGGCGTTCAACTGCCCTACGACCGACTCCCGGCTCCTCTGCAAACCCCGACGCAAACGCCCGAACCATCCGCCGAACTCCTCTTCGCCCGCGGCTTCCTGCCTCTCCGCCGCGGCAGCAGGGCCAAGAGCCTCCTCGACCTCGTCCGGTTCGGGCAACGACTCCTCAACGGCTTCCTCCTGGACAGGCTCTTCTGTTACCTCTGGTTCTGCGAGGTCCCGCTCAGGGGGCTCCTCTTCCTCTATAACTTCCTCATCCTCGACCCCAACGGCCCTCTCGTTTTTTGTCTCCTCTTCGGCTTCTTTTGTTCTCCTGAAAAAGTTGCGCCACGAACGCGCCATCTTGGATGCTCTTACTCTCCTTGTAAACGTTTCGATACAACCGTCGTGGCCCCGGAAGCGTCCACCGTAACACCGTAGAGGACATCCGCCGAGGCCATCGTGCGCTTCTGGTGTGTTACCAGCAAAAACTGGCCCTCAGCGCGGTAAGAGTCTACCACAGAGAGAAAACGAGCCAGGTTGAGATCATCCAGGGCTGCCTCCGCTTCATCGAGCATGCAGAACCACCCCGCTCCTCGCTCCAGACGCCCCAGAAATATGCTGAACAAGAACGATAGCGCAAGCAGCGCCCGCTCACCGCCCGAGAGCACCCGCAGAGGTCTGCTCCCCCGCCGCCCGAGCCGGATGCCGATCTCGACTCCCTCCTCCGACAGTTCGAGCTCCCCGCGCGCTCCCTCCATCATCCTCGGGACCATCTCCCCAAAGGACCTCCGAACCTGCTCGAACGTCTGTGCGAACCTGCTCTCTATCTCCCGGTCTATCTCTTGTATTATGCGGTTAAGTTCAGTGGAGGCTTCTTCGGCGTCGGCGCGTTGGGAGGAGATGAAGTCGTGGCGCTGGCGCAGCTCGTCCTCCTGAGAGATGGCGAGCAGGTTGACGTCGCCGAAGCGTTTTAGCTGGCGGGCGAGTTGCTGTCTTTCTGCCTCGACATCTGCTCCTGCGAGATCTTCTGCTACTTTCTTTGCTTCCTCGATCGTCGCGCCCCACTCGTCCTCAATCTCCCGTCCGGCTCCGACAGCAGCCTGCTCGGCGCGCTCCAGTCTCTCCTGGAGATTTTTGCACTCGGCGCGGGCGCGGGCCAGTTCTCCGGCCAGCTCCGCAGCCTGAGTAGCCTGCGCATTCTGCTTCCTGGACAGCTTCAGGCGTGCCTCGTTGAGGCTGCCACGGGACCGTCGCAGGTCATCTCTACGGACTCCCAGGGCCGCGGACAACCGCTCGCAAACTCTCTCTGCCCGCCCAACGAGTTGCTCTTCCCTTTCGTTAGCCGCAGACGAAAGCTTCTTGCCGCGCTCCAGAGCCATAGAGATCCTGTCTCTCCGATCCCGGCCCCGCGCGACATCCTCTCTTAACCTGGAGAGACGCTGATCCATCCGCTGGAGCTTCTCGCGCGCCGATTCAAGAGCCACGGAGGTCTCGGAAACCTTTTCCTCCGCTCTCTTCTCGGAACTCTCTATCTCGCGCAGCTTTTTTTCCGAGGTAGAAATCATTTGTTTCAGTCGCTCAGATCTCTCGCGGTTGCGCAGCAGACTCTCTCGCGCGTTTTTGGCTCTGGACTGGCGGCTTCTGGCCTGCACAGCGAGCAATCTGTAAGCCCTGTGAAGACGCTCAACACAGCTACGGATATCCTCCGCCCCCGTTGATAATCCGCCTACGCGCTCCGAAATCTTGGAGATGGTCGTCTCGAGCTCATCAAGGATGATGCCGGGACCTCGCTCCAGATCTTCTATCCTTCTCTTTTCAGCCGAAAGCCGGGCCTTACGCACGAAGTCACCCGCGCCATCTTCACGACTCACGCTGGCCCTCGTAAGACGGAGTCCTCTTCTGGTAACCGCGATATACCCGTTATCCAGAGAAATTCTTGCCGGGTCTTCGATCACGTAAGTACCGCAAAGGATGCGCTCTACGGCATCCGCATAGCGTTCGTCGGTAACCTTCACGCAATCGGCGAGCGGCTTGCCCGGCGGAGTGCGGCTTTCTTCCATTCTTTGAGCGTCAAGCCGCACAGCCACGCGCTGCGTGCCGGAGACGAGCCTTACTCCTTCACCGAGATCCTCCGCCAGGACTCCATCTCCGAGCTCTTTCAGCGCGGCGTCCACGGCGGCTTCGTATCCAGGTTGTGCCTGGATCACCTCGCGCAGCCGAACTCCGGGACCGTCATCTCTCTCATTATCCTGCAAGAAGCGTATCCTCGACTCCACATCTCCCCGCAAGGCTGCCAGGGCACCCCGGCGGCGATTCACTTCGGTACTACTCCTCTCAACCACCCGCCGATGTCGCTTGAGGCGCTCGCAAAGCGCATCCGAAACCTCGCGCAGGCCAGACGATACCGCTCCCGTCTTTCCCGCCGCTACCGCAGCCAGTTGTTCCAGATCTTCGTCAGACAGAGCCCGAGCCTCATCTTCCCAACTACCATCTTGATCCAGGCTGGCCCGCAGACGTTCGAGCTCCACCAGGAGCCTGGCCTTCCGCCTCTTGAGATCCGTCTCCTCTTCACGGGCCTCCCTGGCCGCTTGCTCGCACCGGGTGAGATTTTCACGACCCGCGGAGCGTTCTTCTTCGAGCCTCCGTACCTCCTGCTCCATGGCTTCGAGCGTCCCGACAATCTTCTGCAGTTCGTTCTCCAGCCGGGAGATCTCACGTGCCCTCTCTTTTTTCCTGTCTCTGCCACCACCCAACTGCAGGAGCATCCGATCAGCGCGCAGAGTCTCGGTTCGCAGGCGCTCCGCTCCATCCTCCATCGCTTCCAGGATTTGCTCGCAGGCCTGTAGCTCACCCTCGATCTTCCGAAGTTTGAGTCCGGTTTGATCCTGCTCCTGGCCCAGCGTCTTTTCCTGGTTCTCCAGCTCCCGAACCTGCGACTCCAGATCCTCCAGTTTTCGTCTCCGGCCTTCCAGCCCCTGGCTCGCCACCCGGTACAGATGGGCGAGGGACAGCCTGCGATAGCGGGATTCGAGATTCCGGTACTCGCGGGCAGCGGCGGCTTCGCGCTCGATCTGCCTCAGACGGGTGGATATCTCGGACTCCAGTTGTCGGCTCTTTTCGAGTTGGGCGTCCGCCCGCTCCAGGCGCCGGCTCGCTGCGAGCCGGCGCCTCCGATAGACTCCCAGCCCGGCAGCCTCCTCCAGCGCCATCCTGCAAGCCGAAGGCCCACCGGCAACTATCGCTCCCACGGCCCCCTGCCTGAGCACGCTGTGGCGTCCGATCCCGGCTTCCCCGGCCACCGCCCGCACATCGGCGAGGCGCGCTGGCGAGCCGTTTATCTTGTACTCCGTCTCCCCGCTGCGCGTTATGCGGCGCGATATCGAAACTTCCTGGTACGGCAGCGAAATTCTGCCCCCGGAGTTATCCAGCACGAGCGTAACCTCGGCCAGCCCGGCAGCCGGCAGACTCTCGGAGCCGGAAAACACCACATCACTCATGGCCCCCGCCCGCAGCACGCTCGGGCTCTGCTCCCCGAGCGCGAAGAGCACCGCATCCGTTATGTTGCTCTTGCCCGAGCCATTCGGCCCCACGATCGCCGTGATCCCGTCCTCAAGCGGCATCCGTACCGGCCGCGCGAACGTCTTGAAGCCCTTGATATAGATCGCATCAAGCATATTCCACAGCATTCTACGCGCTTTCGAGTCAGGAAGCACGCAGAAAAGTCCAGCAAAACGGCTGTCAACTACCGGTTGTACAGATTTTGGCTTTGAGTTGCCTCTGGTTTTCAGCCGGGGATGACGGGTATCGAGCGAAAGGGAGGCTGCTACGCGCCGACGTGGACTTCGACGGTGGAACGGCGCATCGGGCGTATACCCAGAATCTCAAGCGCGGCGCGGGCGGCTGATTGCTCGCTCTCCTTTATGGAGTGGCCCTTGCCGGTGGCGACTTCCTCGCCGTCCACCGAGATCCCGGAGACGAAGACGGGACGATGAGGTGGTCCCTGCTTCGATATCACCCGATAGGTTGGCCTGAGCCCATCGGCCTGGAGCGTTTCCTGCAAAAGAGTCTTCCAATCGCGAAGCTCATCGGTGTTTACTTCGGCGGGGTTGAAGATCTCATCTATCGTTTTGTAGACCATCTCCCGGTCTATCAGGTACGCCGCCCCGATAATTGCTTCCACGGTGTCGGCGATCACCGAGTCATTCATCACTGAGCTCTCGATGTCCTCCTCCAGCCCTTCCTCGCGTCCGACCGTGGCGAGAAATGATTTTCTTACCAGGTGCGCCCGGATGCGCGTCAGGTCTCCCTCCAGAAGCTCCGGATAGCCGTGGAAGACGAGCTCCGCCACCCGGTTGTTCAAGATGGAGTCTCCCAGGAACTCGAGGCGGCCGTTTGATTCGTACGGGTCGGCGGCAACGCTCGGGTGGGTCAGCGAGCGTTGCCTCAAAGGCTCAGGAAGTATCGCTATGAGTTCCCTTATGGACATTTCGTACTATTCTACACCTGTAAAGGCCACTATCACATTGTGGCCGCCAAAACCCATCGAGTTCGAGATGGCGGCTTTGAGATCCGGCAGTTTCCTTGCATCGTCTTTAACGTAGTCAAGCTGTTCGCAGTCGGAGGCAAGCTCGTCGAGGTTTATGGTCGGGGGAACTACCTTGTCCCTGATGGCCAGGGCGCACATGATGGCCTCCATGGCCCCGATCGCCCCGAAAGAATGCCCGGTCATGGACTTGGTCCCCGACACAGCCGCGTGCGGCAGCAGGCGCGCAATAGCCTTCGTCTCCGGTCCGTCGCCAGTCGGCGTCGCGGTTGCGTGGGCATTGACGTGGCCCACTTCCTCCGGCGCTAGCCCCGAATCTTCGAGCGCGAGACGCATCGCCCGCTCGACACCGCGGCCCTCGGTGTCGGGAGCGGTAACGTGGTAGGCGTCGGTCGAGCGCCCGTATCCAGCAACAGCGGCTACCGGCTCGGCGCCACGCCGCTCAGCATGCTCCGGGCTCTCCAGTATCAGGGCACCGGCGCCCTCGCTCATTACGAACCCGTCGCGTCCCACGTCGAACGGACGGCTCGCCTTGTGAGGCTCTTCGTTTCGTCTCGAGACGGCGCGGATGGCGCAAAATCCGGACATAGACAGAGGGGTGATCGGGGCCTCGGCGGACCCGGCGATGACCACGTCCGCATCTCCCCGGCGGATCAACTCCAGCCCCTCGGCCACGGCTTCGCCGCCGGTGGCGCAAGCGAGGACCGGACACTGGCTGGGCCCCTTTGCCCCGAGCGCGATCGCGAGCTGGCCCGCAGCCATGTTAGGCACCATCATGGTAATGAGGAAGGGGCTCACGCGGCTCGGGCCGCGCTCCTGCAGGACGCGGTATTCCCGCTCCCAGGTGGATAGACCGCCGATGCCGCTTCCTATTACGATGGCGACCCGTTCCGGCGTCTTCCGGAGCGTTTCGGCGATTCCCGCTTCCTCGGCAGCCTGGAGCCCTGCGCTGACCCCCAACTGGGCGTAGCGGTCCATTCGGCGGGCTACCTTCTTACTTATAAAGTCCGTCGGATCAAAGCCGGAGCACTCCCCGGCGATCCGCGAGGGATAGGGAGTGGGGTCGAAGAGGGTTATCTCTCCGATCCCACTCTTCCCGTGCAAAGCGGCGTCCCAGAAGTTCTCGGTACCGGTTCCGAGAGGCGTTACCGCTCCGGTTCCGGTTATATAAGCGCGTCCCCTGCCGTTCGCGGGAGCTTCGCTCACGCCGCCTGGTGCTCCGCCACGTAATCTACGGCTTCCTCGACGGTGGTGATCTTCTCAGCCTCCTCATCCGGTATCTCCATCCCGAACTGCTCTTCTAACTCCATGATCAGCTCTACGAGATCCAACGAGTCGGCTTCCAGGTCCTCCCGGAACGAAGCCTCGGGGGTTATATCTGCCTCATCCACCCCGAGACGGTCTGCGGTTATCTCCCGGATCTTCTCCAGTATCTCTTCCCGATCCATTAAACCCTCCTTGCACGCTCTGCTTCTCTTACAATCCCACACAAGGATAGCTTACTCTAGCGCAAAATACCCTATTCGATATGTCCAGTGCGCGCAAGTCTACATGCGTCCGCCAATGCGCGCAAACAGCGGGAATTCTCAAGGTGCGTATGGTAGCAGACACACCCGGATAAGCCAGCATTGGTGTACCTCTGGTGTAAATGGCGTAGCTGTTCCCTGCTACTGGCGCGACACCACAGGCGGCAGTTGTGGCGAACGAAGCCCGGTGCCCGCCGGGAAAGTAGTTGACGACGAGTGAAGTTGTCGCCTTGCCGTTGTTGTAAGAGGTGATCCCCGACGGACACCAAACCAGACAAGCTACCGATAAGGTGGCCCCAACGAGAAGAACCAGTAGGGCTGGTCGGCTGGTGCGTTTTGTGTTCGGCAACTCGCCTTCCGGCGTTTGTATCAAAGTCTGGCGTCAAATTTGGTATCCCAGAATACGTTTACGGCCTATCCCTGAAGGTGTGGTTTAACCTACCCTGGATACCTTCCATGAGCAAACAGACCGCCATCATAATGGAGTCACTTTTTGGGCTAGTCCGCACGCAACACCTTATTGCATGGTCATCCCGCCATCAATGGCTATGGTCTGTCCGGTGATGTATCCGGCAGCTTCTCCCGCAAGAAATGCCACCGCATCGGCTACCTCTTCTGCCTCGGCGAACCGTCCCGTCGGGACTTGCTGACGGATCTGGTCTTTGACCTTGTCGGGAAGCTTCCCGGTAAGCTCCGTCTCCACGTAACCCGGAGCCACGACGTTCGCCGTAATGCCCCGCTGGGCGACCTCGCGCGCCACGCTTTTGGTAAACCCGATCACACCTGCCTTCGAAGCTGCGTAGTTGGCCTGCCCGGCATTCCCCACCAATCCCACAACCGAGCTGATGTTCACTATACGTCCCCAGCGGGCGCGTACCATCGGCCTCAAAGCAGCCTGGGTGCAGAGGTAGGTTCCCTTGAGGTTGGTCCGCAGAACCTCGTCGAAGTCCTGCTCCTTCATCCTGAGCATGATGTTGTCCCGTGTGGTCCCGGCGTTGTTGACCAGAATGTCTACCCGCCCAAACATCTCGTGTACGCCGTTGAAGAGCGCTTTCACATCCTCCGGTGAGGCCACATCACCCTTGAAGAGTTCGCACTGTAGATCCTCTGCGTCACGAATCGCTCTTGCAGTTTCCTCCGCCGCCGCATCGTCAGAACGGTAGCAGATCGCCACGTTTGCACCTTCCGCCGCAAGTCGAAAGGCGATGGCGCGGCCTATACCCCGGCTGCCACCGGTTACGACGGCTACTCGTCCGCGCTCGATCACAGCTCCTGCACCTTTTCTGCGAAAGCGAACATCAACTCCCCCTCACATGCTATTTGACCGTTCACTTCGGCTCTACCCTTGCCACGCCCCACGCGGCCTCTGAGGCGCGATATCTCGACCTCCATCCTCAACACATCTCCCGGCACGACCTGCCGCCGGAAACGGACGCCGTCTATCCCGGCGAAGAGCGCGAGTTTACCCCGATACTCCTCGTTCGCCATGACGCCCACAGCCCCTACCTGGGCCATCGCCTCCACGATCAAAACCCCTGGCATCACCGGGTAGTCCGGGAAATGCCCCTGGAAGAAGGGCTCGTTCTGGGTCACGTTCTTGATGCCCGCCACCCGCACACCCGGCTCCAGCTCCTCGATCCTGTCCACCAGCAAGAAAGGGTAGCGGTGCGGTATGAGATCCCGGATCTCCTTCGGGCCCAACGGCAGCTTCACGAGAGAAGCTCCTCCGCCTTCCGGCCTTTTATCTTCACGTCAAAATCTCTCAGCATCCGTACGAGCGTTCCTCCCTCTCCGGCCTCTACGATCTCTTCCACTCCAATCTTCGACAACCTCTCGATCACCGCCACCCACCTGACCGGCGAGAGCATCTGCTTTCTCAGCGCAGAACGCACCTCTTCGGCGTTCTCCAGCACAGAACCGTCTATCCCGCTTATCATGGGGATTTCGGGATCAGACAGATCGGTGCCATCGAGCAACCACTCCATACCTACCGAAGCATCCGCCATCAGAGGCGAGTGGAACGCGCCAATCACCCTCAAGGGTATCTTCCTGCCCCCCAGCCGCTCTGCCACAGCGTTGACCGCGAATTTCTCGCCGGAGATAACCGTCTGGCGCGGAGTATTTAAGTTCGCCGCCACCACGACACCTTCTTCTGCCTCAGTAGCCGCAGCAACTTCATCAGGATTCGTCCCGACCACAGCAACCATCACCCCGGGATTAAGCTCGGAAGACTCGCTCATCAGCCGGTCTCTCTCCGCAACGAGCCCTATTGCATCTTCCAGGCCCAGGCTGCCCGCGGCGTGTGCGGCAGCATACTCTCCCAGCGAATGTCCTGCCACAGCCGCCACTTCGACGCCACGCTCTCGCAGCCGGTAGAAGAGATCAACGGAACGCGCGAATACCGAGAGCTGGTAAGGTACTTCTTCCTCGCCAATATAACTCTGCACCGTATCCCGGACCTCGCCTGATATCTCTCCTCCCGCCGTACCCTGACCGGGAAAAACGATCGCTCTTCGCACCGCCACCGTTCAGATCCTGTAAAGGTTCGCCGCCCAGGTAAGCCCGAAACCGAAGCCCACGGTGATGATGTAGCGGCCAGGCTCCAGTTTCTCGTATATATCTGGATACGAGATCGGGATGGAAGCCGCAGAGGTATTCCCGTAACGGTCTACATTTACCACGATCCTCTCCTCCGGTATGTCCAGCTTTCTCGCAGCCGCCTGTATTATGCGTACATTTGCCTGGTGAGGGATGATGTACTGCACTTCTTCGAGGGATATCCTGTTACGCGCGAGGAGCTTCTCGACCATCTCGGGAAACATCTTGACGGCGAACTTGAATACTTCACGCCCGTTCTGATAGAGCTTGTGGTTATCTCCGGGGTGACCGGCACGTCCGAGAGGAGCAAGCCCGCCGTCAGCGCCGAGGATATGGTCCACGAATCCCGATTTGCCGTCTCCGCGCTCGAGGACTACAGCTCCCGCGCCATCGCCGAAAATGATGCTCGTGGCCCTGTCCCGAGGGTCTACGATGGTGGTCATCGCGTCAACGCCGACGAGCAGGACTGTGTTCGCCAGGCCACTCTCCAGCATCGAGGATGCGACCGAGGCAGCGTAGGCAAAACCGGCGCAGGCCGCAGAGATATCCATCGCCCCGACACCAGGAGCGTCTACCGCCTGATCGATCAAACACGCCACCGAAGGCATGGACTCTGGATTGGTCGAGGTGGCGCAGAGGATGAGATCCATCGCCCCTCCATCGAGTCGGGCATGTTCCAGCGCCCGCTTCGCAGCCGTAACGGCGAGCGTTACGCAGCTCTCTTCCTCGGTGACGAAACGGCGCTCTTTGATGCCGGTACGCGAGACGATCCACTCGCCACTGGTGTTGAGGTTGCGTTCGAGATCCTCATTGGTCACCACCCGGCTGCCCAGAGCGCGCCCTACGCCCACGATCCTCCCTACCGGCACGCCGTTCAAGTAGTTTCCCCTGCGGATGCAGCGCCTGAATCCTTGATGGTATTCTCAAGATCTCTTAGAAGCCCGGCTCCCGTCCTGGAGATGCCGAGCAGGGCATTCTCGACGCCGCGGGCCCGGGAGTTGCCGTGTCCGATCACCACCACGCCCCTGACCCCTAGCAGGAAGGAGCCGCCGTAGTTCTCCGGATCTACGAGATCCCTTACTTCGAGCAACCGCCGCCTCAGAACACCCGCAGCAAGTTTGCTCAGAAAATCACCGGTCATAGCGGAGCGTACCAGATCCAGGATCTCCCGCGAGACGCCTTCTGCCGTCTTTAGCATGACGTTGCCGGTAAAGCCGTCGGTTACCAGCACATCGGCCACCCCGCTCCCGATATCTCTTCCCTCAACGTTTCCCACGAAGCGCACGTCCTCCGACTCGCACATCATCCGGTGAGCCTCTTTGGCAAGGTCGCTTCCCTTGCCAGGTTCCTCGCCGACGTTGACGAGACCAACCCGCGCCTTCCCGCCGATGTCGAAGTAACGCTCCGCGAACACGCCGCCAAGGATAGCGAAATTCAGGAGATCCTGTGGCCTGCAGTGGATGGTAGCCCCCACGTCCAGGAGCAATACCGGCTTCGGGAAGGGTATGACCGTTGCGATTGCGGGCCTCCGGCATCCCCGGATACGTCCCGCCCACATCAGCGTCGCCGCTACCGTCGCCCCGGTGTTCCCAGCAGAGAACAGCGCTTCTGCCTCTCCCTCGCGCAACATCCGGGCGCAGACGGCCACGCTGGACTCGGGATTGGCTCTTAACGCGCTCGCCGGCTCTTCGTCCATCCCGATAGCGCCGCTGGCTTCCCGCCAGGCAACGTTTCCGGGAGCATCAGAGGCGGCTGCGTTCTCAACAACCTCCCGGTCGCCGACGAGAAAGATCTCATCCTGCGCAAGCTCTCTCGCAGCGGCGAGCGCCCCGGCGATCACCTCATCGGGCGCGTTATCTCCACCGAGGGCGTCTACGGCGATCCGCACGAAAGTATGTGGTGTCCGGGGCTCTCCGCCTTACCCGGTAGGCTCCACGATAACCGCAGTGCGCCCCTTATAGTAGCCGCATTCAGGGCACACCCGGTGCGGAACGTGCGGAGAGCCGCAGTTCGGGCAGGCAACCAGGTTCGCGCTCTTTAGCGCGTGGTGCGCACGCCGCCTGTCCCGGCGAGCGTGCGAGGTCTTTTTCTTCGGTACAGCCATGAGAATACCTCCTGATCCAACAACGATAGCTTAAAAACCGGAAGCGAACAGATCGTTGAGTCCTCGCCAGCGCGGATCTATCTCATCCTCATCTTTCACCGGCTGGATGGGTTCCGTACCGGGCGCAAAGACCTGCATGGGAACCTCGGTGGGGAGAGCCCTTCGCGTGTAGCGCGTCAGGTCGAGTGCCCAGTCCTCGACCGATAGCTCCCGGTTCCTGGCTCCGCGAAGATACTCCGAGTCTCCGAACTCCAGGTTCAACTCTACCGGCTCCAGCGTCCTGTCGCACGTAGTCTGTACGGTAGCCACCACACTCACGTCCAGATGCACCCCTTCGGAGACGCGGGTCACGCCGACGTGCGCTCTGGCCTCCGCAACCTCGTGGTGACGCCCGTAGAGATCGAAAGGTTCGACCACGAACTTCGCTTCCACTTCATAATAGTCCCCGACTTGCGCGCCGGGGCGCTTGAGGGGTATTAAAGTATCCATAGAAACCTATTTTACTCTACTCTTCCTGAACGCCCTGGAGCTTCGAGCGACCCCGCTGGACGGCTTCGAGGAGCTTGGAGAGGTTGTCTTCGAGGTTCGCCAGAACCTCGTCGGCGTAGTCCTCGGCGCCCAAGCGAATCTCCCGCTCCCTGCGGCGGGCGTCCTCCATGATCTCCTGGCTACGCTTCTCGGCGATCTTGAGGACTTCCTCTTCGGAGACTATTTTCTCGGCCTCCTCCTGAGCCTGCTTGACGATGCGGTCGCTCTCGTTACGAGCCTCATCGAGCATCGCCTGGCGCTCCTTGACGATCCAGCGCGCCTGCTTGAGTTCCTCGGGGATCGTCTGGCGCATCTGGTCTATCAGGTCGAAAGCCGCCTCCCGATCTACCATCGCCGTGTTGCCGAAGCCGGGGAAGCTTCGCGCTTCCTCTACCAGTTCTTCCAACCTGTCTATGAGCACCAGTACGTCCATTTTGAAAACCTACCTCTGTCGTTCGCCTCTACGCTCGGTCGCCCTTTCTGCAATACACTTCCTGGACTACCTCTAGTATCTCATCCGGCACCAGCCCCCGCAGGCTCCCGCCGAAGCTCGCGATCTCCCTGACGGCGCTTGACGACAGGAAGCTGTGCTCCGCCGCCGACATGATAAAAACCGTCTCGAGCTCCGGGTAAAGCGTCCGGTTGAGCTGCGCCTGCTCGAACTCCGACTCGAAGTCCGAGACCGCCCTGAGCCCCTTGACGATCACACACGCCCCCCGCTCGCGGGCAAACTCGACCAGCAGTCCTTCCATCACCTCCACCGAAACATTCTCTATCCCAGCGGTTACCTTCTCCACGAGCCGCGCCCTCTCCGCAGCCGAGAGCCTCGGTTCCTTGCGTAGATTGCTGCCGACGGCGATGACCACGTGGTCGAAGATCTTCGAGGCGCGGCGGATCACATCCACATGCCCTGCGGTAACAGGGTCAAAGCTGCCAGGACAAACCGCTACATTCATCACAAAAGCTCAGACTTCTCGAAGATGGTTACTACCGTGCCACCGTAGTGGCGCGTATCGCCTTTCTTGTGTTCTGTTTCCCCCGCCAGAGTTTCGCCTCGCTCGATTACGGCCCGGCCACCGGACGCGAGCAGAGCGCCAAGCTGCGCCAGAACTTCATCTACCTCTGTTTGGGCGATTCTATATGGCGGATCGGCGAATATCAAATCGTAGGTCCACCCGCTCGCAACCAGCTTCTCCAGAACGTTCTTCACGTCTCCCCTCACAAGCTCCGCCCTCCCCTCAAAGCGCGTCCTCTTGAGGTTCTCCCGGATCGTGGAGAGCGCCCGGCCACTCCGCTCTACGAAGGTGCAACGCTCGCAGCCGCGGCTCAGGGCCTCTATCCCCAAAGCCCCCGTTCCCGCGTAGAGATCCAGGACCTCTCCCCCATCGAAGAACTGTCCCAGGGCGTTGAACAGACCTTCCCGCACCCGATCCGAGGTTGGTCTCACGCCTCTGGGAACCGGGGCGAGGCGTACACCACGCGCTTCGCCGGCCACGATCCTCAAAACCAGCTACTCCCTAAAGAGCCACTCCACGTTCTCACCCAGAAGCTCCCTGACCTCGCGCCGCAGTGGGCGGTGCTCAGGCTTGCGGAGCCGGGCGTCTTTCGCCGCCAGTTCGAAAGCTTCCCGCCGGGCCTCAATCAGGATGTCTATGTCCCTGAGAAGTTTGGCCACTTTGAGGTCCGGCATCCCGCTCTGGCGACTCCCGAAGAGCGTTCCCTCACCCCGGATGGCGAGATCCACCTCGGATAGCTTGAAGCCATCCTGGTACTCGCAGAGTGCTTCGAGGCGGCTCTCGGAATCTTCGGTTTTGGGGGTCCCGATCAGGAAGCACTTCGGCGGGTGCAGTCCCCGGCAGACCCTGCCGCGAAGCTGGTGGAGCTGCGAAAGCCCGAAACGTTCGGCACCTTCGATCACGATGACGCTTGCGTTGGGCACGTCCACCCCCACCTCGACCACATTCGTCGAAGCGAGCACCTCCACCTCCCCACCGCGGAATGCGGTCATCACCTCGCGCTTCTCCTCCGCCTTCATCCGCCCGTGCAGGAGCCCGACCCTGCGCTCCGGGAAGATATCCTCCGAAAGCTCCTCGTGCAGTTCCTCGACCGCCCGCACGTCCTCCAGAGCCTCGGACTCTTCTACGAGGGGGCAGATCACAAACGCCTGCCGTCCCTCTTCCAACTCCTCACGTACCGCTTCATACGCCTCCTGCCGGCCCGTCGGCTCCACCAGCCGGGTGTCTACGGGCTTTCTTCCGGGCGGAAGCTCATCTATCACCGAGACTTCGAGGTCGCCATACAGGGTCAGCGAGAGAGTCCGCGGGATCGGGGTTGCGGTCATCACCAGCGTGTCCGGGGTAGTGGCCGCCTTCTCTTTGAACACAGCCCTCTGGGCAACCCCGAAGCGGTGCTGCTCGTCTACAACTGCCAGCGAGAGGTCGCGAAACTCTACCTCCTTCTGGATCAGGGCGTGCGTTCCGATCACCACGTGCGCCTCGCCGCTTTTTATTGCCTCCAGCACCTCGCGCCGCTCCGCCGCGCTCTGCGAACCGGTGATCAAAACTACCTTCACGGGAAGCTCCACGAGCGCCGCCGAGACCGATAGGTAGTGCTGCTCAGCCAGAACCTCCGTCGGAGCCATGAGCGCGCCCTGCCCCCCGGACTCTACCGCCGTAAGCAGCGCCGCTACCGCGACAACCGTCTTGCCGCTCCCGACATCGCCCTGCACCAGCCTCCGCATCGGCCTCTCGGAGCGCATATCGGCGAGCACCTCTTCTATCACCCGTTCCTGGGCTCCGGTCAGCGAGAAAGATAGGCTCTTGAAATAAGGGTTGAGCAGGCGCCCGTCTCCTTCGTGGCTCCGCCCGGTTTCGGTGCGCTCCATGCGTGCCTTGCGCACGGCGAGGCCGGTCTGGATCAGGAACAACTCGTGAAAGACGAGCCGGCGCGTGGCGCTCTTGAGATGTCTGCGGTCAGTAGGAAAATGGACCTCGTGGATGGCGTCGTGCAGGCTCGGCAGCCCCAGATGCGCCAGCATCTCCGCCGGAAGCGGGTCCAGGATACGCCCGGCTTCGTCGAGGGCCCGGTGGATCAGGGTCCGCATCCTCCTCGCCTGGATACCCTTGTTTACCGGGTAGACGGGCACGAACCGGCCCGCATGGGGGCTGCCGTTAGAGTCATCGGGCGCATCATCCATGACCTCGACGGCTTTCGCGACCAATTGTATTCCGTAGCGGCGCTGCACCTCGCCCGAAACCATCACCCGCGTGTCCTCGACGAGCTGGCCCAGAAGCCAGTTGCGTCCCCAGACGATAGCCGGAATGTAGCCCGTGCCGTCGTAGAGCTGGACCGAAAAACCCGGCGTACGGCCCCTCACCGGACGGCCTACGGGCCGGGTGCTTACGACCCTCGCCACGATCGTCGCCCTCTCCCCGACGCGCAGATCGGAGATACTCTTCACGTTAGAGAGGTCTTCGTGGCGCGAGGGGTAGTGCGAGATGAGGTCCGCGAGGGACGATATCCCTAGCTCTTCCAGAGCCTTCTCTATCCTGGGTCCCACGCCCGGAAGATCCGTAGCCGGACGCGCGCGCAACTCAGAGAAGGTCGTGCGTCGCGGGAGCCGTCGTTCTGTTCGCACCTCAGAGATGGGCGACGCCATACGTTCCCGGCCCGACGTGGCATCCGACCACGCCGCCTATCTCGGATACGAGCCTCTCTCCCTCAACCCCGATCGCATCCATCAAGTTCCGCAATTCCTCGGATGCTGCCACGTGCCCGAAATAGAGCGGCCGGCCTTCTTCCGCTACCGGCTTCACTTGCTCGACGATCGCCGCCATCTGGCGTTTGCGCCCCCGGATGCGCTTGTGAGGAACTATCTCCCCGTCTTCGATAGCCAGGACCGGGCGGATGTCGAGCGCCGTCCCCAAAAGCCTCCGCGCCCGCCCGATCCGGCCGCTCCTCTGCAGATACTCCAGCGTACCCACCGCGAAAAACGCTTTAGATCGCCGGATCGCAGCCTCCACCGCCCGCCGGACGTCCTTGAATTCTCCGCCTTCATCCACGACACGAAGCGCCTCCAGCAGGATCAACCCGGCCCCCACCTCTGCGCTCCTGGAATCCACGACCTCTATCGGCCTGTCCACCATCTCTGCTGCGGAAACCGCCGAGTCGTAGGTTCCGCTGAGTTTCCGGGAGATGGTCAGGACCAGGATGTCGTCGTAGGCATCCAGAGCCTCGTAGGTTTCGACGAAGGCCCCGGCTGGCGGCTGGGAAGTCGTCGGAAAAACCTTCGTAGTCTTCAGGCGTTCATAGAACTCCTCGCTGGTCATGTCCACCTTGTCCCGGTAGGTCTCGGAGCCGAAGCGAAAGCTCAAGGGAACCATGCGAACATCGGGACGTTCGCGTACACCCGGCGGCAGGCTCGTAGTCGAATCCGTTACGATCGCGGTCGTCACTCGGCCACCATCTGCAGCGGATACATCGGCTGTCCTCCGTCCTGGATCTCCACTTCCACGCCTCCGTCGAGACCCTGGATACTCCCGGCGATCAACTCGACCTGCGCCTCATCGAGATCCTCGCCCCACAAGAGCGTCAGTAGGTCGGCGCCACCCTCTACCATCTTTCGGGCGATCTCCATGGCGGCGTCTTTAATATTCTCTTCGGCTACTACAAGCTCTCCGTCCAGGAAGCCGATGTAGGAGCCCTCCGGCACCTCCCGCCCCCCGATTCTCGCTTCGCGAACCGCCTGCGTGATCTCCGCACACCGCATCGAACCCAGAATCTCCCTCATCTCCTCGACGACTTCTCCAGGCTCCCCTTCGGGATCAAAGCCAACCATCGTCGCGAGCCCACTCGCGATGCTCGTCGTCGGCAGCACGTGGACCTTTGCCTCCACCAGTTCCTCGACCCGCTCTGCGGTGGGCACTATGTTCTTGTTGTTGGGGAGCAGGATCACCTCTCTCGCTCCGGTCTCTTCCACTGCGCGGGCAAAGTCCGCGGCGCTCGGATTCGCTCCCTGCCCCCCTTCGATAACCAGCGCGCCCATAGACTCGAAGAGCCTTCGGTTCCCCGCACCCCGGCTCGCCACGACAACACCGAGGTTTACTTCCTTCTTTTTAGCCTGCTCCCCGGAACGGTCCCGCACCTGGGCCTCCATATCGTCAACCTTGACCTCGGCCAGACGCCCGAAACCTCCGGCATAAGACAGGGCCTCTCCCGGGTCCTGGGTATGGAGATGAACCCTGACGACATCCGGATCGGCTACGACGAGCACGCTACGCCCGATCTCGTGTATATGCTCCTCGAACTCTCCGGTATCACCGCTAAATCCCGTAACGACAAACTCGGTACAGTAGCCCCAGGCCTCTTCTTCGTGTGATATGGAATCCAGGTCCGGGGTCGCGCCCTCCTCGTCCGTTCCGGGCTCGGTCTCTATCTCCTCGCCGCTCACGAAGGCGTAAATACCGTCGAGGATGACCGCCACACCCAGTCCCCCGGCGTCTACCACCCCCGCCTCCCTCAATACATCCAGCATCTCCGGCGTCCGGCGCACCGAGGCGTGAGCCTCCCGCGCCGCAGCCCGGACGACCGACGTAAGATCTTCGTTTTCCTCAACAGCACTTCGCGCCGCGACCGCCGCGTCCCTGATCACGGTAAGCATCGTGCCCTCGATGGGCTCCCTCACCGAAGAGTAGGCCCGCTCCCTGGCGCCTTCGAGCACGCCCGCGAACGTCTCAGCCGTAAGCGAATCGCTCTCGCCCACCGCATCGCAGGCACCCCGAATCATCTGCGAGAGGATCACACCGGAGTTCCCGCGCGCCCCCATGAGCGCGGCCCGCGCCACCGCCCTGCTGGCCTCTTCGAGGGTTTCGTAGGTCTTCCCGGAGGTCTCTTCCAGGATAGATTGCAGAGTGAGCAACATGTTCGTACCCGTGTCGCCATCCGGAACCGGGTAGACATTGAGCGTATTGATTCTGTCGGTCTTAGCCTTGAGCGCGGCGTGCGCAGCAGCTACCAGGTCTCCCGCTCCTATCGTCACTCACTCCTCTCCCTCACACCAAACTCCAGCCTCGCCTCGTAGCAAAATTTTGCCATGATTCGCCGCATTCTAGTCCTATTGGATGTCTGGTACAATCACTGACCGGTGTCCGGTCCCGCCCGTCGAACGCGAGCTGGTGTATGCTCCGGGAAGCCTGGACTCCAACGTTATTCACAATGCTAGCACAGGAGGATTTCATGGCGAAAGTCTGCTACTCGTGCGGGAAAGGTCCCGGTTACGGCAACTCCCGCAGCCACTCCCTGCGGGCCACGCGGCGCCGGTGGAACCCCAACCTGCACAAGGTCCGCATCCAGGAGGGCTCCGGAACCAGGCGCGTGTGGGTGTGCTCCTCGTGCCTAAAGGCCTTTAAGGTACAGAAGGTTGCCACCTCAAACCACCCGACCATCTCGCAAACCGGCGCCTAGGGCCGGACGCTCCCGACTTCTAGATTCGGCTGTGGTTCGTTCCGCGGCGAACGTTTCTGTATACGGTCCAGCAAGTTTGCCATCTCGATAGCCGTCTGGGCTGCCTCGAAACCCTTGTTCCCCATCTTGGTTCCGGCCCGCTCGATGGCCTGCTCTATGGTCTCGGTTGTGAGGACGCCGAAAATAATCGGCATCCCGGTCTCTAGCGAAGCTGAGGAGATACCGTTCGCAGCGCCGCCCGCCACGTAGTCGAAATGCGGGGTTGAACCCCGGATCACCGTTCCGAGGCATATGATCGCATCGTAGCGCCCGGCCAGAGCCATGCGTTTGGCTACAAGTGGTATCTCGTAGGAGCCCGGCACCCACGCCACGTCCACCGCTTCCAGGCTCCCGCCGTGGCGTTTTATCGCATCCAGGGCACCCTCCACGAGAGGTTTGACGACGAACTCGTTGAACCGTGAGGCGACGATGCCGAACGAGCGGCCCTCCGCCGTCAGGTTGCCCTCCAGATAGTTGGGACCTTCTTCTCCCATGTTCCTCTCCTAGTATTGCTCGAAGACGTGGTTGAGCTTCTCGCGCTTGGTGCGCAAGTAATGGTTGTTCTCCCCGTTGGGTCTCACCTCCAGCGGCACCCGCTCGGAGATCTCCAGTCCGAATCCCTGCAACCCCACGACTTTGGTCAGGTTGTTGGTCATCAGCCGGATACGGCTGAGTCCGAGATCCTTGAGGATCTGCGCCCCTATGCCGTAGTCCCTCAAGTCCGGCGCGAAGCCCAGTTCCTCGTTGGCCTCCACCGTGTCGAAACCTTCATCCTGGAGATGGTAGGCCCTTATCTTGTTAGAGAGACCGATGCCTCTACCCTCCTGATTCAAATAGACGAGCACGCCCTCTCCCTCTTTATCTATGTGCTCCATCGCCGACTCGAGTTGCTCGCCGCAGTCACAGCGCATCGAGTGCAGAACGTCTCCTGTCAGGCAGGAGGAGTGCAGCCGGACCAGAACATCCTCCTTGCCTTCGGGTTCACCCTTGATAAGCGCCAGGTGCGTCAGGTTCTCCACGTCGCTCTCGTAGGCCCTCAGCCTGAATTCGCCGTGCAGCGTGGGAAGGCGCGTTTCGGCGATGAACTTCACCTGTCTCTCGTGGGCGCGGCGGTACTCTATTATCTGCTCGACCGTAACCAGCTTTATCCCATGTTCCTCCGCGAATTTCTCCAGGTCCGGCACCCGCGCCATCGTGCCGTCGTCTTTCATCACCTCGCAGATCACCCCGGCGGGCCTCAATCCCGCGAGCCGCGCCAGATCCACTGCGGCCTCCGTCTGGCCCGGACGCTGCAGCACCCCACCGGGTTTGGCCCTCAACGGAAACACGTGCCCCGGCATCACGATATCCTCCGGTCCCGTTTTGTCATCCACTGCAACCCGGCAGGTGTGAGCCCTGTCCGCCGCAGAGATTCCGGTTGTAACACCCTCTCTGGCTTCGATAGAGACGGTAAAGGCGGTGCCCATCATGGGGTGGTTGTGGGTAGTCATCTGGGGAATCTGCAGGCGATCCAGCATCTCCTCGCTCATAGGTAAGCAGATCAAACCCCGCCCGTGAGTAGCCATGAAGTTGATGTCATCCGCCGTGACGAGCTCTGCGGCCATTGTAAGGTCGCCTTCGTTCTCGCGGTCCTCGTCGTCGCAGACGATCACCATCTTGCCGGCCTTGATGTCCTCGATGATCTCCTCTATCGGGCTAAAGGGCATGGCTAGATCTCCTCTCGAAACTCTTCTCCATCCACGGCGCGAGCAACCGCTCGACGTACTTGCCCACAACATCGGCTTCCAGATTTACCCGGCTCCCGACGCCGAGCTCCTGAAGGTTCGTATTCTCTCTGGTCTGGGGCAGGACAGATACGGTAAACGAGCTCTCCCCTACCGAGACCACGGTAAGGCTGATGCCGTCAACGCAGATGCTCCCTTTCTCAACGACGTACCGCAACACCTCAGAAGGAGCCGCGAACTCCCAGATCTCCGCCTCTCCCTCGGGTTCAACCCCGGTCACCTCCCCAATCCCGTCCACGTGCCCCTGCACGATGTGTCCCCCGAAGCGGCTCTCGGGGCTCATGGCACGCTCGAGGTTGACCGGCTTTCCTTCGGAGAGATCCCCGAGAGCGGTCCTGCGCAACGTCTCCGGCATGGCGCGAAAGGTAAGCCGATCCGGAGAACTCTCGCCCACGGTCAGGCAGACCCCGTTGACGGCGATGGAGTCTCCGACACGTGTGCCCCCGGCAACCAGCGAGGCCGAGACCTCCAGGCGAGCCAGGCTACCGGGCTCTAGTTTTTCGACCCGTCCCACCTCTTCAACCAACCCGGTGAACATATCCCTCCTTGATCTTCGACGGATACAGCGTAATCGCGACGTCCTCGCCGAAACGCTCGACGTTAGAGACCGAGAAACGGGGAGCATCGGCCATCTTCTCGAGGCTGAGAGAACCTATCATGGGTATCCCCTCGGAGCCCAGAAGCTTGGGAGCGTAGAAAATCGTCAGTTTGTTGACCAGCCCACCCCTGACAAATCCACGGGCCGTCTCGCCACCGCCTTCAATCAGCACGCCGCTGATCCCCTTCCGGCCAAGCTCATCGAGTATGAAAGAAAGATCCAACCTTCCTGCGGAGTTGGGGGTGGCGATGATCTCTACGCCGCTTGCTTCGAGTTTTCGCCTGCGGTCCTTATCAGTCGTCGCGTTCGTGAAGATCAAAACCGCAGCTTCACCGGCAGTTTGCACCAGATGGCTCTCGATGGGGGTCCTGAGTTGGGGGTCGAGCACGACGCGGGTAACCCTGGAAGGCTCTTGCGGCAGATCTCGCGGTATCAGAAGGGGGTCGTCGGCGATGACGGTGTTCACCCCGACCAGGACGGCTCCGGCTTCGGCCCGAAGCAGGTGTGCCTTCCGCCTGGCTTCTTCTCCCGTTACCCACTTGCTGTCGCCGTTTGCGGTGGCGATCCTACCGTCCAGGGTTGCGGCGAGCTTGAGGTGCACGAACGGGCGTCCCACCCGCTGGGTCCAGAACCACTGCTCGTTCTGCCGCTCGAACTCAGGAGAGTTCAGCAACTCGACCTCCAGGCCGGCCTCTTTCAACATGCCTATGCTCCTGCCGTTCATCTTGGGGTTCGGGTCGAGGTGCCCCACGACGACCTTCCTGATGCCAGAACGAGGAATCGCCTCTGTACAGGATTCACCCGAGGAGTTGCTGCGGTAATTGCACGGCTCCAGGGTTACGTACATCGTGGCGTCCCGGGCCGCGGCTCCGGCTTTCTGGAGTGCTATGGTCTCCGCGTGATCCCTGCCGGCCCGAACGTGCCAGCCCTCACCAACTACCTCGCCGTCACGAACCACGACGGCTCCCACCAGGGGATTGGGGGCTACCGAGTATCTTCCGCGCTCCGCAAGCTCACGGGCGCGTTCCATGTAGCGGTCGCGCAGCACGCTGTCCTTTCTCCCATCCGGACTCTCACCGTCGGCGCCGGACTACGGCTCACTGGCGCGAACCTTCACCGGCTCCACCCCCGTTTGCGCCGGGGGGTCGCGGGCTCTCCGAAAAGACCATTTTCTTCCCGGATCACCGCCGGTGCGGGAATTCCACCCGCCCCCGAAAGTTATGCGACAAAGCTATACCACATACTGGTTAATCAGGCAAGGAACGCTTAGCGCGCTTTGTGGAAGGATTCGATGATCCGGCGCATCTCGGTTGTGGGATCCCCTTTGTACACCGCGGATCCCGCCACCAGAACCTGGGCTCCGGCCTCGACCATGATAGGGGCGGTCTCCGGCGAGATGCCGCCGTCCACCTCTACGGGAAGGCCGTACATCTCCCTCACCCGCCGCACTTTATCCGCCATCTCCGGGATGAAGCTCTGGCCGCCGAAGCCGGGATCCACGCTCATCACGAGCACGTAGTCCAGGTAGGGCAGCGCCCACTCGATGGCTTCGGGCGGGGTCGTCGGGTTGAGCGCGACCCCCGCCTCGCAACCGCCGTCCTGGATCATGACCAGAACCCTATGCAGATGCCTGACCACCTCCGGCTGCACGGAGATGCTCGTTACCCCCGCCTCTATGAAAGGTTGGATCAGGTTATCCGGGTTTTCCACCATGAGGTGGGCGTCTATCGGCAGGTTCACCGCCCTGACCAGCGAGGCGGCGACCATCGGTCCCACCGTGAGGTTCGGGACGAAGTGGTTGTCCATCGCATCGAAGTGAACCAGTTTCGCCCCGCCCTGCTCCGCCCGGTACACCTCGTCCGCCAGGTGGGCGAAGTCTGCCGAGAGTATGGACGGCGCGCCGACCACACGATCCCCTAGCTCCCTGAAAAACGCCAAAAGTTCATGCCTCCTCGGGAATGTGTCTTCGGGCAGCTAATTCTACAGAAAAGCGAAGATGGAAAGAATACTCCGGTCTAGTGGCGAGGGCCGACTTTATCTTTCAAAGACTTGACGGCAGAGGCGATCAGACGCGAAACCTTGCGCTGCGGCAGGCCGAGCATCTTCCCGATCTCCGTCTGCGAGAGATCCTTGTAGAAGAAGAGGTAGACGACCTTCTGCTGAATCTCGGAGAGAGATTCCAGGGCTTGTTCGAGGTGGATGCGGTCCTCGATCGGCAGCGCGAACGTCTCGTACTGGAGGTTTTTGATCGCGGAGATGTCGGCGCCTTCTTCGTCCTCTTGTTCCTCGTCCAGAGAGTAAATATTCGTATCCAGAAAGAGCTTCATGAGCTCCAGGACACCTTCCGGCCTGACGTTGACCTCTTTCGCTATCTCCTCGACCAGTGGCGGACGGCCCAGCTCGGAGGTCAGCCGGGTCGTGGCCTCTGAGACCTTCGCATAGAGGCTGCGCGCCCACCGGGGCTTGCGAACCATCCCCGTATCCCGGAAGTGATGACGCAACTCGCCGTCTATCATCGAGTAAGCGTAGGAGCTAAACTGCGCCTCAGAGTCGGTTCTGTAGCCGTTTACGGCCTTGATCAAACCCACGTACCCGATCTGCAGAAGGTCCTCGTAAGACTCCTCGGCGGCGGACGAGTAGCGGCGGACGATGTGGTTCAGAATCTTTCCGTGCATCGCGAAGATACGTTCGAGAGCCCGCTTGTCACCTCTGTCGCGGTAAGCCTTGATCAGGCGCAAAACCTGTTCGTTGTCAACCCTCCTGGGAACCGTAATCGTCATCGTATCCCGCGTCGGATGTGCCCGTGATGAGAGGTCTCTGGTTCCACACCTTCGCAGTCAAGAAACATTTGCAAAAGTTTCGGCATCTCACCATCCTTCCGGATCGTGGGTCGGCGCGGCTTCTATACCTTGTTATCGTCAGGTAAGCAAAGGAACTTTAGCTCCAGTACCCGTAAAAACTCCGAGAAACTATTTCTTACGGATTAGGGAGAGTCCCAGATAAACGCCTCCCGCCACGACAATGCTGGGCAACGAAGCGCCCACATCCGGGAAGAAGCTGGTGATGATCCGGTACACGGCTATCCCGACGATCCAGGAGAGGATGGCGTATCCGCCGAAACCACCGTAGTAACTGCCGGGCTTATCGTAGAGAGCTTCCACATCGAGCCTGCGGCGCCGGATCAGGAAGTAGTCGCTAGCCACAACTCCGAAGAGCGGCGCGAAGACCGAGCCGAGCAGAAGCAGGAAAGACTCGTAACTTCGTACCGGCAAAACAGCCGCAGCAGCGAACGAGACCACCCCGAAGAAGACCGTGAGCTTCCAGTGGGAGATATCGCTCAGAAAGTTTCGTGCAGAGACCGCGCAGGAGTAGAGGTCCGCGAAGGCATTGTCCGTCTCGTCAACCAGCACGATGAGCAGGGCAATGCCCCCGGCAGCGAGCGCCATTATCGAGGAGATGAGATTCTGGGTTCCAAGCGCCAGGACCGCCAGAGCACCCAGGGCGTAGAACCAGACGTTGGTCACGAAAAATCCGAGGTACGTTCCCCAGGACGACGCGCGGGTGCTGCGAGCGAACCGGCTGTAGTCTGCGGCGAGAGGCAGCCAGGAGAGCGGCATGGCTATGACCAGATCCACAGCCGCCGGAAAGGCAAGTCCGCCCTCCGCTGGCCGCGAGACTATGTTCTGCAGGCTGTAGTGGGATAGAAGGTAGTAGGTGAGGTAGGCTGTGGTCGCCAGCAAGAGCCAGATGCCAAACTTCTCCAGCCAGTCGCGCACGACCACCAGCGGGCCGCCGATTGCAAAGGCCACGCACACGAGCGTAAAGAAGATGAGCCAGAACCATCTCGGCGAAACTCCCACCAGGCGATCGGTGATCGCGTCGGCTGCCCTGGTCATGATGACCAACTCGAACGCCGTCCATCCCACAAGCTGAACCACGTTGATCAGAGAAGGAAGGTAGGAACCGTAGGTTCCCAGGGTCTGGCGCAGGGCGACCATCGTGGGGACGCCGTGGTCGCTTCCCATCACCGAGGGCACAAGCAAGATGAGATTCCCCAGAACGGTTCCCACCACGATGGCCGCGAGTGCCCATCCGAACCCCAGGCTCGGCACCAGCAGGGTGCCTGCGAGCATCACCAGAAGTCCGGCCCCGTAGCTACCCCACAGAACGAAGAAGTCCAGGAATCCAAGCTTGCGTTCTCTTTCGGGGACAGGCTCTATACCCCAATCCGGCGGCTTGTTCAGCACTATCTATCCCCTTCCTTCACGATCTTTCAGGGTCGCATCGTCCTGGATAAGATCGCCACCGAAAAGAGAAGTACGCGGAAGCCGAATTCGTGCTGGAGTTTCGTGCGGATGTCATCTATGAGCGTCCCTCCGTCGGCATTACCCGAATCAGGTTCTATGGGTCGGCGCGGCCAGCTTAGCGCCCTCTCAGCTTCCTGTGTCCGGAAGCTCCCCGTCTCTTGAAGTTATGGAACCAGTCTACACCGGATTTCGCCTCCGTCACATCCCCGCGAATTGATCGGTCAGCAGAAGAGAGCACCTGAAGCCGTGTACCGGTAGACTATTCTGGGAATGTCCTGTCGGAGATAGAAGGAGTGAGAAAGTGAAAGGCAAGCTCTTCGCAGCGGCACTTTTGATCGGCACGGGCCTCTACAGTCGCAGGAAAAAGCCCGTTCCCCTCGGCGTATCCTACCCGGATAGTCCGACCAAAATCCTGGTCGTCGGGGGCGGCTTCGGCGGACTATCCGCGCTCGAGACGCTGGCAAAGACTTTCGCTGGCAGCCGGGAGGTAGGGGTAGAGCTTCTAGACCGTACGAACTACACGACCTTCTGGCCGATGGTTCCCTCCGCCATCTCCGGAAACATCGAGGTGCGCCACATGGCGCATCCGATCAGGCGTCTGATCACTCCGCTGGGAGCCGAGTTCTGCCAGGCTGAGGTTACAGACGTGGACTTCGAGAACAAGAAAGTCAAGACTGACCTCGGAGATTTCGAATACGACTACCTGATCCTGGCTCCCGGCAGCCGCACCACCTTCTTCGGCGCGACCGGAGCCGAAGAACACGCCATTGATCTGAAGGGCCTCAGAGACGCTCTCGAAGTGCGCAACCGCATACTGGATCGCTTCGAGGAAGCCGAGAGGTTGCGCGACAACCTGCCAGAAGGTTTATTGACGTTCGTCTTCGTGGGGGGCGGCCCCACCGGGGTCGAGGGGGTAGCCGACGCTCACGACCTGATCTTCGACGTTCTCAAAGAGGATTATCCCAAAGTTGACTTCGATCAGGTACGTCTGGTTCTGGTCAACGCCGGAGACAGGATACTGAAAGACATAGACCCTTCCCTGGCAAATGCCGCCACCCACCGCCTCGCCGCGCAAAGGGTGGAGATCATAAACAACGCCAAAGTAAAAGAGGTCCGCCCCGACGCGGTTATCCTCGATGACGACCGGACGATACCCGCGCATACCACCGTCTGGGCCGCAGGGATCGAACCCGCCCCGATGGTAAAAAATCTCGACGTGCAAAAGGATGGTCGGGGCCGGATAGTCGTGGACGGATTCCTGCGTGTCAAGGGCAGGCCAGGAGTCTACGCGGTAGGCGACTGCGTTACGCTGGACTACGATGGACCGCCGGTCCCGGCGCTGGCCCAGGCAGCGGAGCAGGAAGGCAAGCGTGCCGCGCTGAACCTCGCGGCGGAGATGCGCGGGGAAGAGCCAGCTACCTTCGAATACCGTTCGCTGGGCCAGCTTGTGGACCTCGGCGAGACGGGGGCGCTCACGGACATCCTGGGCGTAAAAGTCAGCGGGTTGCTGGGAGCTCTGATCTGGAAGGGGGTCTACCTCTACGAACTCGGTTACAATCTCAACCGCGCCCAGGTGCTCTTCGACTGGATCGTGGACCTCTTTGCCAGACCCGACACCTCCAAGCTGTTCGTAGACTGAGCGAGAACCCGATAAACCGTCCCCAGGCCAGGTGCTTTTCGGTATCGGCTAATCGGTCTCAGAGAGGTAAAATTAGTATATAAACGCACTTCGCGATGGGACGCGTTCGCAGGTTCGAAGCTTTTAAATCTACGTGGACTTTTACCGGAGGCATGAGCAGAGGCCACACCGAAGACGGCTCTAAGAAAGAAAGCACAGCGCCTCACCCTGCCGCAGACAGGGGCAGTGGACAAAGCTGGCTAAAGCGGGGCGCTCCTTTTGCAGTGCCGGTACTGGTTGCAGCCGGGCTGTTCTTGCTCTACAAGCTTGTTCCGGTCCTGGAGCTCGTGGCGATCTCCGCTCTCTTAGCTCTCATCTTGAGGACCTTCGTGCTCAGGCTGGGGAGGCTGGGAATCCGCTCCTGGGAAGCCGCCCTCATCCTCCTGGGAATAATCGCAGCAATAGTGGTGTTCATCTGGCTGGTTCTGATCCCGAACATTGTGCGCGAGGTCCTCGTCTTGAGCTCTTCCCTGCCCGGCTACGCCAACTCGCTCAACCATCTACTCGGGCGTCTGCATCAAAACCTGGGGCTCACGCCAAACCTTTCGGGATACCTGATCAAGCTTGAAGACTACCTCACAAGTCTGCTCGGCTCCATCCCCACCGTTCTTACTACGGCCACGGGATTCCTGATCGACGCTATAGCAATTCTGGTTCTCTCGCTCTACATGGCTCACGACCCTGGTTCCCTGATCAAAGGAATCTTGCGGTTCGTGCCTCAAAACAGGAAGGGTGAGATCGAGGAGATCATAGAAAATCTGGAGGCGAGGCTTCGCGGCTGGATCGTGGGCTTGATTCTGGCGATGTTGATCGTGGGCGGCGGTGCCGGGGTGGGGCTCTGGATCCTGGGCGTTCCCCTGCCCCTCACCCTCGGCATTCTGGCCGGGCTGCTGGAGGTCGTCCCCTATTTTGGCCCGATTATCGGCGGGCTCCTTCCCGCACTCCTGGCGCTTACCATCTCTCCACTGAAAGCAGCCCTGGTGGTCGTGCTCTTCTTTGCCCTGAACCAGCTTGACAGCCACCTGATACAACCATTGGTCATGGGGCGTGAGGTGAGGCTGCATCCCGTGGTGGTGATCTTCTCCTTCCTCGTGTTTGGCAAGCTGCTAGGGCTGGTGGGCGTGCTCCTGGCCGTTCCGGCGGCGGCGTTCATGGTTACCCTGGTAGACGAAATCCTATCTGATGAAGACTCGTCCGGAGCTCCATCCCCCCAGAAAGAGGATGAAGGAGGAGAAGAAACAACTGGCATACAGAAGGAGCCCTCCACATGAAGCAAGCCATAATCGGGCTGGTTACAGGATTGCTCTTCAGCATCGTAGGAATACTCGTGGTCGGGAGCCAGGTCAAGGGCATCCCTCGTATAGAAGAAGTGTGGCCGCTGATTCTGGCGATATTGCTGACTGTGGTGAGCTGGTTTCTGCAAGGCTCGATGCTGGCGATTCTGGCTAACCCGGAGATCAAACGCTCCAGGGTCTACGAGATGACGCGGATCTACCTCGGCTCGAACTCGGTCGGAGATGTTACGCCATTTATGGGCGGCGAGCTTCCCTACGAGGTGTTCGCGCTCAGCCGGACCGGTCTCTCCGCGGGAATGAGCGGAGCCATCATAGCAGTCAAAGCCATCCTGAACTTCACCGTCCTGGTGACCGGGGCGGTGATCGGGTTTTTTCTCGTCCCGATACCGGTTCGTGTCGGGGGCAAGTTTATGCTCGGTATCGCGGTGGGGATGGCTCTGGTATGGGCTCTGGTCGCCTTCCTGGTGCGGAGAAGCGGCGGGAGCGCCGCGCCGATCAGGGGTCAAGCCTCCAGCCAAGAAAACTCCGACTGGCGCACGAAAGCCTCCAAATTTTATCGCCAGCTCAGGCGCGGTTTTACCCGGATCTGGGCCCACCAACCGCAAGCGATACTGATCTGCGGCCTCCTGCAGATACTCTACTGGATAGTATTTCCCTTGATAGGCGCGCTCTCTTTGAAAGCAGCGGGATGGTCGGGCAGCACCGCAGAGGTGTGGGTGGCTCTGCTCGTTCTGTATCTGGTATTGCCGCTCTCCCCAACACCAGGCGGAAGCGGGGCTGCAGAGCTCGGGTTTGCCGCTCTCGTCGGCTCGGATGCCGCCGGTCAGCACGGAGCACTGCTCGGCGGGGTTTTGATCTGGCGCGCGCTAACCTACTACCTGCCGCTCGTCGTCGGCGGTTTCTTCGTGATCCGACGTTTCGAGAACGAGATCTTCTCCCGCCATCCCATGCACGGCTCGCTCTACCATCACTTTGAAAAGATACGCAAGATGCGCTGAAAAGCGGCTTTTCAGCGCAGGGATGAGGCGGACTCGCTTCGATTCCCCTGATCCAGAAACCACTCGTAGGCCCGCTCTATACCTTCTCTTAGCGGTATTCTCGCCCTCCATCCCATATTGTTCAGCTTGCTTGCGTCGAGCAACATTGAAGGTATTGCATCAGGCCTAGAGGCATCAAAGACGATATCACCTTCGTAGCCCACGACCTCCCCGATCATCCGAGCAAGCTCCTCTACGCTCACATCTCTGCCAGACCCCACATTGACGATCTCTTCTCCCGAGTAATTGTCCATCAGGTAAACGCAGGCGTCGGCGAGGTCATCCACATGCAGAAGTTCCCTCCTGGAACTGCCTGTTCCCCATACCACTATATGCTCGCGCCTTCCTTCTTTGGCTCCGTGGAACTCGCGGATGAGCGCAGGTAGCAGGTAGCTGCTCTCAGGTTCAAATCCGCTTCCAGGACCGTAGAGGTAAGCAGACACTGCGCTTATAAAGTTCGTGCCATACTGCCTGTTGTACGCCTGGCAGAGCTTGATACCAGCTATCCTGGCGATAGCATAGGCTTCGCTGTCGGCTTCGGGCTTTCCTGTAAGCAGATACTCCTCTTTTACGGGCTGAGGAGCAGACCTGGGATAGATATACGAGCCGGCCAAAAACAGAAGCCTCCTGACGCCGTAGCGGTAAGCTGCCTCTAATACGTTTAGCTCGACAGCCAGGTTCTCCCGCAGGACAGTCGCTGGATAGGTGGAGGTCGGCACACTTCCGACTTTGCTCGCAGCGAGAAAGACATACTCTGGCCTCTCAGAAGCAAAAAACTCCTCTACAGCACGGGAGTCGGTGAGATCCAACTCGCCGTGGGAGCGCGTGCTGATGTCCTCGAAACCTGCGGTCTCTAAACACCGGAGAATAGCCGAGCCAACCATCCCCTGATGACCGGCAACGTAGATCCTGCTCTCCCTTTCCATCCTCTCCACCCGGATTACTGGCACCCCCCGTCCCACAACGCGAAGTTGCGCCCAGTGTTGTCGGGTTTTCCGCAACGGGAAAGTTCCGCTATCCCGCGATCGCACGGATCAGCGTAGAGTCGGTGCGCTCTTACAGCGCAAAACGACGAGGCGCGATAAGCCATCTCGCGCCTCTTGCCGCGAAGGCCACTCAAGTATGAGCCGTCTTTCCTCACGCTCGTATCCAGACTTTCTCTGCTACGGTCTCGCTCCACTCAAGGCGTCAGCCGCAAGCCTGCGCAACCATTGACGAGGTCGGCATCCCATCGTCACGCGCTCCGGGTTGCCCCGTTGCAGTACCGGCGACGAAAGCGCAGCAAAATGTTACGTCTGTCATGAGATTTGTACGGTTTCCTCGTATGCCCAATCTGTCCTTCTTCTCCTTGTTTAGACGCAGCCCTGTCCCCGCACTGTCCCATCTTCTTGTATCAGCGCAATCCAGCAGCGATCACTTCTCCGCGGACATCTGGGGATCAGATGCTCTGCCACCGCCCTAACTACACTCTCCTACTAAACGCGCCCGGCAACATCGTTCTAAAGGATCATTTCCTCCCTGCTGTAAGTGCTGGTGCGAAGGTGCGCTCCGAAGCACCTCCCCAAGTAGCGATAACCGTGCGCCCTACCTTTGTCTACTGCGCCGGTTAGCCCCCAGGGATAAGGCGGACGCCGCGTCGGCAACGGAGAGTGTGCGTTCGTCTATGGCGACGGGCACTACAATTCGACGAGGCGGCGGAAATACCCTTTGCGAGTTACGGTAGGCGCGCCACCAAATACCCTTCTCTGCTCCCTATCCCGCTAGAAACTCAGATGTACTCATCTCCCGCAACAGCGACGATAGGGGATCTCCGATAAAGAACATCTCCGGGTCAATCGGAAATACAATTCTGGCGCGAGAGGCCGGATAAAACTCGTCTACGAGCGCGAGAGCCTGACAGATGCTATCAGCCGAAACCGCCACCGAAAACCGCTCGTTACGAGTTTCTACTTCGACCATGATCTTTATCATGAGGAGCTTCTTTCGTCATTTCTACGTACCTTGCTACAATCCTACACTCAAACACACATAATATGCGAGAGATTTTGTTGCCAAACACACTTTAAATATTCTTCGGTGCCGTTTGGTGCTAGTTACGGGCACGCACTTCGGGTTCTAGGAGTACAGGGGACCCAGCCGGATGGATCCCCTTCGAATCAGTGGTTACTGTTCCGGATAAGACGGGCGGCCTCGGTTCTGTTGCGAACGCCCAGGGTCTTGTATGCGTGGCGCAGGTGTTGCTTGATGGTGAACTCGGCGAGGTAGAGCTGCTTGGCTATTTGGGCATTGGTAAGTCCCTGCTCGACCAGTTCGAGTATCTCCCGCTGGCGGTTGGTGAGGAGATCAAGAAGCTCAGTCTTTCTCGACTCTCCGGCTACCAGGTCCGTCAAGACTTCCCTCGGAACCACGATCTCACCCTTCTCACACACCAGTGATATTGACCTGGCGATCTGCTCAGGCTTCATGCGGGCGTGGATAAATCCGCGGGCCCCGGCCCGTAGCGCCTCCCGCACGGCCTGGGCGCTCACATTGTAGCCGAAGACCAGAGCAGGAGTGTCTGGCGCCGCAGTTTGCAAACGGTGCAATCTCGACGCGATGTCTCCATCGTCCTGGCAAAGGATGATCAGAGAAGGCCTCTCTTTCGGCACACCCCTTCCAGAGTAAATGTAAGCCTCACCGGCCAGCGCCTTCTCCAAGCCAAGAGACAACATCGGATACGGTGAATCTACCCAGATCAACCCCAACGGCCTCTCTTGTGGTCTTTCTATAACTTTCGCTATCGCCGCCACACTCGACCTCCTGTTCCTCAGAGCGACGTTACCCTAGTAAGAGTAACGACAGAGAAAATCATAGGCATCGTCCATATGGACGATTTAGAAGCATCCACCTGGACTATTTTGGTCCCTAAGTAGTCCTTTTCAGTAGACAAAAGTATCAAACTGGAGATGTTCCACCACAAGTCAGACAGGTGCCAGACACCAGCGGACGCCAAAATGCTAGGTTTCAGTGGCAACCTGTGGGCTACTTGATCAGGTTGTAGATCTGGAACATGGGCAGGTACATGGAGATGATGATGCCCCCCACGATGCCGCCCACAACCACGATCATCAAGGGTTCTATGATCGAGGTCAGCGCTTTTACCGCCGCGTCCACCTCAGACTCATAGAACTCGGCTATCTTGGTGAGCATCCCGTCCACATCACCCGTTTCTTCACCGACGGCGATCATGCGTGTAACCATCGGTGGAAAGACCGGCTCTGCTTCGAGCGGCTTGTATATCGGGATTCCCTGACGAATCGAGTCTCTGCTCTGAAGGAGCGCCCGCTCTATCACCCAGTTTCCCGAGGAGGTGGCGGTGATCTCCAGCGCCTGGAGGATCGGCACGCCCGCAGCGCTGAGCGTCCCCAGGGTCCGGGCGAAGCGGGCGAGGGCGACCTTTTGCACGACATCGCCGATCTTGGCCGGTATCTTGAGCACCACCCGTCCCCAGATTTTGCGTCCCTGCTCGGTCTTCTTCCACCGGAGAAAACCGTAGATCGCGGCCCCCATCGCCACGTAGACGAGTACCCCGAACGGGCTGGTCAGGATGCTGGATATTCCCATCGCGATGCGGGTAGGAAGCGGCAGGGTCCCGCCGAGATTCTTGAACATCTTGGCGAAGATCGGGACGATAAAGATGAGCATGAACGAGGCAGCAAGCACCGCCAGCACCAGAACCACTACCGGGTAGGTCATCGCGCTCTTGACCTTGCGCCGCAGATCATGGTCCTTCTCAAGCTGCGTGGCGACCCTGAGCAGGATGTCATCGAGGATGCCCCCGATCTCACCAGCCTTGACCATCTCAACGTAGAGGCGGCCGAAGACCTTGGGGTGCTTGGCGAGCGCCTCCGAGAGCGCGAGCCCAGCCTCGACATCCTTGCGAATCTGGACGATGGTCTCCTGGAGTTTTTTGTTGGTGGTCTGCTCGCCCAGGACGTACAGGGCCCGGACTATCGGCATTCCGGCGTTGATCATGGTGGCGAACTGCCGGGTGAAGACGACCAGATCGGCCATCTTCACGGACTTGAATGGCTCCAAAATATCCTTCTGGCCGACGCCCTGCTCCTTGATGTCTATGACGAGGAGCCCCTGCCTTCTGAGTTCCGAGACGACCGCCATCGTGTTGTCGCCTTCTATCTGATCTTGCAGGATATCGCCCTGCCTGTTTCGTACTTTGTAAGTAAAAGTGGCCATGAGAGCTACCTCCTAGCCGCCGCAAACCCGCCGGCCCCGATCATTCCCCCGCCAGCGAGCCGCCTGAGCTCCTCGGGGTTGTTCGAGCGTTTCTCGGCTTCCTCACGCGAGATGAAACCGCGCCTTACGAGGTCGGCAAGCGCCGCGTCCATCGTCTGCATCCCGAATTTGCCCCCGGTCTGCATGGCGGAGTAGATCTGGTGGTTCTTACCCTCGCGGATGAGGTTTCTGACGCCGGGAGTTGGAACGAGCACCTCGCACGCCACGATACGCCCCTGGCCGTCGCGCCTGGGGATCAGGGTCTGGGTGACGATGCCCTGCATGGCGTTGGCGAGCTGCGTCCGGATCTGGGCCTGCTGATGAGAGGGGAAGACGTCTATGATGCGGTCTATCGTCTGCGGAGCGTCCTGGGTGTGGAGCGTGGCGAAAACCAGGTGGCCCGTCTCAGCGGCGGTCAGGGCTATAGAGATGGTCTCCAGATCGCGCATCTCGCCGACCAGGATCACATCCGGGTCTTGCCTCAACACATGCCGCAGCGCCTCACCGAAGCTCCTGGTATCCTGGTTGACTTCGCGCTGGTTGACGATGCACTTCTTGTGCTTGTGCAGGAACTCTATCGGGTCCTCGACGCTCATTATGTGCTCGTATCTCGTCTCGTTGATCCTGTCTATCATCGAGGCGAGCGTGGTGGACTTGCCGCTTCCGGTCGGCCCCGTAACGAGCACCAGCCCGCGTGGCTTTTCGGTCATATCCTCGATAACTGGCGGTAGCCCAAGCTCCTTGAAGCTCTTGATCTCATGCGGGATCGTCCTGAAAGCCGCGCCCATCGAGCCCCGCTGGAAGTAGACGTTCACCCTGAAGCGCGCGGTGCGAGGTATGCTGTAGCTGAAGTCGAGCTCCCAGTCGTTCTCCAGACGCTGCCGCTGGTCATTGGACAGGATGTCGTAGATCAACTCTCGGGTCACGTTGGGTGTCAGCGGCGGATAATCCAGCGGTTGGACCTTGCCGTTGACCCTCACCATCGGCGGCACCCCCACCGTTATGTGCATGTCGCTCGCGCCGAGTTTGATCGCGTCGAACAGGTAATCGTTGAGCCCGCTCTCTATCATTCTTCTACTCCTCTAAAAATCATTTCTAGCTCCGCATATGTATTCGGCACGAGGAGCGAAAAACTTTAGCGGGCTCGCGAGAAAGCCGGGCTAGACGACCGTTCTCAAAACCTCTTCTATGGTCGTTACACCTTGGGCAGCTTTAGCCAGACCATCTTCACGCAGGGCGATCATCCCCTCTCTGCGTGCGGCACGGCCCATCTCTGCCGTTGAAGCCCTCTTCAGGACGAGATCCCTGATCTCATCGGTAACCACCATCAGCTCGTATATGCCGACCCGTCCCCTGTAACCGGCTCCCCCACACCGTCCGCATCCGACTGCCTTGTAAAAGTGCAGACCATCTTCCTGGGAGATCATCTCAAAAGGGAAATCCAAGTTCCTCAGGATCTCCTCCTCTATCTCTACCGGCTCCTTGCAGTGCTCGCAGAGTCTCCTGGCGAGCCTCTGGGCGATCACGCAGTCTACCGCAGAGGCTGTCAAGAACGGTTCCACGCCCATGTCCGTCAACCGTCCCATAGCTCCGGGCGCATTGTTGGTGTGGAGAGTCGCCAGTACCATGTGCCCGGTCAGGGCAGCCTCTACACTGATCTTGGCCGTTTCGAAGTCCCTGATCTCCCCGATCATAACTATGTCGGGATCGCTGCGGAGAATGCTCCTCAAGCCCGAGGCAAAGGTGAGCCCAACCTTGGGATTGACCTGCACCTGGTTTATGCCCTCCATCCTGTACTCGACCGGATCCTCGACGGTGATGATGTTCTTCTCCGGGGAGTTGAGTTCGTTCAGGGTGGCGTAGAGCGTCGTTGACTTGCCACTCCCTGTAGGACCTGTAACCAGGATGGCCCCGTAGGGTCTGCGGAATATTTCCTCGTATCTCTCGAAGATCTTCGGCGGGAAGCCGAGCTTGGTCAGGTCCACCCCTACGCTCGTGTTATCGAGCAACCTCAGGACTATTTTCTCCCCGTAGACCGTTGGCAGAGAAGCCGCCCTGAGGTCAACCTTCTGCCCGCCGAGCCTTACCGAGAAACGCCCGTCCTGCGGCACCCTCTTCTCCGCGATATTGAGGTTAGAGAGGATTTTGAGGCGTGCTATCACGCCGTTCTGCAGCTTCGGGGGGATGCTCATTATCTCTCTCAGGACCCCATCAACCCTGAAGCGCACCGAAAGGCCTCTGGATCCGGGCTCTATATGGATATCCGAAGCCCCGTCACCTACAGCCTGCTGCAAAATAGAGCTGACGAGCCGGATCACAGGCGCTTCCTCGGCGCCCGCATCTACGCCAAGCTCCAGCTCGTCTGCCGACTCGATAAAAGAGTCGCCTGCCGCCCCTTCGAGGATCTCGCTAACCTCCTCGCCCATGGCGAAGACTTTGTTCTGGACTTGGCGTATCTGGGTTTCGGTAGCGACCATCGGGACTATCTGGTAACCAGAGATTATCTTCAGATCCTCGAGGGCGTAGAGGTTCGTCGGGTCGCTCATCGCAACCACCAGCCGCCTGTCCTCTACCCTCAAGGGGATCACGTTGTGCTTGCGCAGAATTTTCTGCTCGATGAGGGTCGCCGCTCCCCGATCCACGTCGTTCTCGCTGAGGTCTATGTACTCCAGGCCCAGCCGCTGGGCCTGGGCTTGCGCGAGATCCGCCTCCGAGATGAATCCGAGCGACACCAGGATCCTGCCCAGGTCTCTGGGGTCGTTCTTCTGGGCCTCCACCGCCTGCTGTAGCTGCTCTTCACTCACCTTACCCTGGGAGGTGAGGATGTCCCAGATCTTGCCTCCCCTACCGACCTTTTTTCTGGTAGGAACGAGGGCTCCGGGGATCACACTAGGTTCCGCGGAAGAAGCCCCATCTCCCGATTGCTTGCCGGTGCCGTCGAGTTGCTGCCGCAGGGATGTAAGGCGCGAGGCGGCGGCCAGCTTTGTCTTGAGCTGCTCGATATCGAGAGGCTTGACAAGGTACTCATCTGCACCCGCCTTCATGCCTTCTATCAGATGCTCCTCACCCCTGAGTGCCGTCAGAAAAATGAAGAAGGTGTTGTTAGAGTGATCAGTACCCCGGATTTTGCGGCAGAGTTCGAGCCCGTCCATACCAGGCATCATCCAGTCGCTCACAACGGCGTCTATCTCAGGGGTGTTCTGAAAGATCCTCCACGCCTCCAACCCGTCTTCCGCAGCCAGACATTCGTAGCCGAACTTCTCGACGGTCCTGGCCAGAATCCTGCGCGATATGGAATCGTCTTCGGCTATCAATACTTTCATACCTGTCCCTCGCCAACCTCGATTTCTCCGAACAGCACGCTGCTCATCGCCCTTATATCCGGCTCCCTGCCGGTCCACACCCGCTGCGACTCAACCCCCTGATACAGCAGCATCCGCTCGCCGGAGACCACCCGCGCCCCCTGCTCCCAGGCCAGTTTTACGAGAGGAGTCTCGCCACCGGCACGGTAAACCACATCGCAGAGGGTTTTCTCCGCACTAATAGCTTCTGCGGGAAACGCCAGAGAGTCATCCTCCATCCCCAGAGAAGTCGCGTTTATCAGGATCTCCGCCCGTTTGGCCGCGTCTGCCCTATCTGCGAGAGGGCGCAAGGTTACGTTCGCTTCCGGATACGCCCTCACAAGCTTCTCGTAGAGCCGCCTGGCGCGCCCGGCGCTGCGGTTGATCAGCAGCAATTCACAAACACCTTGTTCCAGAACAGCGGCAGAGATCGCGGCTGCGGCCCCGCCCGCGCCCAGGATCAGGACGCGCCTGCCTCTGAGTTCGCCGCCCGCTTCGTAGTAGGCTTCCAGAAACCCGCTCCCATCGGTGTTGAGCCCCCGCAGCCTGTCTTCCTCTATTACCACCGTATTGACGGCGCCGGGAATGCGGGCCGAATCGTCCAGCTCATCAAGCAGCGGCAGGATATCTTCTTTGTGCGGGATGGTTACGTTGAATCCTCTGAAACCCAGAGCCATCATTCCCCGCACCGCCTCTGGCAACCTCTCGGGCAACACGTCCATCGGCACGTAGACGTAGTCCTGACCAGAGGCGGCAAAGGCCGCGTTGTGCATCGCGGGACTCAGGCTGTGGGCTATGGGATGCCCGATCACACCTAGAAGCCCTGTTTTTCCCGTAAGTCGCAAGCCCATATCTCCAAAAAATCCGGGAAGCACCCGCCGTTCCACGGTACTGTCTTACAGGTTATCGTCAAAAATGGCCTGAAACTTTAGCCAGTGCCGTACTCTAGCGTCCGGCCTTCGCCTTGGCACGCAGGAAGTCCTGGTAGTTGCTCGTAAAGTAGTGTTCTTTGCCGTTTTTCTTCAAAACGTAGTAGAGGTAGTCGGTTTTCGCGGGGTTAGCGGCAGCCTTGATGGAGTCCAGGCTCGGGCTATCTATAGGACCGGGCGGGAGCCCCTTGTGCTCGTAGGTATTGTACGGGGAGTTGACCTTGAGATCCTTGAGAGAAAGCTCGGCCTTCGGCTTGCCCAGAGCGTACTGGACGGTGGCGTCTATCTGGAGCGGCATCCCCTTGTGCAAACGATTGTATATGACCGAAGCTATGATCGGCCTCTCCCTGGGGTTTGCCGACTCGCGTTCGATCAGGGACGCGACCGTCAGGATCTGATACTCGCTCAGGTTCAGGCGTTTTTCAGCCTGCGGAAGATCCAGGTTCTGCGTCTCTATCAGGTACTGGTCGAGCAGTCGGTCCACCACCTGACGGGCCGTAGCCCCCTTCTTGAAGTCGTACTTCTTCGGGAAAAGAAAACCCTCGGTCGTCTTGATCTGCGGATGGTTCAGAAAGGCGTAGCTGTAGTCGGTCTTTCTGGCTGCCTTCTCGAAAGACTTCTCGGAGATGTCGCTCTGCCTTGCTACCTCCTGAGCCGTCTGCTTGAGGGTCAGGCCCTCGGGTATGACGATACTGAAGGTGGGAGCGGGCCTGTTCGCGGTAAGCGTCTTGAGGATTTTGCCCGTACTCTCGCCACGCTGGAACCTGTAGCTTCCGGGTTTTATCTCTGCGCTCTCTCCCTCGAAGCGAGCCTGTAGCTTGAAGGTGAACGCGCTCGGTATAACCCCGCTCCTGTCCAGCTTCTCCGCGACGCTGGAGAGCGTATCACCCCGCTTCACCGTGACGGTAACCGTCTTGCGTGAAGCCTCATTCTGGCCACCGGTCACGCTGGTGTAGATCAGGTAGATCACACCTATAATGCCCACGACGACCAGAATCCCGAAAATCGTAGGCCCGATATTCGACCGCTTGCGGCGGTTTTTGTGCGGAGAACGGCGAACCGCCTCTAGCCTCGACTCTATATCCTCTGTATCCCCGCGCTTGCTCCTACGATAACGGCTCAAGCACTCCCCCTGACTTGCAAATACTCCTGCAGCATGTGAGCGGCGGCCAGGTCGTCAACCGGTCCGCGCTTCTTTTTTCGCCCTCTGATTCGGACGCCGGACGTTGCCAGACGCGTCGTGAGGCGCTCGTCCCACTCGACGAACTTTACACCAGGAAATTCACCCCTCAACTCTTCAAGGCGCCGCAGTGCGCGCTCCGCCTGATGTCCAACCTCGCCGCCGAGTGTCCTCGGAACTCCTACCACGACCTCGCAGATGTCTTCGCTGCCGAAAAGATTTCCTAAGTAGCCGACGAGCTCGCCTTCAGGCACAACTTCCAGCGGGCGGGCGATGCTGGCTGTGGAATCGGAGATGGCAACCCCGCACCTCACCTCTCCGAGATCCAGGGCAACGACCCGCCCGGCGACGCCCTCGACAGCACGCAATACGCCTAGCTCCCCACCTGTCCGCCGGTAAGCTCGCGGACGAAGATCTCCCTGACTTTCTCAAGCGCCTCGGGTATGGCTTCCAGATCGCCACCCCCGGCCTGAGCCATCGTCGGGCCGCCGCCACCGCCGCCGCCGAGGACACCGGATATCTCCCTGACCACATCCCCGGCTTTGATCCTTTTGGACACCTCCGGGTGCAGGTTGGCGACGACCACCGCTTTGCCGTCGAGGGCGGCGGCGAGCACGACTGCCGAGGGTCCCCCGATCCTGTTTTTCACGTCGTCGGAGATCTGACGCAGTCCCCTGACGTCCGTCGCAACCACCTGCCCGGTGACGATCTTCGTGCCGTCAACCGTCTCGGCGTTCTCTACCAGCTCCCCGACCTTCTCCAGCCCAGCCTTGAGCGCCTGCTCGCGCATGGCCTCGCGCGCCCGTTGTACCTCTTCGCGCAGTTCGCTAATAGCTTCCGGCAGCTTGTCAACCTCGACCCTGAGAGCTTCCGAAGCAGCCTCGGCTTTTTCGGTAGCCCGTATCAGGTAGTAGAGAGCCTCCCTGCCGGTTATGACCTCGATGCGGTAGAGGTCCGCACCGTGCTTGCGGTTGGAGATGATCTTGAACGCCCCGATCTCCGCAGTGTCGTGCACGTGCGTCCCACCGCAAAGCTCGCGCGAGAAGCCGTCTATCTCCACAACGCGCACCAGATCTCCGTACTTCTCGCCGAAGAGCATCATCGCCCCGAGCTTGCGGGCTTCCTCCAGCGTAGTCGTGTAGTAGCGTACGGGCTGGTTCTCGGTGATCTTGAGAAGCCCCAGCTCCTGGATGCGCCGTAGATCTTCCTCAGTCACCTTCCCGGAGTAGCGGTAGTCGAACCGGAGGCGATCCGGGCCGACATAGCTTCCGGCCTGAACCACCTCCTTGCCCAGCACGGCTCTCAAGGCCCAGTGCAGGATGTGCGTCGCGGTGTGATTGGCCTCTATCTGCTGGCGCCTGACGCGATTGATCGAGGCGGTAACCTCATCGCCGGCCCGGATCGCCCTGCGCTCGGTCTTGGCCCGCAGAACCTGATAGTCGCCGGCGGGTATCGAGTCAACGACCTCGATCTGCGCGCGCTCCGAGGTGATCCAACCGGTATCCGCGATCTGGCCCCCACCCGTAGCGTAGAAGGGGTTTTCCGCGAGCACCAGATATATCTCCCCCTCCACACCTGGCACGGGTTCCGTCGCCAGGACCCTGGTCTCCACCTGCTCCCGCTCGTAACCGACGAAGCGGCTCTTTATCTCCTGATCCCGGAATGCGGCAACAACCCGTTCGTGGCCCTCCGCCGCTTCCCGAGCCCGCCTGCGCTGTTCGTCCATCGCCTGCTGGAAACCGGCCTCATCGAGAGAGAGCCCACGCTCGGCAAGGACCTCCCGCGTAACCTCGACCGGAAATCCGTAGGTGTCATGCAGCACGAAGGCCACCTCGCCCGGGAAAGTCTTGCTGGAGAGGCGCGATATCTCCGCCTCCAGAAACTCCATCCCGGAGTCGTAGATCTCGATGAACCTGCCCGCCTCGCTCTCGACTATGCGCCTGATGTCATCCCGGGAGGCTGACAACTCCTCGTAGAAAGCACCCATGTAGTCCACGACCACACCGGCGATATCCGCGATCTGCTGCGGGCTCAATCCCAGACGCGAGTAGGCTTCCCGCGCCGCTCTACGTATTATGCGTCTGAGTACGTATTCCCGCCTCTGGTTTCCGGGCCGGACGCCGTCGGCGATGAGGAACGCCATCCCCCGCGCGTGGTCGGCGAGGATGCGCAAAGAGCGGTCGGTTGTTTCGGAGTCGCCGATAGAGATACCTGAGTACTCCTTCGCCCTCTCGAAGATCGGCGCGTAGAGATCGGTGTCGTAGACGTAGATGACGTCCTGCACAGCGGCGGTGGTCCGTTCGAGGCCCATCCCGGTGTCTATGCCGGTCTTGGCGAGTGGGGTGAGCGAGCCATCCCTGTGTTGTTCGTACTGGTTGAAGACTAGGTTCCAGATCTCCAAAAACCGCGGGTCGCCCTCGTCGCCGCCGGGACCGTATTTGGGGTCCTCGACCGGGTCGCCCCTGGCGTACTCCTCGCCGTGGTCGTAGTAGACCTCGGAGCACGGCCCGCAGGGTCCGGTCTCTCCTGGCGGCCCCCACCAGTTCTCGCTCTTGGGAAGGCCGAAGATTTTGTGCTCCGGCACGCCCACGCGCATCCAGTGCTCTTTGGCTTCGAGGTCCTCGGGAGCGTTCTCGTCGCCCTCGAAGATCGTGATCCAGAGCCGCTCCGGGGGCAATCCCAACTGCTCAGTCAGGAACTCCCAGGCCCACTCGATGGCCTCTTTCTTGAAGTAGTCCCCGAAGGAGAAATTGCCGAGCATCTCGAAGAAGGTCAGGTGGGTCTCATCTCCCACCTCTTCGAGGTCCTGGGTTCTGAAGCATTTTTGGGAGCTAGTCGCCCGTGGGGTGGGCGGTTTTTCCTGCCCGGTGAAGTAGTTTATGAACTGCTGCATCCCGGCGGTTGTCAGCAGGACCGTCGGGTCGTTGTGCGGGATCAGGGAGGAACTCGGGTAGAGCCGGTGTCCTCTCTCCACGAAAAAGTCAAGGTATTTCTGGCGGATCTCGTAACTTTGCATCCGGGATATTGTACTTTTCTAGCTTTTCTTTTCCAGTTCGCCGAGCTCGTGCCGCAAGTTGTCTATCGCCCGGCGCAAAAGCCGGGAGACGTGCATCTGGCTCACCCCGATGTCGTTGGCGATCTCGGTCTGGGTCTTGCCCTCATTGAAGCGAAGCTTGAGGATCCTCTGCTGCTGGTCGTCCAGGCCGCCCATCGCCGACTGCAGCAGTATCCTGTCTTCGAGACCTTCTATCGGAGAGTTTTCGTCGGCCTGCAGATCCATGATGGTGTCGCCCTCAGACTCATCCTGGCTGACAGGGGCGTCGAGGCTGGTGGTGTTGTACGCGCGTCCCAGGGTAAGCGCCTCCGCCACGCTCTCAACGTCTGCGTCAAGGTTCTCGGCCAGCTCCTGCATCGTCGGAGAGCGGCCGGTCCTTACCGTCTCCTCGCGGATGGCTTCTTTGGCGGACTGCCTGAGCTCCTGCAAACCGCGGGGCACGCGCATCGCCCATCCTTTATCCCTGAAGTAGCGTTTGATCTCTCCGAGGATGTTCGGCGTGGCGTAGGTCGAGAACTCTATGTTGCGGTCCACGTCGAAACGATCAACCGCCTTGACGAGCCCCACGGAACCGACCTGCACCAGATCATCCACCGGCTCGCCGCGCCCGGCGAACTTGCGGGCCAGGAACTCCACCAGGGGAAGCTGCTCCTGTATCACCTGCTCGCGGGCACGTTCATCGCCTTCTTTGTGGTAGCGCACCAGCAGCCGCCGCGTACGAGCCTTATCAGGCTTGTGGTTGCGCTCGCTCACGAAACCAGTTCTACCACAGTTCGCCAGCGAGGCTCTCCGTTACCCGCAGACTCCGCCTCCTCGACCTCGGCGATCACACTCTCCTCGCCCAGATGGAAGCGGTACCGGGTAGGCCTGTCGCTGGAATGATAGCTCTCCAGAAGCTCTGCAGCCTCATCGAGGTTGCCAACCCCAACCTTCGCGCGCGCCGCCATCCCCGCCAGAACCAGCCCGATGCAGGATCTAAGCTGCGGCGTTGGAGGTACTCTCAGGTACGTGTACTCGGCGGATTCCTTACCAGACAACCTCCACGCACCTCCTAATTAATTGACGGGCTCTCGCCTTCATTGCCCGCAGCAGCTTCCTCTTTATCTGAGACCGGCTGCGGTTCACCCCGGAACCGGGCGTGCCTGTGGTCGCGCTCGGCGAGCTCCCGCATAATCTCCGTCCGCCGGGCGGTGTAAGCGCCGCGAGCCTCGGAGACCGCATTCTCGAATCTCCGTCGCACCGCTTCTGGCAGATCCCGCGCCGCAGCGGGCAGCCGCTTGCGGAACTCCTCATTCGTCGCGTAGACGGTGCCCGCAACCCCGATCAGGGCCCCGGCTACCAGCTTGCCCCAGCCTTTCATTTTTTATCCCCCTCTTTGGATCTCTGAGCACCAAAGAAGGCCCCGAGACCACGCGAGAGCCCGGCGGTGGCCGACGAAAGGTTTATGACCCCGCCGCGCACGCCGCGGGTTATGACCGTCGCCGTCTGGTCCAACTCGTCGGTTATGCCCGAGACATCACCGACGGCGTCATCGAGCTGGGATAGCTGGCTGTTGATGTTGTCCACGGTAGTATGCGTCTTGCCGATCAGGGGTACCACCTGCTCCATAACGTCCTTTATGCTCTGCTCCGTCGTGGAGAATATTCTGGCCAGCTTCAGGAAAACCCACGCGAGCAGAAAGAAGGCCACCGCGATCCCCGCGAAAAGAATCCCCTCCATAAGCCTTACGAAAACGTCCAAACTCTAACGCACCTCCAAAACCCAGCCTCAAGGGTCTTGAGATTATAACCGCAGCAGCAGACCCGGCGCAGGCTACGAACCGCGGCGCGCCACCACGCCGCCGCCAACCACCTTATCACCGTCGTAGAACACCGCCGACTGTCCGGGCGCCACGCCCAGAACCGGCTTCTCGAACCGCACCACCCACTCGTTGCCACCGTCCCGTTCGACCTCGCAAGGCACCGGAGTGCTGTTGTAGCGGATCTGCACCGAGGAAGCCGCCTCGGGCCGCATGTACCAGTTCATGTTCTTAACCCGTATATCGGATATCTCCAGGTCTCTCTTGCGCCCGACGACGACCTGCTTCGCTCTGGGGCGCACCTCGGTTACGTAGAGCGGGTGCGGAGCCGAGACCCCGAGGCCACGCCGCTGCCCGACCGTGAAGTCCACCACCCCCCGGTGCTCTCCGAGCACCCGTCCCTCGCGATCCACGACCTTGCCGGGCTCGGTCTTGACCTTCTTGCGGACGAAGCGGCGGTAGTTGCCGTCCGGGATAAAGCAGATGTCCTGGCTCTCGGGAGTGTAAGCCACCGCGAGGTTTCGCTCTTCGGCGATCCTGCGCACCTCGGTCTTCTCGTACTCCCCCAGAGGAAACACCGTGCGGGCGAGAAGCTTTTTTGGCACGGGCCAGAGGACGTAGGTCTGGTCTTTCCTCGCGTCCACCGGGCGGACCATCGCCGGTCCGTCGGGAGTTTGGACGACGCGGGCGTAGTGGCCGGTGGCCACGTGGTAATAGCCAAGTTCGTCGGCGAGGAAGGCCGCCGCGTGGAACTTGACGTGGGCGTTGCAGGCCACGCAAGGGTTGGGCGTGCTCCCGCTGGCGTAGGAGCCGACGAAATCGCTCATCACGCGCCGGTCGAACAGCTTCTTGAGGTTGAGCGTGAAGTGCGGCAAACCCATCCGGTGCGCCGTGTCGCGGGCGAAGAGCACCGTATCGGGCGAGCAGCAAGAGCGGCTACCCGGCTCCCCGTCGTGCAGCCGGAAGGTAACGGTTGCAACGTCGTAGCCGGACTCTTTCAGAAGGAGCGCCGTTACCGCCGAATCAACGCCGCCGCTCATCGCCGCAACGACGGTCTTGCTCTCGCCGGGGCCACACCCGTTATATCCCTCGACGAGGAGATTCCCGGCCCGCCAGTTCAGGTAATCTTCGAAAGCCTTGTGCAGCGCGTCGAGAACCAGGGTAAAGGCGTGCTCTTTGCCCTCCGGCAGCGGCCCGCCGAGAGCATCTTCGAGATCCGCCTTCGACACCCGGGCCGCTTCGAGCAGGTGCCTGCCGTCCACCAGCTCCGCGAGCGCCGAGCCCGCGGCGATACACGCCGCGCAGCCGTAGACCTTGTAGCGCACCTTTTCGAGCGTGTTGTCTTTGACGCTCACCGTGAAGCGGGCGATATCTCCGCACGCGGCATCGCCCGACTCCCCCGCACCATCGGGGACTTCTATCTCCCCCACATTGCGGGGCCGCACCAGATGCTCTATGACCTGTGGTTTGTAGTGATCTGCCATTAACCTTCAGTTTTTTAGCTTGTTTGCAGTGGCGAAAGCTCTCGCAGTTGCTCGACAGCTCTGGAGAAAGCTTCGAGGAATCCGTCTATCTCCTCGGAGGTGTTGTCCTTGCCGACGGTGATCCTGACCGCCGAGAATGCTTCCCGCTCGCCCTGTCCCATAGCGAGCAAAACCGGCGACGCCTTGTGGCCGCTGGATGCGCACGCCGAACCGCGCCCGATGGCGTACCCGAGCGCGTCGAGGAACAGCACGAGGCTCTCGGACTCCACCCCTTCGACGGTGAGGTGGACGTTGTTGGGAAGCCGCATCTCCGGGTGCCCGTTCAACCGCACGCCGGGTATCGTCGTTACACCCTCGACGATCCGGTCCCGCAGTTCCTTCTCGTGCCGCGTCCGCTCCTCGAACTCCTCTGCCGCGAACCGGGCAGCCGCCCCGAAGCCCGCGATCCCGGCCAGATTCTCCGTGCCGCTGCGCAGCCCCTTCTCCTGCCCGCCGCCGAAGATGACCGGTTCGAGTTTTACGCCTTCCCGGACGTAGAGCGCCCCCACACCCTGTGGGCCGTAGATCTTGTGGGAAGAAAGGGCAAGCGTCGAGACCGGCACGCGGCCCACATCGAGCGGAACCCTGCCCGCCGCTTGCACCGCGTCGGCGTGGAGCGGAACGCCCTTCTCGATGCATATCCGCGCCAGTTCTTCCACCGGCTCCACGGTCCCGACCTCGTTGTTGGCCCACATCACCGCCACGAACGCCGTGTCGGGGCGCAGAGCCCTTTCAAGTTCTTCTGGATCTACGATCCCGTGCCCGTCTACCCCGAGACGGGTTACCTCGTAGCCTTCCTGCTCCAGATGCCGAACAGACTCGCGGACAGCCGCGTGCTCCACCGGAGAAACGACGATGTGACGCTTTTCGGGATTCGCGCGGGCGAGGCCGAGGACTGCCAGGTTATCGGACTCGGTTCCGCCACCGGTAAAGGTGATATCCCCGGGAGAAGCCCCGATCAGAGCCGCAACCGACTCGCGGGCCGCCTCGATGGCCTCGTGCGAAGCGGCCCCCGGAGCGTGAAGCGACGACGCGTTGCCCCGCAGCCCCTGCAGGTGCGGAAGCATGGCTTCGAGCACCCGCCCGTCGAGGGGCGAAGTCGCGGCGTAGTCCAGGTACACAGAATCAGCCATCGTTCGCTAGTTTAACTTACCAGAGCGGTTTTGCAGCGATCCCTCGCGAACAGAAACCTTAGTATTATACGGTTATGGTAGACGCTACCGCGCCACCTGAATCGAGGAGGGCGACCTGATCTCCTGGCGACAGACTCATCTCCTCGCCGCCTTCGAACGTTCCTGCGACTTTCTTGCCGTTCGGACCTTTCACATTCGGCGTACGGCCGATGGCGACGGTTTGTCCGGGTCCGACCTTGAGCTTCCCGGAGATCAAAAGCCCCTTCGCGTTCGACTCCACCTGTCCGGTGTGGGGATTGAGAGGCTTCAGGGTGAAACCCTGCAAGCCAATGGTTTGTTTGCTCTGATTCTTGATGGCCACATACTCGATGCCGCCGCCGGTTTTGGTGAGTTTGATCTTCTCCAGCGTTACGTCCGCGTCGCTGGTGTTTCCGCCTTTGCTGACGGCTGCGAGGTTGAAAAGCGCCTGGCTCAAGACGGGCGGCGGCACGTAACCTTCGAAAACATTCTCGACGGTGTATCCGCCGCCTTGTGGGGCGAGCATTACCACGTATGGCGTGTAGCCTACCCCGAGTTGCGCGGCCAGCGAACCGTACTCCCCCGGCCTCAGTTCCTTGGAAGACTGCGCACTGCCGGGATTATTTATGTTGTAGGAGAAAAACTCGATCTGGGGGTACCTCGAGCGCAGGTTGCTCATGTAGTTGCTTACCATGGTGTCCACATCCAGGCCCTGAGGATAGAGGGCACCCTGGCTCGGTTCGTAGAAGAGAACCGATATCGGGGCCTTCCTCTCGTAAGCGGCTTTGAAGTCTCCCGGAACCGGTTGGCCCTCGTTGAGCACGAAAGTGCTCCCCTGCGAGGTGGCAGGTTGTCCAGCCGACGCAACGCTGCCGGTAACGGTCTCGCCTGCCGCCGTCGTTCCTCCGGCTGCGACGCCTGCCGCTGGAGATGAGGTATTTCCAGACGAACTATTTCCGCCCCCGCAACTGGCTAGAGCGAAGCAAGCAAAGAGTAAAAACAACACCAGCACCGCTCTTATCGGTGAGATTTCAGATCTCCCTCTCAGTAGTAGCCTCTCCCCGCTCACCTTCCACGGTCAAGCCCGCTATCACCCGGTGCGGCGGGCAGCGCAAACTTAGCACACAGGAGAATTGGCCGCAATCGCACCACCAAAACCACGGATGCGCCAGATTCGCCGGTTTGTTCTACCATGTGCCCACGCAATATATTGGCAGGAAAAGATGCACGTTCGCAGCGAGAGGAGTTCGAGATGCCCGGTTTCGACGCACAGAAAAGCAACCCGTACAGGACCCACACCGCGGGCGAACTGCGCCCCAAAAACGTCGGAGAGCAGGTGCGGCTCGCAGGGTGGGTGCACCGCAGGCGGGATCACGGCGGTCTGATCTTCATAGACCTGCGCGACCGCTGGGGTATAACCCAGATAACTTTCGACCCGGAGCGCGAGGAGGTATTCTCCACCGCCGAGAAGCTGAGACCCGAGTGGTCAGTAACGATCGAGGGCGAGGTCGTCAGGCGGCCGGAGGGAAACGAAAACTTCGAGCTTCCGACCGGGGAGATCGAGGTCGAAGCAACCGACCTCACCGTGCTCAACCCCTCCGAAACCCCGCCCTTCGAGATAGACCGCGACCGACCGGTGGACGAGCTTTTACGCCTCAAGTACCGCTACCTCGACCTGCGCAAAGAGAGGATGCGGGACAACATCATCTTCCGCCACCAGGTTGTGAAGCGCATGCGCGACTACCTCTCGGCGCGGGACTTCGTGGAGATCGAGACTCCCCTGCTGACTAAATCTACCCCGGAAGGAGCGCGCGACTACCTGGTGCCGAGCCGGCTCTACCCGGGAGACTTCTACGCCCTGCCCCAGTCTCCTCAGCAATTCAAGCAGATTTTGATGGTCGCCGGCTTCGAGCGGTACTTCCAGATCGCCCGCGCTCTGCGCGACGAGGACCAGCGCGGCGACCGGCAGCCGGAGCACACCCAGCTAGACCTGGAGATGAGCTACACGACGCAGGATGAGATCCTGGACCTCATCGAAGGGCTCTACACGGAGATCGTCGAGGACCTCTCGGACAAAAAGCTCGCCACGAAACCTTTCCCCCGCCTGAGCTACGCAGAGGCCATGGAGCGTTTCGGAACCGACAAGCCAGACATCCGGTTCGGGCTGGAGCTGAGAAACGTCACGGAGATCGCACGCGCCAGTGAGTTCAAGGTCTTTCGTAACGCCGTCGAGTCCGGCGGTTCGGTGCGCGGCATCGCTGCAAGCGGCCTGGGAGACCTCTCGCGCCGCGAGCTGGACGAGCTTACGCAGGTTGCCGCGACGGGAGGCGCCCGCGGGTTAGCCTACTTCAACGTAACCGAAGATGGCCTGAGAAGCCCCATCGCCAAGTTCTTCTCCGAAGAGCAGCAGGGCGCTCTGCGCGAGGTGATGCAGGCGCAGCCCGGCGACTGGATGTTCTTCGTTGCGGACAAAGACCCGGTAGTCTTCGAGAGCCTGAACCGCCTGCGGCTGCATCTGCGGGACAGGTTGGATATCACGGACAAAGACGAGCTTGCCTTCTGCTGGATCACGGACTTCCCGCTCTTCGAGTGGAACGAGGAAGAGGAGCGGATAGAGCCCATGCACCACATGTTCACCATGCCGCGAGAAGAGGATATCCCGCTTCTCGACACCGATCCGTTGCGGGTCATCGGCCAGCTCTATGATCTGGTCGCCAACGGCACGGAGCTGGCTTCTGGCAGCATCAGGATCCACCGCCCGGACCTGCAACAAAAAGTCTTCTCGGTTATCGGGATCGGGCCCGAAGAAGCCGAGCGCCGCTTCGGAGCGATACTGCGGGCCTTCCGCTACGGAGCGCCGCCGCATGGCGGGATCGCACCGGGGATAGACCGTCTGATCATGGTACTGCGCGACGAGCCGAACATCCGTGAAGTGATGGCCTTCCCCAAGACCCAGGCCGCTCGTGACGAGATGATGGACGCCCCCGGCCCCGTCACTGAGGAGCAGCTAAAAGAGCTGCACATCAGCCTGCGCCGGAAGGGTTGAGTAAGCGAGGCTAATCAAAAATTCAACCGGAATTACAAAACGTTGCGAGATGCCTTGACAACCCGCGACGACAGGAGTATATCCCCGAATATGTTAACTGCAGTGCCAGAAACGCCTAATCTCCGGGTGGCGCCGGAGAGCGGGGGAACCGTCAGCGAATCCCTTTGGGGTTCGGGGGGTGAATCGCCGGAAGTATCTGGCGTAGGGCTTGGCTCTTTCGGCCCGAACCCGTCAGCTAACCTCGCAGGCGTAGAAGAAGGAGTGTGTTCCGTGACCGGGCAAACCTTCTGGAATCGGCTTCTCGAAAGCTCGAAGCTCTCTCCCCGGAAAGAGAAGGTCTTCTCCTACATCGTCCACCGCATACGAGAAGGGGCGCACCTGCGCGACGTTCTGCAGGAAGATTATGTTCAGCGCAACTGCTCCCAGGCGGAGATCGAGCGTCTCATAGACGATCCCAGGCTGGTCATCGCGTGTGAGGAGCGGTTGAGAGAGGTATTCGAGTCCGGAGAGCTGGACCCCAGGCGCAACCACCACTAAGAACCAGTAAAAAACCTCATAGCTGCATAACGCCAGGAAGTAGAGCAGTGGATATATCCTAAAAATCCAGATAAGCGGGATATGGTGTAAAAATGAGGCTGGATCATGGAAGGTGGAGAAGAAGTTTGTCTTGAAGCAAAGGTCGAACGCCTGGCGTGCGAAGGGCTATCTGCGGATGATATCGCACGCGAGATGGGCGTTGATCCAGGCTGGGTAGAGAGCCTGCTCTCGATGTGGTCGAGCGCGGGTTCGGAGCAGGAAGACTCTGGCGCGGACGATTACAGCTAAGCTACATTCGTATAAGGCTGCATAGCCCACATCAGCATGGTACCGCCCAACTGCGAACCCGCCGGCGTGATGATGTGCGGCCTGCGGCGCAGGCCGCACATCATCACGCCGAACCTTAACTCCAGGCTCCACCTGTGGCTGGTGTCGGTTCGACCTCCACGTCGGATGCATCCGGCAAATATTCCTGCCCCCAGCCGAGAGGGCGCAGCCACAGCGAGACATGCTCCGGCTGTAGCGCATCCTCAACAACTGTTAGCATCTCCGTGGTTAACTTCTCCAGATCCAACTCATCACGCAGCGTTCTCGAGAAATCTTCAAGCGTTTTGACCACATCATACTTTTTGCGATAAAAACGCCGGTCTATGAAGGACTGGACGTACCTCCTCATCGGATTGAACAGCGCAGCGATTACCAGCGTTGCGGCAACTACGGTTAGCTGCGAAGTCTCACCGGTGAGAGCGTAAAATAGTCTTTCGAATAAAACCACGCATACCGCATACACCGCCGCAAGAGAGGCTGTAAGAACACCATAGACCAGCGTCCTGTTGATAATAAGGTCTATGTCGTACAGACGATACTTGAGAACGGCGATGCCGATGGCTACAGGCAAGCCTACGTCGAAGGCCAGGAATACTGCCGCATTCTCAAGGGCTCTGGTCCAGACATTATCTCCCCACAGGAAGAGGAGAGCGTCAGGAAACACGGTGAGCGAGAATAGCGACAAGACTCCGGCGTAGGCGAACCATTTGATCTGCTGGCGCTGTTCCTTCGAATGACGAAAGCGAGAAAATAGAGAGGCAAGCGAGTAGAGTGCGACCACATACAAGGGCCAGCTAGCGTTACTGATTTCTTTAAGCATCCATCCAATCTCTTCAATACCTGCTGGATTTCTGGCGAAGTGGAAGGGTGTCTGGAGTTTGCCCGGTGCAAAGGCCAAAGAGATGAGCGAGATCGAGATCACGCATACCCCCAGCCAGGCCACTGATCTCCACCTGCGCGAGGGCAACCTGCCATCCGGGAAGATAAGGAACAAAAAGGTTAGTGCAACGCTAAAGACCGCAGCCAGGACCAGGGATGAGATCCAGGCCACCCACTCTCCCCCCGGAAACGATCCAGGATTCGTGACAAGGGCATAGATAGAGTATTCGCCTCCAGACTGCACCACTGCACTACCGAGTCCGACAGCACAGAACAACCACCCGATAAGGTTGCCAGGACGGCGCGAGGATATCACAGCCCCCAGTGTCGAGATATGTCGAGATAGAGAGTGGAATGAAGACATTCTCCGCCCAGTACGCAAAAACACGCCCATGCGGGTGCGAGTAGTTCAGGACCAGAAGAAAGATGCCCAGCGCCGTGAGTGTCATCGAGAGTCCCCATATTGACCAGGAGATCCTGGTCGCCGTTCTGACGCTCATTGCCAGGTCCTCCGCTGCGACTCCCACAGCCACAGCGAGACATGCTCCGGCTGCATCGTCTCCCGAATGATCCCTATTACGTCTTCGTTGATCCTCTCCAGGCTCGTCTCCTCGCGCAGCCGCGACGAGAAAGCCGCGAGCGTTTTGGCCGCATCGTACTTCCTGCGGTAGAAGATCCGATCAATAAGCTCCTGGATACGCTTCCGGAGAGGATGAAACAGCACCGCGATGGTCAGAGTAGTGGCCACAACTGCCAGTTGCGACTCTCCTCCAATCAACCTGCGGAATACGTACTGCAGGGTGATCACCAACCCAAGATATGTCCCGGCCAGCGACGCTGTAAGCAGACCGTAGACGAGCGTGCGGTTGATGATGAAGTCTATGTCGTAAAGCCGGTAGCGCAAGATAGCAATGCCGATGGCTACCGGAATCGAGGCCGCTCCGAAGCCCCCGATCAACCACGCCAACTTGGGAAACAGCCCGTTTGCCAGAAGGCTGAGGAGCAGCAAACCAATCGCGTAGGTAAACCACTTGAGCTGCTGGCGCTCTTCGCCCCGCGATCTGTAAAAACGCACCACCGAAGCGGCCACACAGGCAAGAAGACAAAAGAGAGCGACAGGGAGTGCAACCTTCTGGAACACTTCGAGTGGGCGTGCAATTGCTTCGATGCCAAGCGGGTTTCTGAGAGGAGGATGCTTCTGTAATAAGCCGGGCCGGAAAGCCGTGGATATTGCCTGAACCCCGATCACCACCGCGGTGAGCCACACAACAGGGCGCCAGCGTCGGGAAGGTGGACGGCCATCAGGAAACAACAGCGGAATGAACAGCAAAGAGGTGAAAGCGAGGTTTCCGGCCCACGAGTCAAACCAGGTTGCTACCGCTATCCCTGGTGGCGCGCCGTAACCGCTGAGCAAAGAATACGTGGCGTACTCGGTCGTGCATTCACTGATCGCCGTAAGGACACCCACGGCGCAGAAGATCCAGCCGAGGGTGTTGGCCGGGTGATGTGAAACGATGAGAGCCCCTACCACAGGGAAAACGACCGCGATGACCACGGCTGCTCCCCAGTATTGATCGGGACTCACTTCATATCTGGTCTGGTTGAGAGCAAGCAGTATCAAGGAGAGCACGCCGAGGAGAGCGGCCAGGATGCTAAGGGACCAGGCGGAAAGGCCAGCAGTGCCGCGACTACTCATCCCGCCGACTCCACGCTATTTTCCATTGTTCCTTTCGGCACGACCCCATTCTACAGAGGTAACTTTTCACGAGTGTTGCCACAACAGTCACGAGCGAAGCAGGCAGTGAATTTCCAGTAAAGATCACTCCCGGCTACCCGGTGAATAAGGGACACCAGTCTGAACGCTCGCCTTAGCACGGTTCTCGGGACGCAGCCACAGAGAGATGTGCGCCGGGTGCATCGTTTCTTTGACCACTCCTACAAGCTCGGCGTTCAAGGCGTCCAGGTCCGTCTTGTATTTCAATCTGATGGTGAAAGCTTCAAGGGTTTTGGCCGCGTCGTACTTCTTGCGGTAGAAGCGCCGGTCTATAACCGTCTGGATGCGGCGTCTCAATGGATTAAACAGGGCTGCGATGGCCAGCGTGGAAGCCACGATCGAGAGGGTGAACTCCTGGCCGGTGAGAGAACGGAGCACACCCTGGAGTATGGTCACCCCGCTGAAGTACACGAGCGCCAGGACCGCGGTGAGCGAACCGTAGACCAGGGTGCGGTTTATGAGAAAGTCTATGTCGTAGAGGTGGTAGCGCAGAATCGCTGCGGCAATGGATATCGGGATGAGCAGGACAAAGAGAAAGAACAGGGTATTGCCCAGCAAGCTGGCGAGCACCCCGCTCGGGACGATGGGATCGAGCAGGAGCAACACGCACGAGCTTCCCAGCGCTGCCGCGATGCCGAAGACGACCCATTTGATCTGCTGGCGCTGGGTTGGGCTGGACGCATGTCTGTAGCGGTAGGCCAGGGGCAGCAATGTGGTGGCGGCAAAGGCCGTGCCCAGCGGTCCATAGACGAGCGGATGCCCGAACACGAAAATCAGGGCGCCGCGGAAGAAGACGCTGGGCGCCATCAGTCCCATCCACATCAGCGCGAGCCAGCGCGTCCAGCGGGGCACGAATCTGCCGTCGGGGAAGAGGTACAGAAACAGGATCAACAACGCCGAGCCGATGAAACTAAGCGCCTCCGCCGAGACCGTCCAGAGAAGGGAGAGGTCCAACAGCGGATAGGGAACGGTGAAGACTGCTCCGAAGGTGACGAGCACGAGCGAGACCAGAAGCGCCATCCGGTCACCGGATCTGCGCCGGAAGATGGCCGTCCCGATCGCAGCCGACACCGCCGTGAAAGCGACCTCGACCGCAACGAAGTAGATGGCGAAGAACCTGACGGATAGACCCATTTCCCCTAGCTGTCGGGCACTCTGCGCGGTGAGTCGCGGGGACCACACGCACGATACGGCATTGGCACACGGAGTCTCAAGCCGGGCGAATTCGCTCGGAAGACCGGAGATAAAGACGCCTGCGGTGAGGAGGGCTATCGCCACCCACACCACCCGGGCAAGCAGGAGCGAACGCGGGTGCAGCCTGGTGGATGGCGGGCCATCTGGAGGTGCTGCGGATTTCGGCTCGCTGGTGGGGTGGGAGTTCACTTTACAGTCGCTCACAGAGATAGCCTTACACGGACCTCGCGACCCAGCCCGCCACCCGTGCGTCTGGCAAAACGCTACTCCTGATTACTGTACTCTGGGTAGCGGGCGCGGTATCCGCGTCTTCTGCCGAGGGGAGCGAGAACAGAGGCGACTGCCTTCTGCACCCGCAGGGGGATCCAGGGCATACAAACCTCATCCAGAAAAGCATCCATCAACACAACCATCTGCCAGAAGCTCGGGAAACCCTTGTCGTTGGTCTTCCCGTCCCGGCACAGCCCGAAGCCCGTCTCGAAAGCGCTCTCCGTATCGAGGGCCGGACGAAGCTCCACCAGGATCTGGGCATCCTCTCCTCTCTCGTTCCACCAGGCATGCGAGACGCCGGGAGGGATGCTCACCGACTCTCCGGCTTGCAGGTCTTGCTGCCTTCCTCTGACCTTGAATCGCAGGGTGCCGGAAGTAACCTCGATGCGCTCGGTCTGGATGGGATGGACGTGCGGGATCCCGCCGTTCACGAACCCGTAAGGCCCGATGTGATCTTCGAACATAAGCAACTCGCCGTCCGTGTCGCGGGCCGTTTTCAGGAAGGTTAGCCGCTGATTGGTGATAGGGTCTTCGATAACTTCGCCCGCGTACGCCATCGCTTTCTCACCGCTATAGAAGATAATCTCAGTACCGCCCGAAGGTTTTCAGATTTGGCGAGCCCATTTCGCCCTTTCCTCTTCCGTTCTCAAGACCACTGTAGCGGACAGGCGGTACGTAACCGTTACGACAAGCGTTACGAGAGATTTTTCAGAGAAATTCTTTGTAATACTGGATTTTTCGGGACTTACAGGGCCGTAAGCAGTGAAGTAATAACTATTGTTCCTGCAAGGCTTCTACGAGCTCTGGCAGAATCTCACCCGCCGTGCCGCGCAGAACAAAATCGGCGCGGGCGCTGAGCGGGGTTTCATCCGGGTTGATCTCGACCAGCACGGCTCCGCTGTCGAGCGCCTCGTAGGGTAGAGAGGCCGCAGGGTACACCAGGCTCGAAGTTCCGATCGAGAAGAAGAGGTCGCAGTTGCGGGCCGCGTCTACAGCCGCCTCGAAAGCCTCGTACGGCAACGCCTCCCCGAACCACACCACGTCCGGCCTCAAACTGGCACCGCAATGAGGACAGCGCGGTGGGATATCCTCTGACTCCTCCGGCTCCTCGACCACGATGCCTTCCTCAGAGCACTTCGAGCGCCGGATGTTACCGTGAAGCTCTATCACGTTTTCGTTCCCTGCCGCGCGGTGCAGCCCGTCCACGTTCTGGGTGATGAGCGTGAACAGGCCGCTCATCCGCTCGAGTTCCGCGAGCGCGAGATGTCCGGGGTTGGGCTTCGCCTTGCCGACCAGTTCCCGCCGCCAAGAGTACCACTCCCAGACCAGGCGCGGGTTACGCTCGAACGCCTCCGGGGTCGCCAGCTCCTGCGGATCATAACGCTCCCAGAGTCCGGTCTGGGCGTCGCGGAAGGTCGGGACGCCGCTCTCGGCAGAGACACCGGAGCCGGTCAGGACCACCACACTCCCGGCGCTTTGTATTTTCTCGATGAGATCCGGCGGGATGCTCGCCAAGGCTCAGCGGTCCTCGACGGCCCGCAGGATATCCCCTGCAGGAATCTTCCTCTCTTCACCCGTCGCCATGTCCCGCAGGGTGCAGGTGTCGCTCTCTAGCTCCTCGTCCCCGATTACGACCGCCCACCGCGCTCCCACGCGGTCGGCCTGCCTAAACTGCCCCTTGGCGCTCCGGCTCGCGTAGTCGAGGTCGCAGGAGAAACCTTTGGCGCGAAGGCCGTCCGCGAGCTTCAGGGCTGGCAGCCGCGCCTCGGGGACCAGGGTCACGAAGAACACATCCAGAGCAGGATTCTCTTCCGGGACGCTCGCGGCGAGCAGGATGCGCTCGACGCCCGTACCGAAGCCGATGCCCGGCATATCAGGCCCGCCGAGATCTAATACCAGGCTGTTGTACCGTCCTCCGGCCCCAACGGTATCCTGCGCCCCCAGCGTCGCGCTCTTCAGCTCGAACACCGTCGAGGTGTAGTAGTCGAGGCCGCGCACCAGACGGTCGTCAACTTTGTACGGAATCCCCAGCGCCTTGAGCCCCTGTTTCACAGCCGAGAAGTGCTCTGTGGCCTCATCCCCGAAGAAGTCTGCGATGGACGGCGCGTCTTCGAGCATGGCCTGGGTGTTTTCGTCCTTCGAGTCCAGAATGCGCAGAGGGTTCGTCTCCAGGCGGGCAAGCGAGTCGCGGTCCAGCTCCGCGCGGTTTCTCTGCAGAAACGCCTTCAGCTCCGGCAGGTAGCTTTTGCGGGTCTCCTCGTCACCGAGGCTGTTCAGGTAGACGACCTCCTCGCGAACGCCTAATGAGAGGTGAAAGTTGTAGAGCATGGCTATAACCTCGGCGTCCACCAGCGGATCGGCGGAACCCAGGGCTTCGGCCCCGATCTGGGTATGCTGCCGGTAGCGGCCCTTCTGCTGGCGCTCGTGGCGGAACATCGGCCCGATGTAGAACAGCTTCAGGGGCTGGGCCTGCCTGTACAACCCGTGCTCGATGTAAGAGCGCGCGACCCCAGCGGTTCCCTCCGGCCTCAAGGCCATCTCGCGTCCGCCCTTGTCCTCGAAGACGAACATCTCCTTGCGGACGATGTCGGACGCCTCGCCGCTGCTGCGGATAAATACCTCCGCCTCCTCGAAAACCGGCGTGCGCACCTCCGAGTAGCCGTAGCGCCCGAAAAACTCCCGCGCTACTCCCTCAACCCACCGCCATAGCTCGGGACGCTCGTGCGGCTCGTGCCCGCCGGGGTAGACGTCGTATGTCCCTCTGGGACGCCGGTAGCTCACGTAATCCCCGGCGGCAGGTAGGGGTTCGTCTTTACCTCTTCACTGGCGGAGAGCACCGGGCCGTGTCCCACGAAAAGCCGCGTATCCTCTTTCCACAGCGGCATTACCTTGCGCAGGGACACCTCGATCTCCTCCCACGAAGCCCCGGCAATATCCGTACGGCCCACGCTCCCCGGCAGCACGAGGTCGCCTGCTATCTGGTCTTTGCCGGCCACGAACGTAACCGACCCCGGCGAGTGGCCCGGCGTGTGCAGCACTTTGAGCGTCTCGCCCGCTATCAGCAGGTCCTCCCCATCTTCGAGCGGCTCGTAGTCCCGGACCCCGACGTTCTCGGCGTCCAGAGGATGCATGTAGACCGGCGCTCCCGTCTCGCGGCGGACCTCTTCCAGCGCGCCGACGTGGTCGCCATGGCCGTGGGTAATGAGGATCGCCGCCACCGGCTGGTGGACTCTGCTCAGGATCTTCTCCGGCTCGGCTCCCGCGTCCACGATCACGTCGCCTTCTGGAGCGTGGATGATGTAGGAATTGACTTCGAAACCGTTCATGGACACGGTTATCTGCTCGATATCGCTCACGAACCTCCTTCTCTAGCGGTCTATGGGAGTGCCGTCGCGGGAGACCCGGTACACGTCGTAGACGTCGGGGATAGCCCGGATCTTGCGTATGACCTCCTCGACATGCTGCACGCTCGCCGCCCTGAACGCAAACCGGGAGAGCGCGGTCCGCTCTTCGATGGTGTCTACCCTCGCGGAGAGTATGCTCACGCCTGCATCCGAGATGGTCCTGGTTATGTCGCTCAAGAGGTGCATCCGGTCCAGCGCCTCGACCAGAAGCTCGGCGGTGAACAGCTTGCCTGGCCCTGCAACCCACTCGACCTCGACGAATCTCTCGGGGTCGCGGGATCTCAAGGCCCGGGCGTTCGGACAGCCCGCAGCATGGACCACCACGCCCCGTCCCAGCGAGACGTAACCCACGATGTCGTCGCCTGGCATCGGCGTACAGCAGCGGGCCAGCCGCGTCAGAATGCCGCTCGAACCCACGACGCGGACACCAGTCTCTCCCTCCCCGTCGGGGAGAGGAAGCGGCGTGAGCGCCGGGCTCTTGCGCTCGTTCTCCGGCTGCTCATCTTCAGGCTTCTCCTTCGGAGGCTGGACCCTCTCGGCTATCCGGTGGGCGACGTTCTCCGCGGAGAGCGAACCGGCGCCAACCGAGATCAACATCTCATCCATCGAGGCGTGGTTGACCTTCTCCGCGACCTCTTCCCAGACCTCCTGGGGAACCCTCTCGATGCGCCGCTTCTTCAGCAGTTCCATGACCTTCTCGCGGCCCGAAGAGAGGTTGTCCTCGCGGTCGGCCCTGTTGAAGAACTGCCGGATCTTGTTCCTGGCACGTCCGCTCTGGACCACCGAGAGCCAGTCGCGGCTCGGGCTCGCCGATTTGCCGGTCAGAACCTCGACCCTGTCGCCGGAGACAAGCTCCGAGTCGAGCGGCACGATACGCCCGTTGACCTTCGCCCCGACGCAGCGGTGTCCCACCTCGGTGTGGACATGGTAGGCGAAATCTATCGGGGTGGCGCCGGAGGGAAGGCTGATCACATCTCCCTTCGGCGTGAAGACGTAGACCTCATCCGCGCCGAGCTCACCCTTGAGAGAATCCATGAACTCTGCAGCGTCGGTGGTCTCCTTCTGCCACTCCATCATGCTCTTGAGCCAGGTAAGACGGTTCACCTGCCCGTCCGAGAGGCCCTGCTTGTACATCCAGTGCGCCGCGATGCCGTACTCGGCGGTAATGTCCATCTCGTAAGTCCGGATCTGTATCTCCAGCAGCTTGCCCTCTTTGGACATCACCGTCGTGTGAAGCGACTGGTACATGTTGAACTTGGGCATCGCGATATAGTCTTTGAAGCGACCCGGTATCGGCTTCCAGATCGAGTGGATCACACCCAGGGCCCCGTAGCAGTCGCGCACCGAGCCAACCACCACTCTGAGCCCCGCGAGGTCGTAGATCTCGTTGAACTCTTTGTTCCTGCGGACCATCTTGTTGTAGATGGAGTAGAAGTGCTTGACCCTGCCGCGCACCTCGGCCTCGATGCCGGCTTCGTCCAGGTGCCCACGGAGTTCGTCGGCTACTTCGTTTATGAAGGCTTCTCTGTCTCCGCGCCTTGCGGCCACCAGACGCTTTATCTCCTCGTAGCGCCGGGGGTGCAACGTGGCGAACGAGAGGTCTTCGAGCTCCCACTTGATCGAGTAGATCCCCAACCGGTGCGCGAGCGGGGCGTAGATCTCCAGCGTCTCTGTGGCCTTCTTTAGCTGGGTGTCGCGATGGAGATATTCCAGCGTGCGCATGTTATGCAGCCGGTCGGCGAGCTTGATGATGATCACGCGCACATCCCGGCTCATCGCCACGATCATCTTCCGCAACGACTCGGCCTGCGCCTCTTCCAAATTCCCGGAAGGAAGCCGCTTGAGCTTGGTGACCCCGTCCACGATCTCCGCGATATCATCCCCAAATTTCTCCGCGAGCTCCTCCTTGGTAACGCCCGTGTCTTCGATGACGTCGTGCAGGATGGCTGCGGCGATGGTGGTCGGGTCCAGGTGCAGATCGGCAAGGATGTCCGCCGTTGCGAGCGGGTGCTGGACGAACGGCTCGCCGCTCTTGCGGCTCTGTTTGCGGTGGGCCGCGTGCGCAAGGTTGTAGGCGTTGGCGATTAACTCCTCACAACCGTCCGGGCTGTAGGCGGAGACCTTCTCTATGAGAGAAGATATGGTTACAGCCGGTTGCGAGACGGCCCTGGGATACTCTTGTTGTGTGCGGGCAGCTTCCATAGCACCTGAAATTCTAGCACTGCAGCCCGAAACGATTGTGAGAGCCTGTTACAGCCTGCGGGAATGGAAGATAACGGCGAGCACTATGACGGCCATGATGAGGGCGAGCATGAACCCGATGAACGCGACGAGCGGCACGCCGAGGTAGGGAACCTGCGGGCCTCCGGAGGCGAAAGCCCCGATCACGGCGGAGCCGATGAGCAACGCTCCTGTAACGAGGGCGAAGACGAGCCGGTTCGCGAGCACGTCCACCTGCCCGCCGAGACGATCTAACCCCCGGTGATGGAGCTGGACTTCTACCTCTCCATCTTCCATCTCGGCGAGGAGCTGGCGGATCTGGTCCGGGTAGTCTCCGGCGTAGCGGGCGTATTCAAGCACTCGCTCACGGGCAGTATCAGCGACGTAGGCCGGGCTCGTACGCTCGGAGAGCAACCGCCGGGCGTAGGGCTGGGCGATCTCGTAGACATTCAGCGTGGGGTCTATGGAGCGCGAGATGCCCTCGGCGGTTATGAGAGCTTTAGTGAGGAGCGGAAAGACCGGCGGGACCCGCATCCGGTAGCGCCTGATGAGCGTTATAAGCTCCGAGAGCGCCTGTCCGAGCGTAACCTCCCCGACGGAGAGCCCGGAATACTTGTACAGAAACTCCCTGAGTTCCTGCACCAGCTCCCCGCGCACCTCCTGCGCGTAGCGCACGCCCATCTTCTCCAGGCCCCTGAGCACCGCGGGCGCGTCCTGCCGGATCACGGCGATAAACAGGCTGGAGAGGGCCTCGATGTCGTCCCGGCTCATGTAGCCGACCATCCCGAAATCCAGGAGCGCAAGTTCCCCTCTGGGCGTCAAGAAGAGATTGCCCGGATGCGGGTCGCCGTGGAAGAATCCGTCCACGAAGGCCATCTTGAAGATCGTATCCGCCCCCATCGAGGCCACCCGCCGCCGCTCCGCCGGAGCCAGCATGAGCGGGTTGATGTCGTTGAAGCGTATCCCCTCGATAAACTCCATCGTGATGACCCTCGAAGTCGAGAGATCCCGGTAGATAGCGGGTATCTTGACTGGTGTTCCAGCAAAGTTGTGGGCGAAGCGGCGGGCGTTCTCTGCCTCCACCGAGTAGTCAAGCTCGCGCCGGATCACACCCTCGAACTCCGCCACCAGAGCCCGCACGTCAATAAAGATCCGCCCCCCCAGCCTCCGGTCGAGGAAATCTGCGAAGTCGCGCATGATCTCCAGGTCCGCCGCGACCCTCCCGCGCGCCTCGGGCCTCTGGACCTTGACCGCCACCGTCTCCCCGCTGGTGAGCCTGGCGCGGTAGACCTGCCCGATGCTCGCCGAACCGAGCAAATTCGGGTCGAAGCTGGCGAAAACACCGTCTATCGGAGCGCCGAGTTCCCGCTCGACTATCGCTTGCGCCGTCTTCAGGGGAATCGGGGCAACGGTGTCCTGGAGTTTCTGAAGCTCTACCAGGACGCTCTCGGGAAAAATATCCGAACGGGTAGAGAGAAGCTGGCCGAACTTTACGAAGGTTGGGCCGAGGTCGTCCAGCGCCCGCCTGAGCCTGACGCCGAAGTTGGGGGCGAGAAACTCCTGAACCCCCTTCCTCTCGCGCCTCTCGCGCCGGATGTCGAAGACGAAGCCGAACCCATGCCTTACGAGGACACGGCCTATCTGAGAGAACCGGGCGAGGTTCCCCGAACGTGCTGGCGAAACGCCGTTCGCCAAGGCTCGTGTATACCTCTCCGGCTAGACGCCGGGTGGGGTTTCCGGCCCCTCCGGCGGCTGCTCCACGCCACCAGCGGGCGGAGACGAGCCGCGGTCTTCGAGCATCCGAACCCGATGCTCGAGTTGCTCGATACGGAACACCAGGTCCTCATAGTCGTCACGGGTCGGCACACCCGCCCCCCTGAGCCCCTGCTGCACCGAAGCGTCAACGAACGAACGCGCCCCACCCGAACGCTCGCGAGCGCGGCCCATCACCTCGTCTACTACCTGTCTGCCCTCTTCGCGCTGGATGCGGCCCTGCTCGATCAGGTCGTTCACGGCCTTCTCCACCCGCTCGCGCGTAACAGCCGCCGCGCCTATCTGCAGCAGGATCAAACGCTCAAGCGTCTCGAACATCTCTGCCTCCCAATCTCACGCTTCCACACCTATATGTTACCTGAATCATCGCCCAACATAACAACGCGGGCGCACAGCAGAGTAATGCCAAACGCGCCGCATGCCCCAATGGTACGATACAGCAGCAGAAAATCACAAACAGTACAATTCAGGACGCCAATGCGAGAGTTTGTGAGGCAATTGCTGAAATTTGCGTTGTTCGTGGTTGTCAGCACGACGGCCATCGTCCTGGCGCTCAATGGGATCGCGTGGTTGGGGCACCATGAAAGCCTTCACCTTCCGCATAAAAGCAACCCTCGTCCGAGCGTACCGACGCGGTTGACCAGGCTCGGGATCAACCCTGTCAAAGACACCTGCCCGGATATCAAGCCAGAAAAGCTGCCCCCGGACGCGCTGGCTGGAGCCAGCAAGGCAGCCCTGGCCCAGGCCCCGCCGATTTTCCGGTGGGCACAGTATCCTGACGCCGAAGACTGGTTCGCCGCTGCTGCGTGGCGGGCCGCAGCGTTTCGATCCTCATCCTTGCAAAAGCTGTTCGACAAAGGTATACGGGAGACTTGCCACGACCATTCCAGCAGGCTTTTTATAGAGCGTAGCGTGGTCGTAGCCGTGGACTGTCACAAGGATTGTGCGACAAACCTTGCAGCTCTTCCGATAGATGCCGTCGTTGCTCGATTTCACGGCAAATACGAGGTATGGCTGACAGATAACTGGAGTGCCAAAGGACCGGGTGGGAAAGGATGGTTCTGAGGGGGAAAGTTCTAATCCCTGTTGCTCTGGCAACACTCACTGTGGCAATCGCGGTATTCGCACTCATCAACCGCCCGTCGGATAAATCGTCGGTGAAGCCCGAGATCAACCCACGCAAGGGAACGTGCCCGAAAGCTATCCCGGACAAGCTAGTAGCGGATTCGTTGGCGGGAGCTACCAAAGCCGCACTCATCCAAGCCACGACGATCTATAAAACTGACACCAAAAGCCGTTACGCGGTCTCCGCCGATCTGACCGCTGGCACATCCCGACGCGCATTTCACTACCCGGCGCACGAGATCTGGAAGATCTGTTCGGGCTCATCTGGAAAGTTCTTCGTAGCCCGCAGCGTCGAGGTGGACATGATGTTTCCGAAAGAGAAGCAAAAAGCCATCGCGTTCGTTGCGCGGTTTGGTGACAGGTACAGGATATGGGCAATCGGACACTAAGAAAAACCGAAATGTTTCGCCGTCTGGATCTCACGACCTCTGTCATCTTTCGTCAAACCATCCCGAATGCCTAGATCTACGCTCCATGCGACGATGATCCCGACATGAAAGCTCGCCATGTCAACGTCGCCATCTTGCTGCTCGTAATGTTCGAGCTGGCGAGCGGCATCGGCAGCTTCCTGGTTGGTGAGTCTAACGGACGGTGGCTTTTCTGGCTCCACCGCGCCGGGGGCCTTGCCCTGCTCGTGCTCCTGGTCTGGAAGGCGGGTATTGCCGCGAGGTCTTATCAGCGGCGTGGGCTTACCGCTGGCACCTTACTCTCAGCGTTCGGCGGGCTGTTGTTGATCGCGTCGCTGGCGACGGGCGTACTGTGGGCCACGGTGGGGCTTCCGTGGGTCTCGCTGCCCGGAGTAGGAAGGTGGGCTGGTTTCAACTTCCACATTGCATTTTCTCTGCTCCTGATCCCGCTCTTCCTGCTGCACGTCGGCCTGCGGTGGTCGAGGCCGCGTCGGACGGATCTGGCGAGCAGGCGGGCGGTGCTGCGGCTAATGGGTCTTCTGGCGGTTGGGTTCGCGTTCTGGGGTGCCCAGGAAGTTCTCTCGATTCTCGCGGGACTCTCCGGATCACACCGCCGCTTCACCGGCTCGCGCGAGGCGGGAAGCTTCTCGGGCAATCGCTACCCGGTTACGCAATGGCTTACCGACCGTGTTCGCCGGGTTGATCGTGATCGCTGGCGGCTCCGGGTGCGGGGTGAGGTCGAGCGTGAACAGTGCCTGTCCTACGGGCAAATCCTGGCCCTGGGCGGCAGCGTCCGGCGAGCTACACTCGACTGTACCGGCGGCTGGTACACCGTCCAGCACTGGAGCGGGGTGCCGGTGGATATTCTTCTGGAACGATCAGGAGTCAGAAGTTCTGCGCGAAGCCTGATCGTCTGCTCCGCCACCGGCTACACCCGCCGCTTTTCGCTGGGAGAGGCAAACAGGCTTCTGCTCGCTACCCATGTCGGGGGTCAGGCGCTCTCCGCGGGACATGGCTTTCCCTTGCGGCTGGTGGCTCCGGGTCGCCGCGGTTACGCGTGGGTCAAATGGGTGGTGGAGCTGGAAGTCAGCGGGGATCCAGCGTGGTTAGAGCCCCCGTTGCCCCCGCAGTAGCACTCAAGCCGAGCGCGTGGCGGTCCTGAGCTTTCCGGCACGCCACGCCTTGTAGAGCGAGAGTATCGGTGAGGCGATAAAGATCGAGCTATACGTCCCGCTGATAATCCCTACCAGGAGGGCGAAGGCGAAGTCGCTCAAGGTGGACTGGCCGAAGATCAAAAGCGCCGTAACCGGGATGACGGTCGAGACCGAAGTGTAGATCGAACGCCTCACCACCTGCCGGATGGAGTTGTTCACCATCTGATCGAAGCGCCTGCGGTTGTAACCGACCGTCGGGGAGTTCTCCCGGATCCTGTCGAAAATGATGATCGTGTCGTAGAGCGAGTACCCCAGGATCGTCAGTATGGCAACCACCGTAACCAGGCTGACCTCCCTGCCGACTATGGCGTAGAAACCGACGGTCATCAGGATGTCGTGCACGAGCGCGAGCATCGCCGCTATGGCGAACGAAAACTCGAAGCGGAAGCTGATAAATATCACGATGATCAAGAGCGCCGCCCCGACAGCCTGCAGCGCCTGATTGCGGACCTGCCCGCCGAAGGTGGGACTCACGCTAGTTACGCTGACCTCTCCACCGAGGGCGTTGTTCAGCTTGTTCTGGACTTCCTGGGTCTGTTGCTGGTTCAGGACCGGCGTGCGGATCTCATATCCGCCGCCGCCGAGGGGCTGCACGACCGCGCCTTTGGCGGCGTATGCGGGGAGAACGTCGCTCCTTATCTGACCCACGCTGAGATGTTTGCTCGGCTTGGAGACGGTGAACTTGGCCCCGCCCTGGAAGTCTATCCCGAAGTTCAGGCGGCCTGCGGCTACGGCGGCCATGCCGATCACAAGCAGCACGCCGGAGAGGGCGAACCACACCTTCCACTTCCCGACGAAATCTACCTTCTCGAACATGCTCTAGCCGACCTTCGCCGGTTCCTTCTCGCCAACGCTCTTCCTGGAGACACCCATCATCGGCGGCGAGAGCCTTATACTCCGCCCCGAGACGAGCCCCAGAAGCGCCCGCGTTACCACCACAGCCGTGAACATCGAGAGGACAACCCCGATAGCGAGCATGAACGCAAACCCCTTGACCTGGGCGCTGGAGAGTGCGAATAGGATAAAGGCCGTAATCAGCGTCGTGATGTTCCCGTCCACGATCGCCCTGAAGCCCTTCTGGTAGCCAAGCTGAATCGCCGAGCGGGGTGTCTTGCCGCGCCGGATCTCCTCCTTGATTCGCTCGAAGATGACGATGTTCGCGTCAGCAGCGACGCCGACGGAGAGCACGATACCCGCTATTCCGGGCAGCGTCATCGTGATGGGCACCGCCACGATAATCCCCCACAGCAACAGGGCGTAGATCACGAGCGCCAGGTCCGCGACAAGTCCCAGAACGCGGTAGATCGCGAGCAGGAAGATGAGCACCAGAATAAAGCCCGCGAGCGCCGCTTCGAGCCCGCTCCGTAAGGAGTCCGCGCCGAGCGTCGGGCCCACCTGCATCACCGAGAGCACCTTCATGTTCACCGGCAGCGCGCCGGTGTTCAGGACGATCTCAAGCTGCTTCGCCTCGTTCTCCGGGAGCCCCTGCGGAAGACTGCTGTTCTCGATGACCACGTTGTTGGAGAGTACCTGCCTTACCACGGGCGCGCTCACCACATCCTTGTCCAGAACTATGGCAAGCTGGCCCGGCTGTCCGCTGAGCTGGGATCTGCTGACTATCTTCTGCGTGAGCTTGGCGAACTGATCGGCACCCTGAGAGGTAAACTGCAGGGCCACCTGACGCTTGCCCTGCTGATCGAACGTTATCTTGGCGGCTCCCGGCTTGAGCGCCTTGCCCGTTACCGCGGGCTGCTCGGGGACCACATAGGCGGAAACGTCGGTGCCGCTGCCTTGCAGAGATGGATCCTCCTCAAAGAGAATTTTCGTTTTGCCTTTCTTGTAGGCGTTGCTCTTCTTGAGGCTCTTCTCTAGTTTGCTCTCTACCTTGTGGACCTGATCGCTCGGAACCGACTGTTGGCCGTTGACGGCGAGCACCTGGTAGAAGCCGAGCTGGGCCGTCTTGCCGATGATCTTGACCGCCCGCTGCTCGTTAGTTACGCCGGGGATCTGGACCGAGACCTCGTTCTGGCCCTGGATCTGGACCTCCGGCTCGCTGACGCCGAGGCTGTTGATGCGCTGCTGGATGATCTGGACGGCCTGCTCCATCTCATCGCGGGTAACGGGCTTGCCGTTGGAGTGATGCCCCTTGAGCACCACGGCCACGCCGCCCTTGAGGTCCAGACCGAGCTTCGTGGACTTGGTAACCGGCTGGCGGATGAATATGACGTAAACGGCCGCCAGGATAAGGACGAGCACGAGGCCCAGGACGACGAGGTTGTTGCGTCTGCTACCCATTGATCAGACCATAATTCTAGCACCCATCACTCGGTGCCTGAAGCTATGCGCCCCTCGTAGCGCCCGATCCAGGCGCGCACCCACTTTTCGTAGCTCCCCGCTTTTATGTTCTCCCGCGCCATTCGGCAGAGCTCGCTCACGAAGGTTACGTTGTGCAGCGTGATGAGCCGGTGTCCGAGAAGCTCGTTCTCCCGGCAGAGGTGCGAGAGGTAAGCCCGGCTGTATCCCGCGCAAGCCTCGCACGAGCATTCTGGATCGAGCGGCCCGAAGTCGGTGCGGTAGCGGGCGTTTTTCAGGTTGATACGGCCTTCTGCGGTGAGCGCCGAGCCGTGGCGCGCGAGCCGGGTCGGAAGCACGCAGTCGAACATATCCACCCCGAGCGATATCACCTCCAGAATCCCTACCGGGTCTCCGATGCCCATGAAGTATCGCGGCTTCTCTGACGGAAGTTCCGGGGAGACCTTCGAGAGCACATCCAGCATCTTCTCCCCCGGCTCCCCCACCGAGAGCCCGCCGACCGCGTAACCGGAAAACCCGATCTCCAAGGTCCGCTCCAGGCTCTCCGAGCGCAGGTCCCCGAAGAGTCCACCCTGCACGATCCCGAACAGCGCCTGATCCTGCCGGGTGTGCGCCTCCTTGCAACGCCGCGCCCACCGGGCCGTCCGGCGCAACGACTCTGCGTGGTACTCGCGGGAAGCATCTGCGGGCGGGCACTCGTCCAGGACCATCGCGATGTCTGCTCCAAGGTCTTCCTGCGCCCTGGTGGTCAGCTCCGGGGTGAAGAAGTGCGAGGAACCGTCATAGACGGAGGCGAACTCGACGCCTTCTTCAGAGAGCTTCCGGATCTTCGAGAGCGAGAAGACCTGGTAGCCGCCGGAGTCGGTGAGCATCGGGCCATTCCAGCCGGTAAAGGCGTGCAAGCCCCCGGCCCCGCGGATCACATCCACCCCCGGACGGAGGTACAGGTGGTAGGTGTTGCCGAGCACCAGTCCCGCGCCTGTCTCTCGCAAGTCCCGCGGCGTCAAGCCTTTGACCGTGCCCCTGGTCCCGACGGGCATGAAGGTAGGGGTTTCTACCTGCCCGTGCGGGGTGCGCAAGATACCGGTTCGTGCCTCACCGTTTGTGGCGAGGATCTCTATCGAGACGGGTTCAGCGATAGCTCTCTCCCGCCGCCCAAGATCAGCATCGCATCCCCGAAGGAGTAGAAGCGGTATCGCTCCCTGACGGCCGTCTCGTAAGCCTCGCGTATGAGATCCTTCCCCGCAAAGCTCATCACCATCGCCAGAAGCGTCGAGCGCGGCAGGTGGAAGTTCGTCAACAGGGCGTCTACTGCCCGCCACTGGTATCCGGGATAGATAAACAGCTCGGACTCTCCCTCCAGCGCGCCGCTCTCCGCCCAGCTCTCCAGCGCCCGGGCGACGGTCGTGCCCACGGCGACGACCCTCTCGGCGTCCTCGATCTTCCGGGCGACCTCTGGGGGCACGCGGTATTGCTCGGCGTGCATCCGGTGCTCCTCGATCTTCTCGGACCTGACGGGGGTGAAGGTCCCGGTCCCGACGTGGAGTGTTACATAGGCAGTCTCCGCCCCCATGCCAGCGATCTCTTTTAGGATTTCCTCGGTGAAGTGGAAACCTGCGGTCGGGGCGGCGGCGGAGCCGGGATTTTTGGCGTAGACGGTCTGGTAGGCTGCTTCAGCCTCGGCGGTAGGCTCGATGTAGGGCGGCAGGGGCACGTGGCCGCTGCGCTCCAGGACGGCCTGAACGTTGCGCGCCTGCGCGACCCAGCGCCCGTCCCCGAGTTCCTTGATCAGCTTAACCTCGTCGCCGCCGACACTGAGTGTCATCCCAACGTGCAGGCGTTTGCTCGGACGGGCGAGAACCTCCCATCCCCCACCCAGATCCCGCAGGAACAGAAGCTCGACCGCGCCGCCGCTCGTCTTGTGCGCGAGGACCCTCGCGGGCAGGACCTTTGTCTCGTTCAGCACCAGCACGTCCTTGCGTCTCAGGAAGCGCAGGATGTCACGGAAGGTGTGGTGCGATATCTCCTGCTTCTGCACGTCCACGACCATCAGGCGGGAGGCGTCGCGGGGCTCGGCGGGTTTCTGCGCGATCAACTCTTCCGGCAGCTTGTAATCTAGTTCGGAGGTACGCACTAGCGCCGGAAGAGGATGTTGAGTACGATGGTCCCGAGCAGGGAGAGCAGGATCATGAGCCCTATCGGGAAGTAGACCGTGAAACTGCCGCGCCTGAAGACCAGATCCCCCGGCAAACGGTCCAGCCCTAACCGCCCGAGGAGCAAGAACAACCCGCCGAGAACGAGCAGCACTATCGCGCCGCCGATCAAAAGCTTTCCTATGCCTTCCAGACCCATACCGATATTTTATGCGCCGGAGAGACAATATCCAAAGCTGGTGCCCGCGCGCCCGGTCATATCTGCTCGGAGCTTTTGGCGTTGACGATCAGGATGCCGGATATCACCACGACGCCACCGACGATGGAGATCAGGGTAGGAACCTCGCCGAGCCAGACCCAGGCCACGAGGAAAGCCAGGGCCGGGATGAGGTATAGAAAGCTCGCGGAGACTGCGGCGGGCATACGCGAGGCGGCGTAGGCGTAGGTGGCGTACGAGATGGCCGTCGGGAAGATACCGAGGAAGATCACGGCCAGCGTCGCCTGCAAAGAGGCCGAGGGAAACTCGGAGATCGCTCCGGGCAGGAAGAAGAGTGTCGGGATCGTTCCGGCCCAGATGGCGTAGGTGGTAAAGGCCAGAGACCCGTACTTCCGCACGTAGGGACGCTGGATGATCAGATACCCGCTCTCGCCGAGGGCGGCGAGCAGGATTGGCACCGCGTTCGGGTCGAAGCTGTAGCCACCGCCCTCTCCGAAGGAGATGATTGCGGCTCCCGCGAAGCTCAGGACCATCCCGACCCACCCGAGGACCCTCAGCCGCTCTCCCAGAAATATGGTAGCGAGCAGGGCGATGAAGATCGGGGCCGTGGCGATGAGCAGGCTCGCCGAACCCGCCTCCACCGTTCTCTCCCCGAAGTTGAGCCCTACGTGGTAGACGGGGAATCCGAGAAAACCCGCGACGAAGATCACCGGAACATCCCGCAACTCCGGCATCCGCATCCGGGTTACGAGGGCGTAGGCTGCCAGGATCACGGAGGCGATAAGGAGCCTGAGAAGCGCGACCTGCCCCGGCCCGTAGGACTCAAGCCCGGCGCGTATCGCGGCGAACGCCGCAGCCCAGAAGAAGATCGTAACCGCAAGCGCAACAACGACCCGGCCTTCCATCCGCAACCGCTTCACCACCCAATCCTAACCCATAATTGCTCTGGCAAGGTCCCGGCGAAGCTGCTGATTGCGTACCTCTCGATGCGCGAATCGGCTAATATCAGGGTAACAAGCCTAAGGCATATGGCGGCGTATCGGGGGAGTGAAGTTGGCGACGAACCAGAACCAGGGCGGCGAAGAGCAGGGGACGAAGAAGAGCGTCTACGCGGCTTTCACAGCCAACATCTTGATCGCCATCGCCAAGTTCGTCGCCGGGTTCATCTCGGGGAGCGCGGCGCTGCTCGCCGAGGGAGCGCACTCGGTGGCCGACACGACGAACCAGGTCTTCCTGCTGGTCAGCCTGCGCTCATCCAAGAGTCCGCCGGACCAGAAGCACCCCTACGGCTACGGACAGGACCGTTTCTTCTGGACGTTTCTCGTGGCAGTCGGGCTGTTCGTCGCCGGGGCGGTATTCTCGATCTACGAGGGTATCTCCAAGATAGCCAGCGGCTCCGAAGGCGGCGAGTCGTTTCTAGCGAGTTACATCGTTCTGGGTGCGGCTTTTATCTTCGAGGGCTCCTCGCTTTTCATCACCAGCCGCGAGTTCCGGCGGTCTGCGAGACAGAAGGGGATCTCGTTCCGGCAGCACTTCAAAACCACGCGCAACACCACGATAAAGGTTCCGCTCTACGAGGATACGGCGGCGCTTATCGGGCTCTTCGTCGCAGCGGCGGGGATTGTCCTCACCCAGATAACCGGCAGCGTTATCTTCGACGGAATCGCCTCTATTGTTATCGGGTTGGTGCTGATCGTGGTCGCCTGGGAACTGGGGACCGACTCCCGCGCGCTGCTCATCGGCGAGGCGGTGCTCCCGGAGGACCAAAAGCGCCTGCGCGAGGCCATGACCTCATTCCCAGAAGTTACCCAGGTCCTGCGCCTGCTCACGATGCATCTGGGGCCGGATTCGGTGCTCGTCAACGCCGAGATCCACGTCTCAGACGGGCTTACGACCGACCAGATCGAGGACCTCCTGGAGAGGATCACGCGCGCTATCCACGACGAACTGCCCGAGATCACCCAGACCTTCCTGGAGCTTCATCCTCCAAGACAGGCCGGATCCCTCTCCGAGGGAGACTGAGAGCTTAGGCCGTGCCAGTCGGCTGCGGTGGTGCTATCCTGCTCTTTCGAGTAGAAGGAGGAAAGCGTTGGAGAGAGTAGACACCCGCCACAGGAGCCGCACCATCCTCGAAGGCCGCGATAGGGCCAGTGCCCGTGCGTTTCTCAAGGCCATGGACTTCTCAGATGAGGACCTGAGCAAACCTATCGTCGGGGTGGCTCACTCCTGGACGGAGACCATGCCCTGCAACTTCCACCACCGGCGGCTTGCCTCTGTGGTCAAGGACGGCATCCGGGAGGCGGGCGGGACGCCGATGGAGTTCAACACCATCGCCATCTCCGACGGCATCACGATGGGCACCGAGGGCATGAAGACCTCGCTGGTCTCCCGCGAGGTCATCGCCGACTCGATAGAGCTGGTCGGGCGGGGACACATGTTCGACGCGATGGTCGTCCTGGTCGGCTGTGACAAGACCATCCCGGCGGCGGCGATGGCGCTGATCCGTCTGGGGGTTCCTTCCCTGGTGGTCTACGGCGGCTCCATCACGCCGGGGCGCTTCCACGGGCGCGACGTTACCATCCAGGATGTTTTCGAGGGCATCGGGGCGCACGCGGCGGGCAAGATGAGTGATGCGGACCTCCGCGAGCTGGAAGGCTCGGCGTGTCCCGGTCCGGGGGCCTGCGGCGGGCAGTACACGGCGAACACGATGGCGCTCGCCCTGGAGTTCCTGGGGCTCTCGCCGATGGGTTCGGCGAACCCTCCGGCCACCGATCCGCGCAAGGACGAGGTCTGCCACGCGGCGGGCAGGCTGGTGATGGAGCTTCTGGAGCGGGGCCTCGCGCCGCAGGACATCCTCACCCGCGTCTCCTTCGAGAACGCCATCGCCGCCGTCGCCGCGACGGGCGGCTCGACCAACGCCGTGCTGCACCTGCTGGCGATAGCGCGGGAGGCCCGGATCCCGCTGAACATAGACGACTTCGACCGAGTGAGCGAGCGGACACCCATCATCGCCGACCTCAAGCCCGGCGGTCGCTACACCGCCGTGGACATGGACCGGGCGGGCGGCTCGAAGCTGCTCGGCAGGCGGCTCCTGGACGCGGGGCTCCTCGACGGCTCCTGCCTCAACTCCACCGGCCGCCCGCTCGCCCAGGAGGTCGAGGACGCCGAGGAGGACGAGGAGCAGGATGTTATATCGCCGGTCGAAAGGCCGCTCAAGAAGACCGGCGGGCTCGTCATCCTCAAGGGCAACCTGGCCCCTGAAGGGTGCGTGATCAAGGTGGCAGGACACGAGCGGCTGCACCACACCGGCCCCGCTCGCGTCTTCGACTCCGAGGAGCAGGCGATGGAGGCGGTTACCGCGGGCCGCATCGAACCCAGCGACGTGGTCGTGATCCGCTACGAGGGACCGAAGGGCGGTCCCGGCATGCGCGAGATGCTCGGCGTTACAGCCGCGCTCGTCGGCGAGGGACTGGGAGACTCCGTCGCCCTACTCACCGACGGGCGCTTCAGCGGCGCGACCCGCGGCCTGATGGCCGGGCACGTCTCCCCCGAAGCCGCGCACCGCGGACCCATCGCCGCGCTGCGGGAAGGAGACACCATCACCTTCGACATCGAGGGCCGCACCCTGAACGTGGACCTCTCCGACGAGGAGATCGAAAGCCGACTCGAAGGCTGGACCGACCCCCTGCCCCGCTACGAGACCGGCGTGATGGCGAAGTACGCCGCGCTCGTCTCCTCGGCCTCGGAGGGAGCAGTAACAGCACCAAGCTGATGCGGTCTAGGCAGAGAGGCGGCTTCACCCTTCGCGGTATCGCAGCGGGAGGGCGAACCACAACGCCCCGAAGAAGAGGACCAGGAAGACGGTAACCACGAGGGCCACGGGCGAGCCGAAGATCAAATCGGTCACCACGAACAGCACCCCGACCATCGCGGGCACCAGAAATATGAGCCCTATAATGGAGAGAGTGTTTCCCATCTCTAGCCTCCTCTCCCTCTTGCCCTGCCGCCACAGCAGCCGGTGGTGAGCTGAGGGCGCTATCAGGAGCGCCGCCGAGGCAGCGGTGCACAGAAGCGTCGCGAAGAATACGTCTTTTTGCAGGGTATCTAGCTGCGTGAACCGCCCGTTGAAAGGCACCGTGAGTAAAAAAGCGAACAGCACCTGTATTCCGGGCAGTATCACCCTCAACTCGTTGAGGAGTTCGATCAACTCCCGCGCCGTTCTCTCCTGCCTGTCTTCCCCCGTGGGCTCTTCCGCTCGGGCCCGCGCGCTCTCGCTCATCTTCCGACCTCCGCCTGATTGGTTCGACCTATTGTTTTCTGTAACATATTTTTCGGGTTTTGCGTCTAGGATGTCAGGTCGAGGCTCTGCGCAGCAGGCGGACTAGCGCCAGGGAAGCAACCAGCATGACGACTACCGCGGTCCCGAAGGCGAACGCCATGCGGCGCTGGACTCTCTTCTGGAAGCTCGCAGCATCGTTGAGGTGCGGGAATGGTTCGTTCTTGGGTACTTCGACGCCCAGAAATTCGCACAGCGGCTCCCAGCCCTCGCTGACTTCGTAGACCAGCAGCTTCTCGGGTGGAACCTTCCGTTTGACCTCTTTATTGTGCCGCTCGTAGACTTCGATCGCGTGCTGCTTGTTCTCGAACTCGTTACCGAAGGTGTCCCGCCAGACGACCCTGTTCACCATCTTCGAAACACGCCTGGGTCCGGGAGCGAACAGCCCCACAACCGAGAATAGCGGTGAGGAAGTTACCCTGCTGATATGGTAGATCGTACTCCGGGTACTCTCGTACCACTTCTCGGGGTCGCGCACCGTGAGCACCACCTTCGCCTCCGGGTAGGCTTCCATCAACTGCTCGTAGAAGGCGGCTACCGGCCAGTCCACGGCGGCCTTGTAGTGCTTGAAGACCTCATCCCACTCGACCGGCTCGCCCGCAGCGGCGGCCTCCCACAGCTTCAAGTGAGACGGGTTGTCGAATACTTCTAACATGTGGTAGCAGGGACCGAAGCCTAGCCATTCCAGGGCTGCCTTGAGAGAAGCCGTGCCTGTACGCCCGAAACCGGCCCCGATCACCTTCATCCGAAAGCTCCTCTCCACTCATGTGCCTGATCTTCCCCGTATTCTCGCACGGATGCACTCCAGAGCAGCGTTCAACGGGCGGGATGCCCGGCGTCAGGAGGCGAACCGCCAAGCGACAGCTTTACGGCGGCCCCCAGTCCCACCAGAGACCACACTCCTTCGAGCAGGAGAAAGCCCCACTGTCGCTCGACGATAGCCACCACCGCCAGAATTCCCGACCCGATGAAGTTCGCGAGCAAGTACCACAACAAGTT
>CADDYV010000007.1 GCA_902810695.1 Actinomycetota bacterium | reverse complement strand
ATAAAGCCGGGGGTTAAGGACCGGATCAACACCGCCTACGAGTACGGCGGGGTAGCGCAGGCGGCGAGTGCTGTAGAGAATCTTACCGGGATTCCCATAGATCACTACGCCGTTGTGGATTTCGAAGGGTTCAAGAAGGTTGTTAACGCCATGGGTGGGGTGAAGATAGACGTTAGGGGGCGGTTCCCGCCGGGCAGGAACCTGAGGGAAGGGGTGCACAGGCTCAACGGCAGCCAGGCCCTTTTTTATGCCCGTTATCGGCATACCCCGAGTGGCGACCTCGGCCGGATAGAACGCCAGCAGCAGATGGTCGCGGCGCTGCGCAGCCAGGCTCTAAGCTGGAACTCCGTGAGGAGGATGCCCGAGATAGCTCGCGCGATCCACGGCAACGTCAAAACAGATGTTAGCCCCAGGGAGATGATCTCGGTCGGCAAGGTGCTTCTGCAGAGAGGGCGCAACGCGCGGATGACGGCCGTGCGACTCAAGGGAACCCCTTACACCAGGCCCAACGGCGACGAGGTGCTCCGGCCCGACCAGCGGGAAAACCTCCGCATCATCCAGAGCTTCCTCTATCGGTAGTATTGTCAGATCTGATGGACGCTGGCTTGCGCCCGTAGCGTAAAGCGTGCCTGAGAAGGCGGGGCGAGAGAAAGGTGGCTGTTATAATCCTTTGCGGTTTTGTTTGTCGAGCGAGAGTGGTGGAATGGTAGACACGCTAGATTTAGGATCTAGTGCCCTAACCGGGCGTGCGGGTTCAAATCCCGCCTCTCGCACTGGGCGACGTAGCGGACTGTAGACGAGAAAAGTTGGAGTTCATGACGGCGAACGTAACGAAGCTCGAAGACAACAAGGTCCGGCTGGAGGTCGAGGTCTCCCCCGAGGCGGTGAAAAAAGGGGTTGAGGCCAAGGTCCGAGAACTCAGGGGCAAGGTACGGGTTCCCGGCTTCCGCCCCGGCAAGGCGCCGAGGCGCATGCTCGAAAACCACCTGGGCCGCGACTACATCTACATGGAGGCGTTGCAGGACCAGCTTCCGGAATGGTACTCGGAGGCGGTGGTGGAGCAGGACCTTCGCCCCATAGACCGGCCCGAGATCCACTTCGACGATCCTCTCGACGAGGAGGAAGGCTTCAAGTTTTCCGCTACGGTTACCGTGCGCCCGGAAGCTTCTTTAGGTGAGTACAAGGGCCTCGAAGTTCCCAAGAGGAAAACCGGGGTTACAGATGAGGACGTGAACGGGCGTCTGGAGGAGATGCGCGGACAGTTCGCTACCCTCGCGGCGGTCGAGGGCCGTCCGGTACAGGAGGGGGACTTCGTGATCCTCGACTTCAAGGGCGAGAGGATGGCCGGCGGGGAGCTTCCAGGGGCCGAGGCCGAGGACTACATGCTTGAGGTCGGAAGCGGCGACATGCTCGAAGATTTCGAGAAGAACCTCACCGGCATGAGCGCCGGAGAGCGCAAACGCTTCGCCGTAACGTTCCCGATGGACCACGAGGATGAGTCGCTCCGCGGACAGACGGTCCTGTTCAACACGCACGTCAAGGAGATCAAAGAGCGCGACCTGCCGCCGCTGGACGACGAGTTCGCAAAGGAGGCGAGCGAGTTCGAGACGCTCGGAGAGCTTCGCGAGGCCATCCGGGAGGAGCTGGAAGAGTCTCAGAAGCGCCGCGTCGAGGGCGAGTTCCGGGGCCGGGTTCTGGACGCCGTCGCCGAAAGGTCCGAGGTCGAGGTTCCCGAGGTGATGGTCGAGGACAAGATCGAGGAGATGGTCGAGAGCTTCGAGCGGAGCGTGAGGGCGCAGGGCGTGGAGCCCGACCACTACTACCAGCTCGCGGGAACGAACCGGGATGAGATGAGAGGCCGTGTCAGAGACGATGCGGCCGACACCGTCAAGAAGGAGCTGGTGTTGGATGCCGTGGCGCGTGCCGAGGGCATCGAGGCCGACGAAGAGGCGGTGATGCACGAGATCGAACACCTCGCCCGGGATACGAATCGTGATCCCAAAGAAGTAGCAGAAACCATGCGCAAGAACGGCACCTACTCGCTTCTCGAAGAGGAGATAGCCCGACAGAAGGCGCTCGATTTCCTGGTCGAGAATGCCGTGGCGACGGAGATGTCTGAAGAGGAGAGCGAAGAAGGCGAGAAAGCGGTGGTCGAGCCCGCAACCGAGGGCGAGGCAACTCAAACGCAAAACAAAGAACGAGAGGAGTAAGAGAAATGGAACATTTCGATCCGCAGGGTGTTATCCCCTACGTAATAGAGCAGAGCCCGCGCGGGGAGCGGGCGCTGGATATCTACTCCCGGCTGCTGAAAGACAGGATCATCTTCCTGGGCACGCCGGTGGATGACCAGGTGGCCAATGCGATCATGGCGCAGCTTCTGCACCTCGATAGCGAGGACCCCGAGCAGGACATAAACCTCTACATAAACTCTCCGGGCGGCAGCGTCTCGGCGGGGCTTGCCATCTACGACACCATGCAGTTCGTCCAGGCCGATGTTGTAACAACCGCGCTTGGCATGGCCGCCTCGATGGGTGCTTTCCTGCTTGCGGCGGGTGCCAAGGGCAAGCGGCACGCGCTGCCAAACACGAGGATACTGCTGCACCAGCCGAGCACCCAGGGGATCGGCGGGCAGGCTTCGGATGTGGAGATCTACGCCGAAGAGCTGATCAGGACCAAGCGGCGTCTGAACGAGATTCTTGCCGAGAGAACCGGTCAGCCCTACGAGAAAATAGAGCGCGACACCGACCGCGATTACATCATGGGGGCCGAGGAGGCCGTCGAGTACGGCGTGATAGACGACATCATCACGCGCCAGTAAGCTGAGTATCGATGAAAGCGGTTGACAGCGAGAGCTTGGGGAGGACTCGATGAGAGACCCGTCAGACCAGTTGCAGTGCTCTTTTTGCGGAAAGAGCCAGCGGCAGGTGAGGAAGCTCATCGCCGGACCCGGCGTCTACATCTGCGACGAGTGTATCGAGCTCTGTAACGAGATCATAGACGAGGAATTCTCTGGCCCCGATGTGCTGCAGGACGATGATCTCCCCAAGCCGCGTGAGATCAACCGCATCCTGGGCGAGTATGTAATAGGCCAGGAGGAGGCCAAGAAGGTCCTCTCGGTTGCGGTCTACAACCACTACAAGCGCATCCAGATGGGACCGGAATCTGCGGACGGCACCGAGCTTCAGAAGTCGAATATCCTGCTGATCGGACCAACCGGCAGCGGCAAGACCCTCCTGGCCCAGACCCTGGCGAAGATCCTGAACGTCCCGTTTGCCATCGCCGACGCTACGGCCCTGACCGAGGCGGGCTACGTGGGCGAGGACGTGGAAAATATTCTCCTCAAGCTCATCCAGGCCGCCGACTTCGACGTGAAGAAGGCCGAGACGGGCATCATCTACATTGATGAGATAGACAAGATCGCGCGCAAGGCAGATAACCCGTCCATCACGCGAGATGTCTCCGGCGAGGGCGTGCAGCAGGCTCTGCTCAAGATCCTGGAAGGCACGGTCGCGAGTGTACCGCCGCAGGGTGGCCGCAAGCACCCGCACCAGGACTTCCTGCAGATAGATACCAGGAACGTTCTCTTCATCTGTGGCGGTGCGTTCGGCGGGCTGGATGAGATCATCCGCCAGAGGATCGGAAAGAGAAGCATCGGGTTCGGACGCGGTGCGGTAGGAGGGCTCGACGAAAGCCCGAACGCCATCATCCAGCACGCCCAGCCGGAGGATCTGCTGAAGTACGGGCTCATCCCGGAGTTCGTCGGCAGGCTGCCGGTGATATCGACGCTGAGAGCGCTGGAGGAAGAGGATCTCGTGCGCATCCTCACCGAGCCCAAGAATGCACTGGTGCGCCAGTTCAGGCAGTTCTTCCGCTATGACAAGGTGGATCTCAACTTCACCGAGGAGGCTCTCTCCGCTATCGCCGAGTTGGCTCTCGAACGCGGAACCGGTGCGCGGGGGCTCAGGAGCATCATCGAGGCGACCCTTCTTCCGACCATGTACGAGCTGCCGAGCCGGTCGGACGTAGCCAAGTGTGTGGTAGATGCTGACACCGTAAAAGAGGGCGTGCAGCCGACGCTTGTAACCCACTCCGGTGACGCGAAGTACTCCTACGACGAAGAAGAAGAGAGCGCCTAGAAAGAAGCATTGAGCCAGACCGATATCCCCAAAACCTACGACCCCGGCTCCGTCGAGGGACGCATCTACGAGCAGTGGGAGAAATCCGGGGCCTTCGAGGCGGACCCCAACCCGGAGAAAGAGCCCTACTGCATCGTCATGCCCCCGCCAAACCTCACGGGCTCTCTGCACGTGGGCACCGCGCTGAACGGGACCATCCAGGATACGCTCGTCCGGCGGGCGCGGATGAAGGGCTACGAAGCTCTGTGGCTGCCCGGCGTGGATCATGCCTCCATCGCGCTTCAGAACGTCGTCGAGCGCAAGCTGATGCGCGAGGAGAGCAAGAGCCGCTGGGACCTCGGGCGCGAGAAGTTTATCGAGAAGTGTTGGGAGTTCGCCTGGGATTCGCGGGATAGGATCCTCGGTCAGCTCAAACGGCTCGGGGCTTCGGTGGACTGGCGGCGGTTGCGCTTCACGATGGACGAGGGCTACGTGCAGTCCGTTCTCACGACGTTCGTGGAGCTGTATGAGGCGGGTTTGATCTACCGGGGCAACCGCATCACCAACTGGTGTCCCTACGACCGCTCTGCCATCTCCGACCTCGAAGTCAACCACGAGGAGACACAGGGCAAGCTCTACGGGCTCCGTTACCCGTTCGTAGACGGCAAGGGACCGGGCCCTGACGGCAGGCCATACGCCGAGGTCTTCTCGACCCGGCCCGAGACGATGCTCGGCGACGTGGCGCTCGTCGTGAACCCGGAGGACGAGCGGTACAGGGACCTGATCGGAAGACGGGTCATGGTGCCTTTCGTAGAAAGGGAGATCGAAGTCTTCGCCGACGAGTACGTGGACCCGGAGTTCGGGACCGGGGTCCTGAAGGTTACGCCCGCACACGACCCGAACGACTTCGAGATTGGGCAGCGTCTCGAGCTGGAACCCGTCAACGTCATGAACCCGGACGCCACGATCAACGAGAGGGGCGGGCCGTTCGCGGGCCTCAGCCGCGAAGATGCCCGCAGGGCCATTGTGGAGCGGCTGGAAGATGAAGGGCTGCTCGGTGAGGTCCGGGACTACACCTTCCGGGTCGGGCACTGCGACAGGTGCGGGACCGTGATCGAACCGTGGCTCTCCGAGCAGTGGTGGTGCTCGATGAAGCCGCTCGCCGAGCCCGCCATAAGGGTGCTGAAGGATGGGGAGATCAAGGTCTATCCCGACTCCTGGCGGCGGGAGACGATCCGGTGGCTGGAGAACATCCAGGACTGGAACGTCTCGCGTCAGCTCTGGTGGGGACACCGGATCCCGATCTGGTACGGCCCGGATGGTGAAGTGGTCGCCGCCAGGGAGTCTCCCGGAGAAGGTTACGAACAGGACCCCGACGTTCTCGATACGTGGTTCTCCTCCGGGCTGTGGCCGTTCGCGACCCTGGGATGGCCGGAGGAGACCGAGGATCTGAAATACTTTTATCCCACCAGCCTTCTCTCTACGGCGCGTGAGATCATGTACCTGTGGGTGGCGCGCATGCTCATGACCGGGCTGCGCTACCGGGGCGAGGTGCCCTTCAAGAAGATCAACGTCCACTCCATCGTGCTCGCCGAGGACGGGACGAAGATGAGCCGCTCCAAGGGCAACACCATTGACCCCCTGGATCTCTTCGACGAGTACGGCACCGACGCCATCCGCTTCGGGCTTTTGTACCAGTCCTCGACCCAGGACTTCGCGTACTCCTACGAGCGGGCCGAGATGGGCCGCAGCTTCGTCACCAAGCTGTGGAACATGATGCGGTTCATCGCGAACTACGCAGAACCAGAGGGCGATGGAGAACCTTCCGCTTCGGACCGCTGGATCCTCTCTACCTTCAACCGTACCGCGAAGCGGTACGACGAGCTTCTGGAGGAGTGCGAGTTCTCGGAGGCGATGCGCCTTATCTACGACTTCGCCTGGCACGAGTTCGCCGACTGGTACATCGAGATCGCGAAGGCCGTTCCCTCGCCCGCCACGCCGCGCATTCTCAGGGAGGTTTTCTCGGGGATACTGCGGCTCCTGCACCCGGTCATGCCGTTCGTGACCGAAGAGATGGCGCGGCTTCTCGGATACGAGGAAATGCTGATCCGGCAAAAGTTCCCTGTCTTCGATCCGAAGCTCGAAGACGAGCAGGCGGAGAGACTCCTGGAGCGCACCAAGCTGGCGGTCTCTGCGGTAAGGTCTTTCAGGGCTGAGTCGAAGGTCGAGGGCGAGCTTGAAGGAAGGGCGCCTGAGAACCTGGATCTCGACGTGTTCACCGCTCTGGCGGAGGTAAGGCCGGTCGGGGTTCTCGACGGCGCTGCGAAGGCCACGCTTCCCGCGGGTGACGAGGTGGTCGAGATCTCACTCACCGAGGAACTACGCCGGGGAGTAGTAGACCGTCTCAAGAAAGAGATCGAGCGCGTCGAAAAGGAAGCCAGGCGGTCCGAAGGCAAGCTCGCCAATGAAAAGTTCGTCGAGCGGGCTCCCGCTGAGGTGGTAGCGGGAGAGCGCGAGAAGCTCGAAAAGAACACCCGGTTGCTCGAAACCCTCTTGCAGAGGCTTGAAGAATATCTCTAGAGAGCAGCGCGGCTCCGGGAACGAAACTCGCACCTTCGCCGAAATCTGCGAGGAACTCGACCGCCGGCAGCGCATCACCCTGGGCTTCGAGCGGATCGAGGCTCTGCTCTCGCTTCTCGGTGATCCACACCGGTGGTTGCAGAGCGTACAGGTCGTCGGCACCAACGGTAAGGGTACGACTACGGTTGCTCTGTTTGCCGCATTGAATGTGGCAGGTCAGCCTTCGGGGGCGTACCTCTCGCCGCACCTGATCTCCTACACCGAGCGCATGATGATCGGGGGCGAATACGTCCCCGAAGAGAGGTTCGCTTCCGTCATGGATGAGGTTATCCGGGTTGCCGATGCGGGGGACGTGGAAGCCTCGCAGTTCGAGCTTTTGACCGCGGGTGCGCTGAAAATGTTTCACGACGAAGGTCTCTCGTGGGCTGTTCTGGAAGCCGGGCTCGGGGCGCGCCACGACGCCACCTCGGTCGTCAGACCGCAGACCGTGGTGCTTACGAACGTGGGCCTGGATCACATGGAGTACCTGGGCGACACCATCGAGAAGATAGCACTTGAGAAGCTCGCCAGCCTCGAACCTGGGGGGCGTCTGATCCTGGGCACCAAAGACACGGTGGTTCTGGAGGTCGCCCGGCGCGAGTGCGAGCGGTTGGGAGCGCAGCTTTTTATGGTAGAGGATGATCCTGTAGCCCCGGCTGCTACGGAAGCGAGCTACCTGGCTCCCTACGAGATTAACGACATTGGGTTAGGGATCCAGGCCGCCGAGATAGTGTTGGGACGCGCACTGAGGCAGGAGCAGCAAAAAAAGATAGTGAAAGCTGTAGAGGGAGCTTTGCCGGGCCGCTTCGAGAGGCACGAAGTGCGCGGGGTTCCGGTCATTGTGGATGGCGGGCACAACCTTCCGGGGATAGAGGCCACGCTCGGAGCGATGAGAGCAGCCTATGGCGGGCGGAAGCTGGGCGTTGTCTTCGGGTGCTTGCGAGACAAGGATATTGCAAGTATGCTAACCGCCGTGGAAAACGAGGCGAGCGTCCTCGTGCTCACACGCCCCGAGGGAAAGCGGGCGGCAGACCCTGAATGGATCGAGCGCGAGTACGATCCCCGAGATCTTGGAGGGAGACGAGCCCGCGTGGTGATGGATGCGAGAGAGGCCGTCGAAGAGGTCGCGGCAGAGATGAAACGGGTGGGCGGCGTTGTACTGGTGACGGGTTCGCTTTATACCTGCGCCAGCGTCCTGAGGTGGCTGCGTGAAGGTTAGCTACGGCTGGAAACTGGCGGGGCTGCTCGCGGCGATAGCGGCGTTGTCTTTCGTTCTCGGTTACTTTTTCATGTTGAGGTTTATCTGATGAACCTGGCGCTTGTTATGCAGCAGGGCCCCAATCCCTTCAAGATCATAACCAACATCCTGACCAGCCCTATTCTGAAGCTCGCTGGCGAGCTTTTGCTACTTTTGATAATAATTTTGTGGCTCTCGCTCGTGTACTGGACCTTCGCGGACGCTTCCCGTCGAGGTGCGATCAGGTTTCTGTGGGCTCTCGTAGCACTTGTATTTCCGTTTGTGGGAACCCTGATCTACCTGATAGTCCGCCCCCCAGAGTACGCCCTCGACGCCCGCGAGCGCGAACTGGAGCTGGCCGTACTCGAGAGAGAGCTTCGCAGCCGGGTTTTGCTGTGCCCGAACTGCCGGGCTATGGTCGAGAAGGACTACATCATCTGTCCGGAGTGCAACTGGCAACTCAAGAAGCCCTGCGCGAACTGTGAGAAACCCCTGGACCTCAACTGGAAGACGTGTCCCTACTGCGGGGTAGACCAGCGCAGCGGCAAGATCAACTGGTAGGAGGGATTTTTGGTCGAAGAAACCCTGGTACTGATAAAAGGCGACGGCGTAAAGCGGCGGCTCATCGGTGAGATCATTAGCCGTATAGAGAACAAGGGCCTCGATATCCAGAGCATGAGGCTTATGAAAATCAGCCGCGAGGTTGCCGAAGAGCACTACGCCGAGCACCGCGAGAAGCCGTTTTTCGAGGAGTTGGTGGAGTTTATAACCTCCGAGCCGATAGTTGTTATGAGAGTCCACGGCGAGGGTGCGATCAGGGTCATGAGATCCCTCATGGGCGCGACCAACCCGGCAGAGGCCGCTCCGGGGACCATCCGCGGCGATCTGGCCCTGAGCATGCCGGACAACCTCGTTCACGGCTCCGACTCCCCCGAAAGCGCCGCCAGGGAACTCAAGCTCTTCTTCGGCTCCTGAGCCCGGATAACCCAAAATTTATCCTCGCCTCCGAGTCAGCCCGCCGGGTCGAGCTTCTCCACAGGGCGGGCTTCGAGTTCGAGATCCGAAAGAGCGGCTTTGCCGAAGTAACGCTCGATGATCCCAAAGAGACCGCCGAGACCAACGCCCGTGGCAAGGCGCTCTCAGTCTCCAGACCCAACCCGGAACGTATCGTGCTCGCGGCTGACACGGTGGTTTTCGTGCCAGAATTGCCGCATGGTGAGCGTATCCTGGGGCAGGCGAAAGACAGTCCCGAAGTACGTCAGATGCTGGAGCTTCTGAGGGGGCGCAGGCACGAGGTTCATTCGGGTGTGGCGGTAGCTGTGGGCGAGGAGGTTGCAGTTCGGCACGCCGTTACCGGGGTGCGTATGCGCCGGATGGGCGAAGAGGAGATCGAAGCCTACGCAGAGTTTGGCGAGGGAATCGGGAAGGCGGGAGGGTATGCGATCCAGGGTCGGGCGGCGCTTTTTATAGAATGGATATCGGGCGAGTACACCAACGTGGTGGGCTTACCTCTCCCCTTGACGGTGCGGATGCTTGAAAATTATGGGGTGCGCTGGTACTAAGATAGCGGATGGGGAATCGCCGCTACACCATCAAGCAGCTTCCGCCGGAGCTCCGGCCTCGCGAGCGACTTCTGGCTGCGGGTCCCGGCGCTCTCTCGGATGCCGAGCTTCTGGGGTTGCTCTTCGGTATCGGGAGCCGGGAGAAAACCGCCGTGGAGCTGGCGGGGCATGTAATCTCTGAGGCGGGAAGCCTACACGGTTTGCATAACGTTTCCGTGCACGAACTTATGAAGATAAATGGGATCGGCGAGGCCAAGGCTTGCATAATTTTGGCGGCTGTAGAGTTGGGAAAACGCATCGGGATGTCTCGCGGCCAGAGCCGCCCCGTGGTATCATCCCCAGCGGACGTGAACGGGCTCCTGAGGGGGCAAATCGCCAATCTGGACCGGGAAAACTTTGTGGCCGTACTGCTCAACTCTAAGAATGAGGTCATAGAGGTTTCAAAGGTTTCGGTAGGCACCCTTTCGGCGACGCTGGTCCACCCGCGGGAGGTGTTCAAGCCAGCCATTCGAGCGAGCGCGGCGAGTGTCATCCTGGCGCACAACCATCCTAGCGGAAAGGTGGAGCCAAGTAGAGAGGACAAGGAAGTTACCAGGAGGATGGCTGACGCCGCAGAGATAATCGGGATAGAGGTGCTGGATCACGTCATCCTGGGTGATGGGTATTTCAGCATGAAGGAGCACGGTCTACTCTGACTTTACATCTGTGGCGCGGAATCGTTAACCTTAGCGGGTGGTGAGCACTATGTTGGGATTGTTCGGACGGGATGTGGCGATAGATCTGGGTACGGCGAACACGCTGGTGTTCGTCAAGCGACATGGGATAGTGCTCTCGGAGCCCTCGGTCGTTGCCATAGACACCAAGACCGACAGGGTGGTGGCCGTAGGCTCGACGGCGAAGAGGATGCTGGGCCGCACCCCAGAGAATATAGTCGCCATGCGGCCATTGAAGGATGGTGTGATCGCCGACTTCGAGGTTACGGAGAAGATGCTCCGCTACTTCATCCACAAGGTGCAGCCGCGCCGCAGGCCCTTTAGATCTCTGGTCGGTCCCCGGGTGGTCGTGTGCGTGCCCTCGGGCGTTACGGGAGTGGAGCTGAGGGCGGTCAAGGAGGCCACGGAGGCAGCGGGAGCCCGGCAGGCTTTCACCATCGAGGAGCCCCTGGCGGCGGCGATCGGCGCCGGAATGCCCGTAACCGAGGCGCAGGGGAACATGATCGTGGACATCGGCGGCGGGACGAGCGAGGTGGCGGTGATATCGCTCGGCGGCATAGTTACCAAGTCTTCGATCCGGATTGCTGGCGACGACATTGACGAGGCGATCACCAGCTATATCCAGAAGGAATACAAGCTCACCATCGGCTCCCAGACCGCCGAGCAACTCAAGATGGAGCTCGGCAGCGCCTTCCCGCTTGAGGAGGAGGAATCGGCGGAGATCCGGGGCCGCGACCTCGTCACCGGGCTCCCCAAGACTGTGGTAATCACGAGCGAGGAGATCCGGGAGGCCATAAGCATCCCCGTGGACGCCATCGTTACGGCGGTGAGGGACACCCTGGATCGTACGCCACCGGAGCTCGCTTCGGACGTTGTGGATCAGGGGATGGTTCTCGCGGGCGGTGGGGCGCTTTTGCGTCATCTGGACGAGCGAATCCGGCGTGAGACTGGCATCCCGGTACATATCGCCGACGAGCCGCTGATGTGCGTCGCTATCGGAAGCGGCAGGTATCTGGAAGAGATAGATTCCTACCGCGGCTCGCTACCTTCTGTTTAAGCCATGGGGAGAAAGAGGTCCAGTAGAAGAGGCGGGCTTGCAGCCATGTTCAGCCTCTTTCTCGCCAGCGTCGTGCTGTTCACGATCTACGTGAAAGAAGGAGATAGCGGTCCGCTGCATACCGTCCAGCTCGGTGCGGCGGAGATTTTGAGGCCGGCTCGAACGGCGGTCGCCAATGTTGCCCACCCCTTCAAATCGGCGGAGGGAGTGATCTCCGGCGCACTGGAGCGTGGAAACCAGAAACAGGCGCTCAAGAAAACGAGGCGGAAAAACAAAGAGCTATCGGCGGAGGTTTCGCAGTTACAACAGCAGAACAACCGCTTGCGAAAACTACTCAAGGGAAGCCGGACCGGCTACAAGTACGCGCCTCTGGCGCAGGTGATATCACCCGTCGGAGGGCAGTTCACCAACCGCATTATGATAGACGTCGGCTCGAAGGACGGGGTGAAACCGGATCAGCCAGTGATAGTCGGCAACAACACGCTCGTCGGGCGTACCGCGCAGGTTAGCTCCAACACCGCAGAGGTCATCCTGGTAACGGACCAGAGCTTCGCCGCCGGGGTCAGGATCGTACCAAAGTCGAAGTACAATCAGAGTACCGGTGAGGTCAGCGGTGAGACCTCTTCGGGCGAGGGGCTGCTGAAGTCCAACTACCAGGGATACCTCGGAGTGGAGTATATTGATCAGAGCGCCAGGGTAAAGCAAGGAGACTACGTCGTTACGAGCGGACGGGCAGGAAAGTTTTCGTTACTCTTTCCGCCGGGGTTGTTTGTGGGAACGGTGGATTCGGTAAGCTCTCAAGATATAGATCAATACAAGAAGATCGTCGTAAGTCCGGCTGCCCATCCGGAGGACCTCCAGGAAGTGCGGGTGATAGAACATTGGTGAGCGAGTAGTAAGGGAGTGATGGAGCAGGTCTCTGTCTTTCGAGCCACGCTTCTGGTGGCGGTGGCTGCTGTAGTAGAGGCGGTCATAGGGCCGTATCTGACGTTCGGCGGCATCGCCCCGAGGCTGACTTTGCTGGGCATAGTGGTGGCGGTCTCCGGATTGCAGGAGACCCAGGGGCTGCTGATCGGGTTTTTCGGCGGGGTTCTCATGGATGCTCTGGGCGAAGGACTTTTTGGCGTCGGGGCTCTAGGCGGGCTCGTGGCCGGGGCTATCTCGGTACGCGTTTCGGCCATGAAGCTCAAGGGGGCGCAGAGGTTGATCCTTGCCCAGGCAGTGGCCGTCTCCGTGGTTGCTTATGACCTGATCCACCTGTTCGCAACACATCTCGCCGGGCTGCAAGGACCATCCGTAGGAGCCTTCGTCGTGCATGGTGTGATCCCGGATGCGCTGGTGAACGCTGTCCTGGCGTACCTGATCGGTCTGCGCCTGATGAAGCTCCTCAAGGTCAGGAGAGTCGGATGGACCTGATAACCAGGAGCAGCGCAAGGAGCACCAGGGGCAGCGTATTCAAGCAGTTGAAGTCCATGGACGCCGTGCTGCTCCTGAGCTGCCTGTTACTCGGGCTGCTCGGAATCTTCACCGCTTATGCGGCCGGAGCCAGCGACCAACGAGCCTACGCGATAAGCCAGACGGAAGGTTTCATAGTCGGGGTCGCGGGCGCGATCCCGCTGGTGCTTGTGGATTACCGGTTTTGGCGGCGCTTTCTGCGGCTAATCTACGGGGTGGTTTTGCTCATGCTGCTGGCGGTTACGGTGATCGGGGAGGTCGCTGGCGGTGCCCAGCGGTGGATAGACATTGGCCCCGTGCAGGTCCAGCCTTCGGAGTTTGCCAAGCCGCTTATGGTCCTGGTGCTTGCCGGATACCTGTCCGAGCGTAGCATCAGCGAGAACATGGTGTTCTTGAAGGCGCTTGTGATCGCGTGCGTTCCGGCACTGCTGGTATTTTTGCAGCCGGATCTCGGCACCGCGCTGGTCTTCGGGGCGATATTTTTCGTCATAGCGTATGCGGCGGGGGCGAAGATATACCAGCTTGTGGCCCTGGCGGGTGTGGGGGGACTTGCAGCTTTTCTTGCGATCAAATTCAGGTTGATAGCTGAATATCAGCTAGCCCGCCTGACATCCTTCTCGGACCCGAGCTGCTCGAACGACATAAGCTACCAGGTGTGCCAGTCGAAGACTGCGATCGGGGCCGGAGGGTTTATCGGGAAGGGCTTCGGTACGGCAACGCTTGCCAACCTGGGTTTTCTGCCCAACAACCAGACGGACTTCGTGTTCGCCAACCTCGCCGAGAGAGTGGGGTTCGTGGGAAGCTTGCTCCTGCTCGGGCTTTTCTTCGTCCTGATCTGGCGTATGCTCCGGGTGGCGACGATCTCGCGCGACCGGTTCGGCGTGCTCTTGGCAGTCGGTATATCCACGATCTTCCTGTTCCACGTGTTCGTGAACGTGGGCATGACCATGGGCATTATGCCCGTTACCGGGATACCTCTGCCGTTTATCAGCTATGGCAGGAGCAGTCTCGTGGTCAACATCATGTCGGTTGGGTTGCTGGAGAGCATCGTGATCCGGGCCCGCACAGAGCCGTTCGAGCATCCCAGGTTTTGAGGTGTCGCGCTGGCCGATGCGGATACCAGCGGTTATACTAGATTCCTGCAAAGAGAATGGATTTGCTTTTCGTAAACCCGTAAGAGATCTCTAGGAGTTTTATATATGTTCGCCGTGATAAACAGTGGTGGCAAGCAATACAGGGTACAAAAAGATCAGGACCTCATCGTCGAACGCCTCGCGGGGGAAGTCGGTGAGACGGTCGAGCTACCGGTCAGCTTCTCAGCCGACGGAAACGGCTACAGCTTCGAGGAGCGGACCGTGAAGGCGGAGATCCTGGAGCATCTGCGGGGCGATAAGCTCCACATCTACAAGTACAAGCCGAAGAAGAGGTACAGGAAGAAGACCGGGCACCGTCAGGAATTGACCCGGATCCGGATCACGGAGGTTTAATAAATGGCTCACAAGAAAGGTGGAGGTTCTTCGAGGAACGGCCGGGACTCCGAAGGTCGGCGGCTGGGCGTAAAGGCCTACGGCGGCCAGCAGGTCTCTGCGGGAAGCATCATCGTTCGGCAGCGGGGCACGAAGGTCAGGCCTGGACAGAACGTCGGAAAAGGAGACGACGACACGCTGTTCGCCAAGGCCAGCGGACGCGTGAGTTTCGGACGCTCGAAAGGCAAGAGTGTCGTGAGCGTCATCGAGGAGGCTACGGCCTGAGCATCCTCTCTGGGGGTGTTTAGCCCCGTTGCAGTTCGTTGACGAAGCTAGCTTCGTCGTCCGTGGAGGACGCGGCGGCGATGGCAGCGTCTCTTTTAATCGCGAAAAGTACAAACCGCGCGGCGGACCCGACGGGGGGCGCGGCGGCGACGGAGGGTCAGTGATCCTGCGGGCCACCGAAGACCTCTCCACGCTGGAGTACCTCGCTCACCGGAACGTCATAAAAGCCGGACGGGGCGGGCACGGCTCCGGCAACAACCGCACCGGTGAGCGCGGCGAGGATGTCACTCTGGAGGTCCCTCTCGGAACCCAGGTCTACGAGGGTGAAGATCTCCTCGCCGACCTCTCGGAATCCGGAGAGACTTTTATAGCTGCTCGTGGCGGCGAAGGGGGAAGGGGTAACGCTTCCTTCGCGACCTCTACCCGACGGGCACCTGCCTTTCGGGAGAAGGGTTTGCCGGGCGAGGAGCGCGAGATCCGGCTGGAGCTCAAGATTCTCTCGGATGTGGGGCTCGTCGGGTTGCCGAACGCCGGGAAATCCTCCCTGCTCGCCGCTCTGAGCGCCGCCCGACCGAAAGTCGGGGACTATCCGTTCACCACGCTCGCGCCGAAGCTCGGCGTCGTGGACCGGAAGACCTACCCGCAGCCGTTTGTGGTCGCGGATATACCGGGTTTGATCTCAGGCGCCAGCGAGGGGCGGGGGCTTGGGAACCGCTTCCTGCGTCACGTGGCGCGTGCCGGACTCCTGGTGCTCGTGCTCGACGCAAGCGAAGACCCGGAAGGGGCGCACGCCACCCTGATATCGGAACTCCACGCTGCCAGACTCTCCAGAAAACCTGTAATCGTAGCCCTGAACAAGATAGATCTACTCGATGAGGAGCTTCGAGAGTATCTGCGTGATACCTTCCCCGAGGCACTGCAGATCTCCGCGATAACCGGAGAAGGATTACAGAAATTTCAGGATCTGCTCGAACAACGCGTGCGTGAGACCGGGCAGCAGATGGCTGTTGCCAATGGCTCCAGAGAAAAGACACACCGGGTTTTCCATCCTGCGTGGAAGGGGCTGCGCGTCGAGGGCGTGGGGGACGGCGTGTACGAGGTTTCGGGAGAGGAAGTCGAGCGGCTCGCACTCAAGACGGACTGGGAGAGCCGCGAAGGGGTGGAGCACTTCCAGCGCGAGCTCGAAAGAAAAGGAATCATTGCCGCGTTGAGACGTGCCGGAGCCGAGCCCGGAAACGAGATAAGAATCGGGGAGGTGGCGCTCGAATTCCGATGAAGGTAGGCATCTTTGGCGGCACGTTCGACCCCATCCACCAGGGGCATCTGATTATCGCAGAGCAGGTCATGGACGAGTTGGGGATGGATCGGGTCATCTTCGTGCCGGGTGGCATACCCCCCCACAAAGAGGCGTCCAGCGTGCGGGCAAGCGCCATGGATAGGCTTGCTATGGTCGAGGCAGCGATCTCCGGCAACGAGCGTTTTTCGGTGGATCGCGTGGAGGTAGACGCCGGAAGGCCGATGTACAGCGTTGAGACGGTTCAGATTCTGAAAAAGAAGCTGCCGGGAAACGAATGGTTTTTTATCAGCGGGGCGGATGAGGTCTCTAACCTGCTCGCCTGGAAAGAGCCGGACACGCTGCTCGAAGAAGTAGTTATGGTGGCGGCAACCAGGCCCGGCTACGATCTCACCAAGCTAGGACATCTGGAGAAAAAACTCAACAATTTCGACAGGATCTTTCCCGTCGAATGTTCGCGGGTAGACATCTCGGCGTCCAGCATCCGGCGCCGCATTCTGCGGGGAAAAAGCATCCGCTATCTGGTTCCAGAGGAGGTGTACAAGATCATCCACAACAAAGGGCTCTACAGGAAAGGAGAACGTTTGAAAGAGGAGACCTCGTGAGTCACAACGAGCCGGCCCACAGGAAGCTTCAGGAAGCCGGTGCGGAGGACGCTGAGTTGATCTACGGCATGGCGACCACCGCGGCTCAGGCAGCGAGCGACATGCTCGCCAAAGACGTAACCATAATAGACATGAGGGAAGCGGTCTCCTACACGGACTACTTCGTGGTGGCGAGTGCGGAGACCGAGCGGCAGACCCGCCGCGTGGCCGACGAAGTCGTAGACAAGATGGGTGAGCAGGGGCACAAACCCCGCTCACGGCGAGCCAACGAGGGGGCTGCCTGGATCAGCCTGGACTTCATTGACATCGTGGTTCACATCCTCACCGACGAAGCCCGCGACTACTACCGGCTGGAATCCCTCTGGCGCAGCGCGCCCCAGGAACGCTGGGAGCAGTAGCGGATTCAGGTTTGACACCTTAGAGCCCGGCAAATATACTCTCCAAGTCTCTTCTTTGGGGCCGTAGCTCAGTTGGGAGAGCGCCACGCTGGCAGCGTGGAGGTCACGGGTTCGAGCCCCGTCGGCTCCATCCCTGGATGAAGCAAAGCTCTAAACTTCTGTCCCGCCACTAAAGCTTTCGTCGCACCTGACCGATAAAGAATTTCGGGATGAAAGACTTTGCGACGACAACACGACGAAGCGGGGCGCTGCAAGAAGCCGCGACGAAGTCACCTGTGCGTTACGGGCATCAGATCATGGTTTGTCTGCTAGTGGTGGCGGTGCTCGCAGGGGGAGCCTTCTACGCTTCGCGCATCTCTGAGCAGGCACCAAAAGTCGTCTACAAACTCTCGCTCCAGCAGGCGGCAGCCAAGGCGCAGGAGCCTCTTCTGGTGAATATCAACACGGCTACTGCCGAAGAACTGGACGATCTGCCCGAGGTTGGACCTGCTACGGCGCAGGCAATTATTGTCTACCGGCAGGGACACGGGATGTTCCACTCCGTTGACGAGCTGGAAGAAGTGCCGGGGATAGGCCCGGCGACGCTGGAGAAGATCAAACCCTTCGCCACGGTTTGAGCCGGACCGCCCTCAATCTGGACCTGAGCCCGCCCATGCGCCTGGACCTCTGGGCGATTATCTTCGCAGCCGCGGTCGCAGCAGGAACAGTGGTCCCGGCATTCGCTCCGGTGATGGTTCTAGCCAGTGTGATCGTCTGCGCGAGCGCCTTGCTCTGGAGGGATATCGTCCCCACCGGTTGGCGGCTCATGGCGATACTCGCACCGCTGTTCGTGGCCGGCGGGGTCGGTGTGGCTTTCCTGCATTCTGCGGCTCCTGATCCCCTGGCCGAATTTGCGTCGTTGGACCCGGGCGAAGTCAAAATCGTCGGCAAGGTGATATCGCCGCCTGTGCGCAACACCTACGGGTATTCTGCTGATGTTCGGGTGGAGCGGCTCTGGTACGAGGGCAGGGAAGTGCTGCGTGGCGGTGGAGTAGAGGTATACGCAGGCGACATGAGCGTCGGGGTGGGAGACGAGGTGCTGGTGGACGGGGATATCTCGCGCCCCGAGCCCGAGCAGGGTGACTTCGACTATGCCCGCTACCTATCTACCAAGAGGATCTCAGCCACAGTGGACGCGAAGGGTGTGTGGCCCGTCGGGGAGAACGTGGGCTGGGTCGGTCAGGTCTACCGTCGCACGGACGCGGCTTTGAGTTACGGCCTGCATCCCCAGGAGGCGGCGATCGTTCGGGGCATGGTGCTCGGTGATCGCTCGCGCATCCCGGAAGCTCTGGACAATGCTTTCAAGCGGAGCGGGATAACGCACATACTCGCCATATCCGGACAGCACGTCGCGGTGCTCGCCGCAATCCTCTATTTCGTACTGAGGTTCTTTTCCGTGCCACTTCCGGCCCGCAACCCTACGGTCCTGGGGCTGGTATGGCTCTACATCTTTATCGCCGGCGCACCACCCTCGGCGATACGCGCGGGAGTGGTCGCGACGTTCGTGCTCCTGGCTCCGCTTTTCGGGCGGCAGGTTTCACCGCTGCACTTCATGACGACCATGCTGGCCGCTGTCCTTGCGTATAACCCGAACCTCATCTACAACACGGGGTTCCAGCTCTCGGTTGCCGCAGTGCTGGGCATACTGCTCCTCAGAAAGCCGTTTCAGGCGTTCATCAAGAATACTCTGCTCAAATTCTTCAAGAAGCCCCCGGAGGCCGTTTCAAATCTGCTGGCGGTCTCTCTGGCGGCGCAGGTGGCGACGGCCCCGATCATCGCGGCGACGTTCGGGCAGGTCTCTGTTATAGGCGTCTTGACCAACCTCATCGCCGTGCCGCTCTCGGGACCCATCCTGGCACTGGGACTACTTGGTGCGCTCACGGGTAACGTGTTGCCGGCTCTCGCCTACCCGATCAACGCTTCAAACGGATTTCTGGTAACGATCGTGGAGTGGGTTGCGCAGGCGTTCTCCGCGCTCCCGTTCGCCGCCGTAGCGACGCCCGGCCTCAGCCTCATCATGATCCCGCTCTTCTACGCGGGCTGCGTTCCCGCTGCGATAGCCGAATTCGTCTATCCCGAAGAACGCTGGACGATGTGGGCCAGCATCACACTGCTCTGGGCAACACTCTGGCTTCTGCTTGCGAACCTCAGCGGCTAGAATAAGGTAATGGCCGTATACCTGCTTCTGGGAGATGATGAGGAGCGCAAGTCCCGTAGCATAGACAGGCTGCGTCGGGGCCGCTCCGCCGAGACCTTCGATGCCGCCGAGTCGGGACCCGAAGCCGTCATCTCCGCCTGCAACTCCGGCTCACTTTTCGGCGAGGGCTCCTTCCTCGTCCTCAGAAACCTCGACGCCTGGAATGCTGCCCAGAAAGGCAGCATCGTTGATTACCTTCAGGACCCCTCGGAGGATACAGACCTCGTGCTGCTCGGAAAAAAACTTGGGGCGCGTGAGAAGCTGCTTGCTGCGGTAAAAAAGGTCGGTGAGGTCCACGAGTTCAAGCAGCCGACCGGGAAAGCACTCGTTCGCTGGCTCGTGGGCTACGCAAAGAAGAGGGGTCTGGACCTTCCGGAGGAGGTCGCTCAGAGTCTCGCCGAACGATACTCGAACGACAAGATGCGTCTCGTCCAGGAGATAGAGAAGCTCTCACTCTACGTTGGCGAAAAAGAGGCCACAGCCGAAGACATCGAGTCCCTCTCTCCGCCGGATGTGCGCTCGAACATCTTCGCCTTCGTAGACGCCTTGGCCGAGGGAAAACGAGGAGAGGCGCTGAGGCTTTTGGAGCGTTTGATCTCTACCGGCGAGCCGCCGCTGCGTATTGTCTACATGATGCGCCGTCAGTTCCGGCTGCTCGCGCGGGCAAAGGCGATGTTCTCCAAGGGAGCCCAGAGAAGCGAGGTAGCAAAGGAGCTTAAAGTTCAGCCCTTTGTCGCACGCAAACTCGAAGAGCAAAGCCGCAGGCTGAGCGCCGGTGATATCGACCGCGCGCTCGCCTTTGTCCTGGAACTCGAATGTGGCCTGAAGGGGAGGCGGGATCTCGGTGAAGAGCTTCAATTAGAGCTGGCTGTAATGGGACTCTCAAAGTAAAGCATGGGCCGTTTGAGAGCCTGGAAATGCAAGACTTCTGGCTAAACAGATAGCCAGAACGAATTATTGAGGGGTGACTTAACTTTCTTCGCGTTTGCCGGCGAGTGCCTTGTCGAGACGGCCTATCTTGCGAGATGCTTTATTTCTGTGGATGATGCCTTTGGTGGCGGCCTTGTCGAACTCCCTCTGGCTCTGATCCCGGATGTTCCTGGCTCTCTCTACATCTCCAGATTCCAGCGCCCGGTAGAAGTTCTTGGATAGATTTCGCAGATGGGTACGGACCGACCTGTTCTGCTCGAACCGTTTGCGACTCTGCTTGTCGCGCTTGGAAGGTGCTGGCATTTTAGGCTCCCTTAGTTATTAATGACCCGACCGGAAGAATGTAACATATGGGGAACAAGAGGGCAATCGTGTTAAAATTTCTGGGTGGAAAATCTCGCTCGTACGCGCAATTTCTGCATAATCGCGCATATTGATCACGGCAAAAGCACTCTCGCCGACCGCATCCTGGATGTAACAGATGCCGTCCCCGAGCGGGAGCGGATGGATCAGATCCTGGACACCATGGAGCTTGAGCGCGAGCGTGGCATCACCATCAAGGCCCAGGCCGTGCGGCTGCTCTACAACCGCCCCGATGGGGAGTGGACGCTGAACCTCATAGATACTCCGGGACACGTGGATTTTACCTATGAGGTCTCGCGTGCGATAGCGGCCTGTGAGGGGGCGCTTCTGCTGGTGGACGCGAGCCAGGGCATCCAGGCCCAGACGCTCGCCAACCTCTACCTGGCGCTGGACCAGGACCTGGAGATAATCCCGGTTATCAACAAGATAGACCTGCCCATCGCCGATATAGAGGCCGTAACCGATGAGTTGGTAGAGCTTATCGGTGTGGAGGAAAATGAAATCCTCAAAATATCCGCCAAAACCGGCGAGGGGATAAGGGATGTGCTTGATGCGATAGTGGACCGCGTCCCCGCGCCATCGAGCGAGCAGAAGGAGACGCGGGCTCTCATCTTCGACTCCTACTACGACCCTTACCGGGGAGTTGTCTCCCTGGCTCGCTTGTTCGATGGAGAGTTGAAAAAAGGCGACAAGGTCAGGGCTATGAGGAGCAAGGAGCAGTTCGAGCTTCTGGAAGTCGGATGCTATTCTCCAAAACCCACTGCCCTGCCTGCATTGCGGGCAGGAGAGGTGGGCTACATCATCGCCGGTCTCAAGGACATCGAGGCCCTGCGAGTGGGCGACACGGTAACCCGGGTTGACGAGCCCGCCTCGAACCCGCTGCCGGGATATGCCAGGGCGCTCCCTACGGTTTTCTCCGGCCTCTATCCGACGGATGGCGACGACTTCGGGCGGTTGCGGGATGCTCTGGCTCGCCTGCAACTGAACGACGCCTCGCTCTACTTCGAGCCGGAGAACTCCCGACTGGGTTTCGGGTTCAGGTGCGGTTTTCTGGGGCTTCTGCATATGGAGATCGTGCAGGAACGTCTGGAGAGGGAATACGGCCTGGACCTCATCGCCTCCTCGCCGAGCGTGAAGTACAGGGTCGTAACCGACGCTGGGGTTCTGGAGATCACGAACCCCAGCGATCTACCCGAGACTTTCGAGGAGATCCAGGAGCCGGTGGTACGCGTTACCCTGGTGAGCCCGAACGAGTACGTGGGAGCGGTCATGGGGCTATGCCACGAACGGAGGGGAGTCTCCGTGGGGATGGAGTACATCTCGGCCAAGAGGGTGCAACTCACCTACGATTTGCCGCTCGCGGAGATAATCACCGACTTCTTCGACGCTCTGAAGAGCCGCACTAAAGGGTACGCCTCATACGACTACGAGCCGAAGGGTTACGAAGCGGCGGATCTCGTGAAGGTCGAGGTGCTGGTGGCGGGGGAGCCGATTGATGCGCTCTCGATTATCGTCCACCGCGACAAGGCGTACACGCGGGGGCGGGCGCTGGTGGAGAAGCTGAGAGAGCTTATCCCGCGCCAGCAGTTCGAGGTCCCGGTGCAGGCTGCCGTGGGCAAGCGTGTCATAGCCAGGGAGACGGTTAGAGCTTACCGCAAGGACGTAACGGCCAAGTGTTACGGTGGTGACATAACGCGCAAGCGCAAGCTTCTGGAGAAGCAGAAGGCGGGCAAACGCCGGATGAAGCAGGTGGGGCAGGTCGAGATCCCGCAGGAAGCGTTTCTGGCGGCGATCCGGATTTAGGCGCTTCGGTGGGAGGCTCTTGCTCTCATGGTAAAATTTTCGTGATATGAAGATCTCCGATATTACCGACAGGCAGCGAGAAATACTCCTGAAGACGCTGGAGTTGTATATCTCCACCGGCACTCCTGTGGGCAGCGCCGCTCTGGCTGAGGAAATGGAGGTTAGCAGCTCTACGGTCCGCTCCGAGCTTGCAAACCTGGAGTCCGTTGGGCTTCTAACCCATCCGCACACTTCTGCCGGGCGCGTCCCGACCGATGCGGGCTACCGCTACTACGTGGACGCGCTGATGAGGGAGAGCGCGGTAGAGACATCTTCCTTCGAGGCGCCGGAGGGGTACGGCAACGTGGACGAGCTGTTGCGCAGCGTCTCCGAGGGGATGAGCGAGGTTACCCGGCTTCTGGCTGTCGTCGCGGGGCCGAGCGCGTTCGGTGATTCGCTGGCACGCGTAGACTACCTACCTCTGCCGGAGGGAGAGATCCTGCTCGTCGTCTCGATGGAGAGTGGAGCTTCTTCGAGCACCAAGATATCGCTTCCAGCATATGTGGAGGAAGAGGAGTTGCGCGAGATTCTGCACTCCCTGAACACCTGGATCGGCGGTCGTCCTCTGGGGATAGACCTGGAACTCGCGCTCGCCGCCCGCAAGGTTCTCGCGGACTACAACCCGCGGGTTGTAGGCGCGGTCCTGGAGGCTGTAGAGGTTTTGAGCCGGGCCACCGAGCGCGGCGTGTTTATCCAGGGAGTTTCGGCCCTGCTCTCGCGCCTGGACGACCTGGATCCTTCGAGCCTCTCGGCGATAGTGGAGATCTTCGAGCGCCGGAGATGGCTGCTCAAGCTGATGAGCGACGCGCTCGAACGCTCCCTCATCTCGAATAGCGGCGTTGTGGTCTCGATCGGGGCCGAGAATAGCTTCTACAACCTCGCCGGGGCCAGCTTCGTCGCGGCGGCCTACAACCGGCGGGAGCATCCCTATGGGGTGGTCAGCCTGATCGGTCCGAAACGTATGGACTACGATGCGGCCATCTCCACGGTTCGCTCGGCGGCTGAGACCCTGACCTACTACCTGAACGCCAAGTTTTAAGAATGGCGGAGAAGCGCGATTACTACGAGATCTTGGGCGTGTCCCGAAACGCCTCGGAGCAGGAGATAAAGAAAGCCTACCGGCGGCTCGCCCGCGAGCATCACCCCGACGCCAACCCTGGTGATCCGGAGGCCGAGGAGCGTTTCAAGGAGCTTACGGAAGCCTACGAAGTCCTCTCCAACCCCGAGTCGCGGCGGGCCTATGACACTTACGGCCATCAGGTTCCGCGCGGGGCCGGTGCTGGCGGTTATCCGGGCGGCGGAGACCCCTTCGGGGGCTTTCAGGACATCTTCGAGGCTTTCTTCGGAGACCGTTTCGGCGGGGATCCCTTCTTCGGCGGCGGGCGCACGCGCGGGCCGAGCCGCGGCGCGGACACCGAGGCGGAGGTCGAGGTTTCGTTGCAGGAGGCCGCATTCGGGGCCGAGCGTGAGATCCGGGTCCAGACCGTAAAGAACTGCCCGGTTTGCGAAGGCATCGGCGGTACGAAGTCTCACGAGTGCCCGACCTGCGGCGGTGCGGGAGCGGTGCGCATGGTGCGGGAGAGTATCCTGGGCCAGATGGTCAGCACCCAGACGTGCTCGACGTGCCGCGGGCAGGGCAGAATTATTGACGAGCGTTGCGAGAACTGTCAGGGGAGCGGCAGGGTTTCCGAGGTTATCCGCCGCACGGTACGAATCCCCGCCGGTATCGAGGATGGGATGCGCCTGCGGGTTTCCAGGGCGGGACACGCCGGAGAACCCGGTGCGCCGCCTGGAGACCTGTACGTAACAGTAAGGGTTGAAGAAGACGCGGAGCTTATGCGGGACGGGGAGGATTTGATCCACCGTCTCAGGATCAACTTTGTCGAGGCGGCTCTGGGCACCGAGGCGCGGGTTCCGACGCTCGATGGGAGCCGTGAAATAAAAATAGAGCCAGGGACCCAGCCGGGGACGACGCTGCGGCTGCGTAACGAGGGGATGCCGCGTATCAGGGGCAGGGGACGCGGGGATCTGAAGATCGTCGTTGATGTTATGGTACCCACGCGACTTTCGAGCGAGCAGCGGGAGCTTCTGGAGAAGTTCGAAAAGGCTAGCGGCGAGGAAACCTACAACGGCAGTGCCAACAAGGACTCGTTCTTCGAACGTCTGAGGAGCGTCTTCCGATAGGAGCCTGAGATCACGCGCACCCCCATCACGCGCATCTTTCTGAACTTTGCGGTCGAGCCTGGGGAGAGCTTTGCCCTGCCCTCGGGCGAAGGGCACCACATCCGCAAGGTTTTGCGCGCCCGCGCAGGCGATGTTTTTGAAGTGGTGGATGCGAGACGGCGGCTCTTTATAGCGGAGCTGGGGGAGGGGCGTGAGGCCTGTGTGCTGGAGGAGATAAGCGCACGCGAGGCTGGAGATAATGAGGTTTGCCTCTACCAGGCCGTGCCGAAGGGTAAGCACATGGATCTCCTCGTGGAGAAGACCACCGAGCTGGGTGTAGGCAGGGTGGTGCCGCTCTCAACTGAGAGGAGCATCATCGGGCTGGACGCTATAAAAAAGAAGGTGGAACGCTGGCGCAGGGTGGCCGAGGCCGCAGCCCGGCAATCGCTGCAATTCCGCATACCCAGGATCGCAGAGCCCATCACCTTCAAGGAAGCGTTGCGCGAGGCTGGTGAGAGGGGCGTCCTGCTGCACAACGAGGACAGGCTGAACCCGCTTGAAAGGTTCGTGGGAAGCTCGCCGGTGAGCCTCTTCGTCGGCCCCGAAGGTGGGTGGAGCGAGACGGAGATCGAGGCGGCGCGAGAGGCGGGACTGGTGTTCGCCAGCCTCGGACCGTACCGACTGAGAAGCGAGACCGCCGGGATGGTCGCCGTCGCCAGAACGTGGGCCGCGATGGAACAGTCTGCGCAGAGAGCGGAATCGTGGGCGTAATAGTAGAACTGTGTGTTCCACCCGCATCTGCCGTTGCAAGAGATGAGAGATCGAGGATGTTTATGAGCTTGATAGAGCAGATACAACGAGATACGAAAGAGGCGATGAAAAGACGCGACAAGCGGCGCGTGGGAGCGCTCAGAATGCTGAGTTCGGCATTGAAAAACAGCGAGATAGAGGCCGGGCGTCCACTGACCGGTGAGGAGGAGATCGCCGTTCTCCGGCGCCAGCTCAAACAGCGTGAGGAGTCAGCAGAGGCTTACCGCAAGGTTGGGCGCGAAGAACAGGCCGAGGCGGAGGCTTCTGAAGCGGGGATCGTGCGCGAATACCTTCCGGCTCCGCTCTCGCCGGAGGAGATGGAGCGTATCGTGGACAGGGCGATAGAGGAGACTGAGGCATCCGGGATGAAGGATATGGGCGCGGTTATGGGCCGGGCCACGGCTCTCTCGGAAGGGCGGGCGGAGGGCCGGGAGCTCGCCGCTCTGGTGCGGAGTAGACTACAGTAAATTAGCGAATCAGGAGGTATGCCGGAAATCGCAACAAATAGCCAGGTTGAAGCCAGAGTAATAGTGCCGCCGCAGCGCATGCTCGACGTTTTCGGGGAGCGCGATGCGGTGCTCAGGCGTGCCGAGGAACTCGTTAGCTGTGAGGTTATAGTGAGGGGGAATGAGGTCCTTCTGCAGGGGGACGAGCGGGCGGTCGAAGACGCTGAGGCGCTCTTCAACGGCCTTATCGGGTTCGTGGAGGATGGGCACCATCCGACGCCAGAGACCGCCGAACGCCTCTTCAAGATGGGGGCAAACGGCAAGGGGCGGGAAGTCCTCGGAGACATAATACTCACGCACCGGGGCAGGCGGATCGCACCCAAAACCCGCAACCAGAAAGCCTACACCGACGCCATCCGGGGGCAGTTGATCACCTTCGGGATAGGCCCGGCGGGAACCGGCAAAACCTACCTGGCGGTGGCACTGGCTGTTGATGCGCTAAACCGGGGCGAGGTATCGAGGATTATCCTTACCCGCCCGGCGGTAGAGGCCGGAGAGTCACTCGGGTTCCTGCCGGGGGACATGATGGCGAAAGTGGACCCGTACTTCAGGCCCCTCTACGACGCGCTCTACGAGATGATCGAGCCCACTAAGTTCAGAACATACCTCGAACGCGGTATAATCGAGATCGCACCGCTGGCGTTTATGCGGGGAAGGACCTTAAACGACGCTTTCGTGATCCTGGATGAGGCGCAGAACACAACCCCACAGCAGATGAAGATGTTCTTGACGCGCCTCGGATTCGGCTCCAAGATGGTTATAACAGGCGACATCACGCAGGTAGATCTTCCCAAAGGGCGCGTGAGCGGATTGGAAGATGCCCGGAGGACTCTCGCCGGTGTGGATGGCGTCACTTTCGTCGAGCTTCGGAGGGATGACATCGTGAGGAGCGACCTTGTGATGCGGATTGTGGACGCTTACGAGCAGGCGCAGGAGCAGAACAAGGCATAAAACCGACCCTGCGGGGTTAGATCATGAACCTGAGAAAACTTTCCTCATCTGGCAAACCTTCGAAAAATCGCCCAAAGGCGCGTGTGGATGAGTTTCACCGTCCTCCAACGCGATTCGAGCGATTCAGAGCCTGGCTGGAGAGGCTGCCGAGAATGCGCCTGTACGTGGCGCTTACCATCATCACGTGGGTTTGCCTGACCATCCTGATCGGCCTGGATACCAAGCCGCTCTCATTCCTCGGGCTTGGCGAGCATGTCTATCAGTACAAGCTGGGTAGCGTCGCCCAGAAAGACATCTACGCCCAGAGAAACGCTACCTACGAAGACCCCGTAGCTACCCAGGAGGCACGTCGGCAGGCGGAGGATAACGTACCATCGGTATACCGCCAGGACCCAAAGGTTGACGATCAGGTCCAGTCAAACGTTCGAAACTTTTTTAACAAAGTCCACGAGATCCGGTCTTCGAACGCCTCTTCGAGCGAAAAGGTTTCCCAGGTATTGAATGCTTCGCCCTTCTACCTGCCCTCGAACGCAGCCCGCTCGCTGGTCTTTATGAAGAAAGACGATGTAAACAACGTCGAGCGGTACGTGATCGAGAACCTCAAGGAACTCTACAACTCTACCGCGGTCGCCGATAACAACATTCCCGAGACTCCGGCGGCGGTCATTACGCTCTCGGCAGCCAGGGACAGGCTTTCCGAGGCCGCCGGCAGGGATGCCTCCGGTGATGTTGGTAGCCTGGTGGACATCCTGAGCAGGGGTTTTCTGGAGCCCAACTATGTGGTGGACCACAAAGCGACCCAGAGGGCGCGCAACCAGGCAGCTTCCAGCGTCAAGCCGGTGATGGGCAGCATTCGCCAGGGCCAGCTCGTGCTCGCGCGCGGAGAAGTTGTTGATAAGACGGATCTCGCGCAGCTCAAGGCGCTTGGGCGGGTCGGGAGCTCTAACCCGTGGACGGTGCTTCTGGGGGTGGCGCTCGTGGTCTCTGCGGAGATGGGTATCGCCTGGTACTTCCTGGAGAGATTCGGACGGCGCATCCTAAAGTCAAAGACCGTTATCCGCCTGGTTCTTGCTGCCTCCTTGATGATACTTTTCACCGCTATTGCTCGTGGGTTCATGCTGTTCTCGGCCAATCCTTATCTCATACCACTCGCCGGTCTCTCCATCCTCGGAACCATCCTCCTGGGGCCGAGGCTGATGTTTTTGATGGTCGTCATCTCCAGCGTGAACGTCGGGATCATCGGCGGCAACGATGACCTGCTCACCGCGGCGATGATGCTCTCTTCGGGGTTTGCTATCTACACCGTGGTGCGGGTTGACTCTCGCACCGAATTGCTCCGGGCCGGCATCTTCATAGCGGCGGTGATGGGGATCGTTACGTTCGCGGTCAGCCTGATAGGAGGCGGGGGCTTGCGAGTTGCCCTGAGGATGGGGGGGGACGGTGTGGCTAACGGGTTGCTCTCGTTGATGATCGCCATGGTCCTCCTGCCGTTTCTGGAGAGCGCCTTCAACATCCTGACGCCGATGAGGCTCCTCGAGCTCTCCGATCCGGGCAATCCGCTGTTGCAGAAGCTCCTGCGCAGGGCTCCGGGGACCTTCTCTCACTCGATGCAGGTCGGAAATCTGGCCGAGAATGCCGCCGAACGCATAGGAGCCAACGCCCTGCTCGCTCGGGTCGGGTCCTATTACCACGACATCGGAAAAATGGAGCACCCAACTTACTTTATCGAGAACCAGATCGCGCACTCTAACCCCCACGCGAGTCTCTCGCCCGCTCTGTCGGCCAAGATCCTCAAGCGCCACGTCAAAGACGGCGTGGAGATCGGGCGTGCCTGGGATCTGCCGGAGGAGATCATAGACATCATTGCCCAGCACCATGGGACGAGTCGTATCGAGTACTTCTACCGTAAAGCTCTCCAAGGGGATGCTAACGGCGAGGGCGTGCGGGAGTCGGACTTCCGCTATCCGGGCAGTCTTCCCAGGAGCAAGGAAGCCGGAATCGTCATGCTGGCCGACTCGGTCGAGGCGACGGTGAAATCGCTGGAGAAGCCCACGCCCAAGCGAGTCGAGGATGTCGTCGAGAACACCATACGCACGAAGCTGGAGGACGGGCAGTTCGAGGAGTGTGAGCTTACCGTCAATGAGATTCGCAAGGTAGGAGACGCAATCCGCGAGGCTCTAATAGGTTTCCTCGGCCCCCGCATCGAGTACCCCGAAGCCCCCGCGAAGTCCAGAGCCTCCGTTAGCAAGACTGCTAAAAATGCGACCTGATCGGAGAGGCCAGAACTTCGTGGTCGAAGTGCTCGACGAGGTTGGTTATGGAAAGCTCGATGATGCTACGGAGCTGTGCGCGGCGGCATTCACAAGCAGAGGTCTCGACACGGAGCGCATGGGTGAGGTTTCGGTGGTTCTGGTAAACCCGGAAACTATGCGGGATCTCAACCGCAAATTCAGAGGGATAGACGCCCCGACCGACGTGCTGAGCTTCGAGATAGACGGGCCATACGGGGAGATGGTTGGCGAGATCGTGATCTCCCCCGATCACGCAAGCAGCGAGATGGGAGTGGAGGAGTTGGTGGTCCACGGGGCGCTGCATCTGGCCGGGATGGACCACGGTGAGAACTTCGAGGAGAGCGAGATGGCCCGCGTGCAGGACGCGGTTATGAAGGCGGTGCACAACCCTGAAGGATAGAAGTCCTAGGAAGAAGGGCCAGCAGGGAGTGGCGCGAAGCTTCGACCATGCCTATCGGGGGCTCGTCTACGCCGTCAGGACCCAGCGAAACATGCGCTTCCACGCGTTTGCAGCGGTGCTGGTACTGGGGATCAGCCTGCTGGTAGGCGTGAGCGCGCTGGAGCTTGTGGCGCTGGTCCTGGCGATAATGTTCGTCTTCGTTACCGAGCTTCTGAACACGGCGATGGAGTTTGCCGTGGACCTCGTAACCAGCGAATACCATCCGCTTGCGAAGCTAGCCAAGGATGTGGCAGCCGGAGCCGTTCTGGTCTCCAGCATCGGAGCGGTGCTGGTGGGGTATCTGATCCTGGCTCACCATCTGGGATCGTTTACGCTTGAAACCCTGCGATCTGTTCGCCGGTGGCCGGGACATCTGACGCTCGTCGCTCTGGGAGTGGTTGCGATCATAGTGCTGCTAGGCAAGGCTCTTACGCACTCACCCAACTCGTTCGCCGGGGGAATGCCGTCCGGGCACGCGGCGGTGGCCTTCGCCGGGTGGGTTGCGGCGAGCTTTATCGCCGCCGGAGGACATCACAGTGGTCTGGTGTCCGTGATAACGTTGCTCATGGCCCTCCTCGTTTGCCAGAGCCGCATTGAGAGCGGCATCCATAGCGTCTATCAGGTGGCGGTGGGGGCTGTGATCGGGGTACTCGTTACCGTTGCCATCTTCCAGTTCATGTGAGCGAGGCGACCCTGAAAAAGGTCGTGGAGGCGGCCCGTGCGGCTGCTCTGAACGCCTACGCACCCTACAGCGGCTTCCGGGTTGGGGCTGCGATCCTGACCGGGGGCGGAAAAATCTACGCTGGCTGCAACGTCGAGAACGCTTCCTACGGGCTTACCATCTGCGCCGAACGCAACGCGGCGGCTGCGATGGTGCTCGGCAGTTCGGAAAACCGAAAGATAAGGCTGGTCGCCATCGTGAGCCCCGACGCTTCGCCGTGCTTTCCGTGTGGCGCCTGCCGGCAGGTGCTGCGCGAGTTCGAGTGCGAAGAGGTGGTGGTCGAGGAGGCTGCAGGATTGCGGCGCTACGCGTTCGAGGAGATCCTCCCGCACTCATTCGGGCCGGAGGATCTATGACAGGCGAGAACGGTTTCAGGAGCGGGTTTGTGGCCGTTATCGGGAGGCCGAACGTTGGCAAATCCACGCTGGTCAACCGGCTGGTGGGGCAGAAGGTCTCGATCGTCTCCTCGAAACCTCAGACGACCCGGAGTGCCATCCGCGGGGTGCGAAACGGTCCGGGCTACCAGGCGGTGTTCGTTGACACCCCCGGCTCCCAGAAGCCGCGGGACACGCTGCGCGCCCGGATGCAGGAGATGGTCGTGGACAGCCTCGCGGAGTCCGACGTTATCCTCTTCTTGCTCGATGCCTCGCAGGAGATCGGGCGAGGAGATCGCTACATCGCCCGCCTCGCTTCCTCTTCGGGTACGCCGACCATCGCGTGTATCAACAAGGTGGATCTCCTGGAAGCTAATGCGGAGCTTCCTGTCGTAGATGCGGTCTCGAAGCTCGGTGACTGGCGGGATATTTTCCTTTTGAGCGCAGTGGAAGGTTTGAACGTCGAGCCGCTCATGAGGGCCGTGGCGGAGATTCTGCCGCCCGGTCCACGATATTTCCCGGAGGGGGAGATCACGGACTATCCGGAGTCTATGATCCTCGCCGAATACATCCGTGAGAAGGCTCTGGAGGTTCTGGAGGAGGAGATCCCACACGCCATCGCGGTCGAGATCGAAGAGGTCGAGCGCAAGGATAACGTAGCCGTCGTCTACGCCATCATCCACGTCGAGAGGGCCAGCCAGCGCATGGTCGTGCTCGGCAAAGGCGGCAACACGATAAAGCGTATAGGCACCAGCGCCAGAACCGAAGTAGAGAAGTTGCTCGGCACGAAGATATACCTCGATTTAAAAGTAAAGGTGAGTCCGGGGTGGAGGAGCGACCGTAAGTTCCTGGAACGGTTAGGGTTATAATACCCGGCGTGGTCGGCGTGAGATTGAACGAGGAGAAATGGCTGTGGCTATGAGGGTGCGTGAGTTTGCGAAGACGATAGACCACACCCTGCTGCGGCCCGATGCGCGAGAGCAGGACATTATCAACCTGTGTAAAGAGGCTGCCCGCTACCACTTTGCGACGGTATGCATCCCGCCCTGTTACGTCCGGCTGGCCGCCAAAGAGCTGCGAGGCACCGACGTGAAAGTTGGAACCGTGATCTCCTTTCCCTTCGGCGCGGACTCTCCCGCGGTCAAAACCGCTGCGGTGCGAGAGGCGATCTCCACCGGAGCTTCCGAGATTGACGTGGTGATGAATATCTCCAAGTTCCTCTCCGGAAACTTTTCCTACGTTGCCGAGGAGCTTTCCAGCATCACCCAGGAGGTCAGCGTCGTTGCCATAAACAACGGCCTCAACGACATAGTGGTAAAAGTCATCATCGAGACCGCCTACCTCACGGACCAGATGAAGCGGCTCGCCGCCCAGATGGTGGCTGCGAGCGGCGCGGATTTTGTAAAGACCTCGACCGGTTTCGCTCCTACGGGAGCTACCGTAAAGGATGTGGCTCTTCTCCGCGAAGAAGCGCCGGAGGGGCTGGCCGTCAAAGCTTCGGGTGGGATCCAGACCCTCCAGGACGCCATAGACATCCTGAACGCCGGAGCCTCCAGGCTCGGAATGAGCAGGAGCGTCAAGGTCATGGAGGAAGCGGAAAATGGCGGTCTACAAGAGTAAAGGGATAGTCCTTCGCTCTATCCGCTACGGCGAAGCGGATCGCATCCTCGATCTCTATACCCCCGATCGGGGTTTGGTATCCTGCATCGCCAAGGGGATAAGACGCACCACCTCGCGCTTCGGAGCCCGGCTCGAACCCCTCTCCTGCGTCGAATTCGTCGCCTACCACGGGCGCACCCTCGACACGATAACTCAGGCCGAGACCCTTCGGAGCTTTCACAAAATCCGCGAAGACCTCGCGCGCTTTGAGGTTGCCGGGAACATGGTCGGAAGCGTCCGCGTGCTCTCCGGCGGGGATGAGGCTGACCGGCGCGTGTTCAACCTCCTCTATCACGGTCTGGATGCGATAGAGAATCGCAACTCCGGCTTTGAGGCCGTGCAGGCCGCCTTTGGATTGAAGCTTTCGATACTGGCCGGCTACGCCCCGCAACTCTCTACTTGCGCGGGTTGCGGAGCTGATCTGGGGGATACTAACAGAGGGCTTCTCTACTTCTCTGCGGACCTCGGCGGCGCGTTGTGTCCTGAGTGCAGGACAGCTTCTGGAGGAACGACCTTCCCGCTGCCGCCCGGAACGCTGGTAGGGCTGAGAAACCTGATCAAAATTCCACTGCGCGAGGCTACTCTGGAAAAACGTCTCAGAGAGAGCACCCTCAGAGTCGTTCGCTCCCACATCCAGGCCCACGCGCCGGGCAACCTCGGAGTTACGCGACCTGTAGATAGACAACCGGCATGATGGAACCCAACCGTCGCTGGGCCTGCGAGAGCAGCGCCGGACGCCTGAGACCGGAGCCTCCCGACGGCGTGCGCAACGAGTTCCAGCGCGACCGCGACCGCATCATCCACGCCAAAGCCTTCCGTCGGCTCATGCACAAAACCCAGGTCTTTATCTCCCCGGATGGAGATCACTTCCGTACCCGCCTCACCCACACGCTGGAGATGATGCAGGTCGCACGCACCATCGCCCGCTCTCTGGGGCTCAACGAGGACCTTACAGAAGCCATATCTCTCGGCCACGACCTCGGCCATACCCCGTTCGGGCATACCGGGGAAGAGGCTCTGGCTCGTGTCCTCTCTGAGCATGGCCGATCCTTCAGGCACAACGAGCATTCCCTGCGCGTCGTGGACGTGCTGGAAAAGAACGGCAAAGGTCTAAACCTGACGTTTGAGGTTAGAGACGGAATACTCAACCATACGGGTAAAGGTAAGGCTTCTACCAGAGAGGGTGAAATAATTCGGATAGCTGACAGGATCGCCTACGTCAACCACGATGTTGACGACGCCCTGCGCGCCGGGGTCATCTTGTGGGAAGATCTGCCCAAAGAGCCGATAAGAATCCTTGGTGAAAGGATGAGCGTTCGTATAGACACGCTGGTACGCGACGCGATCAAAACCTCCAGGGAGCGGGGTGAGATATCACTCTCCGATGAGGTCTATGCTGCCCTCATGGAGTTGAGGGCCTGGCTTTTCGAGAACGTCTACCGCAACCCTCGCTCCCGGCAGAGTCAGAAAGCCGAAGGTGTTGTGGCGGCTCTCTTTGAGTATTATCTGGAACACCCCGAGGAGAGGGCCAAAAGTGATGCAGACCCCATCGTCGAGACCACAGATTTCGTAGCGGGCATGACGGATCGCTACGCGCTCGCCGCCTACAAGCGCATCTTTCTGCCCCGGAGCGACCCGGCTTTCGGATAGACTCCGATTACAACCGCTGGACGATCTGTCCTCGTGCGCTGGTAGGGGAAACTCACGGCGCGTGGAGTACCATTAATGCCGGCTCTTCCATAGCCTGGCGAGATGTTTGTATGGAAGGATAACGGAGGTGGGACTTGAGAATCTCACACCGCAGCATAGAGGAGGTTAGAGAGACAGCTAATCTCGTCGAGGTTGCCTCTGAGTTTACTGCCCTAAGACGTCAGGGAACGCGTTACGTGGGACTGTGTCCCTACCCCGACCACTCAGAGAAAACCCCCTCCTTCAGCGTCTCACCCGAACGGGGCTTCTACTATTGCTTTGGCTGCCAGAAAGGTGGAGACGCTATCAAACTGGTGAGCGAGATGAAATCGCTCTCTTTCGTGGAAGCAGTATCTTATCTCGCCGATCGCTCCGGCGTGCAACTGGAGTACGAAGGTAGCTCACCCGCCGAGGCAGAGGCGGTAAAGAAGAGGACAGCCCGCCGACGCAACACCTATAAAGCCTTGGCAGCCGCTGCTGTCTATTACCACAAATATCTACATAAATCATCAAATGCTGAACAAGCCCGTGCGTATCTACAAACTCGTAGATTCCATGAATCTACTATAGAAGAATTCCGCTTGGGATATGCGCCGCCGCGCGGGAGGTCCGGCTTTATACAGGCTATGAGGAGGCTAGAGATAGGGCGGGAAGCTCTGGACGACGCCGGGTTGCTTTCGGCTCGGGGTGGGGAGAGGTTTGCGGGTAGGATCACTTTTCCCATCTTTGATCGCCGGGGGAGGATCGTGGGGTTTGGAGCGCGCACCATGGGGGATGATCAGCCCAAATACCTCAACACACCGGAAACTGATATCTTTAACAAGCGAGATCTGCTCTATGGCTTGCCTCAAGCTTTGGAGGCTATTCGCAAGGAGCGGGCGGCCCTCGTTGTGGAGGGGTACACGGATGTTTTGATGCTCCATCAGGTCGGAATAAAGAATGCCGTGGCTACTCTGGGTACGGCCACCACCCCCAACCATCTCAAGACCTTAAGCGGTTATGCGGACAAGATATACGTTCTTTTTGATCCGGATGCCGCCGGGGAAAAAGCGATAGAGCGCGCCTCCGCTACCGCTGCGGAGTTGAGGTTGGATCTCCGGGTGTTGCGTCTGACCGAGGATCCTGCCGATTGGCTCCTGGAGCATCCGGCGGAGGAGTTCAAGGAGCTGCTCTCCACCGCCGTTCCGGTATTGGAGTACAGTATCAGGCGCATTGTCGAGCGAACCAGGGGCTCAGATGCTACCAGCCGCTCTCGGGCCGTCCCGGAGGTAAAGAGCCTGATCCAGGAAATACGGGACCCCGTTCTCCGCCGAGAGGCAGTTCGCCTGGCCGCCGAGGCGCTCGGTATCTCTCCGAGGGAGCTACAAAGTTCAAAGACTCGGGCGACAACTCGAACATCCGGGCAGCGACTCGCGGTTCCTTCTGACCCGCATCTACAAGCCGGGTGGGAGGTCTTGGCCCTGATCTTGACCCGCCCCGACCTCACAGCCGAGCCCCTGGAGAAAGGAATAACCTCTCCATCGCTCCCGGAGTCCCTGATATTGAAGCCGGAGGATTTCGCGGACGAAGAGCAGGCGGATATCTTCTCCGTGCTTAGGGAACATGCTGGCGAAGATATCGACAGTATCCTCTCTGACGAACGTATCCGCTCCAGGATGGATCAGGTCGGTGCCCTCTCATCCGAAGGAGAGAAACTGTACCCTTCGGAAGCTTCGGTCCGTCAAGCGTGGTTGAGATTAGGTATCCTGAGCCGCCAGCGCGCGAAGCGGGGTACCCAAGACTACGATGCGAAAAACCGCCTGCACGAAGAGATACAGCGGCTCAAAGAGGTTCTCAGGAACAATCCGCTGGAGTCTTGAAGCACCATCAAAGGGACTTTATAATCTCCGTTTGCGAAAACTTTCCCCTGTAGCTCAATTGGCAGAGCATTCGGCTGTTAACCGAAGGGTTGCTGGTTCGAGTCCAGCCGGGGGAGCTTCGGGGATATCCCGTACTAGTTAAGGGCCCATAGCTCAGTTGGTCAGAGCATCCGACTCATAATCGGACGGTCCCAGGTTCGAGTCCTGGTGGGCCCATCCAAATCACTCTCTCGTATACCGATCTTTAAACCACCCCGAAATAACCCCAATAGATACGGCATACCTCCGTATCTCCCACGCCCTAATTTACCGGAACACAAATTGTTGAAGTAGATTTTCTGGCGGCACAATATCTGGCGGTAAATCTTTCTACTCAAAACTTCGAAAAATCCACCTCGTCTGTATGAAATACGCTTATTAGAAGGGAGTCCTATACCCTAGGGTAGAGGGATAAAAGGCAAAATTTAGTCTATGTCGCCGTTTTTGCGGAACAAGACGGCTCTACGATTGCGGATTTTTGGCTGATATGCAAGAATCCTCGCAGTTGTGGGTCAAAGTGGAGCGTAGTGGGAGGAAGAAGCCCTGGCCCTTCTAGGCGAGTACGAGTACACGCTAGATGAGAAAGGGCGACTGACCCTTCCTTCCCGGCTCAGGCCCTATTTTGAAGGCGGCATCGTGATTACGAAAGGAGTAGACCGGTGTTTGTTCGCCTTTCCCCCCGAGGAGTGGGCGGCCTTCAAGGCGAACATCAAGGCCAACGCGGACCTCTCCGCCAAGGGACGCCAGCTTTCGAGAATGTTCTTCTCGATGGCTTTCGAGGCGGGGTTGGATCGCCAGGGGCGGGTTTTGATTCCGCCGAAGCTCGCGCAGTACGCTGGCCTGAACAGGGACGTTACGATAGCCGGTGTAGACGACAGGTTGGAGATCTGGGACACCGAGGAGTGGAACCGCTACGTGGAAGGTGCGGACGAGTCGTTCGCGGAGATCGTCGAAGAGTTCGCCGGGAGGGAACTCGGCGGGTGATGGCGACCGGGCACACGCCGGTAATGCTGGAGGAGGCTATAGCCGCGCTCGACTTGGCGCCTTCTGCGACGGTTGTGGATGCGACCTTCGGCGGCGGTGGACACTCGCGCAAAATATTGGAGCTGCTCGGGGAGGATGGGAGACTCGTCGGTATAGACCGCGACCCCGAAGCCGCGGTCCGGGCGTCGGGTATTCGAGACGCGCGTTTCGAGTTTAGGCCCGGCGCCTACGACGAGGTCTTGCAGAGCTTGGTCGAGGAAGGTATGGAAGCTGATGCGGTGCTCTTTGATCTTGGTCTCTCCGGATACCAGATCGAAGACCCGGAACGCGGTTTCAGCTACATCCGAGAAGCGCCGCTCGATATGCGGATGGATCCCGCTTCAGGAATCTCTGCGGCGGAGTTTTTGAACTCCACGGGAGAAGAGGAGATCTTGCAGGTGCTCACCGATTTCGGGGACGTGTCCCGGAGCGAGGCTCGTCGCATAACGAAGGAGATCATCCGTCGGCGTCCGATATCGACCACGCTGGATCTCACGGAGGCTGTGCGCGCTGCGGTCGGCTGGACGGAGAGAGGCGGAAATCCGTCCAAGAGGGTGTTCCAGGCCGTGCGGATGCGCGTCAATGACGAACTAGACAGCCTCGAAAGGGCCCTCCGCGCAACCGAGCGGTTGCTGGTAGCGGGAGGAAGGCTGGTGGTCATCTCGTTTCACTCCGGGGAGGACCGTATAGTCAAGCGTTTCATAGCTGACCGGGAAGGGAAATGTACCTGTCCGCCGGAGCTTCCGGTGTGCGTGTGCGGCGCGAAACCCATCTTCAGGCGGGGTGTCGTCCGGCGTTCCTCAAGAGAAGAGGTGGAGCGCAATCCGCGCAGCGCCTCGGCCAGACTCCGGAGCGCCATAAGAACCGGTGAGTTTCCGCGGGAGGATTCGACCTGATGGCGGCACCGCAGAGGAAACGCCGCGTCCGTTCCTCGGAATCGCGGGTTTCGGCTCGCCCGGCACAGAAGGGCATTAGCGAGAGGCTTCAGCGAGAAAGACAGCGCAGGCGGAAGGCAGCTATCAGGCGCCGCCGGCGGTTCGTGGCACTGGTGGTGGTGCCGGTGTTGTTGATGCTGGGAAACGTGTATGTACACAAAATTTCCAACGATCTCGACGCCAAGACCAAAGATCTCAGGCAGCAGCAGGCCCGGGTCGAGGCCAATGGGGAGAGGCTCCAGGTCCGGGTTGCGCAGCTTTCCAGGCCGGAGAGGGTCCGAACTCTGGCTCATAGAGAGCTGAATATGAAGGACCCTGGAAGCCAGGATATGAAGTTTTACAGCAAACACGGGGAGGATGGGGAGAATGGGCAACAAAAGACAAGAGGGGGGAACAGGTAGGGCACGTTACGTTAGCAGTGGCAAGGACGAGCGGCGTGCCCGGAAAAGGAAAACGAAAATGCGCGCGTCTGGCGGTAGATCAACTAGGCGCGCCGCTGTAGAAAGCAACCCCTGCAACACGGGCCGCAAGAGGCTCAGGATCGTGGTAGCCGGGGTGGCGGTTGCCGGAATTCTTCTTAGTGGCAGGGCGGCATATCTGAGCTTTGACCACGTCGGCGCTTACAAGATTCTGGCTGCCGAGCAGAGCGGCGGACTCTCCCAGGATGCCGCCCAGAGACGCGGCGACATACTGAGTGCTGATGGAACCAAGCTTGCCACGACGCTCAGGACGAACAACGTGGTTGCCACCCCATACCAGATCAAAAACCCGAAAGAAGCTGCGAAAAAGCTCGCTGGTGTTCTGCACACCAACCAAAGCCCGCAGGAGATAGAAAACCTCCTCACCGAGCGCGACAGCAAGGGGAAGCTCAGCGGATACAGCGTCGTAGCCAAAAATGTTGACCTGAACACGGCTGATAAGGTCCACAAGCTCGGGATAGAGGGAGTGTATACGACGCCGGGGGCTGTGAGGACCTACCCAAACGGGACTCTTGCCAGCCAACTGGTCGGGCACTACGGGGACTACGGCCAGGCTTACGGCGGCGTGGAGTCGCGCTACAACAAGACGCTCGCAGGCAGCCACGATGTGAGGCTCACTGTAAACACCGCCGTCCAGCAGCAGCTCCAGAGCTCGCTCGATACAACGGTCAAAAAGTTCCACGCCAGAAACGCGGTCGGGGTGGTGATGAACGTGAACAACGGCTCCATCGTCGCGCTCGCCAACGAGCCTACCTACAACAATAACCGTTTCGGCCAGGCTCCCGAGGAGCTGCAGCGCGACCGGGTCATAACCGACCCTTATGAGCCTGGATCCACCTTCAAGCCTTTTACCATATCGGCGGCCCTGGAAGAGGGGGCGATAACCCCGAAGAGTACCTTCGTCGTTCCCGATCACATGCAGGTTGGGGGGAACGTGATCCACGACTCGCTGCCGCATCCCACGGAGACTATGACACCGGCGAAGATACTCCAGAAATCGAGCAACATAGGAGCCACTAAAGTAGCTCGGAAGCTCGGCAGCAGAAACCTCTACGAGTACATAAAGAATTTTGGGTTCGGGAGCAAAACCGGTATCGGGCTCTACGGCGAATCTACGGGAGATGTCCCGCCATATAAGGATTGGAACGCCTCGACTATGGGTAGTGTTCCTTACGGACAGGGACTCACGGTTACTCCGTTGCAGCTTGCCGCAGGGTACGCAACAATTGCGAATGGTGGGCGTAGAGTCACCCCACATGTAGTGCAGTCGTCTTCGATGGACCGGCCCGGACACAGAGTGATAAGCGAGAAAACCTCGTCTATAGTAAGCAGGATGCTGCAGAGCGTTATCCAGAAAGGGACGGGTGTCTGCGCCCAGATCCCCGGATACGCCGTAGCCGGCAAGACCGGAACGGCCCAGGTGGTAGACCCGCAAACCGGAACCTACTCCACGAACGACTATGTGGCCTCCTTTATCGGCTTCGCGCCGGCCAGCAACCCCAAGTACGTTACGCTTATATCGGTGAGTGATCCGCAGGGCGATATCTGGGGCGAGACAGTTGCGGCCCCGGCTTTCCAGAAGGTGATGAAGTTCACGCTCGAGTACTTCAATGTTCCTCCGGACCGTCCAGGGAGCAAGGTCAACAACGACGGGGCGTGCAACGTCCAATGAAAGCCACTTCTCTAGAGCGGATATCGGAAGTCCTGAACGCTACCCCCTCGGGCGTTGATGGGGAGGCGCTTGCCTGCGGAGCGGCAACGGATTCGCGTGTGGTGCGTGAGGGGAACCTCTTTTTCGCCCTGAGAGGCAGAACGGACGGGGCAGACTTTGCAGAAGACGCGGCCAGGCGCGGAGCGGTTGCGACGGTTGCCTCGCGCCCGCTTTCGACCCCGACTCTTGTTGTGGAAGATCCCTTATTGGCACTTCAGAGGCTCGCGAGATGGGCCATAGAAACCTGGGAGCCGCATGCTCCGGCGATCGTCGGGATAACTGGGAGCGTGGGCAAGACGACCACGAAGGATGCTCTGGCGGCCATCCTGCGTTCGGCGGGCAGGAGGATCGCGGCTACCGGAGGAAACTTCAACAATGAGATCGGACTTCCCCTCACGGTCCTGAACGCCGACGTGCGCGCCGAGTTTCTGGTTCTGGAGATGGGGGCCACGCACCCAGGGGATATAGCGCACCTGTGCAGGATAGCCCCGCCGCAGGTTGGAGTTCTTACAGCTATCGCACCGGTGCATCTGGACTCTTTCGGCAGCCTCGAGGCTCTGGCTTCCACGAAGGGCGAGCTGGCGATGGCTCTCCCGGAGAGCGGCGTACTGGTCTCTCCCGCGGGAGCGCCTGAGGCCGCGACCGGACGGGGCAGGAAACTCCGGTGGCGCATAACCTTTGGTCGCGAAGCCAGGGAGGGAGTTGACCTCTGGGCCTCGGACCTGGAGGAATCAGAGGAGGGGCTCCGCTTCGAGATGCACCTCGGCGACCAGTCGGAGCGGGTTCGCACTCCGGTCTTCGGGACGCACCTGATCGAACCTCTCCTGGCCGCCTCGGGGGGCGCGCTCGCGCTCGGCCTTACCCTGGAGGATTGTGCCAGAGGGCTACTGCGCCTGCGCCGGACGGGCCTGAGAGGCGAGGTCTACAGGCTGCGGGATGACATCGTGGTCTACGACGACTCCTACAACGCTTCTCCGGTGGCGGTTGAGGCGGTGCTGCGCTACGGCTCGGCTCAGGCCAGAAAACAAAATCGCCGCCTCGTAGCGGTGCTGGGCAGCATGTTCGAGTTGGGGCCGGGAGCCCGTGCCTACCACCAGGAGGCAGGCCGTCTCGCCGCAAAGCTGGGGGTGGACGTGCTCGTCTGCGTGGGCGAGGAGGCCCGGTGGTACGCGGAGGGCTTCTCCGGGGAGGCAATACTCTGCAACGACGCGGAATCTGCAGGCGAACGCCTCGGAGAATTGCTGCAGGGTGGAGATTACGTCATAGTAAAGGGTTCCAGGGGCGTGGGACTCGACGCTCTGACTCACAGGTTGAGGGAGAAGTTGACGCTTGTTTAGCGTTGTTCTCGGGGCGGCGATAGCGTTTCTGGTGACCCTGTCACTGGGGTCGAAGTTTATCGAGTTCTTGCAAACCAAGAAATTCGGGCAGTTCGTGCGGGAGGAAGGGCCTCAGACGCACCTGATCAAAGCCGGAACCCCGACGATGGGCGGGGTGGTGATGTTGACGGGGCTGCTGGCGGCGCTGGTGGTGGTGGCGCGGCCAAACTGGGCGACGGTTGCGATGCTGATCATCGTTTCGGTGGTGGCCGGCATCGGCCTCTACGACGACTGGCAGAAGATATCCAAGAAGCGGAGCGAGGGACTGAGCGTACGCTACAAATTCCTCCTGCAGATCGCGGCTGTCGTGGTGGCTGACGTTCTGGCGCTGCGCTACGTCGGGATGACCCAGGAGGTGGTCGTACCGGGCTTCGACAATAACCTGGTGCTTGGTCCCGGATTGATAGGGCTCGGGCTCTTCAGCATATTTTCCCTGCTCGTTATCGCCGGGACCACCAACGCCGTCAACCTCACCGACGGGCTCGACGGTCTGGCAGCGGGTGCAGGGTCTATCTCGCTTCTCGCCTACACCGGGATAGCCTTCATGGAACGGCAGTACGACGTGGCGGTGATCTGCGGTGCGATGGTGGGTGCGATCATCGGTTTTCTCTGGTACAACGCCCATCCCGCGCAGGTCTTTATGGGGGACACCGGCTCGTTAGCCATAGGCGGGGTGCTCTCCGCCGCAGCCATCCTGACCAAGACCGAACTCATTCTGCCGATCGTGGGCGGGCTGTTCGTCATCGAGGCGCTATCGGTGATCATCCAGTACACCTTCTTCAAGCTCACCCGGCGCCGGGTCTTCAAGATGGCCCCGATCCACCACCACTTCGAGCTTTCGGGGTGGCAGGAGAACCAGGTCGTGGTGCGATTCTGGATCATCCACTCCGTTCTAGTCGCCGTGGGTTTCAGCCTCTACTACTTCCTCCTCTACAACACGGTGTAATGATGAAGACCCTGGTATACGGACTCGGAGAATCAGGCATCGCGGCTTGCAGGGCTCTTCTGGAACGCGGAGAGAAGGTCGTAGCCGCGGACGCCCAGGAGACGGAGGGCTTGCGAGAAACTCTCGAAAATCTGGGCGTCGAAGGGTGTCTCGGAGCAGGTCCGGAGGTTCTGGAGGGCGTAGAGCAGGTCGTTGCGAGTCCGGGCATTCCACCGCGAGATGCCGTGCTCCAGGCTGCCGAGGAGCAGGGAATCCCTGTTCTTTCGGAGGCTGCATTGGGTTTGAAACTTCTCGGACCGGAAGTCCGGGTTGCCGCCGTTACCGGGACGAACGGCAAGACGACCGTGGTGGACATGCTGCGCTGCATCCTCGCCGGAGTGGGCATGCCGCACGCTGTCGCCGGGAACTCCTGGCGCGCTCTGACCGGTTGCCTAGAGGAAGTGGAAAAGGCGGGGCTTTTGGTGCTGGAGCTCTCTTCCTTCCAGCTTCACTACCTGGAGAACGGCGCTTTCGAGGTTGCCGCGCTGTTGAATGTAAGGCCGGATCACCTGAACTGGCACGCCTCTTTCGAGGAGTACGCGCGCGACAAGCTGCGGATCTTCGAGGGGCAGGATACCGATGACCTCGCGCTGGTGAGTGCAAACGATGCGGTAGGTAAAAAGGCGGCAGAGACCCTAGAGGCCCAGACGCTCGTCGTCGGAGAGAACGGGACGTGGGTTTGGGATGGGAATCTGTTTTTGCGGGGAACCAGGATTATCTCCGAGGCAGAGTTGCGGTTTGCCGGAGTACATAACCTCGAAAACGCGCTCTTCGCGGCAGCAATGGCCGAAAAACTCGGCGTTAGTCTCTGGCAGGTTCGGAATGCGCTCAAGGATTACCGGCTCAAGCCTCACCGTATGGAAGTCGTGGCGGAGAGCGAGGGTGTTCTATACGTGGACGACTCCAAAGCGACCAATCCTGCCGCCGTTGCGGCTGCGCTCCAGAGCTTCGACAAGCCGGTGGTTTTGATCCTGGGCGGCTCCGAGAAAGACACCGATTTTGGCGAGATCCTGCCTCACCTCGACCGTTGCCGGGGGGTCGTGTGCCAGGGAGAAGCGGGACCCAGAATCTTCCGCAGCCTGCGGGAGGCGGGATTGGGGGAGCGTGCTCGCCTTGCGCCGGACCTCGACGGGGCCGTTGCGGTGGCGAAAGACGTCTCCCGAGCCGGAGACGTTGTGCTGCTCTCGCCGGGGTGTGCGAGCTTTGATCAGTTCATGGGCTACGCCGAAAGAGGAGATGTATTCGCCGAACTTGTCGGTGAAGATACCGGTGCTCACGGGAAGGCGGTCGGACAATGACAACGTTGCGGACGAACATGTTTCTCGTGGCCCTGGGACTCTCGCTTCTGGGGCTCGTTACCGTGTATTCGGCTACCTACCAGGATTACGGGGCGGAGTACCTGATCACACGCTCCATCCACGTGGTCCTCGGAATCCTGGTTTTCCTGGTGTTCAAGGGGGTTCGCTACACTTCCTGGCGCAGACTTTATCCGTTTATGTACCTGGTGGTGGTCATAGCCCTTGTATTGGTTATGATTCCGGGGATCGGGGTGGAAGTAGGCGGGGCGCGAAGGTGGTTGGACCTTGGTCCCATGAGCCTGCAGCCTGCCGAGTTTGCGAAGCTCGCGGCGGTTCTCACGCTGAGTTGCGCGATAACCCGCTACCGCCCCGGCATGAGGTTCCCGTTCTGGGCGCTTCTGGCGGTTGGATTGCTTTTCGCGCTGGTGGTCGCGGAGCCGGACTTCGGGACCTCGGTTGTTATCCTGGTCGGGGTGGCGGGTTCTCTGTGGGCGTCGGAGGTCAGGACGCATCACCTGCTTCTCACCGGCGGGATAGCGTTCGTGGGACTGGTCGGCGTCATGCTGCTAGAACCCTATCGCCGGGAGCGGCTGGTGAGTTTCCTCGATCCCTGGTCATCGGCCAAAGGGTCCGGTTATCAGGTGGTCCAGTCTCTGCTCGCGATAAAGTCTGGAAATATCTTCGGCGCGGGGCCGGGCGCGGGCAGCCAGATCGCTTACATCCCCGAAGTAAGAACCGACATGGTCTTCGCGCTCGTCGGGGAAGAGCTGGGGCTCATCGGGATGATAGTCGTGATCTGCGCCACCATCTTCATCGCGCTCGCGGGGTTCAAGATAGCTCTGAACGCCCCGACGGTAACGGCCCGGTGCATCGCAGCCGGTCTTACCACGATGCTGGCTGTGCAGGCGATCTTCAACCTGGGTGCCACGATGGGGATTCTGCCCCTCGCGGGGATGACGCTTCCCTTCGTGAGCTACGGTGGTTCGAGCCTGATGGCCTGCTTTGCCGCCGTCGGCATCCTGTACCGGATATCCGAAGACAGCGAACGAGTGAGAGAGGTCAAGACTCGTGGATCAACGACAGCCCAGCGCGCGGATACTGATCGCGGGCGGCGGTACGGGGGGACACGCGATTCCCGCGCTGTGCGTGGCGGATAGCCTGCGCGAGAAGGGTGCCCTGGTGGAGTTCATAGGCGCCGAGTCGGGGATCGAGGCAGACCTGGTCCCCGAAGCCGGATACACCCTCCATTCGCTGTCTCTGCACGGCTTTGCGGGCAGGCTCGCAGACCGGGCTCGCGCGGGGGTTCTTTTTCTCAAAGCGATAGCTCGTTGCCGCCAGATAATCGAAAAGTTCCGACCGCAGGCATTGTTGGGGGTCGGCGGATACGCGAGCGCCCCGGCGGTCGCCGCCGCGCGAACCCTGAAAGTTCCGACCTTTCTGCACGAACAGAACTCCGTCCCCGGCAGAACCAATCGCCTGGCGGCGCGCTTTACGAACGAGATCCTGGTAACCTTTCCCGAAGCCACGAAGCATCTGAAAAACGCCGTCCGGGTCGGGATGCCTACCCGCCGGGAGTTCTTTGGCGCTTCAAGGGAAGACGCTTTGCGCGAGTTGAACCTGGAGTCGCCTGTGGTTTTGATCTTCGGGGGAAGCGGCGGGGCGCTCAGGATCAACCTCGCCGCAGCAGAAGCATTCCGGGGCGAGACCCCCTACACGGTGGTCCAGATATCCGGCAGGAGAGACTTCAAGCGCCTCTCTACGGACAATCCCAGACACCTGATCCTGGAGTACGAGCCGGAGATCTGGCGCTATCTGGCAGCATCTGATGTGGTGGTAATACGTTCTGGCGCTGGCTCCCTGTTCGACACGGCGGCTGTGGGGCGGGCTGCGATATTGATCCCGTTCCCGTACGCCACGGGCAATCACCAGCTACACAACGCCCGCTACTTTACCGAAAAGGATGCTGCGGAGCTTATGATGGACCCCGAGGTTACGGCGAAGACGCTGCGCGAGCGCGTAGAAAATCTTCTCGCCGACGGCGAGCGGAGGGAGAAGCTCGCCGGGCGTATGAAGTCTCTGGCGACGCCGGAGGCTGCTTCGAAGGTGGCTGAAAGGCTGCTGAATGCAGCCGGTAAAAGGGGAGGATGAGCTGATGAGGATACACATGATCGGGATCGGCGGGGCTGGCATGAGCGGGATAGCCGAGATCCTGCACCGCAGGGGCCACACTGTAACAGGCTCCGATCTCAAGGAGTCTACCTACACGCGCAGGCTCCAGCAGTTGGGTATAAAGGTGTACATCGGGCACAGTGCCGGGCAGGTCGGGGACGCCGAGCGGGTTGTGATCTCCACGGCCATTCCCCGGACGAACCCGGAGCTTCTCGAAGCCAACCGGCGTTCTATTCCGGTGATGCAGCGGGCCGAGGCGCTGGCGAAGATCCTCGAAGGCAGCCGGGGCATCGCCGTCGCCGGAACCCACGGCAAGACCACCACGACCAGCATGATCACCCACGTACTGAAGGCTCTGGGTGAGTCTCCAACAGCCCTGATCGGCGGAGAGCTCAACGACATCGGGTCCAACGCCATAGACGGAAGGTCTGATCTCGTCGTGGCCGAGGCAGACGAGAGCGACCGCTCTTTCTTGCACCTTCATCCTGAAGCCGCAGTCATAACCAACGTCGAGTTCGACCACCCGGACTTCTACTCCTCGCTCGACGATGTGCGCGAGACCTTCGCAAAGTTCGTAGGTTCTCTGCCAGAGAGAGGACGACTGGTTACCTGCGCCGAGGACACGTCCTGCCTGGAACTGGCCGCCAGGGCGCCCTGCGCCGTAACGACCTATGGAATCACAGCCGGGGAGTTGAAAGCCAGAATCCTCTCGGCAAACAGCTATACCCTGATTGAAGATGGCGAGGAGCGTGGTCTGGTAGAGCTCGGCGTGTACGGACGGCACAACGTGCTCAACTCGCTCGCCGCAGCCGCCATCGCCCACTGGCTCGGCCACGACCCCTACGAGGCAGCCAGAAGCCTCAAGACGTTCAGCGGAGTCCGGCGGCGGTTTCAGCTCAAGGGAGAGCGTGGGGAGATTCGGGTGGTGGACGATTACGCCCATCATCCGACCGAGTTGCTCGCGACGCTCGAGGTGGCGCGGGCAACCAGCTCTCCGGGCGGACGGGTGATAGCGGTCTTCCAGCCGCACCGCTACTCGCGCACCCGCAAGCTCTGGCGGGAGTTCGGGGAAGCATTCTACTCCGCTGATGCCGTTCTCATAACCGACGTCTACGGCGCGGGCGAGATGCCCATGCCGGGAGTAAACGGCAAGCTGATCGTGGACGCTCTTTGCGAGACCCGCAGCCACCCGGATGTCTACTACATCCCCGAGCAGAACGACATCGCCCGGATATTGAGAAAAATCTCGGAACCGAAGGACACCATACTGACTCTAGGAGCGGGAGATATCTCCAGGGTCGGAGACGAGCTTCTTGCTATCCTCTAGGCCTGTGAGTTTCTCTTTGCGACAGTTCGTCAAAGCTATATCCATATCATTCTCCGTAGCCGCTCTGACGGCGATAACCGTCTACATAGTCTCGTACCTCGCGTTGCCGGTTACCGGCGTCCGAATTGAAGGCGTCCACAAATTCCCGAAGTCGGAGATCCGGCAGGACGTTCCGAATCGCGCAAGCCTCATTACCTTGAACTCCGGCCTGCTGGAGCGCAGGGTCGAATCTAATCCCTGGGTTCAGAGTGCCGGTGTGTCCAAAAACTGGAGATCCGGTATAGTTACGGTCAAGGTTGAAGAACGCCGGGCGGTGTTGGAAGCCAGGATAAACGGAAAGAAGGTTTTTCTTGCTTCTGATGGTACCAGGCTCCGGGGGTCTGGAGGGGCGGATCTGCACCGCGTCTCTCTGGACAAGAGCCAGTTAGAGGAGATAGTGGAGAACGCGAAGCTGCTGAAGAACGAAGGGCTCACACTCGACGCGGTAGAGAGCGTAAATGCGGGTGGAGTTAAGGCGATGGTTGATGGGCGTGAGGTTGTTTTCTCCGGCAAGATCGAGGCCGGACAGGCTCGCGCGCTGAAGAGCATCATGCGCAAAAATCCGGGGGCTGATAAGGTCTTCGACCTGCGCTCCCCCCAGAGAGTGGTGGTGGGAAACGCAGGAAGCGGCACGTCGGGCGCCTAGAACGGGGAATGGTCCATGGCGGAGCCGCTGGTCTACGGGATAGATGTAGGTACCACCAAGATCGTTGCCATCGCCGGACGGGTGGACACCAGTAGCGGCCTGATCGAAGTGCTCTCGATGGGGGAAGCCCCGAGCCACGGCCTCAAGAAGGGCGTGGTAGTGGATCGCAAAGCAACCGCCGAGTCAATCGCCCGCGCGCTGAGAAGGTGCGAGGTGCAAGGCGGGCCGGTAAGCGTCGGGATTGCCGGCAGCCACATCTCATCAATTAATACCGAGGTAACCCTTCTAAACCGCAGCAGAAACCTCACCATCACCGAGGATTTCGTGCAGCAGCTAGAAGAGGAGGCGCGGCTCACCAGCGCCGACGAGGATATGCGCGTACTGCACGTCGTGCCCCGGGAGTACATTCTCGATGGATCCGGCGGTGTCAAGCGGCCCGTGGGCCTCGCCGCCCGGCGGGTTACGATGCGGGCGCACGTGGTCAGCGGAGCGGTAGCAAGCATCCAGAACCTGCTCAGCGCAGTGGAGGATTGCGGCGTGGAGGTCTCACAGGTCGTGCTGGAACCTCTCGCTTCCGCCGAGGCGTGCCTCTCGGAGAAAGACCGCGAGGAAGGGATCTGTCTGGTTGATGTGGGCGGGGGCACTACCGACATAGCCGTCTTCCACAGGGGGGCACTCTCGCACACCACCGTTATCCCCATCGGTGGAGAGAGTTTTTCATCCGATGTGGCTTATGGGATGAAGATCCCCTTCGAGGCTGCGGAGAAGCTCAAGGTGCGCTACGGCTCCGTACTCTCCAGAACCGTTGATCCTGTGGCCGCCGTGAAGCTCGGCGACCGCTACTACAACGCTCACTTCTTGAGCGAGATCCTGGAGTATCGTGCTCGAGAAGTTTTCGAATACACCCGCGACTCTCTGGAAAAATTTCAGGTGAAAAATCTTCTTCCTGGAGGGGTCGTACTCACCGGCGGAGGCTCCCTGCTGGAGGGCATGACCGAGCTGTGCGAGGAGGTTTTGCGCATTCGTACCGCGAATACGGCTCCCAGCCGCGTTAAAGGAGAGCTTAAAGCTGTACAAAAACCTCAGTACGCAACGACTATAGGGTTGCTCCATTTCTCTTCCCAAAACGATAACCGTTTACCCGAAGGTGAGGGTGCAACGAAATTCAGTTTTGGTAGCATTGTGGCCGCCATCAAGAGTTGGTTCCGGGGCGAGTAGATCCTGGTCAGGGAGAAGAGGCGATGGAGGAAATAGGAAGGAATGTTTGAGGCAGGGACGAACTATCTGGCGGTCATAAAAGTGGTCGGCATCGGGGGCGGTGGTACGAACGCCGTGAACCGCATGATCAACTCCGGTTTGCAGGGGGTTGAGTTCGTTGCGGTCAACACGGACGCGCAGGCGCTCCAGATGTGTGACGCGGACCAGAAGATCCACATCGGAGAGAAGATCACGCGCGGACTCGGAGCGGGAGCCGACCCGAAGATCGGGATAGAGGCCGCCGAAGAGAACAAAGCCGAGATCGAGGAGGCTCTGCGGGGCGCGGACATGGTGTTCATAACCGCCGGCAAGGGCGGTGGGACGGGCACGGGAGCGGCTCCTGTGGTCGCCAAGATCGCGCGCGAGCAGGGCGCTCTCACGGTGGGCGTGGTGACGAGGCCGTTCACCTTCGAGGGAAGGCGGCGCTCGACGTACGCCGAGGAGGGGATCAAGCGCCTCAAGGAGAATGTGGACTCCCTGATAGTCATCCCGAACGACAGGCTTTTGCAGGTCGCGGAGAAGCGCACCAGCATGATGGACGCCTTCAAGATGGCCGATGACGTGCTGAAGAAGGGCGTGCAGGGGATAACGGATCTCATCACCGTACCCGGCCTCATAAACCTGGACTTCGCCGACGTGCGCACCATCATGCAGAACTCCGGTTCGGCGCTGATGGGTATCGGCGAGTCGAACAGCGAGAACCGGGGCGTCGAGGCTGCGAAGGCGGCGATCTCCAGCCCGCTGCTCGAAGCGAGCATCGAGGGTGCGACCGGGATCATCCTGAATATCACCGGCGGGTCCGACCTGGGACTCTTCGAGGTCAACGAGGCGGCGGAGATAGTTCACAGCTCCGCTCATCAGGACGCGAATTTGATCTTCGGGGCCGTGGTAGACGAAAGCTTCGGAGACCGGGTGAGCGTTACCGTGATCGCAACGGGATTCGACGAGCGGATTAGCCATCAGCGCCGCGAGCGTCCGGTCTTCGAGCCGCGGGAGACACCGTCCGAACCTACTCCAAACAGCGACGAGGACTCCCTTGACATTCCGGCCTTCCTCCGCCGTCGCTAGCGGTAGCTGGACTCTACAGACGGCTCAGAGCGGAGCCACCTACCTGACACCGGACCCCGAACCCGAAGGCGCGAAGATCTGGTTCTTCACCCGGATCGGGGGTGTCTCCCAACCGCCTTTTGAAAGCCTCAACGTCTCCAGATCTGTCGGGGATGACGGACTGGCTGTGGAAGAGAACCTGGCCCGCATCAGGGTGGCGATGGAGGGTAGGCCCTCTTCCTGGGTCAAGCAGGTAGCCGGAGCTGAGATCTTGCGGGTATCGGAGGCTGGTTTCGCGGGGAAAGCCGACGCGCTCGTTACCGGAGAAGGCGGCATATCTCTGGTCGTCGCCGTCGCCGACTGCGTGCCGGTGGCGCTGGTTGGAAAGAGTGAGGTGGCGATGGTCCACTCCGGCTGGCGCGGGACGGCAGCCCGCATCTCGGGGAAAGCCGCGCGGATGCTGGGTGGAGTCGTGAAGGCATATATCGGGCCGTGCATCCGTGAGTGCTGTTACGAGGTTTCCGAGGAGCTGGCTGAGAAGTTCGCCAGGGAGTTCGGACCAGAGGTAGTCTCTGGCAGGATGCTCTCGCTTCCGGCGGCGATCCGACGCGACCTCGAAGAGGCTGGGGTCGCAGATGTTCAGGATCTTGGATTATGCACCGGTTGCCGCCCCGACCTCTTCTTCTCCCACCGCAAGCAGGGACCGGTGACCGGTAGAAACCTGGCGGCGGTGGCAAAGATTTCGTCTTGATGCGGGTGACGGAGGCGAGGATTCGGGATCGGCTGGCGGCGATCCGGAAAGATATCGCCGAAGCTCTCAAGCGGAGCGGGCGGGTGCAGGATGAAGTAAGAATCCTGGTCGCGACCAAATACTTCGAGCCGGATCAGATATCCGCGCTCGCATCAGCAGGAGTAAACCTGCTGGGCGAAAATCGGGCCGAGGATCTCGCCCGCAAGCAGGAGATGTTCGGCAATGCCTTCGAATGGCACTTTATCGGGCACCTGCAGCGGCGCAAGGTAAAAGAAGTGGTCCCGAGGGTGAACCTCATACACTCGGTTGACTCCGTAAGGCTGATCCGGGAGTTGGGGAAGCGCGCGCCGGAGCGTGGAGTGAACGTTCTCCTGCAGGTCAACGTCAGTGGCGAGGAATCCAAGTACGGCGTTTCGGAGGACGAAGTGGAAGCGTTGCTCGAAGCTGCTGCCCGGACAGAAGGGAAAGTACAGGTTCGCGGGTTCATGACGATAGCGCCGCTGGTTGAAGAGCCGGAGGATGTGCGCTATGTTTTCGCAAAGTTAAAAGAAATTCGGGATGATCTTAAGAAAAATTGGAGCGGGTGCTTCGATCTTTCGGAACTCTCGATGGGTATGAGCAACGATTACGTGGTGGCGGTCGAGGAGGGAGCTTCCCTGGTGAGGATCGGACGTAAGATAATAGAGGAGGGCCCGTGAGGAGGCGATATGGGAGTTAAAGATAGTCTCGGACGGGTCGCGGCCTGGTTCGGCTTCGGCGTAGATGAGGATGAGTACTACCTGGAAGAAGATGAGGAAGAGCGCGGCTACGGAAGAGGCTCGTATGCGAACGGCTCCAGGGCGGAAGAGCCGGAGCCCACGGTCAGGCGTCTCGGACGTGGCGAGCGTTCCTCTTCCTACGGAACCTCTCTGGGTGAGATCTTCGGCAGCGACAGCCCGAGTCGGGAGCGTTATTCTGGCCAGAACCAGCCGCGATTGCGGGCGGTGCCGGACCAGCAGAGGCCCACGCGCGTGAGCGTGGTCGAGCCCACGAGCTTCAACGACGCCCAGGCTCTGGCCGACCGCTTCAAGCGCCAGCAGCCGGTGATCCTGAACCTGCAGAACATAGATACCGATCTGAGCCGCAGGATGGTGGACTTCTGCTCTGGGCTGACCTACGCGCTGGATGGGAGGATCGAGAGCGTCGCAAACCGGGTGTTCCTGCTTACCCCGCGCAACGTGGAGGTCAGCGCCGAGGAGCGCAAACGCCTCTCCGAGCGGGCGTTCTTCAACCAGCTTTAGGGTTCTTTGAACGGCTCCGCAAAGAAAGTCGGGATAATAGGCGCCGGCAAGATCGGCGGTTCCCTGCTCGTCAGGCTGGCCGACTCCGGACTATACGAGCTTGCGGTCAGCGACGTACACGCCGAGCGGCTCGAAGAGTACGCGGACGGCTACGGCATAAGGGCGGTCGGGTCGAACGCCGAGCTTGCGGAGGACAGCGAGCTTATCGTGGTCGCCGTCAAACCCTGGGATGTGGGGACGGTGCTGAAGGAGATCTACCCGGTCGTCGAAGATACACAGAAGGCGGTAACGAGCGTCGCCGCCGGGGTCCCGATATCGGCCATAGAGAAAGGCCTGCCGCCGGGGACTGCAGTCTTGAGGGTGATGCCGAACGTGTGCGCCTCGGTGGGGTTGGGTTCGGCGGTGATCACAGCGAACGAGACCGGCAAGAAGATGCTGCCGGTTGTCAAGGACATCTTCGGCCATGTCGGGGATGTGATCGAACTTCCCGAAAGACTTTTTGATGCGGCTACGGCTCTGCACGGATCGGGGCCTGCGTACGTGGCGCTCTTCGCCGACGCGCTGGTGCAGGCCGGAGTGAGGGAAGGCATCCCGCGTGATGTGGCGCGCAGGCTGGTCAACGAGACCATCCAGGGTACGGCGGTTCTGCTCAAAGAGAGGAGCCCCCACCAAGTTCGCGACGAGGTGATGACGCCCGGCGGTACTACGGCGGCGGCGTTTGTGGCGATGGAGAAGGCCGGGTTCGTGGGAGCCATCTACGACGGTATCAGCGCGGCCACCGAGCAGGCGAGGAGCCTGGGCGAGCAGTAATGGCGCTGCTACAGGTTTTCGGGTTCAGCATCGCAAATCTGCTCTCCGGGGTGGTGGTCTACTGCTACTACATACTGTTCGGGTTTATTATCGCGAATATTCTCTTTAGCTGGTTTCCCGGATATCCTTCCAACAGGTTTCTGCAGGGTGTCTACGACATCGTGGGGAACGTGGCAAGACCGATACTCATGCCGATAAGGAGCCGTATGCCCATGCTCCAGCTCGGTGGCATAGGGCTCGACCTCTCGCCGATCATAGCCTTGATAGGACTCTCGATAGCGCGTAGTCTACTGCTCTTGATCATCAGAAACTTCATTCAACCTGTAACGGGGTGATGAGACATGAGCATGAAGCCGCTTGAGATCCGGCGCAAAGAATTCGCGAGAAGCTTCCGGGGGTATAACGCCGAGCAGGTCGAGGACTTCCTGGAGACGGTCGCCGACGAGTACGAGCGCATCTACACCGAGAACTTGAAGATCAACGAGGAGATCTCCAACGTCCGCGAGCGTCTGGAGCAGTTCGAGGAGCTGGAAGGTTCGATCCGGGAGGCCTTGGTCCACGCCGAGAAAGCCGCGGGAGATCTGCGCGAGAGCGCCCGCCGGGAGGCCGAGAGCATGCGGATGAACGCCACCCGCGAAGCCGAGCTGACCGTTCGGGAGGCCAAATCCCGCGCCAACCAGATACTCGCCGACTCTTCGGAGAAGATCGAACGCGCCCGCGAGTCCTACGAGGCACTCAAGGAGGCCAAAGAGAAGTTCGCAGCGGACTTCCGCAAGCTCCTGAGAAGCTACCTGGAGGTCATGGATAACGCCGAGATCGCTTCCGCAAAGGAAGTCGAGGCTTCGCTGAGAGAGCGTCTGGACCCGGAAGCCCTGGCCACAGCGCGGGAGGCGCTGAAAGAAAACCAGGACACTGAACAAAAAGGTGAGCACGAGCCAGATGAGGAAGATACGCGGCTCATGCACGCCAGCGAATTGGAGGGAGCGCCCGAAGCTGAAGCTGCTGGCGAGGTTGATCGGGAGGAGTCTGCGGAAGAGCTTGAAGAGGATAGCAAGGATTTTGCTTCTGGGGAGGAGCAAGCAGACGAACCGGTATCGGAATCGGGACGCTCCTGGCGCCGGAATGAATGAGAGGGCATTCGCGTAGCTCCCAGCATCGGCGGGCCTCTGTGATGAAGAGCCGTCTTTGCCCGTAAGGACTTTCGAGGTAGGCGAACAGGAGGGTGGAGAGCGCCTCGATCGCTTGGCGGCGCACCGTCTGGATATGAGCCGGAGAGCCGTGCAGCGCCTGATCCGGGAGGGAGACCTGCTCGTTGATGGCGGAAGGGTTGTGCCGTCGTACAAGGTCCGTGGCGGGGAGCAGATCGAGGCCAGGTTGCCGGACGTGGGGCTCAGGCCCGAAGATATCCCGATTCTGATAGTCTTCGAAGATGATTATTTGCTGGTGGTGGATAAGCCTGCGGGGATCGTGGTGCATCCGGGGGCAGGTAACCCGTCCGGGACGCTGGTAAACGCGCTGCTGGATAAGGGCATCGCGGGCGGTGAGGATCCCGAGCGCCCCGGCGTGGTCCACCGGCTGGACCGGGATACCTCGGGGCTGATGGTGCTGGCGAAAGGCGAGCCTGCATATTCGGGTCTGGTGAGGATGCTCTCCGAGCGGCGTGTCCGGCGAGTCTATCGAACAATAGTGGTGGGCGAGGATTTGCCCGATACGGGAACGATAGACTCTCCAGTGGGCCGGGACCCCACAGAGCCGGCCCGGATGGCCGCCGGGATAGGAAGACCTGCTGTAACGCACTTCGAAGTTTTGCGGCGTGCGGCGAGACACGCCATGCTCCGGGTACGGCTCGAAACCGGAAGGACGCACCAGATCCGGGTTCACCTCTCGGCCATCGGATACCCGGTGTACGCGGACCCGATCTACGGCAAATCTGTTCCGGGCAAGAGGCTGTGGCTGCACGCGGAGCGGCTCGCTTTCAACCATCCGATCACGGGAGAAGAGCTGGAGTTCGAGTCGCCGATTCCAGAAGACTTGAGGAAAGCGGCCCTGGAGCTTGACGATTCGTTCGCGCTCTGGTAGCGTGTCCGTCAATTTGAAGACCGGCCTTTAACGGCGTCCAGCGAGGCGCGAAGGAGGTAGCCGCTTGGGTAGATCGAGCACCGGCGAGCGCAACCGCGCGTTCTTCGAAGTTCTCACACCGGACGTTCTGGCCCGTTCTCTACGGCGCATCTCCCACGAGATTCTCGAACGCAACGCATCATCTCTCGACGACCTTGCGCTGGTCGGAGTGCTGACCCGCGGTGTCCCGCTGGCGCGCAGGATCTCGGAGAACATCCACAAGTTCGAGGGGATCGAGGTCCCGGTCGGATCTCTGGACATTACGCTGCACCGGGACGACCTCGGTGGCGAGGAGCCGGAGGTGAAGGGGAGCCGCATCCCGTTCGAGGTCGAGGGCAGGACCATCGTACTGGTTGATGATGTGCTCTACACCGGCAGGACGGCTCGGGCCGCGATGGACGCGCTCCTGGAACTGGGGCGTCCTGCCGCGATAAGGCTCGCGATACTGGTGGACCGGGGGCACCGGGAGCTGCCCATCAGGGCGGACTACGTAGGGAAGAACGTACCGACGGCTCGCAACGAGCGGGTGCGGGTGAAGCTGGTAGAGACCGACGGGGAGGATGGGGTGATTACCGTTGCAGAGTAGGAGCTTTTTGTCACTGGAGAACGTAACCCGCGAGGAGTTGCAGGAAATCCTGGATCTCGCCGGAGACAGCGCCGGAGGAAGGCTGGAGCAGCCGCTGGAAGGAAAGACGATCTGCCTGGCCTTCTTCGAGCCCTCGACCCGGACCTCGGCCTCGTTCGAGCTTGCCGCGAGAAGGGCTGGGGCTGATGTGGTCTCGCTCTCCAGGGAAGGGTCTTCCATCGTCAAGGGCGAGTCGCTTGTGGACACGGTAGTAACGCTGAGCAATCTCGGGATGGACGCGCTCGTGATCCGGCATAAAGCGGCGGGAGCCGCGTCGCTGGCGGCTCGCTACACCGAAGCTGCGGTCATCAACGCCGGAGACGGCTGCGGCCAGCACCCGACGCAGGCGCTCCTGGATCTCTACGCCTTGAGCGAAGCTCTGGGTGGCTTCGACGAGCTTGCTGGGCGCAAGGCTGCCATCGTTGGGGACATCCTGCACAGCCGGGTGGCGCGAAGCGTTATACCGGCCTTCCACACCGCCGGAATGGAGGTTGCGCTCGTCGCGCCGGATACACTTCTGCCGCAAGAGTCGGGAGCCTGGAACCTGTCCGTAATGGACTCCGTGGACGCGGCGCTGGAGTGGGGGGCTGAGATCCTGTATCTCCTGCGGCTGCAGAAAGAGCGGATGACGGGCGCCCGCGTTCCCTCGGTCGGGGAGTACGCCCGCTACTACGGGGTGAACAGAAGCCATCTCAGGCCGGGCTTGCTCATCATGCATCCGGGGCCGGTCAACCGGGGGGTGGAGATCGTCGGTGATGTCGTGCTCGACGGCTCGTCCCTGATCCCGAACCAGGTCGCGGCCGGGCTGGCCGTGCGCACGGCGGTGCTGGCCCTCGCCGCCGGTGCTACCCAGAAGGTGGCCGCTTGAGCACGCGCAGCGGGAGTACGGAAGAGCTGGTCGTCAGGGGTGCACGTGTCCTGGACCCGTGCTCCGAGCTGGACGCGCTGCTTGACGTGCGCCTCTCCGGGGGCCGGGTTGCGGAGATCGGAGAGTGCTTGCGCGGCGTGCGCGAGCTGGACGCAGACGGGTTACATCTCTTCCCCGGTTTCGTGGATGTTCACGCTCACTGGCGCACGCCGGGACGGGAGGATGAGGAAGATATCGAGAGCGGCTCTGCGGCGGCAGCGGCGGGAGGGTTTACAGGCGTAGTCATGATGCCCAATACTGACCCCGTAATAGACCGGCCTGCGGTTCTGGGCGGGCTTGTGAGGCGCATCGAGCGCGAGTCCGGCGTGCGGGCGTACGTCGCGGCGGCGTTGCACGAAGGGCTCAAAGGCGAGCGGCTGACGGAGATGCGGCTGCTCAAAGAAGCCGGAGCGTTCTGCGTCTCCGACGATGGCCTGGGGACGCAGAACGCGGGAGTTTTGCGGAACGCGATGCTCTACGCGAAAACGGCTGGTCTGCCCGTGATCCTGCATTGCGAGGACCACACGCTTGCTACCGGCGTCATCCACGAAGGGATTGCCTCGGCCCTGGCCGGAGTTCCGGGCTCGCCCGCGAGCGCGGAGGACGCGGCGACGGCGACGGCCCTGATACTGGCTGCCGAGACCGGGGCGAGGGTTCACATCACCCACGTCTCGACCGCTCTTTCGGCGGCGCTCGTCGGATTCTTCAAGCGGCAGGCCGACGTGACGGCGGATACCACCCCGCATCACCTGACGCTCACCGACGACCTTATCGGTTCGCTCGAAGGTATGTGGCGGGTCAATCCCCCTCTGCGGCCGGAAGAAGACCGCGCGGGCGTACGCGAAGCCCTGGGAAACGGCACGCTCGACTTTGTGGCGACCGACCACGCGCCGCACGCTTCGGAGGAGAAAGAGCTTCCGCTGGAGGAGGCCGCACCCGGTTTCCTCGGGCACGAGACTGCTTTTGCCGCGCTCTACACCGAACTTGTCCTGGGCGGAAAGCTCTCGCTCCGCCGGCTCGTCGAGGCGATGAGCTGCGCTCCGGGCCGTTGGGTGGGAGGTCTGGGGAGCATTTCTGCAGGTGCTCCCGCGGATCTTGCACTCGTGGACCTCTCCGAAGAGTGGACGGTGAGTGAGCGAAACCTTGCCAGCCGTTCCCGGAACAGTCCGTATCTGGGAAAGAAGCTGACGGGCCGGATCGTGGGTACTATAGTTGGTGGAGAGTTGGTGCACGATCGCATAGGAGCAGCATTTGGAGTACGGGCGTAGCAGAGCGGTTCTTGTCCTGGAAGATGGCGCTGTTTTCGAAGGGTGGAGCTTCGCCGGAGATGGTGAGGTTGCGGGCGAGGTGGTCTTTACGACCAGCATGGTCGGATACCAGGAAACCCTGACCGACCCCTCTTACCGGGGCCAGATCGTGTTGTTCACTTACCCCCTGATCGGAAACTACGGCGTGATCCCCGGCGACGACGAGTCCCGCAGGGTGCAGGCGTCTGCAGTCCTGGTGCGCGAGTACACCCCGTATCACAGCAACTGGGCGAGCCAGCGTTCTCTGGCGGAGCTTCTGAGCGAGGCTGGCGTTATGGGGGTTGAGGGAATTGATACCCGCGCGCTGACGCGGCACATAAGGGACAAGGGCGCCATGCGGGGTGTGATCTCCACGGCCGAACGAGATGTAAACCTGTTGCGGGAGAGAGCCAGGGCCCATCCGCAGATGGTTGGCCTGGATCTCGCCTCGACCAGCTCCGAGCTTACCGAACCCGTGCTTATGCCTTCCTTTGGAGAGGAGAGGTGCAGGGTGGCCGCCCTGGACTACGGCGTGAAGGGCTCCATCTACAGGGAACTCAGGAGCCGGGGGGCTACGGTCGTTGCCATGCCGGGTTCTTCTGCTGCCGAAAGCATCATGGACGTAAAACCTGACGGCCTGTTTCTCTCCAACGGTCCCGGAGACCCGGCGGCGCTGAGACGGGCCGTCGAGAATCTGCGCCCGATGCTGGGGGAGATCCCGGTCTTCGGCATCTGCCTGGGGCACCAGCTTCTGGGGCTGGTGCTGGGCTGCGAGACCTACAAGATGCCCTTCGGGCACCACGGCGCGAACCACCCGGTCAGGAACCTGCGAACCGGGCGGATCGAGATCACAAGCCAGAACCACGGCTTCGCGATCCGCGAGGAGACGATGCCGAAGAATGTCGAGCTAACCCACCGCAACCTCTACGACGGTACGGTCGAGGGTCTTTCCTGCGACGAGCTTCGCGCCTGGAGTGTGCAATACCACCCGGAGTCCAGCCCCGGTCCCAGGGATTCGGGATACCTCTTCGACGAGTTCGTGGAGAGCATCTCCAACAAGGCGGCGGTGTAGGATGCCCCGGCGAGATGACATATCGAGCATCCTCATCATCGGCTCGGGCCCGATCGTAATCGGCCAGGCTGCGGAGTTCGACTACTCCGGCACCCAGGCGTGCCGGGCGTTGCGCGACGAGGGTTACCGCGTGATCCTGGTCAACTCCAACCCGGCAACCATCATGACCGACCCGGAGGTCGCCGACGCCACCTACATCGAACCGCTTACCGCCGAGACGGTTGCGGAGATCATCCGCCGCGAACACCCCGACGCCCTGCTTCCTACCCTGGGCGGGCAGACGGCCCTGAACCTCTCCGTCGAGCTGTACGAGTCGGGCACCCTGGATGAGTTCGGTGTGGAACTTCTCGGCGCTTCTGTGGAGTCTATCCGCAAAGCCGAGGACCGCCAACTTTTCCGCGAGGCGATGGAGAGGATTCACCTGAAAGTCCCCGAGAGCCGCATCGTTCACAACGTCCGGGAGGCCGAAGAGCTTGCCGCGGAGATAGGATTCCCCCTGATCATACGCCCGAGCTTCACCCTGGGCGGAAAGGGCGGGGCTATCGCGAACGATCCCGGCGAGCTAAGGCGCACCGTTGCCGAGGGCCTCGGCGCGAGCCCCGTCAGGAGCGCCCTGGTCGAGAGAAGCATCGCCGGCTGGAAGGAGTTCGAGCTGGAGGTCATGCGCGACCTCTCCGATAACGTCGTTATCATTTGCTCCATAGAGAACGCCGACCCGATGGGCGTCCATACCGGCGACTCCATCACCGTCGCCCCCGCCCAGACCCTCTCCGACAGGCAGTACCAGACACTTCGCTCCGCTGCTATACGCATAATACGTGAGATAGGAGTGCAGACCGGGGGCTCCAACATCCAGTTCGCGGTAGACCCAGAGAGCGATGATTTCTACGTGATCGAAATGAACCCGCGCGTTTCCCGCTCCAGTGCGCTGGCGAGCAAGGCTACGGGGTTCCCGATCGCCAAGATAGCCGCCAAGCTCGCGGTTGGGCTGAGGCTGGATGAAATCCCCAATGACATAACCAAAGCTACACCGGCATCTTTCGAGCCCGCGCTTGACTACGTGGTAACCAAGATCCCACGCTTCGCCTTCGAGAAATTCCCCGGAACAACCCCCAGATTGACCACCAGGATGCACTCCGTCGGCGAGGTAATGGCCATAGGCAGAACTTTCACCGAGAGTCTCCTGAAGGCTATAGCTTCACTGGAGGTCGAACCTCAAGACATAGTCGCGAACCTGGACGGTCCCAATCCGTATAGGATTTTCGCCGTCTTCGAGGCGCTCCGGGCGGGGATGGACATACCGGAGATCCACGAGCGGACGCAGATAGATCCCTTCTTCATCGCGTCGGTTGCCAAGATCGTGGCGGCGGAAGGAGCTATACCCGAAACCCTGAGCGTAAGAGAGCTTGTCGAGACGAAAAAGGTCGGACTTTCCGACGAGACGATCGCGGCTGCTATCGGTACCACAACAGAAGTTGTGCGAGGCGTGCGCGGCGCTCTGGGCATACACCCGACCTACAAGTCCGTTGACACCTGTGCCGGGGAGTTTCCGGCCCGGACCCCGTACTACTACTCGACTTATGAGGTTGAAGATGAGGTTGAGAGGGGAGACAGGCCCTCGGTTGTGGTTCTGGGGAGTGGGCCGAACAGGATAGGCCAGGGCGTGGAGTTCGATTACGCATGCGTCCACGCCAGCTACGCGCTAGCCGAGTGCGGATATGACGCGGTCATGGTCAACTCCAACCCCGAGACCGTCTCCACCGACTACGACACTTCCAGCCGCCTGTACTTCGAGCCGCTCGCGGCGGAGTACGTGCTGGAGGTCATCCGGCGCGAGAACCCGGAAGGTGTGGTTTTGCAGTTCGGCGGCCAGAGTCCCCTGAAGCTGGCGCGGGAGCTGGAGCGGGCGGGGGTCAGGATTCTCGGCACCTCTCCCGACGCGATAGACCTGGCCGAGGACCGCTCCCGTTTCGGGCGGCTTTTGACCGAACTCGGCATCCCGCACCCGCGATTCGGTACTGCGAGAACGGCGGAGGAGGCGCGCGAGGTCGCGCACGAGCTTGGCTACCCGGTCGTCGTGCGGCCATCCTACGTACTCGGCGGACGCCGGATGGAGATCGTCTACAACGAAGAAGACCTCGACATCTACCTCAGGTCAGAGGTGAGCACTACTCCCGAGCATCCCACGCTCGTGGATAAGTTTATGGAGGATCACATCGAGGTAGATGTGGATGCGGTCTCCGACGGTGAGGATGTGTATATCGGCGGGATCATGGAGCACGTCGAGGAGGCGGGGGTTCACTCGGGAGACTCTTCCTGCGTTACGCCCCCGATCACGATTCCGCGCTCGCTGCTGGGGAAGATAGAGGATTACACCCGCCGACTCGCGCTCGCCGTTGGCGTTGTGGGGCTGATGAACGTGCAGTTCGTGGTGCGTGGCGAAGACGTGATGGTCATCGAGTGCAATCCCCGGGCCTCGCGTACCGTGCCGTTTATCTCCAAGGCGACCGGGGTGCCGCTGGCGAAGGTCGCCACCCGCGTTCTGCTCGGCGAAAAGCTCAGGGACATGCGGCTCGGGACGGACAGAGATAACGGACACTTCAGCGTCAAGGCGCCGGTCTTCCCGTTCGAGAGGTTCGCTGATGTAGATCCCCTGCTCGGGCCGGAGATGCGCTCCACGGGCGAGGCGATGGGTGTGGATCGCTCCTTCGGTGGAGCTTTCGCCAAGGCGCTGACGGCAGCCGGGCAGGAGCTTCCGGTATCCGGGAAGGTCTACATCTCCGTAGCCAACCGCGACAAGCGGGCGGTGGTGCTGATCGCACGCGCCTTCGCGGACTTGGGGTTCGAGCTCGCAGCGAGCGAGGGAACGGCAGACGTGCTCAAGAACAACGGGCTTTCGGTCGAGGTGGTGCCCAAGATCGGGGAGCTAGGAGAGGATGTGCTTGGCCTCATCGAGAGCGGTGGAGTTGACCTGGTCATCAACACCCCCTGGGGGCGTGGTGCGCGCACGGACGGGTATCTGATCCGGCGCAAAGCTCTGATGCACGGTACACCATGTATCACGACGCTCGCCGCAGCCGCCGCTGCCGTGCAGGGGATAGAGTCCAGGATCCGGGGCGGCACCCGGCGGGTGAGGGCGCTGCAAGACCTCTACGTGGCGAGGACGTGAGACTTCAGAGAGCGGAGATCCTGAGCCGCGAGAGGTTCGGGAACCATCTGCTCCTGCGCTACCGCTGGAATGGGTGTATTCCGCAACCAGGGCAGTTCGTGATGGTCAGAACTCGAAGCTTCGCCGCAGCCCTAGATCCGTTTCTCTGCCGACCGTTTTTCGTCCACGATTACGACGGAGAGAGCGCCGCCCTGCTGGTGGAGATCCGGGGCCGGGGCACGTCGCTGCTCGCCGGAGAGGAGGAAGAGGTAGTGGTAAGCGAACCTCTGGGCCGGGGGTTCGATATCGGCAACGGACCGGTGGCTCTGGTTGGCGGCGGGGTCTGGGTCTCGCCGTTGAAGCTCCTCTCGCGACGCCTGGCCGGGCGGGGCATCCCGCATGAACTGTACCTGGAGATTCCTTCCACTGCGCCAGAGGCTTACGGAGATGTAATATCCAGAATCTTCCCGGATGCTGATCTCGTTCCGACAGATGATCCCGAAAGAGCACCCGAAAAGTTACTCGCGCGTGTCGGCGACCTCTCCCGCTACTCTGCAGTCTGCGCCAGCGGACCCCTCTCGACCCTCGCGGCGGTAAAACGGGCTGCCTGCGAGCAGGTTTGTGTCCAGCTCGCAGTGCGAGAGAGGATGGCGTGCGCGAACGGTTCGTGCCACGGCTGCGCGGTGCCGGTTTGGGATGGTGGAGGGCGGACTTACGCGCGCGCCTGCATTTCGGGTCCCGTTTTCCTCGCGGAAGTTCTGGCGTGGTAGAGAATTCCGATAGCCTTGCGGTTGATCTCTGCGGCATTCGCTTGCGGACGCCGCTGATGCCCGCCGCAGGTACGCTGGGCCGGGAAGCGTTCGGGGAGGTAAAAGGCGTCTACGGGGCGATCCTGCCCAAGACGGTTACCCCGAAGCCCCGTGCCGGGAACCCGCCACCCCGGTTGGCCGAGGCTCCGGCGGGGATCATCAACTCCATCGGGCTCCAGAACCCCGGCATAGAGCGTTTCCTGGAAGACCTCGACGATTACGACATCGGGCTGCCTATCATCGTCTCTGTCGCCGGGGATACCGTCGCGGAGTTCGCAGAGTTGTGCGCCCGGCTCGCTGGCGAATCACGCGTTGCGGCGGTGGAGCTCAATCTCTCGTGCCCGAACACCGAGCGTGGAGGGACGACTTTCTGCGCGAGAGCAGAGACCATATCCGAGGTCGTCGCTGCTTGCCGCACGGCCTTGCCCGATAAACCATTGTTCGCAAAGCTCGCAAACGAGGGAGCCCTGAACAACGCTCTGGCCTCAGAAGAAGCCGGGGCGGATGCGCTCACCCTGATAAACACCATTTCCGCGCTCGCAGTTGATCCTCATACGCGCCGGATTTTCCTGAAAGGCGGGCTTTCGGGTCCTGCCATAAAACCTGTAGCACTGCGAGCCGTTTACGAGGTCTCCAGGGTGGTAAGCGTTCCGGTTATCGGTTGCGGCGGTGTTACGAGCGGTACTGACGCCGTCGCATTCATGCTCGCCGGGGCGTCGGCAGTCCAGGTCGGCTCCGGTGGATTCGTCCGGGAACCAGGCGAAATCCTGGAAGAGTTTGCCGTCTACCTGCGGGACAATGAACTTAAAGCACAAAACCTTACAAGTGCTTTGCGAAGCCGTGACGAATCACAAGAGGCGATGTTATACTGAATTGCTAATGCTGAGGCGTACGCCAGAGAGAACCTCGCAGGAGCGGCATGCCGCGCTCGAAGAGGCCAATCGGGTGCGGTTCGCCCGGGCTGCTGCCAAGCGTGATCTTAAAAGCGGTTCGCTTGACATCTACGATCTGCTGATGGACCCTTCTGAGGAGTTGAAAGGCGCGAAAGTCGAGGAGATGCTGCTTGCCATGCGGGGTATGGGACGTATAAAGGTAACCCGCTTGCTCAGGGAGGCGAAGATCAGCCGCTCCAAGACGCTCGTCGGGCTCACGCACGGACAACGGGATCGTTTGATCAGGGCTTTGGGTTGCGAGGAAGACTGATCGTCGTCTCGGGCCCTTCGGGCGCGGGGAAGTCAACCCTGATCCGGGCCGCCCTCGCCGCCGTACCGGAGCTGGCGTATTCGGTTTCCGCGACCACCCGCAAGCCCCGGGCTGGCGAAGTAGACGGCAAGGACTACATATTTCTTACCCGCGAGGAGTTCGAGAGGTGGATCGAGGAGGGGCGTTTCCTGGAGTGGGCGGAATACTCCGGCAACCTTTACGGTACTCCCGAACGCCGGGTGGAAGAGTTTCTGGAGAGCGGCCGGTCGGTGATCCTGGAGATAGAGCTACAGGGAGCGAGGCAGGTAAAGAAGCGCCGACCGGACGCTGTTATGGTCTTCGTCAGGGCACCTACCCTGGAGGAAACACGCAAGCGTCTGACCGGCAGGGCGACCGAGGACTCGGAAGCCGTCGAGCGGCGAATGACGACCGCGCTCAAGGAAGTCGAGGCTCGCAAGGAGTTCGACTACGAGGTGGTGAACGCCGAACGCGAGCAGGCGAGCCAGGATATGATAGACCTGATGAGAAAAATCGTAAAAGGAGGCAAAGATGCTGGATGATCTCAGGATAGACGAACTGCTGGAGAAGGTAGACTCCCGCTATACCCTGGTTCTCGCTACGGCCAAGCGGGCGCGCCAGATCAACGAGTACACCACTACCCTCGGCCTGAACGAGTCTCTCGGAATTCCCGGTCCCCAGGTCCACACCCGCTCCCAGCACCCTCTCACCATCGCTATCGAAGAGTTGAGGGAAGGCAAGCTCAGGGTCGGCTTCAAGACAGAAACCCAGGAAGAAGAGAGCCAGGAGGCAGACAGAGCCGGGGGCGATCAGGGCGTCGAAGAGGAAGACCAGGGCGCTGCCTGATGAAGTAAAGATGTGATCTTTCTCTCCGTCGGTCCGGGCCCCGGCGCGCTCCTGGCCCCGGAGATTTCGCGAGAACTCGCCGAGGCCGGACACCAGATCGAGGCTTCCCTGGAACCGGGAACGAAGGATTTTATCGGCCCATCCGCGTTCGCCGAAGTGGCGAGCCTGGTGGATTCACCCACCGAAACCCCGCAGGCCCTGATCTTCGCCCCGGCAACCAGCGGAACCCTCGCTCGTCTCGCCCACGGCCTCGACCCCATAGCCGGCAGAACTCCAACCGTCGTGGCCCCCGAACTCGACGGCGCCACCGCATCGCACCCCGCTGTCCGGCGGAACATCGAACTCTTGCGGAGAGATAACCGCATAATACTTGAGAGAGAGCTAGGGAGAATGGTTTCCGCCGGGGAGATAGTCACGAGGGTACTTGGCAGGATGGGCGGGGTGCTCGGCGGGCTCCGGGTGCTGGTTACGGCCGGGGGTACGAGGGAGCCGATAGACAGCGTGCGGTTCGTGGGCAACCGCTCTTCGGGGAAGATGGGGCGGGCTATTGCTCGGGAGGCCCGGCGTCTCGGGGCGGAAGTCTCGATCGTGGCCGCTAATGTAGACGAGATCGAGCCGGGGGGCGGGTGGATCGCCGTAGAAACATTCGCGGAAATGAGGGAGGAGGTTCTGCGGCGGGCTGGGGAGTTCGACGCGCTGATCATGGCGGCGGCGGTTTCGGACTTTACGCCCGCCTCGCGGCAGAGTAACAAGATCCGGCGAAAAGACAGGCTTACTATAGAGCTTGTGGAGACCGCAGACATACTCAAAGAAGTGCGCGACAGGAATCCGGATCTGTTTGTGGTAGGATTCTCCGCAACGCATGGAGACCCTGCTTCCGAGGCTCGCGAGAAGCTTCGCTTGAAGGGAGCAAACCTCGTTGTTGGCAACGACATCTCGCGTCCTGATATAGGGTTTGGCACCGAAGAGAATGAGGTCTACATAGCGGGTTGGGGTGGGGAACGCTTCGTGCGTCGGGCATCGAAGAGAGAAGTTGCCCGGACCATTTTAGACGTTATGCAAAAGGAAATGGGTAAGGAGAGGTGGAGCTAGATGGTCGAGAAGACAGTTTCGGATCCCGAATCCCGCAGGCGGTTCGGTGCCCGTACTTCGCATCTTTTCACTTCGGAGTCCGTAACAGAGGGACACCCGGACAAGCTGGCCGACCAAATCTCCGACGCCATCCTCGACGCAGCCCTGGCAGATGACCCGGTAAGCCGCGTGGCTTGCGAGACGCTGGTGACTACGGGCCTCGTCATAGTAGCCGGGGAAATCACTACCAAAACCTACGTGGACATACCCACCCTCGTCAGGAACAAGATCTCCGAGATCGGCTACACCCGCGCCAAATTCGGCTTCGATTCCGAGACCTGCGGGGTTCTGACCTCCATAGACCCGCAGTCCGAGGATATAGCCCGGGGAGTTGATCACGCTCTCGAGTTTCGTGAAGGTAAGGAACTCGACGAACTCGGGGCCGGTGATCAGGGGATGATGTTTGGCTATGCCTGCCGGGAGACGGAGGAGCTGATGCCGCTTCCCTTGATGCTGGCGCACGCCCTGACCCGCCGCCTCGCCGAAGTCAGGAAGAGCGGGGAACTGGACTACCTCAGGCCAGATGGAAAGAGCCAGGTAACCGTACGCTACGAGGGCCGGAGGCCCGTGGCTGTCGAAAAAATCCTCATCTCCGCCCAGCACCGGGAGGGTATTGAAAGACGCCTCAAAGGGGATCTCCTGGAGGCGGTTATCGAGCCGGTGATGCCCGAGGAGCTCTTCGACAGGCACAAAACCGATGTACTGGTCAATCCCTCGGGGCGGTTCGTGATCGGCGGACCGCAGGGGGATACGGGTCTCACGGGGCGCAAGATCATCGTAGACACCTACGGCGGGGCTGTTCCGCATGGCGGGGGCGCGTTTTCGGGCAAAGATCCCACCAAGGTAGACCGCTCTGGCTCCTACGCTGCCCGCTGGGTCGCCAAGAACGTGGTCGCTGCGGGGCTGGCCGAGAGATGCATGGTCCAGATTGCCTATGCCATCGGCGTCGCCCATCCCGTGAGCCTGGTTGTAGACACCTTCGGCACCGAGAACGTGGACCCGTTGCTCATCCACTCTCTGATCGAGGAACATTTCGATCTCAGGCCCGGCGCGATAATCCGGGATCTGAATCTCCAGCGCCCGATCTACGGCGCGACTTCCGTGTACGGCCATTTTGGCCGCAACGAGCCCGGATTTACCTGGGAGGAGACCACGCGCGCCGACAAACTGCGCCGCGCCGCGGGCTTGTAGTTGCCCTGCCCGGATAGGCGAACAGCCGGGCACCGGGAGGCCCTTGTAAGCCTCCTGATCCCTACTCATGCCCTACCGCCGCTCAGCTACCGGCTGGAGAGGAAGGTGGGAATCGGCGCAGCGGTAGTGGTGCCGCTCTCCGGGCACTCCAGATTCGGCGTTGTGGTGGGGCTGGGAAGCAACAAAGACAACAGGGCTACGGAAAATATCCGTAACGTGATCGAGGAGCTTTCGCCCGGAAAGGAAATAGTCGAGATCTGCACGTGGGCTTCTGAGATATCGGCTATTCCACTCTCTGCTGCGTTGGGCGCCGCCCTGCCACCCGGTCTCGAAGTCAACCGTTACAGGGTGCTGAGGCCCGCCCCCGGCTGGCCTTGGAAGGAAGGAGAGTTCGTCGGACGCACCCTGCTTCGCAGAACTCTTGGCGGCCAGGCTCTAAGGGAGGCAGAGCGAGACAGGAGAGTAGAGCTTGCGCCGGGGTTGCCGGGGCGCGGCGAGATCGAGTGGGCGGTGACGCAGCGGGAAGATCTGTCAGATTCCGGATTTAGCCCCCGGCAGAGAGATCTGTTCGGGGCCCTCAAGAAGCACGAGTCAGGCTGCCCGGTCTCCACATTGCTCTCGGAAGTCGGGACCAGAAGAGATGTTCTGCGGCGGCTGGTTCAGCGTGGGGCCGTAAAGCTGGAGATGCGCCCGGAGCCTTCCGCCATTTTTGGAGCACGAGGTGAGGGGTCGAGCGAGGAGTGCAAGTCCTTCGTGCGATATGTCAACCGGATTCTGGCGCGAGGCGGCGCGTGGATGTGGAGGGTGCCGGCGCGGGAGCAGGAGGATGCCGCCGTCGCGCTCGCCCGGGCGACCGTGGGTGATGGAGAGCAGATCCTCATCCTGGCCCCAGAGACGGCGGTGGTCGAGCGGTTGCTGGATAAGCTTCTGTATTCCCTTCCTGGAGGGACTACGGTGGCTCCGTATCACTCCGGTCTTGGCAGAAGACGCGGCGAGGTTTACGGAGCGGTTCGGAGCGGTGAGGTGGACGTCCTTGTGGGGACTCGGGCTGCGGCTCTCGTTCCATTCAGACGCCTGGGTGCGATCTGCGTCGTGGATGAGCCGAACGAGTCCCACCGCGCTGAGGTAGGTTATGAAGGCGTGCCGATTCATGTCCGGGATCTGGCGCTGCGGCGCGGCTTCACCGAGGATGCGGGCGTGCTGTTCCTCTCTCCCGTTCCGTCCCTGATCCTCTACTCCAGAAAAGAGTGGGTGCGTGAGCTTCCGGCGCGTGAGGGCAGCAGGCATCCCTCGATCCGCATCGTGGACATGAGAGATTCAGGAGCGGCGCTCAGTTCGGCGCTGATCGAAACCTGCCGCCGGGGCAAAAAAGATGAAAGCCGCGTTGGAGTAGTCGTAAACCGCCTCGGATACGCGGCGGTCGTCTACTGCAACCGCTGCGGAACCGTAAGGTCCTGTCCTGACTGCGAACTCCCGCTTGCGCTGCACGAGCGGGAGAAAATCCTGGTCTGCAAAAACTGCGGATTTCGGGAGCGGGCCGGTGGAGAGTGTAAGAGATGCGGCGCCAGGCGGCTGACGGCTACGGGGCTCGCCGTCGAGCGGGTGAGAGAGGATCTCGCGAATGCTCTGGGCGAACCTGTCGGGTTGCATACCGCCGACTGTCGGGAAGATAGAGGTTTCCGGGTTGTCGTCGGTACCGCCCGGTGCATTCTCGACGGGAACTGGGATGTGGTTGCCATCCCCGACATTGACACCCTGTTGCTCGGGAGCGGAGTCGGTAGTGTAGAACGCGCCTTCCGGCTGCTGTACGTCGCCGTTGAGGCTGCCGGAGATCTCCTGCTGGTACAGACGCGCTACCCGGCGCATTATGCTCTACAGGCGGCTTTGCGTGGGGATTATCCGTCATTCGCAAAAGCCGAGCTATCGCGGCGGCGCGCGCTTGGCTACCCGCCTTACGCGCACCTCGCGGAACTGGTCTTCGAAGGGCCTGAGGAGAGCGTCAGACGTGCAGTAAAATCTGATCTGCGTACGCTTCTGGAGCCGGGAGTTGAGATGCTTGAGCCAGCCGCGGCGGACCCGACCGGAGGGCACGTAGCCATGCGGGTGGTGTTGCGGGCCCGGGATCTCACCCCGCTTGCGAAGGTCGCGACAGAGGCGGTTCGTGAGTTATCAAGGAAGAGGGGCTCCGGTGGCGTGAAGGTTTGCGCCAGCGTGGACCCCGAGGAGGTTAGATAGAGAAATGATATTGGAAGTCAGAAAGTTCGGAGATCCAGTCTTAAAGTCCCGCACGACGCCGGTCAAAGAGTTCGACGGGCCGCTGGCCCGGCTTGCGGAAGACATGTTCGAGACCATGCGCGCCCACGAAGGTGTCGGGCTCGCCGCGAACCAGGTCGGGCGTCTCAAGCGCATCCTCGTCGTCTCCGTCGAGGAGCAGGAATACGCGATAGTGAACCCCGAGATAGAGGAGAAATCCGAAACGACGGAAAAGGACGCAGAAGGGTGCCTCTCGATACCGAATGTCCAGGTGGATGTCGAGCGGTCAACCGGGGTTACGGTCTCTGGTAAAGACGTTTCGGGTGCCCCGTTGAGGATAGAGGCGTCGGGGCTTCTGGCCCGCGTCCTGCAGCACGAGATAGACCATCTCGACGGCATCACCATCCTCGACCGCACCGATAAGGAGTCGCGCAAGAGGGCCATGCGCGAGATGCGCGAGCGGATGCTCGCTCAGCAGTAACGGAACATTGAACGTAGCCTTCGCCGGAACTCCGCGCTTCGCCGCTACCATCCTGCGCGGCCTTATCGCCTCGGAGCATACGGTCGGTCTGGTCATCTCGCAGCCTGACTCCCGCAAGGGTCGGGGTCGCAGGACCGTAAAACCTCCCGTCGCCGAACTGGCGCTGGCGGGAGGTCTGCGGCTCCGGCAACCAGAACGCATATCCGAAGTCGCGGAAGAAATATCGCGCCACGACGCCCTGATCGTCGCCGCCTACGGCCAGATACTCCGTCCCGATACTCTCTACGCCGCTCCGAACGGAGCCTGGAACGTACACGCTTCGTTGCTCCCCGCCTACCGTGGCGCCGCACCCGTGGAGCGGGCCATCATGAACGGCGAGACCGAAACCGGAATCTCCATAATGCGAATGGACGAGGGCCTCGATACCGGGCCAGTTGCTCTCCAGGAGAAGGTTCCCATCAGCCCGGAGACCACCGGTGGCGAGCTCACCGAGATACTCGCGAAAGTAGGGGCCGAAACCATCGTGAGAGCCATGACCATGCTTGAGAAGGGTGAGTTGAACCCGACCGAGCAAGATGGTGCCCGCGCCAGCTACGCGGAGAAAATCTCCCCCGAAGAGCGGACAATCCAGTGGGATCGCGGCGCTTCGGAGGTGCACAACCTGATCCGGGCGCTCTCGCCGCATATCGGAGCCCGGACATACCATCCGGCTATCGAGGGGCCGATCAAGGTTCTTGCTTCGAGGGTTTCGGATGGGGATAGCTCATCTCTCGGTGTGGGTGAAATTCATGCTGAGAAGGGACGCATCCTGGTTGGATGCGGCGAGGGGATTTTGGAGATCCTGCGTTTGCAGTTGCCGGGTGGAAAGCCTCTGCGTGCGGAAGAGTTTTTGCATGGATATTCCCTTGAAGGCTCGTTCAGGTAATGAGACGATTGATGGCAGGCGCAGTCTGTTGGCATCAGTGCTAAACTGGCCGCCCAGAAGTATGGGGAGATGCGTGCCAGAAGGGAGGGCAAGATAAGCGAGCCTGAAACCAGCACCTTCACACCTGCTCCAGAAGCCGAAACCGAAGAGGTGGCTTTCGGGGAGGAACCCAAGGTGGCGATAGTAGGCGCGGGGGGGTACGGACGCATCGCCCTGGATGCATTGATCGCCGCTGGTGCCGAGGAACTCATACTCGGGTTCTACGATGACGCTCATCTCACGATGAGCGAGCATATAAGAGGGTTTCCGGTGCTCGGGGATGTCGCGATGCTCAAGAGCATACTCTCCGTGGAGCCTGTGTTCGTGATCGTGGCTATAACCGCCAACCGGACGCGCCTGCGAATCGCCAACTCGATAAGAGGTCTGGGAGGATGCTTCGTAAACGCCATCCACCCGAGGGCGTATCTCTCGGCGGAAGCGACAATAGGCGATGGAACAGTCGTAGGACCGGGGGCCGTCGTGCACCCTGACGCCGTGATCGGGAGCCACTGCTACATAGGACCGAACTCGGTCGTGGACCGCGACTCTGTTATAGGCGCGGGATCCTGGATCTCACCTGGAGCCGTCGTGGGGCCCGGAGCACAGGTCGGGGCGAGGGCTATTCTGGGACAGAACTCCAGCGTTGGCCGTAAAGCCGTGGTGATGGACGATGAGCGGGTAGAGGCGCTCCGGTCGGTTACGCGGGAGAACCAGCGGTGATCGTAGGGATAGCCGTCATTTTCGGATTGCTCATCGGTAGCTTCTTGAACGTCGTGATCTACCGGGTCCCGAACCACCAGTCTATAGTGTGGCCGGCTTCGCATTGCCCAGCGTGCAAGGCGGCTATAGCGCCCAGGGACAATATTCCGATAGTCTCCTACATCCTGCTACGCGGGCGGTGCCGCAACTGCGGGACGCACATCTCCGCGCGTTACCCGGCGGTAGAGGCGCTGACGGGCATCCTGTTCGGGATAGCCGCTTACGAGTTTGGGTTGAGCTTGAGAATCGTCTCCGCGCTGGTGCTGATCGCCGTCCTGATAGTGCTGTCGGGGACGGATCTCGATCACCGTTTGCTGCCGAACGTCATCGTCGGGCCTGCGGCACTGATCGGTTTTATCCTCTCGGTGATCGAGAGTCCGTCGTGGTGGTGGATCTACCTGGTCTCGGCTGTCGGCGTGGCGGGTTTCCTCTTCGTGCTCGCTCTGGTATACCCAGGAGGCATGGGCATGGGCGACGTGAAAATGGGTGGGATGCTGGGAACTTTCCTGGGACCGTATGCGGCGCTGGCGGTCTTTCTGGGCGCTCTGTGCGGAGCCCTGATAGGCGGGCTGCTCATGGCTGCTGGAAGGATTCGCCGCCGCAGCGCGTTGCCTTTCGGGGTATTTATGGCGGTTGGGGGGATCGTCGCTCTCTTCGTGGGGCCGGGTTTGTGGCAGGCGTACTTGCGACTCATCGGAGGAGCGTAGGAGAGCATGAACCGACTCGGTGGCATGGGCCGGTTTGGACTCAGGGCGCAGGCCGTGGGGCTGGACATGGACCACGGAGCCCTGAAAGCGGTTCAGGCTTCCAGGAGCGGGGATGACTACATCCTGCAACACGTCGGATACCACCAGTTGCCACCGGGAGCAATAGTCGAGGGGGAAGTCGCCGATCACGACCTGCTCGCGGCGGAGCTGAAGAACTTCTGGGAGTCACACTCGTTCAAGGGCAAAGACGTCTACCTCGGCATCGCAAACCAGAAGGTCGTGGTGAGGCTCCTACCGTTCCCGCGCATGGCCCCCGAGGACCTCAAGAGCGCCATTGGTTTCGAGGCCCAGGAACATATCCCTATGCCCCTCGAAGAAGCCGTCATGGATTACGTGGCTTTGGGCCCGCAATCGGAGGGCTCGGATCTCGACCGGGTCCTCGTCGTCGCCGCGCAGAGGGATATGATCGAACGCTACGCCTCGGCGGTGCGCGTGGCGGGTCTGCGTCCGGTGGGAATAGACGTGAAAGCCCTCTCGCTGGTCCGCTCCACCTTGCCCGAGGCCCTCTTCGAAGAAGGGGACACCATGCTCCTGGATATAGGCTCCGAGATGACCAATGTCGTCATCTCCCAGGGCGGAAATCCCATCCTCGCGAGCCTGATCCCTACGGGAGCCATCCATTTTACCCGGGCCATCGCCGAGGCCGCAGACCTGCCCGAAGAGGAAGCTGACAAGCAGCTAATGAACCCTAAAGTTAAACTTGACAGTAACCTTGAACTTCAAGGTGAGGAAAGTTTAGAGGACGAGGAGAGTGATGAAGCCGAGCGAGCACTTCTGTACGATGTCAGGAGAGGACTAGAGGAAGCGACGCAAACGCTAGCGGAGGATGTACAACGCTCGATAGAGTATTACTACTCCCAGGCGGGTGCGCAGGAGGTTTCGCAGGTATTTATCTCTGGGGAGGGAGCTCTGGTATCGGGGCTGGAGAACTATCTGGGAGAACTGCTCGGGATTGCCACGCAGCGCGGCAGGCCGCTCGAGAAGTTCGCCGCCAACAGATCCAACGTCGCCGACGAGCAGATCAGGGTGATGGAGCCTGTTCTGGCGGTAGCTGTGGGGCTGGCGCTCGAGGAGTAAGATGCGCCGGATAAATCTCCTCCCACCGGAGGAGCGGCGCCGGGGGGTTGCGCTGCCCCGGCGCAACGTGCTCGGGCTGCTTTTGATATCGGGCGCGACCATCGTGGTTATCATGATCGGGGTCTACGTACTCTATCTGGTGAAGCTCCATGGGGAGGAGAGCAGAATAAGCCAGCTCGACCAACAAATATCCCAGCAGAACCAGCAGTTGGCCTCGCTGGCTCCTTACAAGAATCTGCAGTCCAGGTTGCAGGCCAAGAAGACCATCGCCGACGGAATATACCGCTCCCGCTTCCCGTGGGATCAGTTCTTCCAGGGGCTCGCGTTCGTGATACCGAACTCGACCGCTCTCAACAGCCTGACCGCCAAGGCCTCCCCGATAAACGTGAGTGCATCATCCGGCCAGGAGCTTTCGCCGCCGGGTCAGATCACCTTTACCGGTGTTGCCCTGGATAGTTACGTCAACGTCGCGGACTTCGTGGTAAGGATGGATAACCTGTCTTTCCTGAGCGATTCGCATCTCAACTCGGCGACGCTGGATCAGACGACCTATGTACGACCGGTCATAAATTTCGAGGTCGTCTCGAACCTGGTCACCAAAGACGGTCAGAACGGGAACGAGCTTCCGCTCGAAGGAACGCCATCTGGCGCTTCGCAGCAGGTTCCGACCGGTTCGCAGGCGAACGGAGCCAGCGGGCTCCAGATAAGGCGCTGATGGATCCCAGGGACCGCAACATCCTGCTCATAGGAATACTCGCTATAGTGGTGATCGTGGCTGGATACTACTTCCTGCTTCTCAGCCCTCTGCGAAGCCAGTACGCCGAGCGTCAGCAGGAGCGCAGCAGCAAGCAGGTACAACTCTCCCAACTCCAGAAGTCGGTCTCGCAACTGCAGCAGGTCAAGAAAGACTCGCCCACCATCCAGCGCGAGCTTCTGGAGCTCCAGAAGCGACTGCCGAACCAGCCGGAGATACCCACGCTCGTGGTCCAGATCCAGGGAATCGCCAGGGCTTCCGGGGTGACGCAACTTTCCATCCAACCGGGAACCCCCGAGCCGCCGCCCGGAGGTGGTGACTTTTCGCGCATACCGATTACAATGACATTTCAGGGAACATACGAGCAGATGCAGAACTTCCTGCTCCGGGCGCGGAACCTGGCCCGCCTGATAACCATAAATCAGGTTACGTACCAGCCTGCTTCTGGTGCCACGAGCGGGACGACCAGCGTACAACCGGGATTGGAGCGCGTATTGCAGGTCCAGATCCAGGCGGAAATATATGTACAGCCTCCGGTATCAACCACCGGCCCGTCAACGACGCCCACACCTCCGGCGGGCGCCACGGGCGGGGCGGCCTCAGGCGGAACGACCGGTGGAGGCTAGAAGATGTTTTCTCTGAACAACACCAGGGTTCTCTCTACCATACTCGTGGTGGGCGCGTTGCTGGTTATCTGCTGGATCGCGTCCGGACTCCTGATCGGACCTCCCCAAAGCAAGAGCGCCAACGGCCAGGAGATCGCGGCCAGATCTCCTCAAAGCTCCAGTCCCGGGGGCGGAAGTCGTCAGGCGTCATCTCTGCAATCTGCGGGTATGAACGACTCCTACGCCGCCTACGGCACTCCCAAAGACCCGTTCCGTCAGCTTTTGAGGCCGGCGTCGTCCGGGCAGGGAGCATCCGGTTCCACCTCAAGTTCGGCCAGCTCTTCCAGTAGCAGCGCCGGACAGGGCAGTTCCCAAACGAGTTCCAGCGCCGCGAGCAGCAGTTCAGCAGGCAAGGGAGCCGGCAGAGGTGCGGGTAGAAAACCTGGTAGAAATGCGGGTGCGGGCGGGAGAACACCAGGCGCTCCTTCCGGGGGCACTGGCGTTTCTGGAAAAAACCAGTACGCTGGCGAAACCGGACAATCCAGCAGAAACAGCGGTATGCTCAACAGTGGGGGCAACCTGCCTGTTCCCGGTAGATGAGATTTAGCTTTTCGACAGCCGGGGAGTCGCACGGTCCTGGGGAGGTGACGATCGTCCACGGCGTCCCGGCGGGTCTGGGGTTGCTCGCGGAAGACATAAATCGCGACCTCGCCCGCAGACAACAGGGTTACGGGCGTGGCGGACGCCAGAAGATAGAGAAGGACCAGATAGAGTTCCTCGGCGGCGTCCGCCACGGCTACACTTTAGGGTCGCCGGTCGCGATGCTCGTGCGCAACCGCGACTACGCCAACTGGGAGGATCGCATGAATCCGGCCCCCGTCGAGAACCCACCCGAGCCCATCACCCTGCCGCGTCCCGGACACGCCGACCTCGCGGGGATGCAGAAGTACGCCACGAGCGATCTCCGGAACATCCTGGAACGCTCCAGCGCCCGCGAAACCACGGCCCGCGTCGCCGCCGGAGGTGTCGCGAGAAAGCTGCTCGCGGAGTTCGGGATCCAGGTGTCGAGCGCCGTCTACCGCATAGGCGGAGTGGCGATGGACAAGGAGGAGGCCGCCCTCGGTGCTGAGAAGTCCGACTCCTCGGAGGTACGCTGCCCGGACCCCGACGTTTCGGAGAGGATGAAGGCCGAGATACAGGCTGCCCAGCGCGCCCGCGACGCCCTCGGCGGGGAGTTTGTTGTCGTCGCCGAAGGCTGTCCGCCGGGGCTCGGCTCCTACGTGGACTGGCGGTACAAGCTCGATGCGAGGCTCGCTCACGCCGTCATGTCCATAAACGCCATCAAAGGTGTCGAGATAGGGATGGGGTTCGGGCTCGCCCAGAGCCGCTCCAGCGAGGTTCAGGATGAGATTTTGCCCGGCCAGGAGCGCCCCGTGCGGGCTACCAACCGCCTCGGGGGACTCGAAGGCGGGATGACCAACGGGGAGCCGGTGGTGGTCTCGGCGGCGATGAAGCCGATCTCTACCATATCCCGCTCTCTCAGGACCGTGGACCTCTCCACCGGCGAGCCCGCGCGGGCATTCAAGGAGCGCGCCGACAGTTGCGCGGTTCCGGCTGCGGCGGTGATCGGAGAAGCAATGGTCGCGGTGATCCTGGCCGAGGCTTTTCTGGAGAAGTTCGGCGCCGATAACATGACCGACATCCGAGCCTCCTACGAGGCTTACATGCAACGCATCCAGCGAAGCTTCGGGAATGAGTGGGCTTAAAAACGTTTGAGAGGTCCGCTCGCCATAGTCGGATACATGGGAAGCGGAAAGAGCACCGTAGGCTCCATCCTGGCCCGAGAGCTGGGTTGGAAGTTCGTGGACCTGGACGAAGCGATAGTCGCCAGAGAGGGACGGTCCATACCCGATATCTTCAAGGAGTCTGGAGAGGATTATTTTAGAGACGTGGAAAGCCGCGAGCTTCTTTCCGTACTGGGCGGGGATGCAAGCTGCGTTGTAGCTTGCGGGGGAGGTATCGTGATCCGTCCCGAAAACCGCAGGGAACTGGAGAAGGTAACCACGGTGTTTCTCGAAGAAGATGTAGAAACGCTCTACGCGAGGACCCGCGACCCCAGTCGTCCCCTGCGCTCGGCGTCGAGAGAAGAGTTCGGGCGACGCTACGCCGAGAGGCTACCCTACTACCTGGAGGTCGCGGATATCAGGGTTACCGTTCAGGGAGATACGCCGGCAGAGATCGCCAAGGAGATCATCTCTTGGTCGAGAGGATAGAGGTCGAGGTCGCAGAGCCGTACCCGGTTTTCGTCGGGGCGAGGATGGACGTCGCCGGGGCCGTATCCGGTGTGCTTGAGCCCGCCGCCTGCGCGATACTCACCGACTCGGAGGTGGGACCGCTGTACGCGGGCTCCGTCCGGCAGGCACTCGAAGCCAGCGGGTGGCGCGTGGCTTGTGTGGTAGAGGTGCCTGCGGGCGAATCCTCGAAGAGCCTCGAAGTCTACGCGGAGGCTGTTCGGCAGCTCGCCCGCTCGGGACTGACCCGGGACGGGACGCTCTTCGCTCTAGGGGGAGGAGTTGTGGGGGACCTGGGCGGCTTCGTGGCGGGCACCTACATGCGGAGTATAAACTTCGTGGGGCTTCCGACCTCGCTTCTGGCGATGGTGGATAGCTCAATCGGCGGTAAGGTTGGCGTGGATCTCCCCGAAGGCAAGAACCTCGTCGGGGGCTTCGTACAGCCCCGTCTTGTGCTCGCGGATCTCGGGTGGCTCGGGACGCTTCCAGACCGCCAGATCTCCTGCGGGCTCGCCGAGGTCGTCAAGATGGGCCTGCTCTCGGGCGGGAAGTTCTTTGAGAGCCTGGATCTCCTGCAGACAGCTCGAAAGGGAGATACGAACGCTCTGCAAACTCTCGTCTCCCACTCATTGCGCTTCAAGGCGGGAGTGGTCGCTGAAGATGAACTGGAGCGGGGACGACGTGCCATCCTCAATTACGGACACACTATCGGACACGGTCTGGAAGCCGCCGCGGACTACTCCTTGCTCCACGGTGAGGCCGTCGCTGCGGGGATGGTCGCCGAGGCCACCCTTTCCAGCAGGAGGTTCGGGCGGGATCTCGTGGATCTGCATCGGGCTCTACTCTCGGATGCCGGGCTGCCGACGCAGGCTCCGAAAATTCCAGCCGAGGCGGTGCTTTCGGCGATGGGACGGGACAAGAAACGCCGGTCAAAAGACTCCAGGGACGAGCACCGCTTCGTTCTGCTCGAAGACGTGGGGGAACCCGTCTGGGGCGTTCAGGTGAGCGAACTGGAAACCCGCGGGGCGATAGAGGCCATAGTTGGCTAGAGTCTTCGTCCTGAACGGCGTGAATCTCGGCGCTCTCGGCACGCGCCGCCCGGAGGTCTACGGTACCAGGACTCTGGGAGATATCGAAGGTGAGTTGCGGGAGCATTTCCCGGGCGTGGATCTGAATTTTCGTCAGACCGACTATGAGGGGGAGTTTGTCGGCTGGATCCGGGAATCCGCGGGTGCTGATGGGCTGGTCGTCAACCCTGGAGCGTGGTCCCATTACTCCTATGCGATTCACGACGCGCTCGAAGCCATTGCCGTACCCAAAGTGGAGGTTCACCTGTCGAACATCCACGCGAGAGAAGACTGGCGGCGCACCTCGGTTATCTCTCCGGCGGTTGATGCGGTGGTGGCCGGAATGGGGTCATACGGTTATCGGGTGGCGATCCAGTACGTGTTAGAGCACTGACGAGCGGATAGCTTGGGGAACAAGCTGCTGGCTACCAGCACAGGCTTCATGTCAGAGTGGCTGGCTCCGGGACCTTGCCAGAGGATATGTAGGAACTTCAATCTGTGCGATAATAACGCAGTATCTGCGCCGTATTTTGGCGATCAAGGGAGGTAAGTACGCTGATAGGCGTTTGTGAGGATAATTCGGCATGATATCAACCAACCAGTTCAGAAATGGGTCGGCGATACGGGTAGACGGCAAGCGGTTTACCATCCTTTACCACCAGCACGTGAAGCCCGGCAAGGGAGGGGCTTTCGTCAGGACGCGCCTGCGGAACATGGACACTGGAGCGGTGGTCGAGAAGACCTTCCGGGCTGGAGAGAAGGTGGAGGACGTCAGAACCGAGTCGCGGGAGATGCAGTACCTCTACCGCGACGGGGATCTGTTCTACTTCATGGACTCGGAGACTTACGAGCAGATCCCCATTCCTCTGGAGATCGTGGACGACGCCGTAAACTACATCGTCGAAGGCAGTACGGTAGGCGTGCTTTCTGCGGATGGCGAGATAGTGAGCGTGCAGCTTCCGGCGCACGTAGACCTGGGGGTTGCGCAGACGGATCCCGGCGTCAAAGGGGATACGGCGACCGGTGGGAGCAAGCCCGCAACCCTTGAGACCGGGCTCGTGGTGCAGGTTCCCTTGTTTATAAGCGAGGGAGATCGGGTGCGGGTAGATACGCGCTCGAGGGAATACCTGACGAGGGTTTGAGGAGCCGTGAGCCGACGGAGGGCACGCAAGCAGGCATTTATGACCCTGTACCAGAGCGACGTCAACGAGGAGCCGGTTGACGCTGTGGTGAAGCGTTGGCGCTCCTACCGGGGAGACTTCGAGGAGTACGCGCTCAGGCTGGTGCAGGGGGTCGAGCGAGAACTGGATGACCTCGACCGGCGGCTCTCCGAGGTTTCCGAAGGGTGGCCGGTTTACAGGATGAGCGCCATTGACCGGACGATTCTCAGGATCGGCCTCTACGAGATGTTGTTTGTGGAAGATGTGCCGCCGGAGGTAGCTATCAAGGAGGCGACAGAGCTGGCGAAGGGGTTTTCGAGCGAGGAGTCGCCCGTTTTCGTCGGCGGGGTGTTGCGTGGGGCGGGCAGATTGGTCGAGCATGGATAGCATGATGCGCTGGGAGAAGCACCGGAAGCAGTTCGAAGAGTATCTCCACGGGCTCTACTTCTCGGATGACCCGATGCTCTCCGGGCTCGTGGACGCGATGCGATACGCGATGCTCTCGGGGGGCAAGCGCGTCAGGCCGACGCTGTGCATGGAGTGCGCCTGGGTGTTCGGCGCAGACCCTGCTCTGGTTTTGCCCTCGGCGGCGGCGATAGAGCTGATCCACACCTACTCCCTGATCCACGACGACCTGCCCGCCATGGATGATGACGACTTCAGGCGCGGACGCCCCACGGTCCACAAGAAGTTCGGGGAGGCGGTGGCCATCCTCGCCGGAGATGCGTTCTTCGGAGAAGCTCTGACCCTGATCACGGTTCACCAGAAGGGAACCCCGGAGCAGGTTCTGGAGGTGGTGCGGGAACTCGCCAGCTCGACCGGGGTGGAAGGGATGGTCGGCGGTCAGGTCATGGACATGGATCTCACGGGCTTCGGCTCTGGGGTGGACCCCGCGACGCTGCACATGATCCACAAATACAAGACGGGGGCTCTGATCAAATCTTCCGCCCGCATCGGCGCGATCCTGGCGGGGGTCGGGGAGGCTGAGCAGAAAGCCATCTCCGAGTACGCGAGCGAGCTGGGCCTGTGCTTCCAGATCGTTGACGACGTTCTCAACGCCACCTCGACGCGGGAAGCCTTGGGCAAGAGCGTCGGCAGCGACGCTGAGCAGGATAAGGCCACCTTCGTCGGGATCTTCGGGCTGGATGGAGCCAGGCGCGAGGCGGACGCGGCGGTCGAACGGGCGCTGGCTGCCCTCTCGCGGGTGGATGGCGACACCTCGGGTCTTGAGAAAATGGCACTTTTCGTCCGCCATCGGGAGAAGTGATCTGTCAGAGAGCGGAACCACAAAGAACACCTCGCAGCGATTGGACAACCTTCTGGTAGAGCGAGGGTTTGCAGAGAGCCGCAGTCGGGCGCGGGATTTGATCCTCTCCGGTGCCGTAAAGGTTGGCGGGCAGGTCGTAACCAGAGCCGGGCAGCGTATTGCGCCCGATAAAACGCTCGTTGTTGAGGGAGAAAGCCGCTTCGTGTCGCGTGCCGGGGAGAAGCTGGAGGCTGCCCTGGATGCATTCGGGGTAAAGGTTGCCGGTCGCTCTTGCATAGACACAGGGGCTTCTACCGGAGGTTTCACAGACGTATTGCTCAAGCGAGGAGCCAGCAAAGTGCTGGCCGTTGATGTAGGTTACGATCAGCTGGCCCGATCGCTCAGGGATGATCCAAGGGTGGCCGTTATGGAGAAAACAAATGTTCGGCATTTATCGGGGGAGAACCTTCCCTTCGAGCCGGATCTGCTGGTGGCCGATTTGTCGTTCATCCCGCTTGCGGTTGCGCTCGAAAGACTGCTCTCCACCACGCCTTCCGTGCGTGAGGCCATCGTGCTCGTCAAACCGCAGTTCGAGGTGGGGCCGGAAAAGCTCGGGCGTGGCGGGCTGGTGCGGGATGATGGTGTTCACGCAGAGGCGATCCGGGGCGTCGCGGAATCTTTCGCGGCTCTGAACTTCGACGCGATTGACGTGATGCGGTCGCCGGTAGCCGGAAGGCGCTCGGGCAACCGGGAGTACCCGCTGTATCTCCTGCGGGATTCGGGAACGAGGCTGGATGAGGCCCGGATACGAGAGGCTGTTGCCGGTGGGTGAGTTTCGCCGGGTCGGAATCGTGGCGAAGCCGGAGGTGAGCGGAGGCTACTTCGAGCGGCTGGTTGCGACTCTTGAGAAGCGGAACGTGCAGATAGAGCGCGTCGTCGAGACGAACGACGGACAGCCGGTCGGTGGAGGAGATCCGGACCTGGTGTTCGTGCTCGGCGGAGATGGGACGATGCTGCGGGCCTCGAAGATCTACCCCGGAAGGGTGCTGTTGGGGGTGAACCTGGGCAAGGTCGGGTTCATGAGCGGGATGCTGCCGGAGGAGATCGAATCCGGCGTGGAGAAGGTCCTCGATGGCGGTCTGGAGGTCCAGGAGTACCGGATGCTCGATGTCTGCGTCGAGAGGGAAAACGAGAAGCATCAGGCGGTCAACGACGCGGTACTGGTGAAGGAGAGGCCGCACCAGATCATCTCGGTTGACGTTACCATTGGCGGAGAGGAGCTTTTCGCCTTCCGGTGCGACGGGTTCGTGGCGGCGACGCCTCTGGGCTCGACGGCTTACGCCCTCTCCGTCGGCGGACCGATAGTCTCCGGGGACGCGGAGTGCTACGTGCTCGTGCCGATAGCGCCGCACGCGCTGGTCAGCCGACCTCTGGTACTGGGCGAGGATCAGGTTGCAGAGCTCAGACTCACCGAGCGCAGCGCGCTGCTTTCGATAGACGGCGACGAGCCGCGGGAGATCCCGACTGGCGGCTGGATCCGGATAAAGCTCTCCGAAAAAAGCGTTAAAATAGGCCGGACCAGCGATTGGACCTGGTGGCGAGCGGTGCGGAGGACGTTCTTGTAGTGCTCGCGGAACTTTCCGTTGAGAACGTTGCGCTTATTGAGGAGGCAACCCTGGAGTTCGAGCCAGGGTTGAACGTTATCACCGGAGAGACTGGCGCGGGTAAAACTCTTCTGGCTACCGCACTGCAGATGCTTCTCGGCGGGCGTGCCCGCTCCGAAGCGGTTCGCTCCGGCGCGCAGAGGGCCGTTATCGAGGGCACCTTTCTGTTGCCCGAAGACGTGAGAGACAGGGTTCTGGCCGAATCGCTGGGGGATCTGGCCGAGGAGATAGAATCCGACGATGGCCTCACACTCCGCCGGACGCTGACCGCCGAGGGGCGTTCGCGGTGCTACGTGTGCGGTGTCGGGGTGCCGGTGAAGGTGCTCGCGGCTCTGGGCGAACGGCTCGTCTCGTACCACAGCCAGCGCGAACAGGCCCGTCTCACAGAGCCCGCCGAGCAACTCGCCATCCTGGACGATTTTCTGGATGAGGAAGCAAGGCACGCCAGGGCAGAGCATGCCTCGCTCTGGTCTCGGGTAGAGAGGGAAAAGCGGGAGCTCGAAGAGTTCAGATCTTCTGCCGAGGCTCGGCTGCGGGAGGTGGATTTCCTGCGGTACCAGATATCCGAGATCGAGGAGGCCGGATACAGTGCTCAGGAAGTTGCGGAGCTTGGCCGCGAGCGCGAGAGGCTCCGCAACGTGACCGAGCTTCTACAGTCCGCCGGAGCCGCCGCCGGTGCGCTCTCTTCAGATGAGGGAAACGGCGCGATCGAAGCGGTCGCCGTGGCTGTCGCCGAACTGGAGAGAGCGGCCCGTCATGACGAGAGCCTCTCCGGGATTCTGGAACGCCTCTCCGGGCTCTCGGCGGAGCTGGAGGACGTGCTCTACGAGCTTCGCGGCTACCTTGACGAACTGGAAGCCGACCCTAACCGTCTGGATGAAGTTGAGGATCGTCTGGCCGCCTTGCGGGATCTGGAGCGCAAGTACGGCGAGGATGTGGAGGGGTATCTGAAAGAGGCAAGAGTGAACCTGTCGCGGCTGGAGAACTTTGAGGAGGAGACGGCGGGGCTCGAAAGGCGGATAGAAGAGGGGGAGGCCCGGCTACAGGAGCTTGCGGCCCGGATCTCATCGGGTAGAGAAAAGGCGGCGAGGAAGCTTTCTGAGAAGGTGCAGGAGAACCTCGCGGATCTGAACCTCGCCAGGACGACCTTCCAGGCGGAGCTTGTGCCCGTGGAGCCCGGTCCTTCCGGCAGAGAGAGGGTGGAGTTCGTGATCCAGCCGAACCCCGGTGAACCGGAGCTTGCGGTCAGGAGGTATGCCTCGGGCGGCGAGCTATCCAGGATCATGCTGGCGATCAGGCTTGCCCAGGAACGCATCGAGCCCGGAGCCACTTATATCTTCGACGAGGTGGATGCCGGTATCGGCGGAGAGACGGCCACGGCGGTCGGGGCGAAGCTGCGGGAGCTCGGCGGTCGCAACCAGGTCCTGACGATCACGCACCTGCCGCAGATAGCTTCGGAGGCAGGGTCGCACGTGGTCGTCTCCAAAGAAGAGGCGGGCGGGCGCACACTGACCCGCGTGGTGCGGGTCGAAGGCGAGGAGCGCCGCAGAGAGCTGGCCCGGATGCTCTCGGGAAGGGTGGACGAGGCGTCGCTAGCGCACGCCTCCGAGCTTCTGGTGAAAGAGGTTTGAGCTAGAGCACGCCCCTCAACAGTAGATAGAGCCTGAGACGAATGCGTTGAGCAAACTCGCGAAAACGGCGGTGTACACGATCTGCCCCACCTTCGGACGCGTACCAGCCTGCATCTAAATATCCCACCACGCCCGAGGCAGGACCATGCCCCAATTCCTTCTCTATCATGAGTGAACTCTTGAATTTTTGCTCGTGAAGAACTTGCAAGTCACCGTGTGTGGGGCCTACATCGTAGGTGTTGAGACGGGCTAGTATTTCACGATGCTGCTTGGTATACATAACTCAGCTCCTTATCCTACTACATATTACTATAACGCCCTTACTTACAAAAGGAAGAACTGGTTGATTGCCGTCAGTTTGATTATTCGGTGGAAGCGTATCATGGCCGGATCTCTCCCCCGAGACGTTCGTCATAGAGGACCTTCGGGCCACCGAATGCGCTGTGGCTGGCTCCGATTCGGTCGGCCTCGATCCGGGTAACTATGCACAAAGGCCGGGCGAGCTCGCGAATGGGGCTATCCGGCTGTGAAAATTAGTTACGGAGAAAGGGGAGCAATGGAGGAAGTGGATGTCACCCTCCGCGTGGACGGTGAGGAACACCGGCTCACCGTAGATACCCGCACAACGCTTTTGGACGCGTTGCGCGAACGTCTCGGAAACACCAGTCCCAAAAAGGGATGTGACCACGGGCAATGCGGTGCATGCACCATCCTTCTCGATGGCCGACGCGTCAACAGTTGTCTGGCTCTGGCTGTCGCGTATGAGGGGTCGGATATCACGACGGCCGACGGACTCGCCGAAAACGGCGAGCTGCACCCGATGCAGCGGGCGTTCATCGAACACGACGGCTTCCAGTGCGGATATTGCACGCCCGGCCAGATCGTCTCGGCGGTCGGAATGCTCGACGAGGTCGAGGCAGGCTGGCCGAGCCACGTAACCGGGGATGTGAGCGCCGAGGAGATCACGCTGAGTGACGCGGAGATCCGGGAGCGCATGAGCGGCAACCTCTGCCGCTGCGGCGCCTACGCGAACATCGTACCGGCCATTCGGGAGATCACCGAAGAGAGGGCGCGCCGATGAAGCCCTACAACTACGAGCGAGCCAGGGACATTCCCGGAGCCATCGCGGCGCTCGTCCAGCAGCCGAACGCGAAGTTTCTGGCCGGCGGCACGAACCTCGTGGACCTGATGAAGCTGGAGATAATGACGCCGGACGTGCTCGTGGACGTGCGGCGCCTGACCTCAGATCAGATCGAGGAGACAGAAGACGGGGGCGTGCGCATCGGGGCCGCAGTCACGAACAGCGACCTCGCCGCCGACCGGACCATTCGCTCCCGCTACCCGGTGCTCTCTCAGGCGTTGCTCTCGGGGGCTTCGGGCCAGCTCAGGAATCTCGCCACCACCGGCGGAAACCTGCTGCAGCGCACGCGCTGCGTCTACTTCTACGATACGAGTACGCCGTGCAACAAGCGCGAGCCGGGGGCGGGCTGTTCGGCAATAGAAGGCCACAACAAAGACCATGCCATTCTTGGCGCCTCCGAGCACTGCGTCGCCACGCACCCTTCGGACATGGCCGTCGCGATGACGGCACTCGAGGCGTTTGTCAACGTGCACGGACCAGACGGAGAGCGACGCATTCCCATAGAGGATTTGCACCGACTGCCCGGCGACGAACCCGAGCGCGACACGACCTTAGAGCACGGCGAGCTCATCACGGCGGTGGACCTGCCGCCGCTCGATTTCGCGTACAACTCCGCGTACCGCAAGGTGCGCGAGCGAGCGTCATACGCGTTCGCCCTCGTCTCGGTCGCCGCGGCGCTCGACATCGAGGACGGCGTGGTGCGCGACGTGCGTCTCGCTTTGGGCGGGGTCGCGCACAAGCCCTGGCGGGCACTAAAGGCGGAGGAGGCCCTGCGGGGCGAGCCTGCGAACGAGGCGAACTTCCGCGCTGCCGCCGAGATCGAACTCGAGGACGCGCGGCCTTTGAGCGAGAATGCCTTCAAAGTCCCGCTCGCACGCAACGTCATAACCCGCACGCTGCTCGATCTTTCGGAGGAACGATGAGCATGATCACAGGCGCCCCCGGCAGGGCCATCGGCACGCCCCTCGACCGCATAGATGGGCCGCAGAAGGTCACGGGAGAGGCCCCTTACGCCTACGAACACCACGTCGAATCTCCCCTCTATTTGTACCCGCTGCAGAGCGACATCGCCCGTGGCCGCATCACGCACATAGACGCAAGCGCCGCCGAGGCTCTGCCCGGCGTGGTCATCGTCATCACCCACGAGAACGCCCCCAGGCTGGCCGACACCAGCGACAAGGAATACGCGGTCTTGCAGTCCGAAGAGGTCGCTTTCCGGGGCCAGTTCATAGGGGCCGTCGTCGCCGAGACCTTCGAGACCGCCCGGCACGCGGCGCACCTGGTCGAAATCTCCTACGACGAGGAGCCACACGACGCCGTGTTGCGGGCGGACCGGGACGACCTGTACGTCCCGGAGCAAGTGAACGCCGGTTTCCCGACCGACACCGAAGAAGGCGACTTCGAGGTGGCGTACGCCTCGGCGGCGGTGAAGCTCGACGAGACCTACACCACGCCGATGGAGCACAACAACCCGATGGAGCCGCACACTACGGTCGCCGTGTGGAGGGAAGGAGATCTCACGCTCTACGAATCCACCCAGGGGGCACACCCCGTCAGGCGGACGGTCGCCCAGGTCTTTGGACTCGACCAGAAACGGGTAAATGTCGTGGCGCCTTACGTCGGGGGCGGGTTCGGCTCGAAAGGGCTGCCGCACGCCAATACCATCCTCGCGGCGCTGGCCGCGCAGATGATCGAGGGCCGGCCCATCAAGTTCGCGCTCACCCGCCAGCAGATGTTCTCCTGCGTCGGCTACCGCACCCCGACGATACAGAGGATACGGCTCGGAGCAGATGAAGAGGGACATCTCACAGCCATATCCCACGACGCCATCGTGCAGACCGCGAAGATCAAAGAGTTCGCCGAGCAGGCCGCCGTCGCCACCCGGATGATGTACGCTACCGAAAGCCGCCGCACCACGCACCGCGTCGCCGCCCTCGACGTTGCGGTGCCGTCGTGGATGCGCGCGCCTGGCGAAGCCCCCGGGATGTTCGCGCTGGAGTCGGCGATGGACGAGATGGCAATAGCCTGCGGCCTCGACCCTATCGAGTTCCGCATCCGCAACGAGCCTGAGATAGACGCCGAAACGGGCCTGCCGTACTCCAGCCGCAACCTGGTCGCCTGCCTGCGCGAGGGCGCGCGCCGATTCGGGTGGGAAAGCCGCGACTCCACCCCGCGCGCCCGCCGGGAAGGACGATGGCTTGTCGGGAGTGGGGTGGCCTCCTCCACCTATCCCGTCTTCAGGCTGCCGGGCTCTAGGGCAAGGGTCCGCTACGAGGGCGAAGGACGCTACGCCGTGGAGATCGGGGCTGCAGACATCGGCACCGGGACGTGGACGACGTTGACTCAGATCGCCGCCGACGCACTCGGTGTCGGTGTCGGGGAGATAGGCCTGCGGATCGGGGACACTACGCTACCTCAAGCTTCCGTCGAGGGCGGCTCTACGGGCATCACGATGTGGGGCTCAACCATTTTCGAGGCGGCCCGCGTGTTCCGCGAGAGGCACGGCCAGAACCCTTCCGAGGGCGATGAAGTCGAAGCCGGGACGCCCGAGAATCCGGAGACCGAAAACTACGCCATGCACGCCTTCGGGGCGTACTTCGCCGAAGCGCGGGTGGACGCTGACACCGCAGAGGTGAGGATCCCGAGGATGACTGGGGTCTTCGCGGTCGGGCGGATCATCAACGCCAAGACCGCCCGATCGCAGTTCATCGGTGGGATGACGATGGGACTCTCGATGGCGCTGCACGAGGAGAGCGTGGTGGACCCTCGGTTCGGGCACGTCGTAAATCACGACTTCGCTGAGTACCACATCCCCACCAACGCGGACGTTGGTGAGATCGAGGTCTCCTGGATCGAGGAGGAAGACCCGCACGTCAACCCGATGGGCTCCAAGGGGATAGGTGAGATCGGCATCGTCGGCTCATCGGCTGCCGTCGCCAACGCCGTCTATCACGCTACCGGCGTGCGCGTCCGTGATCTGCCGATAACTCCAGACAAACTCCTGCCTCTTTGAATTTTCCCGCCAGGGGCGTATCATGGCTGATGATGCGAAGGCGGCGATCTCTACGGCCGTTTGTGGCCGCCCCGCGATCCGAGGGCGGCAGATTCCGGGCCCCTTGAGGCGGGTGGAGTGCGTCCCGGTGTTTGCGTAGACATTTACAGGCGGGGGTGAGGTGATGATGGCTGATTCCGAGACCAAGTACATCTTCGTTACGGGCGGGGTGGTCTCTTCTATCGGGAAAGGGACGAGTGCGGCGGCTCTGGGGATGCTGCTAAAAAGCAGGGGGTACAGGGTCGTTCTGCAGAAGTTCGACCCCTACATAAACGTGGACCCCGGCACGATGAACCCTTACCAGCACGGCGAGGTCTTCGTCACCGAGGACGGGGCGGAGACGGACCTAGATCTCGGTCACTACGAGCGGTTTCTGGACGAGAACCTGGGCAGGTTGTCCAATGTAACTACCGGCAGCGTTTACTGGGAGGTCATCCAGCGCGAGCGGCGCGGGGACTACCTCGGGGCGACGGTGCAGGTCATCCCGCACATTACCAACGAGATCAAGAACCGCATAGGCAGGCTCGGCGAGGACAAAGATGTCGTTATCACCGAGATCGGGGGTACAGTGGGTGACATCGAGAGCCTGCCTTTCCTGGAGGCGATCCGGCAGTTCCGCAACGACGTGGGCAGAAAGAACGTCCTCTACATACACGTCTCGTACGTGCCTTACATCGAGGCTGCGGGAGAGTTGAAGAGCAAACCCACCCAGCACTCGGTACAGAGGCTCAGGGAGATCGGTATCTCGCCGGACATCCTGATATGCCGCGCCGACAGGCCGATAAGCGAGGAGATCCGGCGCAAGATCGCGCTGTTCAGCGACGCGGATTTCGAGTCGGTTATTCCCGCTGAGGATGCGCTCACCCTCTACGATATTCCTTTGAGGCTGCACGATGCGGGCCTCGACAAGTTGGTTTTGGATAAGCTCGGTGCACCTGCGCCGCCGGCACAGCTCGATGAGTGGCGAGGGCTCGTCCACCGGCTGCACTCGGCGGAGGAGAAAGTAAGGGTTGCCGTAGTCGGTAAGTACATCAAACTCCAGGACGCCTACCTCTCGGTGGTGGAGGCGCTCAAGCACGCGGGCGGGGCGCACGACTTGAGGGTGGAGCTCGAATGGGTGGACTCCGAGCAACTCGATAGCAGGGAGAGCGTCCGGGATTGCCTCTCAGGTGTGGATGGAGTGCTCGTCTTCGGCGGATTTGGGGAGCGTGGAATAAAGGGCATGATCGAGGCGGCGAGGTATGCGCGGGAGAGCGGCACGCCTTACCTCGGGCTTTGTCTGGGAATGCAGGTAGAAGTGATCGAGTTCGCGAGGAACGTCGCCGGATTCGAGAGGGCCAACTCCACGGAGTTCGACCAGGAGACCCCGCATCCCGTCATAGACATCATGGCGGACCAGGTGGGGGTAGACAAGGGTGGGACGATGCGCCTGGGGAGCTGGCCGTGCAGGATCGAACCGGGCACTCTGGCTGAGGAGATCTACGGTTCCGAGATAGTGAACGAGCGTCACCGCCACCGCTACGAGGTGAACAACGGCTATCGGGAGGCTCTAGAGGAGGCCGGGATGGTCTTCAGCGGGCTCTCGCCTGACGGGAAGCTGGTCGAGATGGCGGAGCTGAGAGATCACCGGTTCTTCATCGGGAGCCAGTTCCACCCGGAGTTCAAGAGCCGCCCATTGAGGCCACACCCCCTCTTCAAGGGCTTCATCGGGGCCTGCGCCGCCCGGAAAGCCGAGGAGTTTGAAGAAGCGCGCGCTGCCTCCCGGACCGGGGAGCGGGCGGCGCGCTGAGATCCCAAAACACCGTTCAACGGACACTGGCATTGCTGCCTGCCGAGCCTGCGGGCACCATCGCCACCCGCACGGCAGGTGCGATCGAGGTTGTTGCAAGGTTGACCTGGCGTGAGAGAAGCGAAGTGCCGCCTGCTCCGGTTCTGCCTGCTCTGCCCGGTGAGAACGACGGAGTCGTAAGAACCTTTTTTTCAGAGGAAAATAAAGAAACAACGTGTAGTCTCTGTGGAGAGATAAGGGCTTTTACGGAAGAGGATCTCAGGCAGGCGCTCGATGCCTTCCTGCGGGAGATCAACCGTGCAGCAGCTCTCGGCGAGGTCGTGCTCGAAACCCGCGCCGTTTGCCTTGCGCCGCCCCGTATATTTCCGTCTCCTGTGCGCAAGCGTCTGGGGCAGGAGTTGCAGGCAGCGGGCTTCGGCGTGCGGTTCGCCCCTTCCTGGACGCCCGTTCCGGATGCGGACGTCTGTTTGGGAGTCCGGGGAGCAGGGGAGTGGTTGGAAAAATACTTCCGTGAAAGCGGATCGTGGAAGATCGTTATGCCGGGGCCAGATCAGCTTCGTTCCGGAAGCTGACATTTCATACGTACGCCAAGACTCAGAGAGACAACTGGATAAAGAGGTTTCTATCAAGCCTGGGTCTGTTATGGTGGTATTTTTAATACGGAGAAGGAAAGGGATAGTCGAGCATGTTTGCAGAAGCCGGGCTTTACCGGTGGCTGTTAGATTAGTGAGGAGGGTTGATCCGCGTGCGCACGCAGGTAGGTATCGTCGGGGGTGGACCGGCGGGGCTACTGCTCTCGCACCTCTTGCACCTGCAGGGGATCGAGTCGGTGGTGCTGGAGCTCCGTAGCCGAAAGACGCTGGAGACAGAGATCCGGGCGGGGGTTCTCGAACAGGGTACAACCGATCTGCTGGTCAAATCCGGGGTTGGGGAGAGGATGTGGCGGGAAGGAGCGGTTCACCACGGCATAAACCTGCAGTTTAGTGGTCGCAGGGAGCGTATTGACTTGAGCGGCCTTACCGGGCGCGCCATCACGCTCTACGGCCAGCACGAGGTGGTCAAAGACCTCATCCGCACGCGGCTCGACGCTGGGGGACGGATCCTCTTCGAGGCTGGAGCAACAGGTTTGCACGACCTCGATTCCAGAGAGCCCAGAATCCGTTTCCAGAAAGACGGCGAGGAGCACGAGTTGCGGTGCGATTTCGTGGTGGGGGCGGATGGTTTCCACGGGGTTTCGAGGCCCTCGATCCCACCGCAGGCGCGCACCGAGTACGAGCGAAAATATCCCTTCGGATGGTTCGGAATACTCGTCGAGGCGCCGCCCTCCACGAACGAGTTGATCTACGCGAACCACGAGCGCGGCTTCTCTCTCGTGAGCACGCGTTCGCCGGAGATACAGCGCATGTACTTCCAGTGCGACCCGGACGATGACGCGGAGGCCTGGTCCGACGACCGTATCTGGGAGGAGTTGCACGCCAGGCTGGATACCAGAGACGGATGGACCGTAACAGAGGGTAAGATCATCCAGAAGGGCATCGTCGCGATGCGCAGCTTCGTCGTGGAGCCGATGCGGTACGGGCGGCTATTTCTGGCAGGCGACTCCGCGCACATCGTTCCGCCGACCGGGGCCAAGGGTATGAACCTTGCCGTTGCAGACATCCAGGTTCTATGCCGGGCGCTGGCTGGATTCTACCTGTATAACCGGACCGATCTGCTGGAGCGGTATTCGGAGATCTGTTTACGCCGCGTGTGGAAAGCGAGCCGCTTCTCGTGGTGGATGACCTCGATGCTGCACCGTTTCGGAGATGATCCCTTCCAGCACCGCCTGCAGATCGCCGAGCTCGACTATGTAACGAGCTCGCGGGCGGCAGCTACCTCCCTGGCGGAAAACTACACCGGCCTTCCTATGGAACTGGACTCTGAACTCCCTGCGAGAGAGCGAGAACAGACGGCGCCCAGCGCATTCTGAGAAAGATCAAGACCAGCCCGGCAAGCGAAAAGATGCTCCTGAAAGCGTTAGGATAATGTCAGCTTCGCGCGGTAGTGAAGTGGTCGGGATGGAGGCTCGGTTGATATGCGAGGTCTTGAGCGTGAAGCAGGCATAAAAGGAGGGCGAAATGGCGCAGCAGACGAGAAATATAGCCGGCGGATACAGGCGCGAGGGTTCGGAGATCCATCCACCCTATCTTTACCCTGATTACAAGGGGACGCGCCTGAGGGCACCCAAGAAGCCGCTGATCATCGTGCCGCACACCCTCTCCGAGCTTACTGGTCCTCTATTTGGTCACACCGGGATAGGTCCTCTGGATAATGATCTCACCCGCCAGCATGAGGGAGAACCTCTTGGAGAGCGCATTATCGTGCATGGACGGGTGATGGATGAGGACGGGCGGCCTGTGAGAAACAGCCTGATCGAGATCTGGCAGGCCAATGCTGCCGGGAGATATGCCCACAAAGGAGATCAGCACCCGGCCCCGCTGGATCCGAACTTCAGCGGTGCTGGAAGGTGTATGACGGATGATGAGGGCTACTACCGCTTCATTACGATCAAACCCGGAGCCTACCCCTGGGGCAACCACCCCAACGCCTGGCGACCGGCCCACATCCACTTCTCTTTATTCGGCCCTGCTTTTGCGACCCGCCTCGTAACCCAGATGTATTTCCCAGGAGATCCGCTTTTCTACCAGGACCCCATCTTCCAGTCGGTCAGGGATCCAAAAGCGCAGAAACGGCTCATCTCCACCTTCGACCTGGAAACGACCGTGCCGGAGTGGGCCCTGGCTTTCCGCTTCGACATAGTTTTGCGAGGCCGGGACGCAACTCCTTTTGAGAGGCCCCACGCATGAGTAGTGAACGCTCAAGGGCTGGGATAACGCCGTCGCAGACGGTCGGACCTTTCTTTCACTTCTCATTGCTGAAAGAGGACTACTCGAGACTCGTTGGGTCGGATCACCCCTCGGCGATCAGGATCGAAGGCACCGTCTACGATGGAACGGGAGAGGTGGTGCCCGATGCGATGCTGGAGATATGGCAGGCCAACAGCGCCGGGCGTTACGCCCATCCAGAAGATAGCCGGGAAGGATTGTCGCTCGAAGAAGGCTTCTCCGGCTTCGGACGTTGCGGGACCGACTCCGAGGGAAGATTCACCTTCATAACGATAAAGCCCGGGCCGGTTCCGGGTCCCGAAGGGAAGATGCAGGCGCCGCATATCCTGGTTTCGGTCTTCGCCAGGGGGCTTTTGAAGAGGCTCACTACGCGCATCTACTTCCCCGAAGAAGAGGAGGCCAACTCAGAAGATCCCGTGCTGGCCTTGATCGAGGACCCGGAGATGAAGAAGACGCTGATCGCCCACCCGATAGAAGGCGGGTATCGCTTCGACGTTCACCTTCAAGGCGAGAGCCAGACCGCTTTTTTCGATGTCTGAGGCGCTGTTCGGACCGATCTTCGTCCCGGACGATATCCGGGAGGCGTTAGGAGGACGGGCCTGGTTGCAGGCGATGCTCGATGCGGAGGGCGCTCTGGCGATTGCGCAGGCGCGAGCGGGTTTGATCCCCCGCGAAGCCGCGGAGACGATCGCTAGCTGCTGCGATGCAGACCGCTTCGACCCCGAGGAGATCGGGCGCGAGGGACGCGCCCCCGGAAACCCGGCGGCACCGCTCGTGAAAGCCCTGACCGCAGCCGTACCGGGCGATGCGGCCCGCTACGTGCACAAAGGAGCAACCAGCCAGGACATCGTGGACACGGCGGCGATGCTCGTAGCCCGCGGGACGCTCGACTTGATCCTCGCCAGCCTCGACAGACTTGCGACGGCGTGTGCGCGCCTCGCCGAAGAACACCGCCAGACGCTCATAGCCAGTCGAACGCTCATGCAGCAGGCCCTTCCGACTACCTTCGGGCTCAAGGCCGCGGGATGGCTCGTCGAGATACTCGAAGCTCGCGGGAGGCTTCTCGCCATACGCGAGTCGGGGCTGGCGGCGCAGCTCGGGGGAGCCGCCGGCACGCTCGCCTCACTGGGGCCAGATGGTCTGCACGTTCTGCGTGAGTTCTCGCTGGAGCTGGACCTCGCGGAGCCCGTAATGCCCTGGCACACCGCGCGGTTGCGGGTTGCAGAGTTGGGGAGCGTTCTGGCGCTGGTTGCGGGAGCGGTGCACAAGCTCGCGCTCGATGTCATCCTGATGGCGCAGACCGAGATCGGGGAGGTGGCCGAGCCGTCGGGTGGCGGGCGCGGTGGGTCCTCGACGCTGCCGCACAAGCGCAATCCCATACTCTCCGTTACGGCATCCGCCTGCGCCCGGCAGGTACCACCGCTCGCGCAGACGCTGCAATCTTCGATGGCGCAGGAGCACGAGCGCGCCGCAGGCGCCTGGCACGCCGAGTGGGAGACTTTGAGCAACGCACTGGCCCTGACCGGAGGAGCTGTCGCAGCGATGTGCGAGACGATGGAAGGTTTGCAGGTGAATGCCGATCAGATGCGCCGGAATCTCGATGCCACCGGAGGGTTGATCCTTGCGGAGCACGTAACGACTGTCGTCGCGGATCACCTCGGTCGCCTGGAGGCGCATGAGATCGTGCAGGCAGCGTGCCAGAGGACAGTGGAGACAGGAAAGTCTCTGTACGAAGAGCTTATGTCGGAGCCCGCCATCAGCGAAAATCTCTCGCAGGAAGAGATCGAGGCTGCTCTCGACCCGGCGGACTACCTCGGGTCTGCGGATGAGCTGGTCGAGAGGGCACTTGCTTTCTACCGCAGGGAGATGCAGGCGTGAAAAGGAGGACGGGCGAGTGAGCGATCCAATCCACGACCGCGGGATGCAGGTTCGTCGGGAGGTACTCGGCGACGAGCACGTTGATGCTGCGATTGCGCGCACGACCAGTTTCACCGCCGACTTTCAGGACTTCATAACCCGTTACGCGTGGGGTGAGATCTGGACGCGCCCGGCGCTGGACCGCAGGACGCGGAGCTGCATTACCCTGACGGCGCTGATGGCGCTCGGCAGGTTCGACGAGCTGGGGATGCACGTCCGCGCGGCGCTGCGCAACGGCCTGAGTGTGGATGAGATCCGGGAGGTTCTACTCCACGGCGCGGTCTACTGCGGGGTGCCCGCTGCCAACTCCGCATTCACCGTGGCGCAGCGCGTCCTCGCCGACCTCGATCCGAAAAATTCGGAAGCGCGGCCAGATGAACAGAAGTAAATCCGGGCAACTGTGGTTAGCGATCTCGCTGGATCAGGACCGTGCTTCGGGGTAACCTGTGCGGTATGGATCTTTGCGCGCCTGGTGCTGATAGAGAAGGTTTGCGGTGAGGGTCGGGATCGTCAGGGAGATTGTACCTGGAGAGAGCCGCGTGGCCCTGGATCCCCACGCTGTCTACGAATTGACCAGGGTGGGACACCGGGTGATGGTGGAGTCCGGGGCCGGGAAGGAATCGAGTATTCCCGATAATAACTACCGCGAGGCCGGGGCCGTCGTGGTCGAGGAGGCCGAAAAAGTTTACGCGGACTCGGAGTTGATAGTAAAGGTCTACGGGCCTGTGCCCGAGGAGTTTGGTTATCTGAGGGATGATTTGATCGTCCTGGGCTTCCTCTCGCTGCCCGTCAACCTCGATCTCTTGGAAGCCTTGATCGGGTCCCGGTGCGTCGCGTTCGCGGTGGAAAGTATCCGGGATAGCCGGGGCGGTCTTCCCATCTTGACCCCGATGAGCGAGATCGCGGGCCAGCTCGTGCCGCAGATTGGAGCCCGTTACCTGCAGCGAACGGAAGGTGGGCGGGGAATTCTACTCGGCGGTGCCACGGGTGTCCGTCCGGGGCGGGTGGTGATCCTGGGTTGCGGGATCGTGGGCTCGATCGCCGCCCGAATCTCCAGCGGCCTCGGGGCGGAAGTTACCGTCATAGACCGCGATCTCGACCGCCTGCGGCGGATGGAGACTTCCAAACTCGGCGGCGTAACAACGCTCGCGGCGAACGCGATGAACATAGAGAACGCCGTTCTCAAGGCGGATCTGCTGATCGGGGCGGTCTTTGTTTCGGGTTCCAGAACGCCGCACCTGGTGGATCGCCGGACGGTCGAGGGCATGAAAGACGGCAGCGTAATCGTGGACGTTGACGTGGACTACGGTGGCTGCGTCGAAACCTCGAAGCCCACCACCCTGCAAGATCCCACCTTCGTGGAAGCCGGGGTGATCCACTACTGCGTCAAGAATGTTCCCGCCACCGTACCTATAACTTCGACCCACGCGCTCTCCAACGCGCTCCTTCCCTACGTGCGCAAGCTCTCCGGCCTCGGCCTCACCGACGCCCTGAACTCAGATCCCGGCCTCAAACAGGGCGTAACCGTTGCGGATGGCAGCGTGGTCAGCCCCTCGCTGGCGCGTGCCTGCGGAATCGAATACCATAGCATCTCTTCGGTGTTGCCCCTTCACTCGGAGGTCCGATGACTAACCAGCAAGGTAGACCTCTGCACGATTTTAACGTTGAACTTGAGGTATATTCCGGGCCTTACGAGTGGCTTCTGGCTCTACTGCTCAATGAGGAGATCGAGATCTTTGAGGTTCCCCTGCGTGAAATCGTCGGCCTGTACCTGGACTCTCGTTCGATGGAGAGAGAAAACTATCTGGAGAGGGACACGGATTTCGCCGGTTCCGCAGCGGCTTTGATCCTGCTCAAGAGCCGGATGCTCTCGCCCGTGTTCGAAGCAGAAGATCACCAGGATGAAGAGACAGAGCTTTCACCTGGACAACTCGTCGAAAAGCTGACACTCTACCTCAAGGTGAAACGCGGGGCAGAGAAATTGCGCGAGTGCTTTGTGGAGAACTCCGGGATGTACCCTTCCGCGCACACCCTGCCACCCCGTCCCGGAAAGCTGCGGGTAGAATCCAAAAAGGTTTCGCTGGCGGTCCGCAGGGCTTTTTCGCGGCTGGTCGAGCCCTCGGTGAGCCACCTCGGGCCGATCACGGTCAGCATCCAGGATCTCGTAGCGGTTATCCAGGATTCTCTCTCCCGGGGTCCGCTTTCGTATGAAGAACTGGTGCGCGATATGGACCGTTTGCACTCGGCGCTGGCGTTCGCCGCGGCGGTGTCTCTGTCCTCAAGGGGAGAGGTGAGCCTTTCCCAGCCCGAGCCCTTCGGTCCCCTGACTCTCTTGCCCGAGAAATGAGCGAGTCTCCCAGCGCAACCGCTCTGGTCGAGGCCATATTGCTGGTCAGCGAGCGGCCTGTGTCTCTTGAGGGCCTGGCCTCCGCCGCCGACCTTTCCAGAGCTGAGGTGCGGGATGCTCTTGGAAAGCTCGGGGAAAAATACTCGCGGGAAAGGTCCGGTATCGTGCTGCGGAATGTCGCGGGGGGGTATCAGCTCGCGACCAACCGGGCGTGCGCCGGGGCTGTCGAGAGGTTCAGGAAGGAGGCGCGCCCCGCGCCGCTCTCCGGAGCAGCCTACGAGGTACTCTCCTGCGTGCTTTACCTGGGTCCTATGACGCGGGGTGCTATCTCCGCGGCCCGCGGCGTGAACTCTGATGCCGTCGTCCGGAGTCTCATCGAGCGGGACCTTCTCGCCGAGGTTGGAACTGATAGGGAGAGCCCTGGATCGCCGGCTCTTCTGGATGTTACCGAAGGCTTCTTTATTGCTGCCGGGACAAACTCGCGCGATGATTTTCCCCCGCTGGAGACGCTCGTGAAGCCGGAGGAGCTAGACCGCGTGCGCGAGCGCGTCGAGCAATCCCGGCGACCCTCGCCCGTTCCCGAGGAAGAGAGTTGATGCGTTTGCAGGCTTACCTGGCGCGCAGTGGTGCGGCCCCATCCAGACGCAAGGCGGAGGCTCTGATCTCCGCCGGGCGCGTGCAGGTCAACGGAAAGACCGCTTCCCTGGGTGATACCGTATTTGCTGGAGACGAAGTATTCCTGGATGGCCGCGCGGTCGAACTTCCCGAGGAGCATACCTATCTTGCCCTGAACAAGCCCGCCGGATACCTTACGAGCTTTAAGGACGAACTTGGGCGTGGACGTCCCACTGTCACCGATCTCATGCCCGATGTGCCCGGCCTGGTTCCTGTCGGGCGTCTGGATGCCGATACGACCGGTCTTATCATCCTGACCAATGACGGGAAGCTCGCTCACGCCATCACCCATCCTTCCTCGGAGATCGAGAAAGAATACAGGCTCACTGTGCGGAGCCCTGTGCCAAAAAAGCTGCTCGATGCTCTGGCCGCCGGACCCGAGTTGGAGGATGGTAAGATGCTCCCGCCTAAAGTGTCCAGGCTGTACCGCGGCCCGCGTGAGACTACCTTCAACCTGACGATCCACGAGGGACGTAACCGCATAATACGTAGAGCGTGCGAAGCGGTCGGCCTGGAACTCATCTCCCTGGAGCGCGTTCGGATAGGCCCGATCCAGCTCGGGGATCTCGCGCCGGGTAGTTATCGTCCGCTAACCAAACGAGAGCTGGAGAAGCTGCGGTGAAACCTGTGGAGGGAGTTCCGGGCGAGGACTTCACCGTGGACGACGTACGGGGCAAGTTCCCGGAAGAACTGGAGATCACACCGCTGGAAAGACCACCGGATGCGGCTATTCGCGTGCCGGGATCCAAGTCCGTAACCAACCGCGCGCTGCTCGTCACAGCCCTTGCCGATGGCACCTCTACGCTTCACAATACCCTCTTCTCGGACGACTCTTACTGGTTGATGGATGCGCTGGTGAGGCTCGGTTTCGACATCCGCGCCGATAAACGAGAGAATAAAGTTCTGGTGGAGGGTCAGGGTGGCGCGATACCGGGTGCCGGGGTCGAGGTTTTCGTGGGAAACGCGGGTACCGTTGCGAGGTTCTTGCCGCCGGTTCTGGCGTTGGGGAAGGGGCCTTATAAGGTGGATGGCATCCCGAGAATGCGAGAGCGGCCCGTGTCGGACCTTGTGGATGCTCTGCGGCAACTCGGCTGCGAGGTTGGCTACGGTGAAGAGGAGAACAGGTTTCCTCTGGTCGTCCGTGGCGGGGGTATCCGGGGTGGAGAGGCGCGCATCAGAGGCAGCAGGAGCAGCCAGTTTCTGAGTGGGATCCTGATCGCTGCGCCCTACGCCAGAAATCCGGTCGAGCTAGAGGTTGAAGGCGAGTTGGTTTCGAAGCCTTATGTCGGGATTACAACGGAGGTGATGCGCAACTTCGGAGTCGAGGTCGAGGGGGACGCTGATAGCGGTCGTTTCGTTGTCTATCCATCGAGATACCGGGCACGTGAGTATGAGGTGGAGCCGGATGCTTCGGGTGCTTCGTATTTTCTGGGGGCGGCGGCGCTGACGGGGGGGATGGTCAGGGTTTTGGGTCTTGGGTCCCGCTCGTCGCAGGGAGATGTGAGGTTTGCGGAGATTCTGGAGAAGATGGGGTGTGAGGTGGAGATAGGAGAAGATTTCATCGAGGTCCGGGGGCCGGAGCG
>CADDYV010000006.1 GCA_902810695.1 Actinomycetota bacterium | reverse complement strand
AACATAGCCCTCAAATACAGGGAGCGGGTAGATTACGAGGCGATCTCACCCAGGGTATCGTGGAGAGAGGGACAGAAAAAGCCTCTAGTAGTGGAGAAGCACAAGACTACTTCTGTTCTATAACCTCGCGCTCCTCTTGCGGGGCGCGAGGATGATGACCTCGCTGTTCTCGAAGGCCGTCCGGTAGAGATCCGGGCGGCTTTCGAATGAGCGCCAGCTTATGCCGGGGTAGTGTTTATAGAGCACGACGTAGCGAATGTCGTGCTCTACGATGAAGCGTCTCGTTTGCCGATCTCCCGGATGGCACAACGCCTGTTGCGCTTCCTCCAGCGGTTTTACGCCCGTGGGCGGTATGTCCCTGTGTTTCCGGAGACGCTTCTCGGTGTACGACTGCACTCCGAAGTAGCCGCCCATGGCGAGCATTCCCCGAGCCGAGGCGCGGCTTACGTAGGGTGTCGAGAGGATGTTGCCGCCGTGGTTGTGCTCGTGGAGCCACCTTCCAGCGGCTACAACCTGCTGCGGTGGCGGTCCGTCAATGTTGCGCTGGCTCGGCCCGACGGCGACCTTGTAGTTCTGCAGCGTCTGGAGTCCTACCGCCGCTACCGTCAGCAGGACCGCTGCTGAAGTCATGAAAACCGCCGCTGGGGTGCGCACCCTTACCAACGACCGCAAAATCGTTACGAAAGCCAGAGCCGCGAACAGGGAGAGGGGTATGCTGAGGTCGCGCTCAAAGCGGTCCGGGAACGCGCTGTAGACCGTGCGGCTACCGGCGAACAGGAGAAGCGCCCACGCGAGCAGGGTGGAGAGCGCCAGAGTCTCTGTCCGGCTTCTCCAGCCGGAGAGTGATATCAGGGCCCCCGAGAGTCCGAGCCACACCACGGGTTCGGAAGTGGTCTTCAGCAGGTGGGCGAACGGGAAGGGTTGCTTGGTACCCATCGCCATCACCACGGCCTCTCCACCCGGCCCCGTCCGGGTTCCTTCCAGAAGTCCCGAGAATAGACGCGGCAGGTCGTAGGTGTCCCAGGCGTAGAGCACCGAGAAAACGCCCAGAAGCACCAGGGAAGAGAACAGGACAACACCTCTCTTCCGGTCGCGCAGGAGTAGATAGGGCAAGAATAGTGCGGCCACCAGCACGAGAATGAGCGCCAGGTAGAAGGTCGAGACCTGATGGTAGAAGACCACCGCAGAGCCGAATAAAGCGAGGGATATCACGCTGCGCCACGAAGATGAGGCGTATAGCCCGACGAGCGCAGCCACTGCCATGACCAGCAGGAACTGAGCCCCGATCAGGTTCGGATATCTGGCCTGGCTGACGTGCTGAAATGAACCGCCAGCGACGACTCCCGCGAAGAACGCGGCGGCCACACCGCATTCCCAGCCCCAGATCCGGCTCGCCAGGACGTAGCACGAGAGCGCGGGCAAGAGCAGGAGCGCGGGGGCCAGGGTTGCGAACGCGGTAAGCGGCTCCAGACCACTCAGGCGGCAGATCACCGCCGCGAGGAGGTGGAAGCCGGGAGGATAGAGCATAAACGAATCGAAAGACCCCCGCGCGAGCATCATGCTCGTCATCACCGCGTGCTCGTACTTGTCTACGCCGCGGGGAAACGGCCAGTCGTATCTCAGGGGCCCGGGATAGCTCCGCAAGAGCACCAGCGCCAGCACCGAAATCAGCAAGACATGCCTCGCAAGAGAGTTCCGGAGCCCCGTAGTCTCCTGGCGGGACCCGTAAGATAAGCTCGTAGCACCCCGGCCCACCCCCAACAGAGACAAGAGCCCGCCCAGGAAAGCCAGCGCCGCGACCGGCAAAACCACCTCATCAGCGGGCACGGCACCGACGAGCATCGCCGCCACCAGCGCCAGCATCCCAGCGAGCAAAACCAGCGCGGGAAGCCCCAAGAGAGCAGGTCGGGAGATCACGGGAGCTTCTGGCTCTTTCGCAGAACCGAACTTGAGGTAGACGATGAGCCCGGCCACCAGAACAACGAATATGGAAACGATGGCGATAGCCCACGTTACCCCGGTACCCAGGAGGCGCACCTGCAAGAGGGTTACGGCGGGGACTAGCGTGACCGAAAACGCAACAGAGTAGGTCAGCCGCACGGCGATATCCCCGGTCCTGCCCAGGCATCCGGCCCAGAACCAACCCGGCACCACCCCGACCAGAACGGCTACCGGAACCGCCCGGATAAAGTCAAAAAGCACGCCTCGCCCTCCCGGTTGCGGATGCTGTATGAGCGTGAATAGACAAGGTTTGCAGTTGTCGCTGCCCGAATGGGTTGATGTCGGTAAATTGGAAGATTTTTTACGCCATTTTAATTTACATTTAGCCATTCATTATATACAATCCCGCACGGCGTAATAGAATTTTTACGGAGAACGAGGTTCGTGCAATGGCCTGTACTTCGGGATATTGGGCGGAGAAATCCTCCGCTTTGAAACGATGATCTCTCCAGATCACGTGCGGTTTGCGGGCATTGTGGTGGCCGCGATCATCGCGGTTGGCAGCGCCCTTGCTTACCGGCGTGGCACGTGGCGCAGGTTCGATCTGCTTCTCGCCATGCTGGTGGCTTTCGGCGTGGCATTTGTCTCGATATTCCCGCAGGTCGGCAACGTCTTCCTCTGGCTGTTCAACCTGCAGAACCGGGCTTTCGCGCTGCTCGTCGTCTCTACCCTGGTGCTCTTCGGACTGTCCGTATACCTGATCGGCCAGGTTCAGGCCGCGAGGCGGCGCAACGGCGAACTGGTTACCGCTCTCGCCGTACGACAGTACAAAGATCGCTACTCCCCGCCGGAGCCGGTCCCTGAAGGTAGGCGCGGCAGGATACTTATCGTCATCCCGGCCTACAACGAGCAGGGAGGCATCCGCGAGGTCCTCGCCCGCGTGCCGGATGAGATACTGAACTACGAGGTAAAGACGGTCGTGGTCAACGATGGCTCGGTTGACGCGACGGAAGACATCGCCATGGAGATGGGCTTCCCGGTCGCCTCGCACATCGTCAACCGGGGGCAGGGGGACGCCCTGAGGACCGGCTTCGAGATAGCCCGCCTGGAGCGCGCCGACATCGCGATCAACCTGGACGCCGACGGCCAGTACAAACCCGAGGAGATAGAGCGTCTGGTGGTGCCCATCATCGAGGACAGGGCGGACTTCGTGCTCGGCTCGCGGTTCGAAGGGTTCTACGAGGAGGCCGGAAGCGTCAGGCACATCGGCGTCGTGTTCTTCTCGAAGATGCTCTCGATGCTTACGGGCGTCAGGATCAGCGACAGCACCAACGGTTTCCGGGCCATAAGGGGTTCGGATCTCCCGAAGCTGGATCTGCGCGAGGACCGCTTCAACGCCACAGAGCTCATCCTGGAGGCCGAGAAGAACAAGCTGCGCATCGAGCAGGTGCCCGTTACCATGCTCCGGCGCGCAGAGGGCAAGAGCAAGAAGCCGCCGAAGCTGCGCTACCCCCTGGGCGTCTTCCGGGTCATAATCCAGACCTGGCTGCGCTAGGGGCGGGGTCTCTCCTAAATTCAACGCTCATTTCCCAGAAACTGCTGCGTGTCATCCGGTGTTATCCTTGAACTTCGATGCGTAACCAGACCGTGCAGAACCTGAGAGGCATCCTCAAATCCCGCCAGCAAGGGGTGGGTGCCGGGAGTGCCTACGTCGTGGTCTCGCTCGGCATCTCCGGCGTGATGACCTACGGCTTTCAGAGCCTCTCGACGCACGTGCTGGGCAAGCAGGGGTATGCGCCGCTCGCGCTGTTGTGGTCGGCGACCTTCCTGACCGTGCAGGTGCTCTGGATCGCCGGAACCCAGACCCTGGGGCGTTACGTATCAGAGCGGGAGACAAAGGGCCACGACTGGCGACCGGTGGTAGCTTCGGTGAGACGCTGGCAGATCGGTCTTCTGGCGGTCTTCGTGCTCGTGGCGCTCGCCCTGAGCCCCCTGCTAAGCAGAGGTATCTTCCAGGGCAACTTCTGGCTCACCGTAGCCTTTATCGCCGCTGTGGCCGCCTACGCGCCGGAGTATTTCCGGCGCGGCATCTTCAACGGGCACAGGCAGTTCTCCAGGCTGGGCGGCCAGCTCGTAGCGGAGCAAACGGGCCGGCTCATCATCGCCGCCATCCTTCTCCTCGCCGGGATCGGGGTGGCAGGCCCCGCCATCGCCATCATCGTCGCGCCGCTCATCGGGGTTCTGGCAGTCCGGCCCGCGCCGGTTAGTGAACCCGAACATCCGGGAGAGCCTTTTAGCGCCATCAAAGCCGCCCGCTTCGCCGGTCCGGTGCTCGCATGCATGGCCTGCGCCCAGATATTTGCCAACGGCGGTCCTCTTCTGGTGAGCATCCTTGGAGGCACCAGATCCCAGGTGAGCGTGTTCACCGCCTCTCTCATTCTTACCCGCGTCCCCCAGTACGTACTGAGCCCCGCCGTCGAGAGCCTGCTGCCTCACGCCAGCCGCGTCCTCGCTACCGGAGGGCGAAGAGCATTCGACCGGTTCGTGGCCCGTGCTCTGGGGCTCATAAGCTTCGTAGGAGTCCTGATGGTAGCGGGGACTTGGCCGCTTGGCGAATGGGCAGTCAAGCTGTTCGCCGGTCCCGGTTTCAACGCGAGTCGTGAGGTGCTGGTAATGCTCGCTGCCCTCGCAGCCTTCTACCTCATCTGCGACATGCTCAACCAGGCGCTCTTCGCCCGCAACCTCACCCGCTTCGCCGCTGTGGCCTGGGTTCTGGGTCTACCCGTCTCCGCCGTGTGCCTGGCGTTGTTGCAGACGAGCATCAGCTACAGGATCTCGGAATCTCTTCTTGCGGGTATGATCTCCGTCGCGATCTTCCAGGCCGCGTTCTACCTGCTGGTGCGAGGTCGTTCTGGCAGCGTCAGGCCGAGTCCCTAGAGGAGGATCCGCTGAGGTTCGCTCCTCCGCTGACGAACCACTCTACCGTGCGCCTCAGTCCCTCGTCGAGGTTCACCTCGGATTGCCACCCGAGCATGCGCCTGGCCTTGGAGGTGTCGGAGTAGTTGCGCATAACATCTCCCTTGCGCGGGCTCGTGTAGCGGACTTCCGCATTCCCAAGCCCGGCCTCGAACATGACAGGCACGAGCTTGTCTACCATCTCCTGCACAGTGGTCTCGGCGTTGGTGGCGATCTGGAAGACCTCCCCGCCCACCCCTTCCACGGTAGCCGCGAGCTTTATGGCGCGGATCAGGTCCTCGATGTAGATGAAGTCGCGGGTCTGGGTGCCATCTCCGTAGATCTCCAGCACCTCTTTATTCATCGCCCGCTTGATGAACTTGGCGACGGCGCTGCTTTTGTGGTTGGATCCCGGCCCGTAGACGTTGCCGAAGCGCAACGCGACCGTCTCGATGCCGAAGGTGCGGAAGTAGGCGGAGCAGTAAGCCTCACCGGAGAGCTTGCTCGCCCCGTAGGGAGAGACGGGATGGGGCGGCATCTCCTCGTGGATCGGGGGTTCTACTTCCCCCACCGCCGCGCCGCTGGAGGCGAAGACGAACCTCTTTACGTCCCTGTGCCGCGCCGCTTCCAGGTAGTTGAGGATGCCGATGACGTTCGCGAGACAGTCCCGGCGGGGGTTCTCTACCGAGGGTGCCACGCCCGTATTCGCCGCGAGGTGCACGATCACATCCGCCCCCTCGGAGACCCACAACGCCAGCTCCTCGTCGAGTATGTCACCCGCGACCAGCTCGACGGGCGGAGAGCCGGGGGAATCGGGCATGCGCCCGACCTCGGCTGCCGTGCTCTCGACGAAATCGCACGCAGCGGCCAGATCCTCGCGCGTACCGACGGTCAGGTTATCAACGACCCGGACGGCGTGGCCGCCCTCTTTCACAAGCGATCTGACGAAGGAGGAACCTATGAAACCACAGCCTCCGGTGACAAGCCAGTTCATAACCTCCTCCCAGGCGGGACCGAACGCGCACCCCGCAATCTACCTTACTTGCCTTCCTTTGTTTAGCGCACGAGGGAGCAGTTTACCACCGCATCGAAGGGGTTTCTTTTGCCACTCCCCGTCGAGAAAAAGGCTGTAAACTATCTCCGTGCTGGGCCATCCGGTCCCGATACCAACTCCAGGCACGGGCGTTCGCAGGGTGCTCGTGCCGGGTGGCTGCATCGTATAGAAAGAAGGATCGGCTTGGGAAAAGATAAAAATTTCCGCCGTTTTCAGTTGCTAGAGACTCGGATCGTAGTGCCGAGCCTCATAGCCCTGATGCTCGTCGGTCCGCTAAGGGATGCCGTCGAGAAGTTCCCCCTGATCCCCTTCGCGAGCACGCTTTTCCTGTTTCTGGCCCCTGGATTGCTGCTCTCGCACTGGATTCTGGACAGGCGTCTTTCGGGAGCAGCCCTGGTGCCTATGGCGTTCGCGATCAGCGGCGGCATCTTCGGGCTTCTGGCCGTCCCCATGCTTATCCTGCACCAGGACATCGAGGTATACCTCGAGCTGGCGGGCGCCGTTTTGGCGGCACTCCTGATAGCAGCTCTGGTCAAGGTGTTCCTCTGGAGACCATCGGCAGAAGAAGCGGAACCTTCTAATGACAATTCCTCCGGCTGGCTGCTCTGGGGCCCCTTTCTCTCGCTCAGCATGGCGCTCGGGCTGGTTTCCAGCGTAAAAGTCCCCGACATCTATGGGGACATCTGGGTCTATCTGGCGTGGGTGCGGGAGTTTCTCGACGCGAAGAAACTGGCCCTCCACGAGCCGTACTTCGGCCACAAGATCGGCGCCCTCTCGCGCGTGAAGGTTGACGGCTGGCTTCTGGAGCAGGCCGCGCTCTCGAAGATCTCGGGCGTGGATCCTGTCCTGATGGTGCTCAAGTACCTGGCTCCGGTGCTCGTCGTCGTCTCTCTGCTGGCGTTCTACGCCCTGGCGCGCACGCTGTTGAAGAGCGAGGGGGCGGCGCTTTTCGCCGGATGTCTCTACGCGCTGTTTTTCATGGCGAACCTCGACCCTTCGATCTTTACCTTCGGCGGAGAGTTCATCGGCCGCATAGCCGAAGACAAGTTCGTCGCCCGGTTCATCTTTCTGCCCGTCGCTCTCTGCGCCGCCGTAACCTACCTGGAGAGCAGGAAGCGGCGGTATCTGGGATTGTTCGTGTTCTTCTGCTGGGCGATCGTGACCATGCACCCGATCGGGCTGGCGATCCTCGGTCTCTCTATGGCCGGGCTCTGTCTCATCCATCTCGCGTTGAACCGGCGGCGAAAAGAGGCGTGGACGGGCATGGCGGGCCTGGGGCTGGCCGGAATAAGCGTCATTATCATCCCGACGCTGTACACCCTGGCGACGGGCGGCTCCCCTTCCTCCGCGCTGTACTCCGCCGACATAAACGGCTCGAACCCCGAGGTTCTTGCCAACATGGTGTTCGTCAGGCAGGACTGGAAGCACATCTACGTGCTCGGAGATGGCATGTACATGATGCACCCCTCGGTCATCCTGGAACCCGCGATACTGGTCTCGTACCTGGTCGGCGTGCCGTTTTTGATCTGGCGCGTGCGACGTAGCCTGGCCGCCCAGTTGCTTCTGGGGATGCTCTTGCTCACGGCGTTCCTGATCTACGTCCCACCGGTCGCCACGTTCTTGGGGAATCACGTTATCGTCCCCGGGCAGTTGTGGCGCCTCTCGTGGCCCATCCCCCCGGCAGCCATCCTGACGCTCGGCTGGATGGTCTGGGAGCTCATGGGCTACGCCCGGGTGGGGCTGGAGAAATCCGGGCTCGCGCCCCGCACGGCGCTGGTTCTGCCGCTCGTTGCGGTGCTGGCGCTGACCGCCGCCGTTTCCCCGAACTTCGTGTCCAAAACCAGCGAGGTCTATGCGACGAATATTGCCCCGCAGAGCAAGAAGAGCTTCCCCTTCGACCCCATTTTCATGTGGATGCAGCACAACCTTCACAGGCCCGGTGTCGTCCTCGCGCCGGACCCGGAGAACACGGCCATTCCGGCGTACTCGTCGAAGCTGAACGTGGTGAGCATGAGAGGCAAGCTACTCCTCAATAATCTGTCTTCCCTCGAAAAGCACGCGGGAAAGAAGATCCCGGTTCCCCGGGGAGATCTCGCCGTGCGGAAGTTCTTCTCCGGACCCTCATTCAAGGAGGCGTATCGGATACTGCGCCACTACAAGGTGGATTACCTGATGGTCTACGCCCGCTCTCCCATGAACAAACAACTCCAGCACATATCCGCCTTTTCCCGGCTGCACACCCCGAGCAAAAGATACGAGCTATACAAAGTAGACTACCGGAAGCTCGGTCAGTAAGCTCAGCCTGGGAAGTTCGGAAGGTCCGCAAAAGCTTGTCCTGGCAGTCACAAACGCACGCTATCGGTCATGTCGCAAACAGCGCGGTTGACGGCATAGAGTCGGTCAGGCGGGTCAGTAAGCGTTTATCTACGGCAACTCCTGCTCGTTCCAGGGCGATAAACAGCGCACCCACACCAGGCTCGAATCTACTATGGACGATGCGAACCTGGGGGGCCTGCTCGCGCATGCGGGCAACGATGGAATCAACATGCAAGCGAGACGGATGTCGGAACACCCCGCCTGCCAGCACCAATGTTATCGGGGAGCGTTCGATGCCCACGCGGCGTGCAGCCGCCAGGGCATACTCACCGAGCATGGTGCCGTGCTCTCGCACGATGCGCTCTGCAGTAACATCACCTTCTTGCGCGGCATCCAGCAGGACTCGCGCGAGCCTGCCTACGTCCACAGATCGTTTGCCCTCACGCGCGGTGAGCATATGCAGCACCTCTTCCACGCTCTGTCTTCCGAAGAACTCCAGTATCTTTCCCGTCAGAGCGGTGGGCGAGCCTATTCCCAACTCGGCGCGGTAGACAGCGTGCAGGGTTCTTGTTCCCAGCTCGCGGGCGCCCCCGGACTGGAGCCACCAGCTATGGTGCCAGGTGCGACCGTCCGGCGCACGCGCGCCGATCGCGACATATGTCCCGCAAACTATCGAAACCCCTGTTCCATCGGGCGAACCGGCGCGCAGCGCGCCCACGGCGTCGTTGACGATAACTACGTGTTTTCCGAAACCCCGACGGCTCATCTCCTTCCAGAGAAATTCATAGTCTTCAGGCCAGTCGGCACCGGCCATGCTGAACCCTCCGGCGACAAGATCTTCACGTTCAACCTTCGCCTCCTTTAAGGCGCTTGTAACGGCGTTCTCGATGGTGGTGAGTGCAACGTCAGCGGTGCCGGCTTCATAGATGTCTCCGCAGCCGCCCCGGCCTGTACCGAGGATGGTGCCATCGAGACGTGCGACCAGAGCTACCGTTTTGGTATTGCCCGCATCAACTCCGAGAACGTATCGCATATCTGGAGTTTCGGCTAGCGCACCCGCTCCGGACCCCAGGCGACCCTGTCGGCGAGGACGGTTACGTCGGGCACCAGTTGCAGGTAGGAAGCGGGCACATCGGGAGTAACCGGACCTTCCAGGGCACGGTGCAGGATGTCGCGCTTGTGTTCCCCAGAGACCACCAGTAACACCTGTCGGGCGGACAGCAGAACATCCATGCCCGCTGTTATCGCCCTGCGCGGTACGCGGTCTCTAGCTCCCCAATAACGGGCGTTGCTGTATATGCTCTCCTCGGTCAGTTCGACCACACGGGTCGTTGAATCGGGTTTGGAGGGTGGTTCGTTGAATCCCAGATGCCCGTTGGGCCCCAATCCCAGCACGCTGAGGTCCAGGCCCCCCACCGCCCTCACTGCCTCGTCGTAAGCCTGGCACGCAGCTTCGGGGTCAGAGGAGTTGACAGACAGCCGCACCACATTGGTCATGGGTATCCCGAGAGGGCTGATGAGCGCGCTTTCCATCCAGCGGAAGAGTGATCTGTGGTCGTCGGGTGGAATGCCGAGGTACTCATCGAGCTGGAAGACACGCAGCCTCGTGGCGTCGATCTCTCCGCGTCGGAGTCTTTCGGCTAGCTCACGGTAGATGCCCATCGGGGTCTCACCGGTCGGGAACACCACCGCAGCATCTGGCTTCGCGGCGATCACGCCGGCCAGGAAATCTGCCCCGCTACGGCACAGAGCTTCGTAGTCTTCCGTCAGGATCAAACGCACCAATAAACCCCTCCTTTTGCCATAGCTATCGCAGCAGGCGCGCGGGCAGGTAGTCTTTCAGGGCGGAAGCCATCTCGTCGTAGATTGCCTCCGCCTTGGTGAGCGAGGTGACCAGCGGGTTGCTGGCGAGAGCCTGGATCCCCTCCCTGCGGGTCCCGCTCCAGGCGGCTTCCGCCGCCAGCGCCTGGTACTCGCCCAGCATCTCGACCAGCCCGGATACCTGCTGCGGCAGGCGGCCTGCGGCGATGGGGACTATGCCGTTCTTGTCCACGTATCCAGGTACCTCTACTACCAGGTCGTCGGGGAAGTTGGCTATGGCGCCCTTGTTGGGCACGTTGACCGGCCAGACCTCTTTGCGGTCGTTGAAGATGGCGTCCATGACGTCTATGGCCAGCTCCAGCTCGTGTATGCCGCCGCGCGAGCGGGCCGGGTCGAGCGAGGGGGCGTCGGAGTTTGCCTGCTCTCTGTAGTGCTCCCAGTAGTCGGGAACGGAGGCCATGATGTCCTGAGAGCGCGTGGTGGGTTTCGCCTGCAGTTCGGCGAGTATCTCGTCCTTGAAATAGTAATACTGGAAGTACTCGACCGGTATGGATCCCATGATGGACGCCAGCATCAGCAGGCGTAGGTCGTGGGGATCTGCCTTCGGGTTGTCCTTCTTGCGCTCGTACGCTTTTTGCACCGGCGGGATCATGTCCTCCCCGTCGTAGAGGTGGAGGATGCTCCACGAGGCGTGGTTCAGCCCGATCATCACGGTCTCGACCTTATCCGGGTTCAACCCGGCGGCTTCCGCCACCATGCGCGGGTAGATTATCGGTCCCTCGCACAGCGAGACGGTGGGGATATCCGAGTGGTGCGTGATGGCCTCGGAGACGATGTTGATCGGGTTGGTGTAGTTGAAGAGACGGGCGCGGGGGCACACTTCTTCCATCTCCGCGACGATCTCCTTCATCACGGCTATCGAGCGCAGGGCCATGAAGAAGCCGCCGGGTCCCTGCGTCTCCTGGCCGATCACACCATGCTTGAGCGGAACGCTCTCGTCAACGTAGCGGGCCTCGAAACCACCGGGGCGAAAGCTGGTGAGTACGGCATCGCAGTCTTCGAGACCGGCGCGGCGGTCGGTTGTGTGGGTTACGGTGAGATCCAGGCCGTTATGCGAGGCCATCTTGCGCGCCAGGGTCTCGACGAGCTCCAGCCGCTCTTTGTCGAGGTCTATCAGCACCACCTCAGAACCGCGGAAGTTCTCGCCCTGCTCGATGAAGGACGCCATGGTGCCCGGAGCCCTGGTGCTGCCGCCGCCGATGTACGCCAGTTTAATTCTTGCCAAAAGTCTTGAACCTCCTTCTGTTTTTGAATGCTTCTAGCCCTTCACCGCCCCGGCGGTGAGCCCCGAGACGATGCGGCGCTGGAAGATGAGGACCAGTATCACCAGGGGGACCGTCGCCACAATGGTTGCGGCGGCCTGGGCCCCGTAGTCCACGGTGTGGACGGTGGCGAAGTTCGGTATCACCACCGTCAGCGTCTGCGTGTTCTGGGTGAGCAGGAAGGTGTTGGCGAACAGAAACTCGTTCCAGGCGTAGATGAAGGTCAGGATCGCCGTGGTAGCCACCCCTGGCGCCGCGAGGGGAATCACCACCTTGTAGAGCGCCTGGATGGTGGTTGCTCCATCCACTTTTGCTGCGTCTTCCAGGTCTTTGGGTAGCTCTTTGAAGAAAGCTACCAGGAGCCACACCGTAAGTGGCAAAGAGAAGACTGTGTCGGCGATGATCGCAGACCAGTAGGTGTTGATCAGGTGCAGCTCGCTGAACTGTTTGAACAGCGGCCCGATTATCGCCACGCCGGGGAAGAAGCTGATCGCCAGGATGAGCGTGAGCACCGACCCTTTGAAATTAAACCGCAGGCGGGATATGGCGTACGCCGCCATGGAGCCGAAGAGCAGGCAGAAGACGGTCGTGAGCGCGGATATTATCGCGCTGTTCCTTATCGCCCCCAGGAAACCCGGATTGTTAAAGATCTGGCGCCACGAGGCTCCGGTGGGATGTTGGGGCCAGATCGTGGGCGGCGAGGCGAAGAGCTCGCTGTTGGTGATAATGCTCATCTTGAAGATCCAGAGCAGCGGGAGCACGCTCACCAGGACGATGAGCGCGATGAACGTGTAGAAGAGAACCGCAGCCAGTCCCTTCTTGGCCGACCTTGTTCTGGTGGTTGTTGCGCTGGCCATCTTTCTACTCCTCCGTAGCGGTACGCATCCCGAGAACCTTGATGAAGAAGAGGGCGACCAGGAACGCAGTCACGAAGATGAACACCGCCGCGGCGTTACCCGTGGCGAACTGTAGCTGGGTGATCCTGACTCCCTCATAGACGTAAGTGGAAAGGGATTCCAGTTGCCGGTTGGCCATCCCGTAGAACAGGTCGTAGACGCGGTAGGCGTCGAGGGTGCGGAAGAGGACCGCAACCAGGATGGTCGGCTTCAAGAGTGGCACGGTTATCCGCAGGAACCGCTGCACAGTACTCGCCCCGTCCACCCTCGCCGCCTCGTAGACATCGGCGGGGATCGTCTGCAGTCCTGCCAGCAGGAGCAGGGCTATGAAGGGTGTGGTCTGCCATGCGTCAACCAGTATGGAGGCGATCAACAGGTAGGTGTGGTTCAGGAGTATCGGCTGGTGGACCAGACCAAGCGCGTGGGCGGCGTAGCTTAGGACTCCGATCTGGTCTTGCAGCATCAGCCGCCACATCACCGCGGAGATTACCGTCGGGAGCACCCACGGTATCAGGACCGCGGCTCTGACCAACCCCCTACCTCTAAACGGTCTGTTGAGCGCCAGCGCGACCGCGAACCCCAGGACGAACTCTATAGTCACGCTCGCCACCGTGAAGATCACAGTGTTTGCCAGGGCCTGCTGGAAGACGGAATCCTGGAACAGCAGGAGATAGTTCTTGAAGCCCACGAACGGCCCCGTAACGGTCAGGGTGGCCTGGTGCAGACTCAGCCATATAGAATCCGCCACCGGGTAGAACGCCACGGCCAGGATGATCAGGAGCGTGGGCAGGACCATGTAGTAGGCGAGCCGCCGCTCCGGGTTCCGGAACTCCCCGGATTTTCCTATCAGCCCTCTGACCCGCTTGCCCCGAGCCTTTCTCTGTTCGTTTGCGGTCGTCACCCCTAGCCTCCGTTATCTGTGGGACAGTGGAGTTTGATCCCGCAGGACTGTGCCGGATCTCACGCGCTCGCCTTCTTGATTATCTGCGAGATCTGGCCCTGCAGGGTCTTCGCCGCCTGCTCGGGTGAGACGGTGCCCTTCAGAGAGTTGTTGAACTGCGCCTGCAGCTTCAGCGACAGATCAGAATAGTAAGGCGAGACCGGCCTCGGCTTGTTGCGCGCCAGGGGCTCTTTGGCCACGCCCATAACCGGAACCTTCTTCAAAACTTCCTGGTCGTTGTAGAGGCTCTTGAGGGTGGGCAGGTAACCGCCCTGGATCGCAGCCAGTTTCTGTTCTTTGGGTTCGGAGAGGAACTCGATGAGCTTCCAGGCGATATCCTGGGACTGGGAGGCCGCGCTGATATAAAAGCTCTGGTCTCCGACGCACCCGAAGCCCGGCTCCTTCTCCGAGAAGGAGGGGATAAAGGTTATGCCCACCTGCTCCGGCTTTATCTTGGACTGCGAGGGGTCGCTGAGCAGCGCGTACACGTAGGACCACTGGCGCATGAACACCGCGTCACCGTGGAGGAATGGAGCTTGCGACTCGTTCTCCTCCCAGGCCGCCACAGACTGAGGCGTGATGCCCTCGTCTACCATGCTGCGTTCCATCTGCAATCCCTTGACGGCTTCCGGACTGTCTATGACCACCTTGCGAGGGTCGCTGGGGTCCAGGACATCGCCGCCAGCCGACCAGATGTATTCCAGCGCGTTGCACACGCCGCCTTCGTAATTGGCGCCCTGGAACACGAAGCCATACTTGGTGCCCGAATCACTCTTGACTTTCTTGGCCATCTCCTTCAGCTGATCCCAGGTCTTGGGCGGCCCGCTGAACCCGCTCTTCTCCAGTAGGTCCTTGCGGTAGTAGAGCATGCCCGAATCGTGCCAGTAGGGAACGCCCCAGATCTTGCCAGAGTACTGGTCGGAGGTCAGGGTGCTTGGCAAGAACTTGGCGCGCATGCTCTTGGTGAAGCGGTCGGAGAGGTCTATGATCCAACCGTTGCTCGCAAGCTCTGCGGGCCACGTGCAGTCCCCCTGGATCATGTCGGGGATCGAGCTGTTGGCCTGAAAGTCGGTGCGGTACTGCTGCAACTGCTGGGTGACATCGGAGGGCATGATCCGGCTCTTCACCTTGTACTTGCCCTTGTACTTCTGGTTGAACTGGGCTATCTGCTTCTGCCGGGCCCCGGTTGTATCCGGCCCGAGGGAACAGACGATGGTCTGCGATCCCCCACCCTGTCCTTGCGAACCTCCGCATCCCCCGAGCAATAGCAGGCCCGCACCGCCCGCCGCGAGTCCCATGAACTCGCGGCGGCTGAATCTCCTGTACTTCTCTCCCGCCGAACTCATGCCTGACTCCTCCTTTCCGCCAGGGTTTATCAACTCTCCTTCATGAACCAAAAGTAAATTCTTTCTCGTTGACCACCTCCAGGGCCAGCCGAATTACTCCCAGTACCGGCGCCTGATCCCCGAGTTCCGAGATGCAGAGACGAACCGGAATCGGCAATGCTCGCCTTAATCGCTGGTGAAGGGGATCTACCAGCGCCCTACCGGCGGATGCCGCCTTGCCCCCCAGTATCACCAGTTCCGGCGCGAGCACCGCGCACAGGTTGACCAGACCTCCCCCGATAAGCGATGTTGATTCCTCCACTACCCGCCGCGCAATCTCATCGTCTGACACCGCCGCACTGAAGACGTCCTCGACGGTGACTTCCTTATCCTGCACGTTCGCGCTCTCGCAATAGCGCCTGATGATCGCCAGGCCCGAAGCCTGACGCTCGAAGGGGCCGAACAATCCGTCCAGAGATTCGTCGTCGTAGAAGTCCCGCAAATAGCCGATCTCCCCTGCGGCTCCTCGATGCCCCCGGTATAGCCTGCCGTCAACCAGTACGCCAGCGCCCACCCCCCTGTCAAGGGTAACGAACACGGCGTTTCTTACCCCCTGGGCAGATCCCTTCCACCTCTCTCCCTGCATCGCGGCGTTTACGTTATTCTCGATCACGACCGGCTTGCCGGTCAGATCCTCAAGCCGCCTTGCGGGTTGCAATTCCGACCAGCCGGGAATATTGGGCACGCAAGAGACCTCGCTGCTGGCGGGGTCAACGAGTCCCGGCGTGGAGAGTCCTACTGCCATGATCTTATCCAGCCCCATACCGTGCGCGGCGAGTAGCTCCTCGACAGTCTTCCACGTGGCTTCCAGTACGCTCTCTCCATCCGTATATTCCGCCAGGGGATATTGCTCGAAGGCGAGGAAGTCTCCCGTCAGATTCGCGAGGGCTACAGACACCTGACCCCCGCCTACGTCTACCCCGACCACGTACCCGAACTCGGCGTTGAACTCCAGAAGCGTGGCCGGGCGCCCCCCGTGGGACTCGGTGCGGCCCGCCTCCCTCACGTAGCGTGCTTCCAACAACTTCTGCACCCGAGCATTGACCGTCGGCAGACTGAGCCCCGAAATCCTGGCCAGCGCGGGCCTCGATACCGGGCCGCATTCCCTTATGTAGCACAAGAGGGTTGTGGCGTTGATATCACGCAGAAGCTGCGGATTGCCCGCCAGACGATTCAAAGCCCTACCCCTTTAATTAATTAACTATTTTAAATAATAGAAGGTTCGCGGGATTGATGTCAAGATCTGTAGTCTGATATTTACGCCACTGGGGCAGTGCAAGAAGGAAGGAGGTTGCATGACCGACGTGATAGTTGTGGGCGGTGGGGTGGTGGGGGCCAGTGCTACCTACCAGTTAGCGCGTAACGGGCTGAGGGTAACCCTGATCGACCAAACCGACGCTGGTCAGGCGACGGCGGCGGGGGCTGGGATCATTTCCCCGGGGACTGGGTTCGAACCGGGATCCGCCGCTTACACGTTGGCGCGCAAGGCGCTGGACTACTATCCGGCATTACTCGGCCTGCTGGCTGACGATGGCGAGACGCAAACCGGCTACGAAACCGTCGGGGCCCTGTTCATCGCTACCAACGACGAGGAAGAGAGACGCCTGCCTGCGGTGCTGCGCTCGGTCGAGGCGGGACGGGCCGCTGGCTTCAAGAATATCGGTGAGGTTTCCCGGCTGAATGCTTCGGAGGCGCGAAAGCTCTTCCCGCCGCTCGCAGACATCAGGGAAGCCATCTATTTACCGGAGGCCGCGCGTGTAGACGGGCGGCTCTTGCGCGACGCCCTGCAGAGAGCCGCGCAGAGACGCGGAGCCAGCATGCTACACGGTACTGCGAGCCTGATACGGCGGGATGATCGCGTGGTAGGCGTCAGGGTCGGCGAGCGTAACATTCCCGCGGATGCGGTACTTCTCGCCGCAGGCGCGTGGTCAAACATCCTGTGCGAACCGTTGGATATAAATGTGCCCGTATCCCCGCAACGGGGACAAATCCTGCATCTAACCATGCCGAAAGCGAATACGAGCCGCTGGCCCATAGTTCTGGGATTCAGTGCTCACTATATCCTCGCTTTCCCGGAAAACCGGATCGTGGCCGGCGCAACCAGAGAGAGCGGAGCCGGCTATGACCCCCGGATCACGATGGGGGGCGTACATGAAATCGTGAGCGAGGCATTGCGGGTGGCACCCGGGCTGGCAAACGGTACCTTACACGAGTTACGCGTTGGCTTGCGGCCGCTCAGCTCTGATGGTCTGCCCATCCTGGGACGGATTCCCGGCGTGCAAAACGTCTACATCGCTACCGGGCACGGAGCGTCCGGTCTCCAGCTCGGGCCGTATTCCGGAGCGATGGTGGCGGACCTGCTACTCGGAAAGGCGGTTTCGGCTGAGATGAGGGTGTTCGCTCCAGACCGATTCTGATCCACTTTGATCCTGCGTCTATGTCGGCTTACCGGGTTGTTCGGCTAGATGGGTGCATCCCGGCCGGAGCGAGAGCTTTGTGGCGGGATATGATCGGGGTGAGGTTTTGGATCTGGTCTTTTGGCGGCGGAGCCACCCTCACCGACGTTCCAAAGTCGTAGAAATCCTCTACCACGGTATTCTTGACGTCGGTGACCTCGGGAGCGGGTGGGGCGCTTCCAGATGACTTCGCCCCTGGTTGCGGAGCCTGGGGAACTTTGAAGGTAATCTTCTCGCGCCTGACCCTACCCTTCTTGTCCAACCATACTTCCACGGGTACCTTGCCCGGAGAGCGCAGGCTGGATCTCGCCGTGGACATAGATTGCTTGAGCCTGGGCGGCTCATTCGCCTCGACCTTCAGAAGAGCCGCCATCATCCTGTAATGGGTAGTCCTAACCCCGCGCACCTTCTGCGTGCCAACCTTCTCAACCGGGGTCGAGACGCCTCTGAGGTAGTCCAGCCCCGAAAAAGGACTCTGACCGCCCTGCATCAAAGGGTCCTTCACCGAAGGAGCACTCGTACCAAACTGCTCTTTCGCCAAATGGCCCAAATCTATTTCCTGCCAGCGCCTGGTACTCGGATTGCGCATGTCCTCTATAGCTTTCTTGGGAACTTTCTCGTAGATCGAGCCGCCGATGACTCGCTCCTGCAGGACCCCCATCCTGGGGTTATCAAAGGCGAGACTCGCCTCGTGATTCTCCCAGTCGATCACACCAGACGCCGAGATGCGGCGGGAGACCGGCTTGCCTCCTACCCTCGCCGAGTAGTAATCGGAGACCGAAACCCTCGCGCTGTGAGAGCGCCGGGTGGTGGCATAGGAAGCCCGCAGTATTCCGGTGAGAGAGCTTCGTTTATGATGCTTACGGTGGGCAGATTGCGAAGGCTTGTGGTGGACGCCGTGTGAAACTCGCTCACGGTGAGTGGTGCCCGCCGGAGTGGCGGCAGTGTGGGTGGTGGCGCAACCGGCTGCGGTGAGCAGCACGGCGAGAAGCATCACGCGGACTGACCGCAAGGTACGGCTGCACGGGATGGGCACTTTCATGACAGTTCCTTGCCCCTGATAATTGCTCTCATCACCAAAGTCTGCCAGGTCATATGTCATTACGGCGGCGACCCCGGATCGCGGGCACACCATCAACGGGCTACTATACCATTTGAGATTTTTGGTTCGCACCAGATCATGCAATGGTAGATAAAGTAGAGATATCCCTGCGATCGCTTCGGGGTCTACGAGAGCTTATACGTTCGGTCTGGCGGCTGTCCTGAACTGAGTAAGGTAGCCGGAATGGGCTTCGAACATTTCCTCGAACATGCTCCTGCTATCGGGATGGTGCCCGATCAGGGGATCGTTGGCAAAGGCCCGGAAGGCAAGCTCTTTGTCTCCGCTTAAACCAGCGTGCACGATCGTCTCCTGGTTGAAAACATGCGGGTAGATCATGGCGGCTATGACGGAAGGAAGCTCCCCGAAGGCTATGCCGCAAGCTCCAAGGCCGTTGATCGCACCATAGGTCTCCACCACCGCTCCGCGAGGCAGACCGCTGATCTGGCCTCTATTGGGTAGGTTGACGATGTTGATCGAATCTTCTCCAGTCCATATGGAAGCTATGATGTCGGATATCTCCTCGCGCGAACGCTCCACTTCTACAGGTTCTTCGCCGTTGATCACGCGCCGCACTCGCTCCCTGTTGGCGGCCAGGTGCTCGCGCCTGGTGTCTATTGTGGTTAGGCGCAGATCCAGCCGTTCCCTCTCACGTTCATAATAGAGATACCCTGGCACAAACTCACACACGTGCCTATCGCCCGCCGCAGGCAGATACCCGTAGAGGCGGCACAACTCGCTGCGAATTCCCCAGGTGTTTATGAAAGGATCGGGGTTTCCTCCGGCCTTCTCCAGCGCGATGCCGCGCGCCTCGCCCTCAGCGATCCGCCGGAACGCCTCTTCGGTGATGTTTCGCCCGTAAACGGCCACCCCCGTAACCCAGATGAAGTGGTTTATCCCCGCAACCCTGACGCTCAGAGCTTCTTCCGGCACCTCGAACATCTCAGAGAGCATCCCGAGCGTGCTAAAGAGCTCGTGGCAGAGGCCAACGCAGCGCACGGAAGTTGCCTTGTTCACAGCCCTGGTGAGCACGGTCATCGGGTTGGTCAGGTTGAGCATCAGTGCATCCGGACAGCACTCCTCCATAGCACGGGCGATGCCTACCACCACCGGTATGTTCCGCAAGGCCCGGAAAAGTCCCCCCGGACCCACGGTATCTCCCACAGTCTGCACCACGCCGTAGCGGGCCGGTATCTCCAGATCATGAGTCATGGCTTCTAAACCGCCAGTGGAGATGCTTAGTATGACGAAGTCCGCCCCTTCGAGGGCCTGCTCCAGTTGCGCTGCTTTCTCCAGCCTCAGATCGGAGCCGGCAGCCTCGACCGCCTTCTCTGCCCAACTGAACATATCTTCGAGGGCTTCACGGTTGATGTCATGCAGCGTGAGCAATCCACCCCGAAGGTTCTCATTGAGAGCTATGTCCAGGATCAGCTTGGGACCCCACTGGTAACTCCCCCCGCCAATGAACGCTATCTTGGGTCCACCACAGCCATCCATGCTCCCTCTCCTTCCCAGCCAGGTTGACGAACTTGGTAACCTCTTCTATTATGTTACCGCTCACGTGAGCGGTTATCAAAAGGGGAGTGCGAGAGGGAAGGGTGAACAGGGTTACCATTGCTGATGTTGCGCGGGAGGCGGGTGTCTCGACGCAGACTGTCTCGCGGGTGATCAACAACAAGGCTGAGATCAGCCCCTCCACCCGCGAGCTGGTGATGGAGGTGATCGAACGCCTGGGTTACCGGCCCAGCGGCGTGGCCCGGAGCCTGGCTACGAACAAGACCCTCGCCGTTGGTCTGGTCGTGCCGGACATCGCCAATCCTTTTTTTCCGGAGATCGCACGCGGGGCGGAGGACACTTTGCGGGAACGAGGCTACGAGATATTCTTGTGCAACACCATCGAGGACCCCGAACGCGAAAAAGCGGTCCTGAGCGCCCTGGAGGACAAGAGGGTGGACGGGGCGATAATCTGCAGTTCCCGTCTGCCGGATGATCAACTGTTTCCGCGGCTACGACGACAGCAGGCGGTCGTGCTGGTCAACCGGCCTGCGCCGCCGGAGCTGGCAGGAAGCGTTTGCGTGGATGACGCTTCCGGTACCGTGCAGGCGGTTCAGCACTTGCTGGGCGCCGGGCGCGAGGTGATCGGCTTCCTCTCCGGGCCGTCGAGGTCTCACAGCGCCAGAGAGCGCACCAGAGGCTTCGAGCAGGCCCTTACGGCGGCTGGTCGCAGGCCCGTGCCCGAGCTGATGGTTCCCTGCGCCCCCGACCACGAAGGCGGCTACGAGGCAGCACTCTCCCTGTTATCCGGGCGCGGGAATGTTGAGGGTTTGATCTGCTACAACGACCTCGTGGCAGTCGGGGCGCTCAGGGCCTGCGCCGAGTTGGGGTTGAGCGTCCCGGACGACGTCTCGATAGTAGGGTGCGACGACATAATGATCGCCGGTCTGATCTCACCCTCACTCACCACCATCCACGTATCGAAGTACGAGATCGGAGCAACGGCGGCGCGGATGCTCCTCGACCGCATCGAAGGTCGCCACGAACCATCCGAAGCCATACTCAAACCCGAGCTGGTCGTGCGCGAGAGCGCGCCGCACATGACCAGACCACGCAATGCTCACGGTCAGGCAACAAACGACGGTGGGAGATGAAGTTGCGGCGGTATCCGCAGCACCACGATACGGGCCCGCCCCGTTCCTCCGAACTTCAACGCTGTTTCGATGTAGTACTCCTTCAGGTTCTCTCACACCAGATCCCGACTGCTCCGTGCGGCGGATCCGACGAAGTTTCAAGTGAAAGGCAGGTAGGTTTTGGGCGATAAGCTACGTTTTGGCATATTGGGATGTGGGGTTATCGGTCCACATCACGCGCGGGCTATCACCAGCCTTGATGACGCGGAGGTGGTGGCGGTCGCCGATGTCGTTCCCGAGCGGGCCAGGAAGTTAGCCAGCGAGTACGGCTGCCGCTGGTACAACGATCTATCCGATCTGCTATCGAGCGCAACCCCCGACGTTGTCTGCATCTGCACTCCCAGCGGGATGCACGCCAGGAATGCCGTAGCGGTGCTTGAGGCGGGCAAAGACGTGGTAGTAGAAAAGCCCATAGACGTAACGCTCGAGGCGGCAGACCAGCTAATCTCGGCGCAACGCGCCACAGGAAGAAAGGTGGCGGTCATAAGCCAGCACCGCTTCGATCCGGCCACGCAGGCGGTACGGGACGCCGCAGAGAGCGGCCGGTTCGGTCGTCTGACGTCGGGGTCGGCGGAGGTGCGCTGGTGGAGATCCCAGTCCTACTACGACTCCGGCGGCTGGCGGGGCACGTGGGAGCTGGACGGCGGGGGAGTTTTGATCAACCAGGCCATTCATTCCATTGACCTGTTGCAGTGGTTGATGGGCCCGGTCGTCGAGGTTACCGCGTACACCGGTTTGCTCGCCCATGAGAGGATCGAGGTCGAAGACACCGCAGTAGCCATCCTGCGCTTCGCCAGCGGAGCCATCGGCAACATCGTGGCGACGACAGCGGCCTACCCGGGGCTCACCGCCCGGATAACGGTGCACGGCGACCACGGCTCGGCGGTAATAGACGACGACAAGCTCGACTACTTCCACATCGCCAGCAACGGAGACGCCGGAGCTGACTACGGCGCCGGTGGCAGCGGAAACCAGGCGGAGAAAGTAATGGAGGAGTATGGTGCAACGACATCGAGTCCGGGCGCGGGCGCAGACCCCGGCAGCCTCTCCATGGCGCACCGCGACCAGATCCAGGACTTCATAGAAGCCATACGCGAAGACCGCGAACCGCTGGTCAACGCCGAGGAAGGACGAAAAGCCCTGGCGATAATCCTCGGCACATACGAGTCAGCCCGAACCGGCAAGCCGGTGCGCATTCAAGAATAACCGGATCACGACCCAGAACAAGGCGGAGGAGAACCAGACGTGTGGAATCTGACGGGTTTTGCGGATGAGATATCACCTCAGCTTGACGAGCAACTGCGGGTGCTCGCGGATGAATCCATGCGCTACATGGAACTGCGCAGCGTCTGGAACAAGAACGTGCTCGACCTGAGCGACGCGGAGCTGGAGAAGGTCAAAGCCGTAACCTCGGAGCGGGGCGTCGGCATCTCATCCATAGGCTCTCCCATCGGAAAGTCCATGATCACCGAGGACTTCGAGCCGCAGATGAAACGCTTCCGGCACGCGCTGCACGTCGCCAGGGTGATGGAAGCTCCATACATCCGCGTCTTCTCCTTCTTCATCCCGGAAGGCCACGACGCGAACCATTTTCGGGATGAGGTGTTAAAGCGGATGGATGCTCTGGCAAAAGAAGCCGAGGCCGCTGGCGTTACGCTCCTGCACGAGAACGAGAAGGACATCTACGGCGACATCCCGAGCCGTTGCCGGGACATTTTGACCGGGATCGGCTCTCCCGCTCTACGGGCCGCGTGGGATGCGGCAAACTTCGTCCAGTGCGGCGTGCGCTCCCCCTACACCGACGGATACGAGTCCCTGCGGCCGTTTATCGAGTACGTGCACGTAAAAGATGCGCTGGCGGACTCGGGGGAGGTGGTTCCCGCTGGTGAGGGAGACGGTGAACTGCGCGAGACGATATCCGCCCTGCACGCCTCAGGCTTCGAGGGTTTCTTCTCGCTGGAGCCGCACCTTGCTTCGGTTGGCTCCTTCGGCGGCTTCAGCGGTCCCGAGTTGTTTCGCAAAGCCGTCGGCGCCTTCAAAGGTTTGCTCCGCGAGCAGGAGATCGCGTGGAGTTGAGCGGCGCACATCGCGACCAGGGGAAACATCCAAAACCAGCGACGAAATCGGAAGGATCGCTCGACATGATCAGCCCCCTTTCCCTGAAAGCAGTCTTATCGGCAGGGCAGAAGCATGATTGAGAAATCCGCCACCGGGCTGCCTGGCCTGAGCGGTCTCGACATCCTCCCGCGCTCGGCCATCTCCGTCGAAGACGCAGAGTTCGGGTTGGCCAGACAGGGTAACGACTTGCGACTGGCCGTACTCGCCCCGACAGGCTCCCCGGTTCTGGCCGGCTTCGAAGGCGAGCGCAGCAGGCGCGGCAACAGGGTGCTTCTCCTCGGTCCCACCAGCGCCGCCAACCTAGCGGCGTTGCGCGCTCTTCTGCCCTGGCTGCGTCCGCAAACCCTGGGCCTTCGCACCTCGGCGGGCCTGGGCGACAGGCTGGGGCTCGCGACCCCCGGCCACGTGCGAGCCCTGCGGGCTGCTGGAGGGGATATCTCACCGGTCTTCGCCCAGCAGTCCATCCGGGAGATGGAGCGCACCGGGCGCAGCCCTCAGGAGGTGATGGACGATGCCGCCTGGGGAGTTTTCGCCGAGGGCTGGCGCGGTGGGTTCGGGGCCGACGCCGACCATCTCAAAACCATCGAAGACATAGATGCCTGCGTTGCGGCGGGTTACACACTCTTTACCTTCGATCCGGGAGATTACGTGGATGACGGCGCTGAGGAAGCAGACGCATCCGGGTTGCGCGCCGCCGTGGAACGGCTGCCCTGGAACGAGCTGGAGGACAGCGCGCGGGATCTGAGAAATCGCTACGTGGACCGGTCCTTCAGCATCGAGGGGCATGAGATCCGATTAGATGAACCGGCGCTCCTGCGCGCGGCGGCGAAGTACGGACGCGCCCTCGCCCATGTCCGGCGCATGTATTGCCACCTGGAGCGGACTATCGAGGACCGCCCGTTCGAGGTGGAGATATCCGTGGACGAGACCGCCTCTCCCACCACCCACGCGCAGCACGTCTACATAGCGAGCGAGCTGGGGCGGCTGGGCGTGGAGTGGATAAGCCTCGCGCCGCGCTACGTTGGTCGCTTCGAGAAGGGAGTTGACTACATAGGAGAGGTCGCGAAATTCGAGGCCGACTTCGCCGTCCACGCCGCCATCGCCCGGCGCTTCGGCCCCTACAAGCTGAGCCTGCACTCCGGTTCGGACAAGTTCAGCATCTACCCGGCGGCGATGCGCCAGACACGGGGCCTGGTTCACCTGAAAACCGCCGGGACCAGCTACCTGGAGGCGCTCCGCACCGCCGCGGCGCTAGATCCAGCCCTGTTCCGGGAGATCTACGGCTTTGCCCGCGAGCGATACGAGGAGGATCGCGCAAGCTACCACGTCTCGGCGAGCCTCGCGCGCTCGGTCCCGCCGGAAAACGTCTCCGACGAGGAGCTACCGGGGCTCCTGGAGCGGTTCGATGAGCGTGAGATGCTGCACGTTACCTTTGGGTCCGTGCTCAAAGACCCTCGCTTCCATACACGCCTGATGAAGCTGCTCCGCTCGGCTCCCGAGTATTACGCCAGCAACCTGGAGCGACATTTCCTGCGCCATCTGAAGCCCTTCACAGGAGGAGAACCGGCATGAAAAAGCCCTGGACGCTAGATCCCGACAGGCTCTTATCTTCCGAACCGTCCAGGAGATCCGTGGCGCGCTCCCTCTACGAAGAGATCAAAGACCTTCCGCTCATCTGCCCCCACGGGCACGTAGACCCGGCCCTTCTGGCGGACCCCGAGGCTACTTTGGGCACCCCAGCAGAGCTTTTCATAATTCCCGATCACTACGTCTTCCGCATGCTCTACAGCCAGGGTATCCCTATGGAAGAGTTGGGGGTCCCCACCCTCGATGGTACCCCGGTCGAGCAGGATCACCGCAAGATATGGCAGCGTTTTGCAGAGAATTTCTACCTCTTCCGCGCAACTCCTACCGCTCTGTGGCTTACAGACGAGTTGGTAAACCTCTTTGGTGTCGAAGAAAAGCTGGATGGGGAAAGTGCACAAAGGGTCTACGACCATCTCGAGGAGCAACTGGCAAAACCAGAGTTCACTCCTCGGGCGCTCTTCGAGAGGTTCAATATCGAGGTTCTGTGCACAACCGACGCCGCCACCGACACCCTTGAGCACCACAAAACGCTCTACCAGGACGGCTGGGAAGGGAGAATACGTCCCACCTTCCGCCCCGACGCCGTGGTGAACCTCGATGCCAGCGGGTGGCACGAGAACATAGAGCGGCTCTCCGAGGTCTCAGGGATAGAGGTTGTGGACTACAAGTCTTTTATCGAGGCCCTGGAGCAGAGACGGACCTTCTTCAAGGAGGTGGGTGCCCTCGCTACCGACCACAGTGCAACAAGCCCCCACACCGAGCGGCTCTCACCCGCGCAAGCAGAGACCATCTTCGAGCGGGCGCTGCGCGGTGATCGCGCTGCGGATGACGCCGCGCGCTTCACGGCGCACATGCTGCTGGAGTTTGCGCGCATGAGCGTGGAGGATGGGCTGGTGATGCAGCTACACATAGGCAGCCTGCGCAACCACAACCAGGCCATCTACAGGCGCTTCGGGCTGGATGCGGGAGCTGATATCCCCCTGGCAACCGATTGGACGCGCGGCCTGCATGCCCTGCTCAACGAGTACGGAAGCGACGTGCGCCTGGTGGTCTTCACGCTCGATGAGAGCACCTACTCAAGAGAGCTAGCCCCGCTTGCCGGGCACTACCCGGCGATGCTGTTAGGCGCTCCGTGGTGGTTTTTTGATAGCCCTGTGGGGATGAGACGCTATCTGGAAGGGGTGATAGAGACAGCCGGCATCTACAACACCGCAGGCTTCAACGATGACACCAGAGCCTTCGCCTCTATCCCGGCACGTCATGATCTGTGGCGGCGGGTAAGCTGTGAGTGGCTGGCTGGGCTTATACTCTCTGGCGTCGTGGACGAGGAAGACGCCCGCGAGATGGCCCGCGAGTTCGCCTACGGCCTGGCCAAACGAGCCTACGGGTTCGGATAACGGCAGATCCTCGATAACCGAAGATCAAACCGGAGATGACTGGATGCGTTTCTCGCGCATCCGAGCTAGAGAAAGTTATCCGGTTTCCGCGATGGCGGGCAACCGGAGCCCTGGTACATCATTCGGCTACGGCCCTCAACCTGAACTCGACCTCTTCGACGCTGAACTTCGGCCATACCACGACCATCTCCTGCACGCTGACCTCGGCGGGAGCTACCACTCTGCCTACAAGCCTCCCATACCGGGCAGCTACGCCCTGAGCGCGAGCTTCAAGGAAGACGCGGATCACCTGGGGAACACCAGCCCGGTGAGCACCTTCGACGTGGTCCGCTAGTCACGGTCAATACTGGACGCTAGGCGGGGGAGCCTTGGGCGGCAAGCTCTACGTCCTCGCGGTAGAGTTCGTAGGCTTCAGCATACTCCATGGTGCGAGCGACCTCGGAGACGAAGTGCTCGTCGTAACCCGCCCGACGCAAAAGATGGAAGCCCATCTCCATGCCGGAGGCTATGCCGCCCGCCGTTACGATCCTTCCGGCATCCACCACCCGCGCGCGGCTGATGCGGCAAGCTGGCGCGATCTCCGCGAGCCGGTCAATGGGGACCTTGCCGTTTGCGGACCTCTCCGCATTGTCAGGCTCCTTGCGATTGGTGGCCGTCAAGCCGTCCAGAAGACCCATCTTCCCGTAGACCCAAGAACCGGTGCACACGCTGGTAAGGAGCGTCTCCTCCGGCAGCGAGCGGACGAACTCGTGCAAGCGGCGGTTGTGCATCTCCTGCCGGGTGCCGAAACCGCCCGGTATCAGGAAGGCGTCCATCGCCGGCGCGTCGTTGAACGAGTAGTTGGGCATCACCGTAAACCCGGCCTGGGCCTGCACCGGACGCATCGCCTCCGCCACCAGAAAGACGTCCAGTTCGGGGTCGTAGCGCCTGGCAACCGAGAAAACCCCGTAAGGGGCCGCGAAGTCCACTATCTCGGCGTCCTTGAACACGTAGATCCCGAGCCGAAACCCGTCAATGCGCTCGTCCCGCCGCTTGCGCCCCATCACCTCAGCCTCCTCTTCTCGACCACAGTGACTCTATTTTACGCCGCGGGTCCCTAAAACCTCCGGGCCAGCGTGTTCCACCAAACCTACAGTCAGGCGCGCCGCACATCGCGCTCGCGCGGGCCTGGCATGAGGGCTTTCGTCGCAGCGAGCAGAGCCAGGGCGGCGAGCACGCCACCGATCAGGTAGGGCGCCGAAACGCCGATGTAGTCGAAGTAGAGGCCGGCGAGAGCCGGACCGAGGATCATGGCGAGGCTGAGGATCGCCTGGATACCGCCCATGAGCCTCCCCTGCGTCTGCGCCGGGGTCCGGTTAGAGATTATGCCTGTGAGGTTCGGGATAGCGAGTCCAGTTCCGAGTGCGAGCAGGCCCACGATGGGGTAGAGCATCCAGCCGGATGGAACGAGCGCCATGAGCGTGAGATCCAGCGCCATGAGCAGCAGCCCACCGAAAAGCAGCCGCACCTCGCCCAGGCGCGGCTGGAGATACCCGATCAAACCTCCCTGCGTAACCACGGCGATCGTCCCGATGAAGGCGAAAAAGAAGGCGTTGTCCGTCGCGGTCCACCCGAAGCGGACGTTGCTGAAGAGCGGGAAGTTGCTGATGAGCCCGGTGAAGGACAGATTGAGCAGGAATATCACCAGAAGCAGGGTCCGGACATTGACCATCTTGAATACCCTTCTCAGTTGTGAGATCGGGTTGAGGCGGAGAAGAGAGATCTGCTTGCGCAGGTCCGGCTGGTGCGACTCCGGCAAGGCGAGGTAGCCGAATGTCGCGTTGGAGAGCGCCAGGGCGGAGGCCGCGAAAGCCGGAGCGTGCAGCGAGTGAGTGCTAAGAAAGCCGCCGAGCGCCGGTCCCGCCATCAGGCCGAGACCAAAGGCGGCCCCGATAAGGCCCAGGCCGCGTGCTCGCTCCTCCGGGGAGGTGCTATCCGCGATGTAAGCCTGCGCGGTTGCCAGGGTGCCGCTGGACCCGCCGGCCAGGATAACCGCCATGATGAGCACGGCGAGCGTCTGTCCGAGGCCGAGGAGCAGGTACGCGAGCGAGACGCCGAGCAGGCAGAAGATCAGGACGGGCCGGCGTCCGTAGCGGTCCGAGAGACCTCCGAGAAATGGTCCGCCAACGAACTGCATCGCCGCGTACAGCGAACCGAGAAGACCGACCAGCGAGGCGCCCTGGGCATACTCTCTGGCGTAGAAAGGCAGCAGCGGTATCACGATGCCGTAGCCGATCATGTCCACGAATACGGTCACGAACAGGAAGAGCAGCGGAGATCCGGGAAGTCGCCTTCTGAGCATCATTAGATCAAGGTAAATAGATAGTGGCCGAAGTTGCTCGTCGCTGAAAACTGGTCTCCCTGCGCGTCCATGCTATGGGTTTTTACGCACAGGTTTCGAAGATGGTTCCATAACTTCTCTCGAAGTTGGTTGAGTTATCGGCTAAGCCCGCTTTACCTCTGCGGTCGAGCCGCGCACGACGAGCCTGGTGGGAAGAACCTCCGAGTGCGCAACGCCCTCCCCGCCGAGCTGCGCGATGAGGATGCGGCCGGCAGCAAGTCCCTTCTCTACGTGCGGCTGGTAAACGGTGGTGAGAGGGGGTATGTGTTGCGCCGCCTCGGGGATGTCGTCGAAGCCTATGACAGAGATATCTCCGGGCACGGAGAAGCCCCGCTCCCGTGCAACCTCGATGGCTCCGATCGCGAGCAGGTCGCTTGTCGCGAGCAACGCCGTCGGTTGGGGAGTCTTCGAGAGCAGAACCTCGGCGGCGACCCGGCCTTCCGACACCTTGTTCTCCTTACATTCGTAGACTGGAACGTCGGCCCAGGAGAGCCCCGCGGACTCGATGGCCGCCGCGTAGCCTTTCAGGCGGGAGCCGCTCGGCAGGAAAGTGGCCTCTCTCTGCCGGCTGAGGTCAGCGATGCCGCCTCTAGCGCCCAGGGCCAGCTCGAATGACACCGCGCCGAAGCGCGTGTGGCCGAGCCCGATGAGGTACTCGGCGGCGGCCCGCGCCGCGCCCTCGTCGTCTATACCGACCGAGGGGACACCTTCCACAGGCGGCTGGTCCACCAGCACCGCAGGCAGGCGGCGCTCCAGAGCCGTTTCCAGCAGCGGATCATCCTCCGCCATACACCAGATCACGAGCCCGTCCACCGCGGCGTTTCGGACCGCCTCTGGTTCCCTGCTCCCCAGCGACCCACCGGGTATGAGCAGAAGCCCGAGCCCCGCCTCCTCGGTGGCCTGCGATATTCCCTCGAAGAACATCACCGCCGCAGGGTCCGCGAAGGCGTAGGAGAGCCTGTCGGTGTAGAGCACCCCCACAGCCCCCGCCCGCCTACGCCGCAGCCCGCGCCCTAGCGGGTCCGGCCCCGCATACCCCAGCCTCCGCGCCACCTCGAATACCCTCTCCCTGAGCTCCGGCGAGAGCTGGTCCGGCCGGTTGTAGGCATTCGAAACCGTCGAAGGCGCCACCCCCAACTCGGCAGCAATCTCCTTCAGCGTCGCCCTCCGCCGGCCAGAAGATTTTCCGTTGACTCCCACAACCTTTATGCTACACTTCTGAAACGTTTCAGAAGAGGAGCGGTATTTTATAAGGAGTTGAGCGATGACTGTGGTGGCGGAAGCTGGGATCACGGTGTTGCTGACGTTTATCGCGGCGGAGTTGTACAAAGCCTCGCGGAGTTTCACGAAGGTACGGGAGGAGACGGTGTGGGTGGATCTCTCCCTCGGTCTCTTGGCGGTTGCGGTTGTGGTGATGTGGTTGTCCCTGTGCGCGCGGTTTCTGTAAATACGGGTATAGAGCGGGGTTTGCGGGCGGCCCGGATCGCGGTTGTCACCGTGTTCTTCCTGAACGGCTTCGGATTTGCGAACTGGGTGGTGCGCATCCCGGCTGTACGGGAAGGGTTGGGGTTGAGCAAAGGGGTGCTGGGGATTGCGCTCCTGGGAGCTGCTGTCGGCTCGCTCGCGTGCATGCCTGTCGCGGGCTGGCTCGCCTCCCGCATCGGCAGCCGGTTCGTGGTGGGGGTAACAGTTTTCTCGTTCTGCCTGGCGTTGCCGCTGCCCGCTCTGGCTCCCAGCCTGCCGCTCCTGGTCGGAGCACTCGTGGTGCTCGGCGCGTTCATGGGTGGGCTCGACGTCTCGATGAACACTCAGGCTGTGGCGGTGGAGAGGCGGTACGGGCGACCGATCATGTCCTCGTTTCACGCCGCGTTCAGCCTCGGTGGGCTGGCCGGTTCCGCGAGCGGCGGTTTCATGGCGTCTTTGGGAGTAGGGATCGCACCGCACCTGATCGGGGTGGGAGCCCTGTCGGCGATTGTAGCGGTGGCGGCCTACCGGATGCTGTTGCCCGCGAAGGCCGATGTCGCAGAAAGCGGACCGGCGTTCGCCCGCCCGACGCGGGCGCTGGCGGGGCTCGGGGTCATAGCCTTCTGCGTGCTGCTCGGAGAGGGGGCGATGTCCGACTGGAGCGCGCTCTACCTGCGAGGGACGCTCGGGACTGGGGCCGGGTTTGCCGCCGCTGGTTATGCAGTATTCTCCGTCGCGATGGCCGCTGGCAGGGTGAGCGGAGACCGGCTGGCCCGGCGTTTTGGCTCCGCCTGGCTCGTGCGCTCCGGCGGGGCTATAGCCGCCGTGGGCCTGGGGCTCTCGCTGGCAGCCGGGCATCCTTTCGTCGCCCTAGCGGGATTCGCGTGCGCTGGCGCGGGGTTCTCCATCGTCTTTCCCCTGGCTCTGAGCGCCGCCGGACGTACAAAAGAGATGCCCTCTGGAGTTGCGATCGCAGCCGTCTCCACCGCCGGATACCTGGGTTTCCTCGTCGGACCGCCCACCATCGGGTTCGTCGCACAGACGATCGGGCTCGGAAGCGCCCTCTACATAGTCGTCATCCTCAGCGCGGTCATCGCGACGCTCGCCAGAGCAATGAAGGTGGGAGGGAAGGCCGTCTCCCGAGCGAACAGGAAGCAGCTATAAGGAGAAGACGTTCCGCCTCCTGCTCTAACGGATGGACTCCCCAGACAGCTCCCGACCGTAGACCAGGTAGAAGAGGTGTGGGCGAATGGTCAGAACATCAAGAGATGCATCCCCTGTTCCCTCCTGCTGCTCAGGAACGTCCGCATGAGCCGGTTTTCTCCAGTTTGTAGTGCCTCTTCGAGTCGGCAACGTTGCCCCGAAAGCGCGAACATCCCCCTCTACATGAGCGTCTCGTCTCGCAGGATTCCTGCTTACAGTCTGACGCTTAGACGCCCCTTTCCAGCGAGTCGGAGACCCAGCGGCACCACTCGGCGTACTCGCTCTCGTAGCCGATGCCCCGCCGGAGCGCGGCGTAGCTGGCGAAATGGTGAGAGTCTATCCGCTCCAGGTCCGCGCCCCACTCTTCTTTCATCCACGCTTCTATCTCTCTGTATCGTTGTAGCTGCTCCTGATGCTTCTGCTCCTGCTCTCTGAAGAGCGTGATCGCCTCTTCCGGGTCCGCGAGCCAGATCGAGTACGCTTTCAAGGTCATCTCGTCGCGGGTTGCCCGCACGGATGGCGGTTCGATTACCCATTCTTTCAGTGCCGCAAGGCCGTACTCCGTAATCTCATACACCTTCTTGTCTGGTCTCTCCCGCTGCTCGACGAGGCGATGGGTTACGAACCCTTCTTCCTCAAGTTGTGCCAGTTCCGGGTAGATCTGGCTGTGCCTCGCACTCCAGAAAAATCCTACCCTCTCCCTCATCCGACCCATGAGATCGTAGCCAGATAACTCCTCCCGAGAGAGCAAACTCAGGATCGCATACCCTAAGGTCCTCATCATCCTCCAAAATTCATTCTATGTCACCCTTGACATATTACTCCAAGACCTCTACGATGTATATGTCAATACAGACATATCGAATTGAGTTGAAAGAAGGAATGGGCATGTGCGGTGGGTTGTTTGCTGGGTACGGCATGAGGTCTGGGCGTGACGGAACATGAAGAAGCCATGATGAGTCTGTCCATTTCTTTGGCCCTGATGTGGCGAAGGTGAGCCCGAAGGCGCAGGTTGTGGTGGCGGTCTCGGTGCTCATCCCCGTGGCACTCTCCGGGGTGATGCTGGCGATGACTCCGATCTGGTGGGTCTTCACGACGTACTTCTGGGTCGCATTCCCGGCTCTCGGGCTTCTGACGAAAGGCCTTGCGGGAGCATTCGAGGCCGAGCCAAAGAGCGCCATAGCGGAAGCGAAAGAGCGGGAACTGCTCGACGCGCTCCGGGAGCACGGGGAGCTGACCTCTGTTCAGGTGGCGATGGAGACCTCGCTCTCGGTGGCGGAAGCGGATGGAATGCTGGGGAAACTGGCCGAAGATGGGTATCTGGAGGTGAGAGCGCGCGGTGGAGGGATCTTCTACGCTCTTTGGGAGAGCGCCGAGCCGAAGCCCTTTGAGGTGAGTGGCGTGAATAAAGGAGAGGCGTGAGTCCTTGGTCGCGTCTGGTAGCGGGCGTTTGTCACCCCTGGTGTCGGCAAGCCAGAACAGAGTAAGGAGGCTCGTACGTGTCTAGTGTAATACCGGGGAGATTCACCGCTCGGATGGAAGACGCTTTCGTGGTCTTCATGATAGGAATGCGTGTGAACCGTCCTCTGGCTTTTCGCCAGTGGATACCAACCTTCCGGGCAATGGGTCCGATGCTCCGGGAGCTCTACAGGAATCCGCAGAAAGGCTTTCTCGGGGCAGAGTTCTTCTTCTACTGGCCGGGAGCAGCGGTGCTCCAGTACTGGCGCTCGTTCGAGGACCTGGAAAGGTTCGCCCGAAATCCCGACGACCCTCATCTCCCGGCCTGGCAACGCTTCAACCGCGTGGTGAAATCTGATGGATCGGTAGGTATATGGCACGAGTCTTACCTGATCGAGCCAGGCCGCCACGAGACCATCTACAACAATATGCCTGTATTCGGTCTGGCAAAGGCAACCGAGCACGTTCGTGCCATAGGAGGTCGAGAGACGGCGAGAAGGCGGCTGGGAGGACACAATGAGCCTGCTGTCCCTTCGCCCGAGTAACCAGAACTCAGAGGCCGGAATGAGCTACCATCTCTGGCAGCCTGCCGTTACAGCAGCCTGCCGGAAATGGCCCTCAATACTTCATTTGAAGATGCGCTGGAGACCGCATAGGCCATCCCGGTCTGGGAACCTGGAGGCAATTTCACCAGGCTTGCTCTACTCCTTTATCCACCCTCCCTGCGGCGGTTGAGCGCATCAATGAGGACGGCGAGGAAGATAACCCCGCCCTGGACGAACTGCACCCAGAAGGGCGAGACGTTCAGGAGGGTGAGCCCGTTGCTCAACGTTCCTATCAGGAGCACTCCGACCAGTGTGCCCCCCATTCCGCCCCGGCCCCCGAACAGCGAGGTTCCCCCGATGACGACGGCTGCGATCACCTCTAACTCCAGTCCCGTGGCGTTGGAGGGCAGGGCGGAGCCCAACTGGGAAGTCAGAACCACCGCCGATAGCCCGGAGCACAGCCCGGCGATCGCGTACACCAGAAAGGAGACCCACCGCGTCGGGATACCCGCCAAGCGGGCCGCCTCCCGGTTGCCGCCGATGGCGTACACCTGGTGCCCGAAGACCGTGCGGCTCAGCACGACGTACCCGACCAGAAAAACGCCCAGCGTGATCCAGGCCAGATAAGGCACTCCGAGGACGCTGCCCTGGCCTATGGCGTTGTAGCTCGCGGGGAAGCCGTACACCGTCTTCCCGTTGCTGACGGCGAGCGTGAGGCCCCGGCCCATCGAAAGCACCGCCAGGGTCACGATGAAGGGTGTTATCCTGAGAATCGTCGTAGAGAACCCGTTGAATATCCCTATAAGCGTCCCTATCCCCAGGGCGACCAGTATGCCGACCACGGTTCCCCCGCCACCTTGCATCACGATACCGGCGAGCATGCCGGCGAGGGCTACCGCAGAGCCCACCGAGAGATCTATGCCCGCCGTGATTATGACGAAGGTCTCCCCCACCGCGGCGATGCCGATGACCGCGGATTGGACCACGATCTGCGTGAGGTTGTTGAACGTGAGGAAGTTGGGCGCTGTGGCGGCCAGGATCGCACACAGGATCAGCCAGGCCACCACTATGGGTCCGGCACCCGTGAGAAAGCGGGAGAAAAACTCCTTAGGGCCGCCTCCCCGCTCCGGCTTGGCTTCCTGCTCGCGGTTTGTGGTCTCGGAGCTTACCTCGCTCATGTCCCCTCCTCCCCGTCTTCGGATTCACCCGCGGTGGTCGCGTACTGGAGGATCTTCTCTTCGGTTGCCCGCCCGGATGGTATCTCGCCCACCACCCGCCCGGCGCGCATGATCACGATCCGGTCCGCCACGCCGAGGAGTTCGGGGAACTCGGAGCTTACCATCACCACCGCCCCGCCCGAGGCGGCTATGTCGAGCATGTACTCGTAGATCTCCGCTTTGGCCCCCACGTCTATCCCGCGGGTGGGTTCGTCCAGGAGGACCACGGCGGGCTCGGTAGCCATCGCCCGCGCCAGGATCACTTTCTGCTGGTTCCCGCCGGAGAGCCACCCCGCCTCCTGCCTGAGCGAGGAAGACCTGACGCCGAAACGCTCGCGGAACCGCTGCGCGAGCGAACGATGCCTGCCGCCGTTTACGAACCCCAGATGGCTCACCCTCCCCAGAACGCTCAGCACCAGGTTCTCGCCCACCGTGGCCGAGGGAATGATCCCCTCCGTGCGCCGGTCCTCCGGTACGTAGACTATTCCGGCTTTGAGGCCGTCTTTGACCGAGTGCACCTTCCGTTCTTCGCCTTGAACAAGAACCCTGCCGCCGGAAGCGGGTGTTACGCCGGAGATCGCCTTGAGAGTCTCCGTCCGTCCGGCGCCCACAACGCCGGCTATGCCCAGGACCTCGCCTGCTCGCACGTGGAAGGAGACCCCGCGTACCTGCGGCTCCAGGGTAAGGTCTCTGACCTCCAGTACAATGTCGCCAAAAGTCCGCTCGCGGCTCGGGAAGAAGGATTCGATCTTCTTGTTGACCATCGCTTCGACCAGGGATTCGGTCGTCCACTCGCCGACCGGCCGCGAGCCCACCACCGCCCCATCGCGCATCACCGTAACCGCGTCGCAGATCTCGAATACCTCTTCGAGGTGGTGGGAGACGTAGAGGATCGAGATCCCCTCCTCCTTGAGCGAGCGCACCACGCCGAAGAGCATTTCTATCTCCGAGCTTTGCAAAGCGGAAGTCGGTTCGTCCATGACCAGTATGCGGGCGTCGCGTCCCAGAGCCTTGGCTACCTCGACCAGTTGCCTGGTCCCCAACCTGAGAGACCCCGCCCTCGCGCCGGGGTTCACTTCGGAGAGACCTACCCGCGAGAGCAACTGGCGCGCCTCCTCCCGCATCCGGCGCCGGTCGAGCAGGAACCCGCGCGCGGGCACCCGGCCCAGGAACAGGTTCTCCGCCACCGTCATCTCGGGGACGAGGCTCAACTCCTGGTAGATTACGGCGACCCCCGCTCCCAGAACGTCCGCCGGCCCGCGCGCCTGCAGGAGATCTCCACCGACGAAGATCTTGCCCGCATCCGGCGTGTAGGCCCCGGAGAGAACCTTTATGAGCGTGGACTTTCCAGCGCCGTTCTCTCCCACAAGGCCCATTACCTGCCCGGCCTCAAGGCTCAGGTCCACGCTTTTGAGGGCGTGCACTCCCGGAAAACGCTTGTCTATGCCCTCCATTCTCAGGGCCGGAGTTTCCTCCCGCCTTGCTTCAGGAACGCTCACGGCTTGACCTGCTCGCCCCAGAGACCGTAGTTTTTGACCTTCTGGCTGTTGATGTTTTGCTTGGTAATAACCATCGTGGGCAGAACCGAGGTGCCCGGAATTGACTTCTTCTTGGCCAGCTTCTCGTTGACCAGGGCGAAGCATGTTTTCGCCTCCCGGATCGGGTTCTGGCTGACGGTGGCGTCCTGCTTGCCGGACCGGATCGCCGCGAGCGCCTGCGGGGAGCCGTCAATACCGACGATCACTATGTGCTTCTTGCTTCCTATCGGGGCGAAACGGCCCGTCGAGCCGATGGCGCGCTCGGCTCCCACGGCCATATCATCGTTGGCGGCGAAGATGGCGTCTACCTTGGGGTTGGCCTGCAAAATGTTCTTCGTGGTATTGAAAGCCTTCTCCTGGTCGAAGTCCGCGGCCTGGTTGGCGACCACTTTGATGTTTGGATACTTCTTGATGACCTTCTGGAAACCAGCCTCCCGCTCGTTGGCCACGTCGGTGCCGCTCAGACCCTCCAGGTCCACCACGTTCCCCTTCGGAGAGCCGTAACGCTGCTTCAGCTTGCCAACGATGAAGTTGGCCGCCTTCTCGCCGGCCTTGGCGTTGTTTATCATGACCTTGCTCGTGACCTTGCCGCCAGCGGCGCCCCTGTCGAGGGTGAATACCGGGATACCCGCAGAGTTGGCGCGTTTGATCGCGGGCACGATCCCCTTGGCGTCTATCGGGGAGACCACGATCGCATCCACCTGCCGGTTTACCATGTCTACTACCTGGTTGTACTGGGTTCCGGCATCGTTGTTGGAGTTGGTCTTGATCAACTTGAAGCCGTACTGCTTCGCACCCTCCTCGGCACCTTTCTGCAGGCCCACGAAGTAGGGGTTGGTCAGCGTCGGATTGATAAACCCTACGGTGATGGACTTTCCACTGCCCGACCCACCGCTGGTGGCGCAGGCAGTCAGCCCCAGACACAGCGCCGCGACGACCAAACCCATCAACACCGAAGATCTGCGCAACATCCTCTCCTCCTTTTCCCTCACCCTGCCGTCTACACTCTCTTGCACGAGCCGCGGATTACCAGCTCCGCCTTGAGGACCACAGACTCCTGCCTCTCTCCTCCCTCCGCCATCTCCGGCAGCATCCGGGCTACCGCGACTCCCAACTCCTCCACCGGCTGGGCGATGGCCGTAACCGGCGGGTTCACGAGCGGAAACCAGCTCACGTCGTCGAAGCTCGCGAAAGAGATGTCCTCGGGTATCCGCACTTTCGTCTCTTCGAGCGCCTGCAAAGCCCCCAGAGCCATCAGGTTGTTGGCTACGAAAACAGCCGTGGGTGGCTCTTTCAGTTCGAGAAGCTCCCGCATCGCCCTCCTGCCGCTCTGGCGGCGGAAGTCCCCGATCACGATGCGCTCCTCCGGAACCGAAATACCGCGCAAGGCCGCTCCCTCGATGAAAGCCCCGAGCCGCTCACCACCGGAAACCGTCTCTGGCGGACCAGAGATAACGGCTAGCCTCTCGTGCCCCAGCTTCAGCAGGTACTCGACCAGCCGATCTACGGCCGCACTTCCATCGGCCCGGACCACCGGAGCATCCACATCCCGCACGTAGCGGTCCAGAAACAAGAGCGGCACCCCGGCCCGCTCCACCTCGGAAAGATGCCAGGAAGTCGCCCTCGCCGGGCTCACGATAAGCCCGTTTACCCTCTTTTGCAGAAGAACGTCTATGTAGCGCGCCTCCTTCTCCGGGTCCTCGTCGGTGTTGCCGAGCACGAGGCTGTAACCGCGCTCCATGGCAGCGTCTTCGACCGCCCGCGCCACCGCAGTGAAAAACGGGTTCATCACGTTGGGTATCACCAGCCCGAGCGTGCGGGTGTTCTCGGTCCTCAGAGAGCGCGCCACCGCATTGGGCCGGTAGCCTAGCCTGCCCGCAATAGTTATCACCCGCTCGCGGACCTCCGGGCTGACGAACTGCGCCCCGCTGAAAGTCCTCGATACGGTAGCTACCGATACCCCCGCTTCCCTGGCTACGTCTTTTATGTTCGCCAACCCCTCCGTGCCCTCCTGATCCTACTGTAAACGATTACACAAAGGAATACAAGAGCGTAAGAGTCCGAAACCGCCGGGATTATTCCGTTACTGGCGTGGGAGTTGGCTGGAACTTTGGCGAAGAGACTAGCAAGCGCGAGGCCATCGGCGTTGAAGAGCCATCAATAGCGGACGGAGGCAACCTAGCGCATTGAGACTACGTCTTATGATGGGGCCGGCGCCGTTCTAGTCCGACGGGACGAGCCTCGTGAGCATCCCGACGCTCACGAGGAATGCTGCGACATGCATAAGCATCAGCACGACTACCGGTATCAGGGTTGCTCCCGCCACGGAGAACACCAGCAGCGAGATGTCCGGTACGAAGGAGAGCACGAGGGCTGCACCAGCAACCCAGAGAAAGAACCTGATCGGGCTTCGGGAGTAGCGCACGATGAGAGCATACACCGCAGTCGCCCCGAACACGCCGACCACGGTAAAGGGAACTATGGTAGCGTACCAGTTCAGGGGTAAGAACAGATCGGAGATGCCGAGGAATGTAACCGCCAGGTAACCGATCAATACGAAGAACATCTTGGGGATGTCGAGGAACGCAATCGCCAGATAGCCGATCAGCAGGTTCACGGCTGTCGCAGCCACGATGGCGAGCAATCCCACCCAACTGAGACGCCTTATAAGGCTCCATCCGAGCGGTCTGGGAGTAACTGATGCTGGCGTTTTCATTACTCTTCCTTTCTGGCTTAGGATCTGTTGGAGTTCGCTTTTGCCATGGCTTAACCTTCACGAGTCCGGTCTTTTCGTTACCTGGAGATCATCCGGAGGTGAACACTAGAGGAAGGCTCCAATCTCCGACAAAGAGAGCCCCCAGCGCCCCTGTCATCTCCGCACCTGATCTCATCTTTTAGTTACGCGATGTCTCGAGGAGCAGACCGTTGACGATCTGGGGGCGCATTTCACCTTTGCCAAGAAGGTAGTGCACCGAAGATCGGTGAGGCTTAAAAATCAGGACGGGAAAGAGAATCCTCCGGGATCAATAGCCTCCCCCGTAGCCGCCATGGTGTTGCGATCCGCCTCCGTTGGGAGATGCCGCTTTACCGATCGTCACCGCCTGCCAGAAAAACTGGTGCCCGCCAAAACTATCCTGAAAGTCGTTTCCTTTGGCGTCACCCGGACTGGCATCTTCGGCGAACTGGTACAGCGGCTTGCCATCGAATGTAACCTGCTTCGTGCCATCAGGACGATCCACAAGGGCAAGCTTGCCAGAGATTCCTGGACCTTTTGTTGGGGACTTGCTCCCTTTAGGCAACGACAGCGGCTGCCAGAAATGGACGCATGCCGCCGTGCACAAGATATGACCATTGGCTTCCTGTTTCGGGCTGTAGAGCGTCATGCCCGTCCGGCTCACCAGCACTTTGCCCACACCCTGGATGGATCTGAGCGACACCGTGGCCCCGCTTTGAGCGGTGTTATTCACTCCAGGGTGTTGCGTACTTGCCTGCCTGTTAACCGCGCAGGCGGAGACCAGGGCGATCATCACTCCCAGCGCTAACACCGCGACGAACTTTTTCATGGCAACAAACTCCCTCTGCTAAGGCCGCTGGGTGCGGCCAACACTCCTTTATACGCAGGTGTGAGATAGGTGGATCCACGAGATGACTAGAGTATGAGACACTTTGGTATAAGATATTCATATGAGCGAGGCTGCTGTCTGCCATTGACGTTTCTTCAATGCTGGCAGCCTCGCGCAGTGAGTTGGTGTCTTCAGATGAGATCCCAGCGGCTCGTAGGAACCGGGAGCTATTGCTTGAGGTGCGGTCCCAGAAGCGGGAGGTCTGCCGGGCCGAGCCGGTCGGAAGCGGTCCTGAGCTGGTGCCAGTGGGGGTAGATCAGGGGCGGCGCGCTCACCTCGTCCAGGCGACGTCGCTCCTCATCGGAAAGCTTCAACTCGGCAGCTTTGAGGTTGTCGGCCAGTTGCTCCTCGGTGCGCGCCCCGATCACGACCGAGGCCACGCCGGGCCTGCCCAGCAACCAGGATAGCGCCACCTGCGCCGCCGAGACCCCGTGTCCCTCGGCGATCTCCACCAGCACGTCTATCGTGTCGTAGAGCTTGTCCGGGTCGCGAACCGGGGGTTCATTCCAGCCTTCCACGTGCCGCCCCTCCTGGGCATCCCGGTCGCGCCGATACTTGCCCGAGAGCAGGCCGCCGGCCAGCGGGCTCCAGACGAGAATCGAGCATTCCTGATCCAGCGCAAGAGGAACGAGCTCGTACTCGGCGTCCCTTGCCTCCAGGGAGTAGTAGATCTGCTGGCTCACGTAGCGTTGCAACCCGAGCCGCTCGGAGAGCCCGAGTGCCTTCATGAGCTGCCATCCCGAGTGGTTGGAAGACCCTATGTAGCGGACCTTGCCCTGCTTTACGAGCGTATCGAGCGCCTCAAGGGTCTCCTCCATCGGCGTCACGCCGTCCCACTCGTGTACCTGGTAGAGGTCTATGTAGTCGGTCCCCAGCCGCCTGAGGCTCTCCTCGCACTGGCGGATCAGGTGGTACCGGGAAAGTCCGGCATCGTTAGGCCCATCACCGACACGCATACGCGCCTTCGTAGCCAGCAGCAACCTGTCGCGGCGACCGGAGATCGCCTGGCCGAGAATCTCCTCGGATTCGCCCGCAGAATATATGTTGGCGGTGTCGAAGAGGTTGATCCCAGCGTCGAGGCACATGTCCACCTGCCGCGTCGCGCCCTTCACGTCGGTCGAGCCGACCATGCCAAACCTGCCGCGCCCGCCGAAGGTCATCGTGCCGAGTGTGAGGGCAGAGACGAACAGGCCCGAGCGCCCGAGACGGCGATACTCCACGAAAATCCTCCTTACGATCCAACCGTTTGAATATACTGCTAGCTTAGCACGACGCATCCGGTTCCGCGGCCACCGCGTAAGCCCCGCCAATTACCCGGGTCGAAAGAGACCTCTAGGATCAGGCGGCTCTCACGGGCTCGACCGCCGCACCACCAGCATCAACAGCACCGCCGCGAGGAGCATCGGAGGAACTATTCCGTAGGCTTTCCCGATGCCTGCGTGATCGGCGAGAGCGCCGAGCAGGAAAGGGGCGAGGAGTATAGCCCCACTCGCTCCCAGCGCCAGCCGCGCGGTCGCCACCTCTGTTTTACCTTTCGGAACTGCGGCTACACCCGCTGATATCGCAAGCGGATAAACACTGCCGACGCCGAGCCCGGTGACAAAAAGCCCGAGCAGGTTAAGTCCCGGCGCACCCGACAACCAGAACACCGGGAAACCCGCCAGTGCAACGACGAGGGTGAGCACGAGCAAGGTTGTGCTCGTCAACCGCCGCGTCAGGCGGCTGCCCAATAATCTGCCCGTCAGCATGGCCGCCAGAAACACGCTGAGCGCACTCGCCGCCTCCGAACGTCCCAGCCCCGCCCCCTCGTTCAAAAATTCCGCACCCCAGTACGTCACGCACCACTCCACCGCAACACCCAGAGACACCACACCCAGGCAGGCCCAGAAGCGCAAGGAGAGTTTCATCGGGGATTGTTCGTGCTCCGGTCGCTCTTCGCCGCGAATGTCTCCCAGAGGCTCCGCGTGGAAGCGGATCGCAAGCAGCACCAGCACGGGGATGGGCAAGAAAAGCGCCGCCCGCCACCCGAGCACCGAGCTGGCGAGTGCCCCGACCGCCAGAGAAGCCAGGATCGCACACGCACTGGCCGCGGCATTGGACTCCACGAGAGCAGCCGCGCCGTGGCGCCCGTGTCTGTCCGAAAGAACGGACTGGGTTGTGATCAGCAGCAGCGAGCCCGAGATTCCCATGAAGAGCGCGCCCAGAATCGTGCCGAGCGCCTCCGGGCTTGCCGCCAGGAGCACAGCCCCCGCCGCCATGCCCGCGCCGCCACCCCAGAGGCTCGTGCGGCGTCCCCAGAGCCCGGTCATGCGGTCGCCGAGCAGCCCTATGATCACACCGCCCGAGGCGAAGGCGCTGAAGTGGAGGCTCGCCACGGTATAGCTGTAACCATGCTCGGCTCGCAAAAACGGCATGAGCGGCCCGAGCACGGTCTCCAGGTAGGCGAAGTAGCCAACCAGCCCGTAGATTCCCCAGGTGAGCCGGCCCCGGACGAACTGCTCTCCGGCGGCCCGCGACTCGGCCTTATCCGAACTCACAGATCCCGTCCGGAGAAAATCTGCATCAATATTCTTCGCACCGTGTAAAAAGATACCAGAAGCAAAGCTACAGAGTGGGGCGTCTGCGCGAACAAAACGAGGAGGTCTCCCATGCTCCCGAAGATAACAGTCCTCTCGCTCGGCTGGATATCGGAGGGAGAGGTGCGCGTCGTTCTGCGTCTCTCTGACCGTCTCACCGTTCCGATGCCGCAGGAAGGTCCGGAGCACGCGATTGCGCTCCTGACGATGGTAGTCGGAGAAGACGGTAGGCTGCTCCCTGCGATAAAAGATGCGGGATACGCAGGGCTCGTGATCGAAGCTTTTGGGGGCGGGCATGTCCCTTCGCGCATCGCCGGGGGCTCGAAGAGTTGGCGCGCGAGATGCCAGTGGTCCTGGCCTCCCGCACCGGAAGCGGGGAGGTTTTGAGGCGCACCTACAGCTTTCCGGGCCCCGAGATGGACTTGCTCCGGGCCGGCATGCTCGACGGCTTGAAAGCCAGGCTGTTGCTCAGCCTGCTGTTCCGGTCAGGCACAAACCGCCAGGAGATCGAAGTCGCTTTCAACTCCTGGACCGACTAGCCCAATTTGGCTAAGCAACGCGGCCCTCGGCGGGGCGCTGTACCAGGATCTCCCCTCTCAGTCTGGCAGCGAGGCCCTCGAACACAGCCTGGGGCTCCCAAGCAACAGCCCGCACGCGGTCGAGGTAAGAGAGGGCTCCCGGCGTCCGCCTTCTCCACCGACGGTGTGTAGAGGTGGTCGAGTGCCACACCTTCTCGGAGGGTTGGATCCTCGGCGTCCGGTGGCATGCCGAGGCGATGCGCGACGTTGACAGAGCGCATCGCAGCTTCTTCGAGGCGCTCACTTGCGGCGGATCCGGAGTCAGTCCGGCGATGTTCCCACCAGGTTCGTCGCGCTCTCCTGCTATCCGGCCACCGCCGGACGGCATACCCTGCATGGCCTGTAGCCGGCTTCTATCGCCGCCTGCGCGGAGCGGAACCGCCTGCGGTTTTCGGGCTTTATCCTCCTGGCGTTCGGGCAGGTGGCGTGGCAGAAGATCCCCGTGGTCGGCGTCGCGAGATAGGGCGAGCCGGCCAGCTCACTCACCGGCACGCCTTCTCCTTCGAGCAACCCGACTTTTTCCTCGGCGCCGAATGCATAGTTGCCTGTAGTGCCATCGTTTTTGATGACGCGGTGGCAGGGGATGACGAGTGGTACGGGGTTGCTCGCCATCACCGTGCCAACGGCGCGGGAAGCCTTCGGAGAGCCAGCCTCGCGGGCGACCCAGGCGTAGGACCTGACCTCGCCGCGGGGAATCCCCTTCACCACCTCCAGCACCCGACGCTGGAAGGGCGTCGTTCCCGAAAGGTCCGCCGGAACCTCGACCTTCTCCCCGGCGAGCGCCGTGGCGACTCGTCGGGCAAGAGCGCGCGTGCTCTCGTCCGTGCCCCACGAGAGGAGCCGTCCGAATCGCTCCCGGTAGCGCCGGGCGAACTCCTCGGGCGAGGCGGCTCTCCCGAGAAGGCGCACGCCTCTCTCGCTCACCCCGACATAGACCTCTCCCAGAGGCGAGTCGCACGTGAAGAGGCGGTCGGTCCCGCGCGTGAGTGCCCGCTCTACGAGGCCCTCCCGCATCGCTCCGAGGTGCTTGCCCGCGTCCCTGAGCAGCCCGAGCGCGCGCTCCTCACCGAACCTTCGCGATCCTTCGCCGTTCATCTAACTACCTCCTTCTCCATCCGATCTCCCTGATAACAAGACACCGAGCCGTCCGATTCCCCGGCGCGCGAGGGTCTTGCAGGTGTTCTCGGGCCAGCCGGTCTGCTCGGCGATATCGGCATAGGACAAATCCTCTATGTAGCGCAGCGTCACGACCACCCGCTGCCTCTCGGATAACCGTCCCAGTGCTTCGAGCGCGTCCATCCAGCTCTCTCTGCTCTCCGTGCCGGAAGTGGAGCCAGACGCACCACCGAACCGCGTATCGGGCTCCGGCGTCTCGGCTACAGGCACCTCCCGGCGACTCTTGCGCCAGGCGTTGCGCGCCACGTTGAGGGTGATGCGGTACAGCCAGGGACGCAAGGAGAGAGCTTCAATACGCTCCTTCGAATAGCGCCCGAGGGCGGTGAAGGTCCTCTCGAAGACCTCCTGCACCGCATCCTCGGCGGCAGAACCGTCGCGCAGCAAGGCCCAGGCATAACGGTAGAGCTCGGCGTGGTACCGCTCCACCATCTCTCTAGGCGCACCGGGATCGCCATCCGCCAGACGCCTTGTCAGGAGATCTTCGCTCTTCATATACTCTGCAGCCTCGAGCTCGTTTTCCATACCCATATAAACACGGCAGGAGCGCAGAAAGTTTCACCCCGCCGAAAAAATGAACGCCACAGGGCGTCCGAGCCCGGCTTATAGACAGTGAATCAGAGGAGACGGTAGTTCATATTGGCCGAGCTGATCCAGAATGCACCCCGATCAACCATCCTGGCTGAAGTCCGGGGTGAGCAACCCCCCGCAAAGGTCTTCGCTCAGGTCCCACAACCGCTCGCGGGCCTGCGGGTCATAGGCCTGCTCGTTCGCCCTGGCCTCCCGCTCGCCGTCGTAGAAACGCCCCGTCACCCCTTCGAGATCCGGAGATGCGGCGAGGCGGACGGTCGCGTCAGCCCCTTCCTGGACGGTGCTCAGAGTGTAGCCATAGCTCTCGTAGACCATCTTGGTGTCCATCAGGGAAGCCGGGTGCAGGGCGTTGGCAGTAACACCGGTGCCCTTCAGACGCTCGGCCAGAGAGAAGGTGAACATGATCTGGGCGAGTTTGCTCTGTCCGTAGGCGCGGTTTCCGTCGTATCCGGCTTCGAGCATGACATTCTCGAAGTCAACGGGAGCCTGGCCGATGGAGGAGACGTTGACGATCCTCGACGGGACGGATTCTTTAAGACGACCCAGCAGGAGGTTCGTGAGCAGAAAGTGCGAGAGGTAGTTGACTGCGAAGCGCAGTTCGTAGCCGTCCCTGCTTAACTCGCGCCCGGTCCCCCGTCCTCCCGAGCCTACGCCGGCGTTGTTCACCAGGACATCCAGCCTCCCGTAGCGCGCCATAAACTCTTCCGCCAGATCATGCACCTCGTCGAGGGAGGAGAGATCGGCCAGAAGATAGGAGACGTTCTGGTTGTCTGTTTCCCCTCTGATTTCGCGCGCGGCAGCCTCCGCGCGCTCCCGACTGCGGCCATGGAGGACCACGGTGGCGCCCCTGGTGGCGATATCTCGCGCCACGCGCCTGCCAAGACCGTCGGTTGCGCCCGTGATCAGTACGGTCGCCTCATCAATGCTCTGCACGGCTACTCCTCTCACCCTCGCTAGTGGATCTCCGGCTCCGGCACGCTGCCCCTTTGGGCCAGGAAATCGAAGTCGCATCCCTCGTTCGCCTGGGTTATGTGGTTTGCGTACATCAGTCCGTATCCGCGTTCGTAGTAGGGTTCCGGCGGTTTCCAGGCGGCGCGGCGGCGCTGCAACTCCCTCTGGTTTACCTGTAGCTCAAGGCGCCGGCCCTGTACATCGAGCTCGATGGGATCTCCATTCTCTACCAGGGCGAGCGGGCCTCCCACGAACGATTCGGGGGCCACGTGCAGCACGCAGGTGCCGTAGCTCGTGCCGCTCATCCTCGCGTCGGAGATGCGCACCATGTCGCGTACGCCTCTCTTCAGGAGCTTCTTCGGGATGGGGAGCATCCCCCACTCCGGCATGCCCGGCGCTCCCAAAGGTCCTGCGTTCCTGAGCACCAGTACAGAGTTCTCGTCTACCTCAAGGTCAGGATCATCTATACGCCGCCCGAGGTCGTTGTAGTCGTCGAAGACGACAGCGGGGCCGATGTGTTTGAGAAGCCGCGGGTCGGCAGCCGAGTGCTTTATGACGCACCCATCAGGTGCGAGGTTGCCGTAGAGCACCGCAAGCCCGCCCTCCTCGTGGAGAGGATCGTCCAGAGAGCGGATAACCTCTTTCTCATAGACTTCCGCGCCCTTTATGCTCTCCTCGATAGTAGCCCCGAATACGGTCAGGCGGTCGAGATGGAGCATATCCTCCAGCCGGGAGAGGAGTCCCCTGAGACCACCGGCGTAGTAGAAGTCCTCCATGAGATACTCCCCGGTGGGCCGGATGTTGGCGAGAACCGGCACGCGGCGTGATACCTCATCGAAACGCTTGAGATTGAGGTCAATGCCGCTGCGTCCGGCCAGGGCTATCAGGTGGATGAGGGCGTTGGTCGAGCCACTCAGTGCCATCACGGTGGTTACGGCGTCATCATAGGCTCTCTCATCGAGAATCTTCGAGGGCCTCAAGTCCTCGAAGACCATCTCCACGATCCGCCTTCCGCTCAGAGAGGCCATCCTGGAGTGATTGGAGTCGGCTGCCGGGATGGAGGAGGCGCCGGGGAGGGTCATGCCCAGAGCCTCCGCCGCCGCAGTCATGGTAGATGCCGTGCCCATCGTCATGCAGTGCCCGAAAGAGCGGGCTATGCCGTCCTCTATCTCCCGCCACTCGTTCTCGCCGATCGTTCCGGCGCGCTTCTCATCCCAGTACTTCCACACATCAGAGCCGCTGCCCAGAACCTTTCCCCGCCAGTTACCGCGCAGCATGGGACCCGCCGGGACGAAGATCGCAGGGATATCCATGCTGATAGCTCCCATCAACAGCGCGGGCGTGGTCTTGTCGCAGCCGCCCATCAAAACCGCCCCATCTACGGGGTAGGAGCGCAGCAGCTCCTCGCTCTCCATGGCGAGAAAGTTGCGATAGAGCATGGTCGAGGGCTTCTGGAAGGGTTCTGCGAGCGACATTGCCGGGATCTCTACTGGAAATCCCCCGGCCTGCCAGACCCCGCGCTTTACCTCCTCGGCCCTCTGGCGGAAGTGGGCATGACAGGGGTTGATGTCGCTCCAGGTGTTGATAATGCCGATAACCGGCTTTCCCTGGTAGTCCTCCTCGGCATATCCCATCTGCTTGGTACGCGAGCGGTGTCCAAAAGAACGCAGATCCTGAACCCCATACCAGCGGTGACTGCGCAACTCCCCGGTAGTTCTGCTCCCGATCATCTCACCTTCTTTCTCATCGGATCTCCCCCTCACCAGAGACAAAACCGCTATCCAGAAGGATATATACCTCCAGGTTGTTTAGAGTAAGCCCCACCGCGAGGCAAATCAGCAGAGAGTTCTCGCCGTGGCCAGCGGGGGAGATAATATGTATGCAAGCTGTAGAGCCAGGAATGAGGGTGTGAATCGGTCAGGGGAATTCAGAGTCTACGCCGTGAGGTACGCAACAAGGGAGGCCTCAAGCGGCGAGCACTTCTACGGCGGCGATCCCCACGACGCGCCGATGCCTATGGATTACTTCGTGTGGGCTGCGGTTTCCGAGGAGCGCGCGGTGGTTATTGACACCGGTTTTGCGGCTGATGTGGCGGTGCGGCGCGGACGCAGACACCTGCTGTGCCCGACCGAGGCACTCGCGGAGATCGGCGTAGACAGCAGAGGGGTCTCCCCGGTCATCCTCACCCACCTGCACTACGATCACATCGGGAACCTGCAGAAATTTCCCGCCGCGCAGTTCGTCGTGCAGGAGAAGGAGATGGCGTTCTGGACGGGCCGGTACGCCGGTCGGCCCCACTTCCGGGGGATTATCGAGGAGGAGGACATCCTCTATCTGGTACGGGAGAACTTCCGCGGGCGCCTGCGCTTCGTTTCGGGGAGCGAGGAGATCTTACCGGGCATCGAGGTGCATCGGGTGGGGGGACACTCGGCAGGGCTACAGGTGGTGAGCGTGAGGACGGGCCGGGGCAGGGTCGTCCTCGCCTCCGACGCGACCCACTTCTACGCAAACCTCGAACAGGATAGGCCTTTCAGCGTAGTCCAGGATCTCGCCCGGATGTACGGTGCCTTCGACATCGTGCGTTCCCTCGCTGGTTCGTCCGGGCACGTCATCCCAGGGCACGACCCGCTCGTCATGAAACGCTATCCCCCCGCGAGGGACGGACTGGAAGGGGTAGCGGTCCGGATCGCGTAATGACGCAGCAGTAGAATTCGTCGTGGAGAGATGGCAAGGCAGTAAGGATGGCAATGAAACAGGAACTTGTTGATGAAAACGCATCGCGGGTGCGAAGCTGCATCCGGCGCGGTGAATACGCGGGGCCGACGAGCGGGCTGGCCTCCGGTTTTGTGCAGGCCAATCTGGTGATCCTGCCGCGCGAGCTCGCATTCGACTTTCTCAGGTTCTGCGTGCACAACCCGAAACCATGCCCTATTCTGGAGGTTACGGAGGAAGGATCCCCTGAAGCCACGCTCATGGCTCCCGGCTCTGACCTGCGTACCGACCTTCCCAGATACCGAGTGTACGAGAACGGAGAGCTGATTGGAGAACCACAAGACATCTCTCATCTGTGGCGGGATGATCTCATCTCTTTTCTGATCGGGTGTAGCTTCACCTTCGAGGCTGCGCTGGTCGCCGCGGGGCTGCGCCTGGCACACGTCGAGCAGGGAAGAAACGTGCCCATGTACGTTACCGCGCGCGAATGCGCGCCTTCCGGGGCTTTCTCCGGTCCGATGGTGGTGAGCATGAGACCGTATCGAGCCGATGAGATACCCCTGGTAGTCTCGGTCACCTCTCGCTACCCGGCGATGCACGGAGCGCCCGTGCACGTCGGTAACCCAGAGGCGTTGGGGGTGAAGGATCTCAACACCCCCGAGTTCGGCGAAGTTGTTGAAATCGCGGAGGACCAGATGCCCGTGTTCTGGGCCTGCGGCGTAACGCCGCAGGCGGTGGCTATGAAAGCCAGGCCGCCGCTCATGATCACGCACAGCCCCGGCCACATGTTTATCACCGACCGCCGGCACTCCGAGTTCGAGATCTAGGGCGGTCCCGCCTGGCCAGGCGCTAACCTCTCGCCCCAGAACCGCCCTGATGCGCGTCTACCGTGGGCTCCATGCCATCTGCGCCCGTAACCTCCCGCCAGGCCTCGAAGCCCTCCTGAAAGGCGACTACTCCCGCCTCGGGCAGTGTGATCTCTATGGCTTCGAGTATCTCCTCCTTCGAGAGGCCGAGGTCCAGCGCGACGCGTATGTGGCTCTGGATGTGCCCCTTGCTCGCCCGCATCGCGGTGAGGCTCGCGATGAAGATGAGTTCTTTAGTCTTGCGGTCAAGCCGTCGCTGCTCAAGATAGGCGGCCTCCACGAGACCGTTGGCCGCCTGCAGCACCTCGTAGTCGTGCTTCGCCATGACCTTGTGGTAGTCGAGGACGTAGCCCCGCTTGCGGACCATCTCATCAATGTACGCTTGTTTCTCTTCTTGAGAGGCCATCTGGCTCCTTCCTTCTAGCTAGCAGCGGGATCTATCCGTCTTCCGATCGCTGGCTGTTCTCTTCGAGTACGGGCAATTCCCTCAACAGGTCTTCCAAAAAAGCGTATATGGCGGTGTGGTCCTTCTCGGCGAACCCCCGCGCCGCCGCGGAGTTCCAGATCCGGGAAACTGCCGAGCCTATGGGCATGGGCAGCTCTTGCTCGGCGGCAGCGTCGAGAGCTATCCCGAGATCCTTGTTCATGAGGCCGAGCGAGAATCCATCGTCGAAGCTGCGGTCGAGTATGTAGCGGGGAAACTTCACCTCCGTCGAGTAGCTGCGCCCGTTGCTCGCGTTTATCACATCAATGAACACGTCCAGGGGGATCCCGGATTTCCCGGCCAGTATCGCTGCCTCCGCGGCGCTGGCGAGCGTGATCGCCGAGAGCAGGTTGTTCAGTGATTTGACGAGGTGCCCGGCGCCGTGGCCTCCGACGTAGAAGATCCTCTCCCCGAATGCCTGCAGGATACCGCGGCATCGCTCGTAGACCGGACGCTCTCCCCCCACCATCACGGCCAGCTTTCCTTCGCGGGCGCGCAGCACACCCCCGCTCACGGGCGCGTCGAGCATCTCCACGCCCATCTTCGCGAGCGTCCCGGCGATCCGCCGGGTAGAAGAGGGCCTGGAGCTGGAGGTGTCTATCAGGACTTTCCCGGCAGAGAAACTCTCTACCAGCCCACCTTCTCCTAGTACAACCCCCTCCACGATGTCGGAGTTGGGCAGGGAGAGCAGCACCACGTCCGCCCTGGCGGCCAGGATCTTCAACTCCTCGACCGGTTCGGCAGACGTATTCTCCAGCCGCGAGATCGCTTCCGGGCTAACGTCGTAGACGGTGACCTCGTATCCAGCCTTGAGCAGATGCCGGCACATGGCCCCGCCTATGTTGCCGAGCCCGACCAGCCCGAGTCTGGGTTTCATGTTTCTATACCCTTTCTTCCACATCGGCTCGACCGCTGGCGGATGCCGCGCCGGCCTTGACTTCCGGCTCCCCCTCAGCCGGGACGCTACCCGCGCTCCCGCAATCCGAATCGCCACGGCCACCGAAGCCGCAGGATGACGAAGTTCTCTGCATCTCTCTGCTTCTTTCCCGTTTCTCTTATGTGACTAGAAGAGCCACTCGTGGTCGGGGTCGTTCTTGACCCTCCACTCCCTCACGGGTCCGGCCATGACGTTGAGGTAGTAGAGGTCGTAGCCCGGCGGAGCGGAGACGGTGTGGTAACCCCGGGGCACGAGCACGGTATCGCCGTCACTGACGGTAAGAGTCTCGTCTAAGGAACGGTCCTCGCTGTAGACCCGCTGGAAGGCGAAGCCCTTCTCCGGCTGCACACGGTGGTAGTAGGTCTCCTCCAGGTAGGTCTCGTTGGGTCGGTTGTCCTCGTCGTGCTTGTGGGGCGGGTAGCTCGACCAGTGCCCCTGTGGGGTTATGACCTCCGTGACCAGAAGCCGCTCGGCGGGCTGAGCTTCCATCAGGATGTCTCTGACCTCCCGCTCGGCGTTGCCGGTTCCGCGCGGGCCGACCTCGACGTCGTCGGGTTGGATCAGGCGCGGCTCCACCCCCTTCTCGGCGGGGGCTGAGCAGACGGCCAGCTCCAGATAAGTAACAGCCTCGATGCGGTAGGTCATGCCGGGCGGCAGGTAGATCGCAAACGGAGCACTCTCGAAGGGACTCTCGCGCTCTCCGATGCCCCTCCACTCGTGGTCTGCGGTGGAAACGGTGCAGTAGCCGGAGAGGACCACCAGGCAGACCTCTTCGTCGTAGGTGCGGCGCTCGACGGTCCGCCCGTCCGCGAGCCTCAACACCTCGAAGCCTACCCAATCCCACCCGGCGGATTGCGGCGTAACCTTTACGACGCTGCCGTTCGTATCCGGCTGACTTCTGCTCTTGACTATGAGATCCAGCAAGCTGTTATTCTCCTTTCTACAGGTAGCGGCGCTCGGCCTGCTTGTTCGCAATGTACCCCTTGCGGGCGGCGATGACGCTCTGCATCTCCGAGACCTCCGCAACCGGCACGTCCCAGAAGGACTCGTAGTCGGGCACGCCCTCGTAGCGGTCTACGGGGATGTGGATCACGACCGTTCTGTCCACGCTCTTCGACTCGGCCAGAGCGTCTTTGAGTTCGCCTATTGTTCTCGCCCGGAATACGTGCGCCCCCAGGGACTCGGCGTTCTTGGCGAGATCCACGGGCAGGATCTCTCCAGGGGACTCCTCGGTGTCCAGCCCGATCGAACCGCCCTTGCGGTAGCGGTAGTGGGTGCCGAAGCCCTCGGAGCCTACCGAGCGGGAGAGCGACCCGATCGAGGAGAAGCCGGAGTTATCCACCAGGACAACGGTGAGCTTGTAGCCCTCCTGGATGGAGGTGGTTATCTCGGCGCTCATCATCAGGTAGGAGCCGTCGCCTACCATGACGTAGACCTCGCGCTCCGGAGCGGCCATCTTGACCCCTAAGCCGCCTGCGATCTCGTATCCCATGCACGAGTAGCCGTACTCGACGTGGTAGCCCTTGGGGTCTCTGGTGCGCCAGAGCTTGTGCAAATCTCCCGGCATCGAACCCGCCGCGCAGATCACCACGTCTTCAGGCTCCGAAGAAGCGTTTACCGCGCCTATGACTTCGCTCTGGGCGGGCAGAGGTGAGTGCCCGAGCGTGTAGAGTCGCTCTACCTCCCTGTCCCACTCCCGGTTTGCGCGCTCGCTCTCTTCCCTGTAGCCAGCCTCGACCTCGTAATCTCCGAGGGCTTTGGAGAGAGCTTCGAGCGTGGCGCGGGCATCGCCCACCAGCGCGAGACCGGCGTGCTTGGCTGCATCGAAATCCGCGACGTTTATGTTGATAAACTGGACTTCGGGGTTCTGGAAGGCGGTCTTGGAGGCGGTGGTGAAGTCGGTATAGCGGGTGCCCACCCCGATCACCACATCCGCTTCTCTGGCCGCGCGGTTGGCGGCGAAGGTGCCGGTCGCGCCGACGGCTCCGAGCGCCAGCGGGTGATCATAGGGCATCGAGCCCTTGCCCGCCTGCGTCTCTGCCACGGGGATGCCGGTGGCTTCGGCGAAGTTCTTGAGAGCCTGTGTGGCTTCGGAGTAGATCACCCCTCCCCCGGCGACGATCATGGGCCGGTGGGCTCTGCGGATGAGGGAGGCGGCGCGTTCGATCATCTCCGGCTCCGGCAGCGGGCGCGGTATGTGCCACACTCGCTTCTCGAAGAACTCCTCTGGGTAGTCGTAAGCCTCGGCCTGCACATCCTGGGGCAGTGCGAGCGTAACCGCTCCGGTCTCGGCCTGGTTGGTCAGCACCCGCATCGCCGAAAGAGCCGCGGGGATGAGCTGCCCGGGACGGTAGATCCTGTCCCAGTACCGCGAGACGGGCCGGAAGCAGTCGTTGACCGAGAGCGTACCGTCGTGCGGGGCTTCGAGCTGCTGCAAAACTGGGTCGGGGACGCGGGAGGCGAAGATGTCTCCCGGCAAGAGCAGCACCGGCAGGCGATTGATGGTCGCCAGCGCCGCACCGGTTGTCATGTTGGTAGCCCCAGGGCCGATGGAGGTGGTGCAGGCCAGGGTCTGCCGGCGGTTCTTCTGGCGGGCGTAGGCGGCGGCGGTGTGGACCATCGCCTGTTCGTTTCTGGCCTGGTAGTAGGTAAGCTCCTTCGAATACTGCTGCAGCGCCTGTCCCACGCCCGCGACGTTGCCGTGGCCGAAGATGCCGAAACACCCGGCGAAGAGACGCTGCTCTACCCCGTCGCGCTCGGTGTACTGGTTCGCCAGAAAGCGCACCAGCGCCTGCGCCATCGTCAATCTTGTAGTAGCCACTGATCTACCTCCCTTCCTCGCGCGGCACCACAACCGCGCACTCCTTTTGCCGCTTTCATTCCCGGAACTTCCTGCAAAGATTTCCTCTCTACCGCTAGCGTGCCTTTCGGGAGCCTTCGAGAGCAGTTTCCAGGAACCGCAGGCTCTTGCGTATGTCGTCCACCGGGCCTGCTCCCTCGGGCGGTTCGGTCTCGACCACGCAGTCCTGCTCCAGCACGTACCCGCCCCGGTAGCCCGAGCGGTCCAGAATCTCCAGGAGCCTTGCCACGTCCACATCTCCGTCGCCGAGCGGCTTGAACGCCTCTGCGCGGCAGGCTCCCTTGAAGTCCAACTCCCGGCTCCCGAGCCGCCGCGCCACATCCCGGTCTACGTCTTTGAGGTGGACGTGCTTCACCCGGTCTGCGGCCTGCTCGGCGACCTCCACCGGGTCGCTCCCCCCGACGACGAGATGCCCGGTGTCCAGACAAAGCCCCATCTCGCTGCCTTCGAGGAAGCGCCATAGTTGCCGGTCGTTCTCGATGACGGTCCCGTAGTGGGAGTGGAGCACGACGGTGAGGCCGCAGCGGGCACAGATGTCTTCCACCCTGGAGAGGTTCTCGAAGAGCTCTCTCCAGGCGGCCTCACCCAGGTCCACAACCTCTTCGTAGCTCTCCGAGCCGGTGGCCGCAGCGAGCACCAGCGTATCCGCTCCGGCTGCGGAGAAGAACTTCGCCCGGCGCTCGACGACGTCGAGCCCTTCCTGGCGAAGGCTCGGCTCGTGCAGCACGGCGGGGACGAACCCGCCGACGAGACCGAGGCCGTGTTCGGAGAGGATGGACGCGACCTCCGCGGGGTCCTGTGGAAGGAAGCCCTCCGGCCCCGCCTCCATCGCCGTAAGCCCGATTGCGGCGGCCTCGCCGAGGAGTCGTTCGGCGGGCATCTGGTAGCCCCAGTCCGGGACCTCGATGACGCCCCAGGAGATCGGGGCCCCGGCGATACGCGGCTCGTCTCTCACTTCGCCACCTCCAGTCCCTCGCCATAGAGCAGCGGCATCTCCAACCTCGCCACTTTCTGGGGAGACCCCGAACGCAGCGAGGCGATGCAGGCGTCGGCGACGACGAGCGAGGCGTACCCGTCCCAGGCGTCCGGTCCGGTCGGCCCCCCGTTTCGCAGAGACTCGACCCAATTCTGGACTTCGATCACGTACGCCGTGTGGAACCGCTCCAGCCAGCCATCCTCTATCCGCTGGGAAGCCGCGCGCTCCCGGCGCACCACCGCTCCGCTCGGCGGCGCTGTGCGGACAACACCGCTCTCGCCCACGATCTCCACCCCCACCTCGTAGCCGTAGCCCGAGACCACGTTCGTCTCGATAGAACCCATGCGTCCGCCGGTGGTGGAGAACTGGATCAACTGCACGTCCCACACGTCCTCGCCGAGCTTCGGCGCGGTGTTCATCCCCCGGACATAGACCTCTTCGATCTCCTCTCCGATGAACCACCGGGCTGAGTCTATATCGTGGATCGTCGCGTTTATGACGACCCACTCGGAGGTTATGCCGGGGTTCTGGTCCGCGTTCCTGTGCCACCCCTTGAACACCACGGGGGTGCCGACGGCTCCAGAGGCAACCTCTTCTTTCACCGCGACGTGCTGCGGGTCGTAGTGGCGCATAAAACCCACCTGCACCAGCTTCCGACCCAGCTCGACTTCGGCCTCCAAGATCTCCAGGGCTGCATCGGCGCTATCCGCAAGCGGCTTCTCACAGAGCACTGGCTTCCTGTTCTTCAAGCACTCCAGCACCAGGGGCGCGTGGGTTTGGTCTGGGGAGGAGATCACCACAGCCTCGATCTCCTCGTCCCGGATCAGCTCCACAGCCTCCCCGAAAACAGCGACGGAACCGTACCTCTCGGCGATCTCACCGGCCCGCGCTATATCCACGTCGGAAACGGCGGCCAGCCGGGCATTCGCGACCCTCGCGTGCAGGTTCTCGGCGTGCATGCTACCCATACCACCCGTCCCGATGACGCCGACCGCGAGCTGCTCAGAGTTCCCCATTCGCTCCTCCTTCACATACATCCCTTTGCGGCTTCACTCCCCATCCCGCCCCCCGATCTATCCGCTTTCGTCTCGTAAACAACGGCGGGCGTGGTCCACTCCCGGCTCTCCACGCTCCGCTCCACGGCATCTATGACCGCCTGGCAACGGTATCCGTCCTCGAAGGTCGGTTGCGGGCTTTTGCCGGTCTTTATCCCGTCGAGAAGGTCTTTGATGGTGTGCACGAAGGTGTGCTCGTAGCCGATAATGTGCCCCGGCGGCCACCACCCTTTCATGTAGGGGTGCTCGGGTTCTGTTACCAAAACTGTGCGGAACCCGGACATTTCGGGCTCCTCATCCACGAAATGCACCTGCAGCTCGTTCATGCGCTCCAGGTCGAAGACGAGGCTGCCGTTTGAGCCGTTGATCTCGAAGGACTCCTTCGCCTTGCGCCCCGCGACCAGGGGGCTCACTTCGAAAGTCCCTATGGCCCCGCACTCAAAGCGCGCCAAAAACGCCGCAGCGTCGTTCACCGTTACATCTCCCACCCCGTCTCCGCTTTCGAGCGGGCGCTCCTTGACGAAAGTCTCGGCGGTACCTACGACCTCGATTATGGGTCCTACCAGAAAGTGCGCGAGGTCTATGAGGTGCGAGCCCAAATCCGCGAGGGGTCCAGCCCCTCCCGTCTCTTTCCTGAGCCTCCAGCTCAGCGGAGCTTCGGGATCCAGCAGCCAGTCCTGCAGGTAGGCGGCCCGCCAGTGCCTTATCTCACCCAGGCGTCCATCTTCGATGAGCTTCTTCGCGAGCTGTACTGCCGGGACGCGCCGGTAGTTGTGGCAGACCATGGCGACCGTTTCGGCTTTCCGGGCGGCCTCGGCCATCTCGCGTGCCTCGGAGAGCGTGTTGGCGAGCGGCTTCTCGCACAGCACGTGCTTCCCGGCCTCCAGAGCGGCCAAGGCGAACTCATGGTGCGTGTCGCCCGACGAAGCTATGTCCACCAGCTCTATGTCCTCGCGCTCGATGAGGCTGCGGTAGTCGGTCTCGCAGGACTCCCAGCCTAAAACGTCCGCCGCCTCTCGCACCGCTGCTTCGTCCCTGCCGCAGATGGCGGCCATCTTCGGGACGGGCTCGATGTCGAAGAAGCGCGCGACCTGCCGGTAGGCGTTGGAGTGGGCCTTGCCCATGAACTTGTAGCCTACGAGCCCAACGCCGATATCGCTCCCTGCGGTCATCACTCTAGCCGACTTCCTCGTAGAAGATTTCGCCGTCTTGCTCTTTGCGCTTCAGGCTTATGGTCCTGCCTTCCCGGTAGGATCTGTCGGCGGCCTGGGCCAGGACGAAGGCGGCCGCGGCGTCGGCTCCGGTTACTTCGGGGTCTCTGTCTTCCCGGAGAGCGGTGAGGAAGTGCTCCATCTCCGCGCGGTAGGCATCGGCGAACCGCTCGACGAAGTCGGAGACGTAGTCCTGGCACATCCGGTCCGGGGTGAGCGTCTGGACCGAGATGCGCCGGTGGTTGTCTATCCTGAGCGTGGCTCTGGAGCCCATGATCTCGCTGGAGCACTCGTAGCCGTAGCCGGCGACCCGGCTGTTGTCTATGACGCCTAAAGCGCCCGTGGCAAAGCGCAGATTGACGATGGCATTGTCTATGTCCCCCACCTCCTCGAAGCCGGGGTCGGAGAGCACCGCGCCGAAGGCGGTTACCTCCTCGATCTCCCCGATCATCCAGCGCGCCGTGTCGAAGTCGTGCAGGGTTACATCGGCGAAGAATCCTCCCGAGCCTCTGATATAGTCGAAGCCGGGCGAGCGCATGTCCCTCAAGGAGGTGCGGAAGATGTACACCTCTCCGGCTTCTCCCGCGGCGATTCGCTGCTTCGCGGCGCGGTAGTCCGGATCGAAGCGGCGGTGGAAGCCAACCTGCATCTTGACTCCCGCCGAGCGCACGGCCTCGATGACTTCGTAGGTGCGTCCCAGGTCCAGCGAGATGGGTTTCTCGCAGAATACGTGCTTGCCTGCTGCTGCGGCTGCCTCGGCCATCTCGGCGTGTAGCGGCGTCGGGCTCGCCACGATTACAGCTTCGATCTCGGGATCATCCAGCAGGTCATCGTAGCTGGTGGACCACTCGATCCCGCCCAGCCGGTCGGCGTTCTCGTGGGCTATGCTCTCATCCGCGTCCACGATCCGCACCAGCTCTGCCTGAGGAATGCGCCCGGCGAGGTTCGCGGCGTGGAAACGCCCCATCCTCCCCAGGCCCACCAGCCCGAGACGTATGCGATCTCTCACTGCTCTTTTCCTCCCTTCCCTTGAAAAGCCCCGCTCCCACCACGCTATCTCATGCACGGATTATCCTGCGGCACCCTCCCGGCTCCAGTGCTCGCTTCTGCCCTGCCAGAGCGATATCATCCGCTCGTAGCTTGCGACTACCGATGAGATGAGCTCCTCGTCGCCTATCTCGTCGGCCAGCCAGCGGCGCGCCGCCTCCCCGTAGATCGAACGCCCGATCGCAAACCCTTTGCACACAGGCTCTGAGGAGGCCGCCTCGAAGCTCTGGGCGAGCTTCTCTTCTTCGAGAGCCTGACCGAGGACGAGCACGCCGGCACAGTAGGGGTCATGCTCGCGCACCACCTCCCCGATCCTCTTCCACACGCCGGGATCTGTGCTGGGCGGCAGCTTCCACCACTCGGGGCGCACTCCGATCTCGTAGAACCGCTCCAGCAGCCTCGCCACGCTGCTCTCGTCGTACTGCATCCCTTGTGGTCTCTGGAGTTCGAGGAGCAACTGGCGGTCGTTTTTGAGACAGGCGTCGTAGAGCTGGAGCATCCGCTGCTCCTGCGGCTCCTTTATCTCCGGCTCGTCCTGGGGGTGCATGTACAGGTTGCACTTGACCACGTGCTCCTGCGGCCATCTCCTCAGCGTGGCGGCGACGTTCGATCCTCCGACGAATTCCACCGGGCGCGACCTCGCTACCTCCACGGCGCGTGCGACCCAGGCTCCGCTCCCCGTAAGTTCTTCTAACGCCTTATCGCCGTAGATGTCGTCCAGGAGCACGCCTGCCGCGCCGTCGCCCCCGGCCACGCCCTTGAACGCCTGCCCGAGAAGAACCTTGAGCTCGCGCAGGCGTCCGCGGTCCACTCCCAACTCGTCGGCCATCTCTTCGAGTTGCCAGCGGTGGTCTATGGCGAGCACGTGCAGCTCATCGGGGTCGTGTCGGGTGGTGGCACGGTGCAGGTGATCGAGCCACACATCGTCGCCGAGGCGGTGCGGCTTCTCCTCTAGCGCCAGGAAGTACCTCAGTTCCTCCTCTGTGGGCATCGCCGGGGAGCATCCGTGCCGGGAGACCACTATCGCCCCGCAGGCGTTGCCGAGCGTGAGGCATTCTTCCAGGGGCTTCTCGCGCAGCCAGCCGGAGAGGAAACCGCTCATGAACGCGTCCCCCGCACCCACGGAGTTGAAAACTTCCACCGGAAAGCCCGGGACCCTGACCCCATCTTCGATGTTCTCCGGGATCTCCTCGGGGAAGACCACGGCTCCCATCGCGCCGACCTTGAGCACGATGGTCGCGCCAGAGAGCTTGCGTATGTTCCTTAGCGCCTTCGGTGTGTCTGTTGAGCCGCCGGCTATCCGGATCTCCTCTTCGGTGCCGACCACGAGGTCGCATTCGGGCAGCACCAAGCGGTAGACCTCTGTAACCCGCTCGCTCTCGACGAACATCTCGCCGCCCTGCTCGTGGGAGGCCACCCCCCAGAATACGGGCCGGTAGTCCAGGTCGAAGGCCACGCGGGTTCCGGCTTCCTTGGCGGCTTCGATCGCCTTGAAGGATGCCGCGCGAGGCCTGGAGCGCGAGAAGGGTGTACCCGTTACGAGCAACGCTTTAGAGGAGGCTATGAACTCCGGCTCGATATCCTCTTCTTCGAGGGCGAGGTCGGCGGGGTCGCCGTAGGCGAAGATTCTGGGGAAATCATCTATCTCTCTTACGGCAAGAAGAACGTAGGGGGTGAGATGATCGGGATCTAAGCTCACGCAGCTTACGTCCACGCCGCCATCCGCCAGGGTTTTTCTCACGTAGCGGCCCATCTGCTCTTCTCCCACGCGGGTGAGCATGGCGCTTTTCACTCCCAGCCGCGCCGTGCCGAAGGCGATGTTGGTCGCGCTGCCGCCCACGTACTTGCGAAAGGACTGGACGTCTTCGAGGCGCGCCCCTTCCTGCTCGGCGTAGAGGTCTACGCAGGTGCGTCCGATGCAGATGAGATCCAGAGCGCGATTCCGGTTCTCGCTCATGCTCCGGCTCCTTCCGCGCCGCGCTCGGACGCCGCTGCGGCGGTGATTTCTTTGCCATGCATCAGGCCGATCACCCCTACGCCGATCTCTTCCCTCATAACGTTCCTTTCCCTCGCCATCAAACTCCGGATCACAACTCCGCCAGCATCATCTCGAACCAGTACGACTCCGCCGGGTAGAGGTGCGAGCCGTACTCTATGGGCCGGCCACCGGTGTCATACGCTATCCGCTCCATCGTCAGCAGGGGATCGCCTGACTCGACCTCCAGCAACTCGACCTCCTTCCCGGCAGCCTTGCGCGCCCCGATGCGCTGATTGGCGATGTGCGGGGTGATGCCGTTCCCGCGGAACAGCTCGTAAAGCCCCGTTTGCTCAAGATCTTCTTTTGTGATCTCGAGCAGGCTCGCCGGGACCGCGTTGCTCATGAGGGCGATGGGATCGGAGCCAGCGAGGCGCAACCTCTCGAAACGTAACACGGGCACACCCACCTCGAGCCCAAGATGCTCCGCGATCTCCGGCGAACAGGGCACCTCTTCGAAGCTCAGAACGCGCGTCTTCGGCTCCCTACCCGCCTTCGCCAGATCATCGTACAGGCTGGTCAACGCAACGGCCCGCCTGACCGGTTGCGGCGCGACGATGGTTCCGAGTCCCCGCCGCCTCACGAGCAATCCCTTATCCACCAACTCCTTGATGGCCGCACGCATCGTGGGCCTGCTGATCCCCAACTGCTCCGCGAGATCCAACTCGCTCTCCAGCTTGCTCCCCCGCGGCAGACGCCCATCCTCAATGGCCGCCTCCAGCGCCCGAGCCGCCTGGTAATATAGCGGTACCGGACTGGTGCGGTCGAGATTTACCCCGCTTAAGACGCTGTTGCTTCTCATAATTACACTCCTACTGTGTAAATATGTCTTTACATTAAAATATAAGATCCTAAAAACATTGTCAAGGCTACGCTGCAGATACGAGCGAGAACCTGATGCGAACGGGCGATCTGCGGTGAGACAAAAGGTTGTTCAAACCTCTAACCGGCACGCGTCAATTGTCAGATTAGAGCGGTTTTCGTAGAGAAAGTATCTGTGGTGGGCGAAGAAGTTGAGGGCATCCTCTCTCTGCTCGGCGCGGAGACCAAGGCAGGCGGGGGCCTGCTATTCCAGCATCATCGGCTTGGGCGGGGGTCCGCAGAGATACAGGTCGAGGATGGGTCGCCCGGTCTCCACGATGTCGAGGTGCGAGAGCTCTTCGCGGTCGAAGAAGCGCAGATCCGTGGACTCCTCACCGTGCCTGAGCGGCCCGAACCCCGCGACCTTCACGTCAAAGGCGAAAGAGACGATCCGCACTACGTTGCCGTCGGGGTACTGGACGATCTTCGATGGATCCGAGAAAACGCAGAAGAGCTCATGTTCTTTGACAATCAGCCCCGTCTCTTCCAGAACCTCGCGGCGCAGGGCTTTATCCAGGGACTCGTTCACCTCCACCGCCCCGCCGATCAGTCCCCAGCGTCCGCAGTCGCTGCGGCGCTCCAGCAGCAGGGCTCCGTCGCGCTCGATCAGGGCCATCACCCCGAGTAAGATCGGGCGGTTCGGCTGCGGCGCTTTCGGATCTCTGTAGAAAAACTTCGCTTCCGGCAACGGGTGCGTCCTCTTTCTCTAGCTGTATTCTCAGGTCGAAGCTCAGCTATCCTAACACGATGCACATAACACCCAGAACACTGCTCATCCCGGCTCTGGCAGCCTCCTTCCTCGGCGCATACGCGCTCCGGCGGCGCTCCAGATACAAGGTTGGCGGCGCCCCGATCCAGCTACCGGAAGATGTTTTCGGCTCTTACCGGGTGGGAGATTTCGTCATCACCTTGAAAGACCGGCAGGACGGCAGCAGACGCGGTGCTTCCCTGCAGATCACACACCACTCCCGACCGGAACGAATCCTGTGGCAGAGCGTGCCCGGAGAGAGCTTCGTAGCGGCAGCGCGGGGGCGCGAGAGCGTCAGCGGCGCAAGAGCGCACTACTCCATCCATGACCGGCTGGAAGTAATGTACGCCCACCAGACGATAGACCGTCTCGAAATGTCGGGTTCCGCGCTCATCCTCGCAGGCAGGATCGGGGATAAAAATCTTTCCCGTGAGATCGGGTACAGGATTACCTTCTCCCCGGAGACAAGCCGCCGTCTGCGCTTTACGGTCGAGGTGGATGAGCCGTGCAACCGCCTCTACCTGACCTGCGCCTCGGAAGCCGGCGAGCGGTTCTTCGGCTTCGGGACGCAGTACAGCTACTTCGACCTCAAGGGCAAGAGGCTTCCCATCTTTATCGGGGAGCAGGGCGTTGGACGCGGGGCGCAACCGGCGACGCTGCTGGCGAACTTGAGGTACGGGGCCGGGGGAAGCTGGCACTCTAGCTACGCCTGCGTCCCCCACTACATGACGAGCAAGCTGCGTTCGATGTTCCTGGAGAACTACGAGCACTCGGTTTTCGACATGCGCGAGGATGCGCGAGTGCGCATAGAGATCTTCTCGCGGCGGATGGCAGGCCAGATCCTGAGCGGAGATTCGCCTGCGGAGCTGATCGAAGTCTATACGGAATTCTCCGGCCGGATGCGTCCGTTGCCGGGTTGGATCCTGGACGGCGCGGTGGTCGGGCTGCAGGGCGGCACGCGCAGGCTACTGGAGATAAAAGAGAAGCTCGACGCCTCCGGAGTTCCGGTAGCCGCCTTCTGGCTTCAGGACTGGGTAGGCCAGAGAACCACCAGCTTCGGCAAGCAGCTCTGGTGGAACTGGGAACTCGATGAAGAACGATACCCCGGCTGGAAGATGCTCTCCGAGCGGCTGGAGCAGGAAGGAATCCGGCTGATGGCGTATATCAACCCGTTTCTGGTTGATGTATCGGAGAAGAAAAACTACCGCCGCAACATGTTCGAGGAAGCCAGGAGCAAAGGCTACCTGGTTACGAACCGGAGCGGCGAGCCGTACATGGTGAGGATAACAGACTTCTCGGCGGCGCTGCTGGACCTCACGGATCGGCGGGCGCGGGAGTGGATCAAGGATGTCATCAAGGAGAACCTCATCGGCGGTGGGGCTTCGGGCTGGATGGCCGACTTCGGCGAGGGTCTGCCCTACGACGCCGTTCTCTCCTCCGGCGAGAGTCCCGCGAGCTACCACAACCGCTACGCAGAGGAGTGGGCCCGGATCAACCGCGAGGCCATTCAGGAATCCGGACTCGGAGGAGAAGCCGTCTTCTTCGGCCGCTCCGGTTACACCCGAAGCCCCGGTCAGAGCACCCTGTTCTGGCTCGGAGACCAGCTGGTGAGTTGGGATCGCCATGACGGAATAAAGACCGCCGTTACGGGGATGCTCTCCAGCGGCATCTCCGGCTACAGCCTCACCCACTCCGACACCGGCGGTTACACCACGATTACGAGCCCCATCAGGAATTACCACCGCTCCAGAGAGCTTCTTTTGCGCTGGATCGAGCTCTCCGCCTTCACCACCGTGCTCCGCACCCACGAGGGCAATCAGCCCGAAGCGAACCACCAGATCTACTCCGATGATGAGACCCTGCACCACTTTGCGCGCTTCGCCAGGATCTACCGCGCGTGGAAGCCCTATCGGGAGGAGCTCATCGAGGAGGCTTCCCGCACGGGCATGCCGGTAATACGCCATCCGTTTCTGCACTACTGGCACGATCCCGAGGTGCAAAAGCTGGAGTACCAGTTCATGGTCGGCTCCGAATTCATGGTTGCGCCCGTGCTCGACCCCGGCAGGAAGACCGTGAAAGTCTACCTGCCCGCCGGCGAGTGGGTATACCTGTGGTCGGGAGCGGAGCACGACTTCCACGAAGGCGCGTGGTTGACGGTAGACGCGCCGATCGGACATCCGGCCGTCTTCTACAGGGTAGGCTCGGAGGCTGGCTCGCGGTTCAGGGAAGAACTCGTAGAGCTGGGAATTCTGGAGTAGGCTCTCCTGCGCTTTCGGCCCGCCTGCGGGTCTGGGATACTATTCTCGCTTAGAGTATCGACGCCATCAGCAGGGAGGAGCTTCAGGTTGAGAAGCGTTTGCGTGTTTTGCGGGTCTAGTTCCGGGGTGCGCCCGGCTTACTCCGAAGCGGCGCGACATCTGGGCGCGGCCATCGCCGGGCGTGGTCTGAGGCTCGTCTACGGAGGCGGGAAGGTCGGCCTGATGGAAGCTGTAGCCGACGCCGCACTCGGAGCTGGCGGTGAAGTAACGGGCGTCATCCCGAAGGCGCTTCTGGAGAAGGAGATCGGGCACGGCGGGTTGACCGAGTTGCACGTGGTCGGCTCGATGCACGAGCGCAAGAAGACCATGGCGGATCTCTCGGACGGGTTTATCGCCCTCCCGGGCGGCTACGGTACGCTGGAGGAGTTCATGGAAGTCCTCTCCTGGGCGCAGCTCTCCATCCACGAGAAGCCGTGCGCGCTACTCGATGTCGAGGGGTTCTTCAAACCCCTGCGCAAGCTCTTCGATCTGGCCGTAGCAGAAGGTTTCGTGCATCCCGACCACCGCTCGCTCGTGCTCGAAAACGACGAGCCGGAATCGCTGCTCGACGCGATGGAACGCTATACCCCGCCCCGAACGAAGAAGTGGATTTCGCCGGAGGAACTGTAAGAAACTGTGCGCGGCGCCCGAATAGGGCGAGCTAACCTACCGCCAGCTGGCAAGTCATCCAGGAAAGAAGGTGAGGGGCTGGGGCGCATCTTTTTAGGGGTGATAGGTGGGGAAAGGAGGAGTGCTACCCCAGTCCCAGAGAAGAGCCCGAGACGAACTTTAGGGGTGATAGGTGGGGAAAGGGAAAGGAGGAGTATCGCCCCGGGCTCTTTAATTGTACGTCGGTTTTGGCTTTACGCACCAACCGACAGTCAGAATGATACCGTACTAGTTACACTTTGTAAAGGTCTTGGAACTGAAATTTAAAAACTTCCTGAAAATATCTTCGTGGTGCACATAGCTTCCAAATGTATTTCCTGCAAATTAAGGATTTTTGAGGAGTTGTGCGCTCGTATAGCCTTACCATTGGAAGTGTCGTTTTTCACAAACCCGCCTTGAGGATCTTCTTGTTGCAGTTGTTTTCGGGAGAGGGCCGGTCTTCCCGTCACTTCTGTTACTTCACTCTTCCTCTTCGACTACTTTCTCGTAGTCGGCTGCGGAGAGGAGTTCGCCTTCGGAGGAGATGCGAACTTTGATCATCCACCCCTCGCCGTAGGGGTCTTCGTTTACTTTTTCGGGGCTTTCTTCGAGGGATCCATTTACCTCGACGACCTCGCCCCCCACGGGCGCGTAGATATCGGAGACGGCCTTGACCGACTCTACGGTGCCGAAGGTGTTGCCGGCTTCGAGGGTGGCTCCCACCTCTGGAAGCTCCACGAAGACCACGTCTCCCAGTTCGTCCTGGGCGTGGTCGGTGATGCCGATGGTGGCGACATCTCCCTCGCGCCGGACCCACTCGTGGGATCTGGTGTACTGAAGCTCCTGCGGCAAGTTCACGAAAAGTCCTCCTCGAAAGCTATCTTCTCTCGCGCCTGTAGAACGGTAGTGGCACGGTGCGGGCCGGGACGGACCGGGATCTTACCACTACCTCGAATCCCTCTTCAATCTCGGGAGCGACGAGGGCGAGACCGATCGCCTCACCCAGCGTGGGAGAGCGCGTGCCGCTCGTAACGTGCCCTACTGTCTCTCCATCCGACTGCACCGGATAGCCGTGGCGGGCTATGCCCCGGCCTTCGACCTTGAATCCGACGAGCTTCTTGCGCAGGCCCGTCTCCTTCTCCCGGCGCAACGCCTCCTGCCCTATAAACTCGGGCTCCTTGTCGAGGTGCACGGCGAAGGAGATGCCGGCCTCCAGCGGGGTCGTCTGTGCATCCAGCTCGTTCCCGTAGAGGCACATCCCTGCTTCCAGCCGCAACGTGTCGCGCGCACCCAGGCCCGCCGGGGTCGCGCCCGCCTCGATAAAACTCCTCCACGCTCCGGCGGCGTCATCCGGCCTGAAGAAAAGCTCAAACCCGTCCTCCCCGGTGTAGCCGGTGCGGGAGATGATCGCCCGCAGGCCATCTCCCGTTGCCTCGACGAAGCGGTAATACTTCAGGTTCGGGAGATCAACCTCGGTGAAGTTCTGCAGTATCTCCTGCGCCCGGGGACCCTGGAGCGCGAGCAGCGCGTAGAAGTCGGATTCATCGGCGACCTCTACGTCGAGATCTTGCGTGTTTTCTCGAAAATATTCAAGGTCCTTCTCGCGGTTTGCGGCGTTGATGACTACGAGAAAATCCTCTGCGCGCCGGTAGACGAGCACGTCGTCCACCGTACCGCCGTTTTCGTAGCAGACGGCGGCGTACCCGGCCTGCCCGACATCGAGGCGGGAGACGTCGCGGGTTACGAGCCGCTGGACGGCTCTCTCGGCGTCCGGGCCGCGGAAGATGGCCTCGCCCATGTGCGAGACGTCGAAGAGACCCGCCCGCTCGCGGACGGCCCGGTGCTCGGCCTGGATCCCCTCGTACTGCACGGGCATCTCCCACCCGGCGAAGTCCACCATCTTCGCTCCCAGAGACCTGTGCTCCTCGTAGAGCGGGGTGCGCCTGGGGGTGTCTTTCGCAGCAGCCATCGCAGCCTACCAGTGCGCCTTGAGCTGCCGGGCGGCCTTCGCCTCGTCGAGCCGGCGGGTCGGAGCCTTCGTCGGGGCCTCTTCGAGATCCTTGCTCTGCGCCAGCTCCAGCATAGCTCCTACGAAGTCGTCCAGCGTCTCTTTAGATTCCGTCTCTGTCGGTTCGATCAGCATCGCCTCCTTGACGACGAGGGGGAAGTATATTGTGGGCGGGTGGAAGCCGTGATCTATGAGGCCCTTGGCGATGTCGAGCGCTTTCATGCCTTTGGGGGGCTGGACGACGACCTCGTGCTTGCACGGCCCTTCGTAGGGGATGCGGTAGGTTCCCTTCAGGCGGGCGCGCACGTAGTTGGCGTTCAAGACCGCCATATCGGTTACATCCTTCAGCTCGGGACCATGCATCCTGATGTAATTCCACGCCTTCAAGAGCACCCCGAAGTTGCCGTGAAAACCTGCTACACGTCCGATCGTCTTCTCCGGGCTTACGAAGCGGTAGCTCTCGCCCTCCTTTTCCACAACAGGAACGGGCCTGAAGGGAGCAAGCTTCTCGGAGCAGGCGATGGCTCCGGAGCCGGGTCCGCCCCCGCCGTGCGGAGTCGAGAAGGTCTTGTGCAGGTTGAAGTGCATGATGTCCGCGCCGGCGTCGGAGGGACGCATCCGGCCCAGGTTGGCGTTCATGTTCGCCCCGTCCATGTAGAGGAAGGCCCCTGCCTCGTGCAGCAACTCGGCGATCTCACTTATGTTCCGCTCGTAGACGCCGCAGGTGTTGGGGTTGGTTATCATCAGGGCGGCGGTCGTCTCGTCCGCTTTCTCTTTGAGCTCCTCGACGTTCACGCATCCGTGCTCGTCGAGCCCGATGCTCTGCGCGTTGAAACCGGCCATCGTCGCCGTCGCCGGGTTCGTCCCGTGCGCCGTCTCGGGGATGAGGACGTTGGTGCGCCCCTCATCCCCGGCGTCCTCGAAGTACTTCTTGACCATCAGGATGCTCGTAAGCTCGCCCTGCGCCCCGGCGAGCGGTTGCAGGGAGATTGCCGGGAAGCCGGATATCTCCGAGAGGAACACCTGCAACTCGTGCATGACCCTGAGAGCGCCCTGCGCTTGGTCCTCGGGTTGCAGGGGATGGAGTCCGGCGAATCCCGGCACAGCCGCCGCAGCCTCGTTGGCGCGCGGGTTGTGCTTCATCGTGCAGGAGCCCAGAGGGTAGAAGTTGGTGTCTATGCCCCAGTTCTTGCGCGAGAGGTTGGTGTAGTGCCGGATCACAGTCGGTTCGTCTACCTCTGGAAGGCGCGGCTTCTCTTTGCGTAGCGCATCCTCCGGGAGCACGTTCTCCAGGCTGATCTCATCCACGTCGGGCTTTGGCAACGTGTAACCCCGGCGACCGGGACGGCCTTTGTCCCGGATAAGGTTTCCGAGCGTCTGCTCGCTACTGAGCATCGGCCACCACCTCCACGAAGCGGTCGAGTTCTTCCTTCCTTCTCTTCTCCGTAACCGCGACGAGCATCGCTCCGTCACCGAGATCCAACCCTCCGACGATCCCGGCCTCCAGAAGCGCCTCGTTCGCCCGCGCCACATCCGGCATCTCCACCGCGAATTCCCAGAGAAACGGCGCATCCGGGTAGCGCAGCTCGAATCCCGACTCCCCTAGTCTCCGCGCCAGATAGTGGGCTTTGGAGATCGAAAGCTCCGCCACCTTCCTCAACCCCTCCGGTCCCATGAGCGCCGCGTAGACGGTTGCGGCGAGGGCCATGAGCGCCTGGTTGGTGCAGAGGTTGGAGTTGGCCCGCGCCCGCCGGATGTCCTGCTCGCGGGCGCGCAGGGTAAGGACGTAGGCGAGCCTGCCGTCTTTGTCAACGGTCTCCCCGGCGATGCGACCGGGGAGCTGCCGGACGAATTTCTCGCGGGTCGCCATGTACCCGGCGTAGGGACCGCCGTAGAGTAGCGGCATCCCTAAAGGCTGGGTCTCCCCCACCGCAATGTCCGCCTCTAGGTTTCCGGGTGCTTCCAGCACGGCCAGCGAGATGGGGTCGCATACCGCGACCGAGAGAGCACCGGCCTCGTGCGCCGCCTGTGAAGCTGCCCCGACATCCTCGACGATCCCGAAGAAGTTCGGGCTCTGGACGAAGACTCCCGAGACATCCTCCGGCACCTCCGAGAAGTCCGTGGTTCCCCCGTCAAAAGGAAGCTCGACAGTCGCTACTCGGTAGGTCTCTATGACCTCCCGGTAGCGGGGGTTGAGCCCCGCGGAAACGGCGACTTTGGGATCCCGCTTCGTCAGGCGGGCGGTCATAAGCGCAGCTTCGGCGGCGGCGTTCGCCCCATCGTAGACCGAGGCGTTGGCGACTTCCATCCCGGTCAGCTCGGAGATAACGGACTGAAACTCGAAGATGACCTGCAACCCACCCTGACTGACCTCCGGCTGGTAGGGCGTGTAGGAGGTCAGAAACTCCCCGCGCGCGGTGATGGCGCCTATCGCCGAGGGTACGATCCGGTCATAAGCCCCCGCCCCGAGGAAAACGGGCAGCCCGGTGATGTTCTCTCCGGCTAACTCGCTTACGCCTTCGAGCACCTCGTACTCTGAGAGGGCGGACGGTAAGTCCAACGGCTGATCCTGCTTGGGCGAGACGTCGGCGAAAAGGTCGTCGAGGGTTTCCACCCCGATGGCTCCGAGCATCTCGCGTATATCGTCTTCTGTGTGCGGTGTAAATCTCGCCACGCGGCTGCACCCCCTTCTCTCAGGGCGGACGTCTATACCTTTCGTCCTGTCCCAAAGACCTGAGAGTGTTACCCCGTCGGCGCCGGTTCGCATAAAGCGCGCCGGACTCTCCAGGACGTCCTCAGAACCGCGGTCCTTTTGCCTGAGAGATTCGGCCTATCACCCACGAGCCTTTCACCTTCGGCGGCCACCCTTTCCGGACGGCTCTCTCCCGCAGCCCTCACCGGACAGCCTAAGACTAGCACACTCTAGCTCCGAACGTATCTATAAAACTGTTACCAAAAAACGTCCCTGTTGTAACCCTGTTGTTACCTATTTCACTTAATATATTGAACAGCGATCAATAAGTGTTTTGAGGAGGATGTGATCGTTATGAAGAAACTGATAGCTTTGATGGCGATGTCGGTAGCGACGCTGGTGGCTGGGGTCCCGGCGATCGCGCAGGAGAGCCCTTTACAAGGGCCTGGACAGGGTAGCGGGACGGTTCCGATCGTATTCCAGCTCACGATCCATGGCCAGGTGCCAGACGGCGAGGCTTTCTACCTGTTCACGAGCCTGAATGGCGAAGCACCGGCGGGCTTTTTCTGCACGACCATGCCGAGCGGAATCGGCCCGAGGTGCGAGGATGGCCATACCTATACCGCAACCATCCCGGTCTCCACCAGCGACCCGTTTTCTTACTCCTACTCGGTCGCTCCCCAGAGCGGTCCTATAGAGCACTTCGAAACCCACACCAAAGTCTTTACCCCCGGCGAGATAGTTACCGCTTCCTATACGGTACCTTCCAGCGATGATCCGCAGGGGGATCCTCCGGGTGACCCGCCGAGCAGCGCACCGGCCTCCGACCCGGCCAGCAGCACGCCGAGCAGCGTAGCGCCCGTGCAACCGGTGAGCCACACGACCCCGGCGGCCGACCAGTACTCCAGCGAGAGCAGCACGCCAAGTACGACCAGCACAGGATCAAGCGCGACCGCTTCCTCGCCATCCGATAATGGTTCCGGCATCGGCGGTCTGCTCCCCGATACAGGCGGGGCCATGCCCCTGCTCATCGTGGGCGCAGGACTTCTCGCTGGCGGTGGAATCCTGCTGCGGCGCTTCGCTCACTAGCAGTTGTCAACTCCTTTCCCGGAAGGGCCAGCTCTCAGGAGAGCTGGCTCTTCTTTTGCCCGCTCAACTAAAATTCGGGATTGTTGCCAGCTACTTTGCGGAGAGGAGAGTCATTTTGCCTGAGATCTCCTGGGAAGATTTCGAGAAGGTGGATGTGAGAGTAGGCCGGGTCGTCGAGGCGGAGCCGTTCCCGGAGGCCCGGAAGCCCTCGATCAAGCTGAAAGTAGACTTCGGCTCCGAGATCGGCACGAAGCAGTCGAGCGCGCAGCTCACGGACCACTACTCCCCAGAAAAGCTTCTCGGGCGACAGGTGGTGGCGGTCGTGAACTTCCCGCCCAAGCGGATCGCAGGCTTCAAGAGCGAGGTCCTGGTCCTCGGCGTGCCGGATCGGGACGGAGCGGTAGTGCTGCTAGCCCCGGACCAGGAGGTGCCTTCTGGCAGCAGGATGTTCTGAATTTTTGACCCGATCCTGACTGTACATTAAAGAAATAGTTCTTTACCTCCGATAATTACAAGGAAGGTTCCTCAACGTGTAGCAGGAAACTTCTGGACGGTGGTCTCGTACTTGGTTACTATCGTTTCGTAAAAACACGCGAAATGGAGGTATGGTGAGCGAAACGAATCTCGAGCAATTCAAGGAGGTAACCCCTGAAGGGCGCTTCACGCTGCAGAACTCTTCGATGCTGAAAGTTCGGCTGGATGGAGATGAGATCCAGGCCATGCTCGGCTCGATGGTCGCCTACCAGGGCGACATCCGCTTCGAGCACAAGAGCGGCGGCCTCGGACGGTTCCTCAAAAAAGCAGTTACCGGCGAGGGCGTCAAGCTGATGGCCTGCCGGGGAACCGGGGACCTCTTCCTGGCCCACGACAAGCGCAAGATCATGGTCCTCGACCTGAACAACGAGCGCATGACGGTAAACGGCGACAACATCCTGGCCTTCGATAGCGGAATTGACTGGGACATCCGGCGGGTCGAGGGGGCGGGACGCCTCGCTGGTGGCCTCTTCAACGTCGTCCTGGAGGGTACGGGCAAAGTCGCGGTAACCTCCGATGGAGACCCGGTGCTGCTGGACACGAGCACCCCGACCTTCGCAGACCCGGACTCCGCAGTCGCCTGGAGCGGGAACGTCAGGACCGGTATCCGTAGCGACGTGTCTTTCAAGACCTTCATCGGCCGCGGCTCGGGCGAGACGTTCCAGATCTCCTTCGAAGGTCCGGGGTGGGTCCTGATCCAACCCTCCGAAGGCCCGGTCGTTCCCCCGCATTCGCACCCCAACCAGGGAGGCGGCGGAGGCTTCGACATGGATTTCGACAACGATTAACCTCCGGTAACTACCGGGATTCTTGCGGCCAGCCTCTTTTCGAGGCTGGCCGCTACTTTACGACGAGGTTGACGAGTCTTCCCGGCACGTAGATGCTCTTGCGGATCTCCTTGCCCTCGACGTGGGGACGGACTTTCGGGCTCGCGAGCGCGAGTTCCCTGGCGTCTTCTTCGGCGATGTCCGCGGGAGCTTGAATGCGGTCGCGCAGCCTGCCGTTGACTTGGACGACCAGTGTGATCTCCTCTTCGGCAACCAGATCTTCGTTCCACTGAGGCCACTCCTGCAGATGCACCGAGTACGACAGGCCCATCTCGGCCCACATCTCTTCGGCGTGGTGCGGCGCGAAGGGGGCGAGAATGAGGACGAAGGACCGGAGAGCCTCCCTCCACTCGCCCTCCCCCACTCTGCCCCTGACGGCGAGCAGGTAGTTGGTGTGCTCCATGAGCGAGGCTATCGCCGTGTTGAAGCGGAAGTTTTCGATGTCCTGCGTGATCTTCCTTATGGTCCGGTTGGTCCGGCGCTCGATCTCCGCCGGGTCGGCTTCGGCACCCGAAGGTCCTCCCCCGGTTACGAGCGTGTGCGCCCGGCGCAGGAAACGCGCCACTCCCTCGATACCTTTGCCGTCCCACGGCCCGCCCTCGTTCCACGGTCCGATGAACATGAGAAAGCATCGCAGCACGTCCGCGCCGTAACGATCCACGAACTCCTGCGGGTTGACCACGTTACCCTTGCTCTTGCTCATCCGGTTCCCGTCGGGGCCGAGGATCTCACCCTGGTTGAACAGGCGCCTCATCGGCTCGTCGAAGTCCACGAGACCGAGATCCCGCATGACCTTGGTGAAAAACCGCGTGTAGAGCAGGTGCATGACCGCATGCTCCACCCCGCCTGTGTACTGGTCCACCGGAAGCCACTTCCCGCCCCGCTCCGTATCGAACGGTCCCTCGTCGTAGTGCGGCGAGAGGTAGCGGTACTGGTACCACGAGGAGTCCATGAAGGTGTCCATCGTGTCGGTCTCCCGCGTGGCGGGGCCGCCACACCGCGGGCAGGTCGTGTTGTAGAAGTCCGGGTCGAGCTTCAGCGGCGACTCGCCAGTAGGCGTAAACTCGGCGTCCTCGGGCAAAAGGACCGGGAGATCTTCTTCAGGAACCGGGACGGTGCCGCACTTCTCGCAGTAGATGATGGGGATGGGTGTGCCCCAGTACCGCTGGCGACTGATGAGCCAGTCACGCAGGCGGTAGGAGACGGCGTGCCTGCCTTTGCCTCGCTCCTCGAGCCAGGCGGTTACCTTCTCGCGGCCTTCGTCACTCGGCGTCCCGTCGAACCGGCCGGAGTTGATCATCGTACCTTCGCCCGTATAAGCCTCTTCGAACTCTCCGCCTTTCCAATCGGGTGGTGCTATGACAGGCCGGATCTCGATTCCATACTGGCGGGCGAACTCGAAGTCTCGCTCGTCGTGGGCGGGGACGGCCATGATCGCACCGGTCCCGTAGCCCATCAGGACGTAGTCTGCTACGTAGATCGGGATAGACTCGCCATTCGCGGGGTTCGTCGCGTACGCCCCGGTAAACACCCCGGTCTTCTCGCGCGTTACGTCGGTGCGGTCTATCTCGCTCATACGAGCGGCCTTCTCGACGTAGGATTTCACCTCGGCTTGCTGCTCGGGAGTTGTGATCTTCTCGACCGCCGGGTGCTCGGGGGCCATCACGAAGAACGTAGCCCCGAACAGCGTGTCCGGGCGGGTGGTGAAGACCTCTATCGGCCCGTAACCGGGAACGTCGAACTCTATCTCGGCTCCCTCGGAGCGCCCGATCCAGTTGGTCTGCAAAGTCTTCACGCGCTCGGGCCACTCTATTTTGGAGAAGTCGAGAAGCTCGTCGGCGTAGTCGGTGATCTTGAACAGCCACTGCCTTAAATTCTTCCTTATGACCGGCGTCCCGCACCGCTCGCAGACCCGGTTGGGACCTATGACCTGCTCGCGGGCGAGGGTGGTCTGGTCATTGGGGCACCAGTCCACGGGAACCTCGGCCCGGTAGGCTAGCCCCTTCTCGAAGAACTTGAGGAAGAACCACTGGTTCCAGCGGTAGTACTCCGGCTCGCAGGTAACGACCTCGGAGTCGAAGTCGAACATCGTGCCCATCTGCCTAAGCTGGCCACGCATGTTCTCGATGTTAGAGTAGGTCCACTTCCTGGGGTGGATGCCTCGCTTTATGGCCGCGTTCTCCGCCGGGAGCCCGAACGCGTCGAAGCCTATCGGGAAGAATACCCGGTAGCCGCGCATCCGCATGAAGCGCGCCCGCGTGTCCGAAGGAGTCATCGCGTACCAGTGCCCCACGTGCAGGTCGCCGCTCGGATACGGGAGCATCGTGAGCGCGTAGTGCTTGGGCTTTGCCGGGTCCTCGTCGGTTTTGTACAGGCCGCTTTCGGCCCAGCGCCTCTGCCAGCGGCTTTCTATTATGCCGGGATCGTAATCCCGCTTTACAGACACCTCGCTCACGTAAGACTCCTCCGAACGTAGTTTCGTTGATTTCGGGATTTTAGAACTCTAGAAAAGCGCGTGGGAACCTATAGTCGGGAGTCTGCGCTTAAACCCTTATGATACCCAGCGTTCATAAACTTAATATATCACCCCTATGCGGCGAGAAAAAGTCCGATAACTGCGGCGACGAGCGTGCACAGAAAGTTGGTCAACTCGTTGCCGAGACGGGGTACCGTGGCGCCGAGGATGCTATCTACCACGGTTCCGCAGAGCGCCGCGAGGGCTGCGAACCCCGCCGCTCCCGGTCCCACGAGCAGCCCGAGCGCGAGCGCGAGAGCCGCTGTTATCGCCGCCGCGCTAACCCCTGCCAGCGTTCCCGGCAGCGAGATGGCACCGTCGGTGCCGGGCGGGACTTTCCCCATACTCGTAATGAGGCGGGGTGCGCGTCCGAGGAGCTGCCCGATCTCGGACTCGCTCGTGTCCGCGAACGCCGCTCCCAGAGAGGAGACGAAGGCCGCCGCAAACGGTTCGTAGTCGTGTGAGGCCCTGGCCGCCAGCGCGCAGAAGATCGCAACGGCGCAGTTCGCGAAGGCGTTTCTGGCGCCGCGGCGCCCGCCGCCAGCCTCGGCTACTCCCCTGCTTCGCTTTATCCGGTATCCGAGACGGGTAAGGGCCGAGCCGCCGATCACGAACAGCGCCAGGATCGCAAACCCCTGCCAGCCTAAAGAAGCGTAGATCACAGCCCCCACCACGAACCCGCCCACTGCCCCGCTCCGGCTGACCATCCCTAGCAGGTAAGCGAGCGCGGCGAAAGCCGCCGTCACTACTACAGCGGCGAAAACCCCTTCAAACATCTTGCTGCCTCGCGCGGCAGAGAGGCTCGACGCTCATCCCGAGATTTTTCCCAGCCGTTCGAGGAGCCTGCCGGCGTAGGACTCGCACTCTTGAGGAATAGCGTGCAGCAGGGCGGGCTCTATGGTCCCGGCTTTGACGCCGCTTCCGGTAAGGCGTTCGACTCCCTGATACAGAAGAGATCCGGCCAGCGGGCTCGGCCGATCCGGGACGGCGACCACCACCCCGTAAAGAGGCCCATTGTCCGGCTTCACAACGGCTCCGACGTTCTCCACGGCCTCGGGGCGGTCCTGGCCGACGACGAAAACGTAGACTGATCTACCTTCGATCTTCTCCGGCTCCTCTTTCTCCCCGAGGCTCTCCCAAATGGCAGTCGTCTTTGCGCGGCCGGTGCGCAGCGAAGCCCTCGCCAGCCCGGACCATATATCGCCTGCTACCCGGCGGGCGAGCGGGCTCTCGTAGTCAACGAAGATACCTACGGTAGTCTCGGACATTTCGAGGATGTTAGCAGACGGCCAACCCTATCAGTCCACGTTCCGAATACTTTGGCTGACGGGCGAACGATCTGGCCGGGGATGTTCTCCAATCACCAGCCTTCTTCGGCTCTTCTCTCCAACCGGCGCATGAAGACATCTATCTCCTTCACCGTCTGGAGGTCTCTGTTCTCCTCGGCTACCTGGCGTCCTCTCTCGAAAATCTGGCGCGCCTCGGTGTCCTGGTGCAGCTCGTAGAGCGTGCGCCCGAGCATCCGGTATGCCACGGAGTAATCCGGCTTGTTCTCGACCGCCCGCTCCAGATGTTCCCGCGCCTCCGGATAATTCTTCTGCTTGAACAGCTCGATGCCCAGCGAGCACAGGATCATAGGGTTGTTGGGGTCCCTATCGAGAAGTTTGCGAAATGTCTCGGCTCTGGATTCTCCGCTTTGCATGAGGACTTTTTAGCACGAATCCCCACCACCTGTTACAACGAAGGCCCTATGGACCCTGCTCTGCTACTCGCTAAACTCTCTCGCTCGCCGGATCTGAAACCCTTCCGCGAGGTGGTGGAGCCCCTGGTCGCCTACGACCGGGAACGCGGCAGCGACCTGACGCGCACGCTGGCGGTCTACTTCGACGCGGGCACCAATGCGAGCGAGGCCGCAGACAGGCTCTTTCTGCACCGCAACAGTTTGCTCTACCGCCTGGAGCGCATACAGAAGCTGACTGGTTTAGACTTAAAAGAATCCGAGGCACGGCTGGTTCTCCAGCTCGGGCTACTGGCGATGGAAGGAGAGAAAAGCGATGAAGCTCAGCACCCGTAACCGTCTGCCCGGTACGATCACCGAGGTCGTCAAGGACGATGTCGCAGCAAAAGTTACGCTCCAGGTCGGAGATAACCACGTGGTTGCCCTGATCACACGCGAAAGCTGCGACGAACTCGGGCTCGAAGCTGGCATGAGGGCTACCGCCCTCGTAAAGGCGACCGATGTGATGGTGCTCACCGACGAGGGCTTGGCATAGAAATTTCTAGAGCTTTCAGGTGGTCAATTTAGAGCCCCTCTGATACTCTTTCTTTATCCACTCACGCAACGAGGGAGGACGTAGCGGGTGGAAAGAGGATGCAGGGCCTTAAACGGGCTTCACGCAACTGTTCCATCTCCGGCGATCAGGCCGTCAATACTTGCTGTCATGAGAGCAATTCGTTGAACGGCGGCGGGAGCTAGGAACCTCCGTATGCCGCGAGGATTGCCCTCCACCAGCACCCTGCGCAGGGGCAAGGGAGATTCGCGGCGTCCTCCCCACATGCCTGCGGGCGGAATCGGTGAGCCCGGCGGTTCGGGGCGGGAGATCGTGGATCTCGTCGTAGAGGGCAGCGCGTATCGGCTGGAAGGCCCGGGACCGTGGTCCATCGGCCGCTCGAAAAATTGTGATGTGGTCATCAAAGACCCTTACATCTCCCGCGAGCACGCGCAGATTTCGCGCGCGGAAGGCGGCTTCGTCGTCGAGGACCTTGACTCTGCCAACGGGACCATTCTGCGGGGCTCCCCCGTTAGCCGGGAGCGGATAGATGACGGGGACGAGCTGATCTTCGGGCGGACGACCGCCCGCTTCGTTCGCCGCAAGATCACCCCAGAGACCACACCTCCGAAGAAGACGAGGGGCGCGAATCTCCCCCACCTCCCTGGTCTCGACGGGTTGCGCGCTCTGGCGGTCATCGCCGTGCTCTTCTATCACGCGAACATCAACTGGCTTCCGGGGGGTTTCCTGGGAGTTTCGATCTTCTTCGTCCTGAGCGGGTATCTGATCACCTCGCTCCTCCTGGCGGAGTGGCAGAAGCGGGGTCGCATCAGCCTGAAGGCTTTTTGGTTGCGGCGTGCGAGAAGGCTTTTGCCCGCGCTCTACGCGTTGCTTCTGGGTGTGCTCACCTACGCGGTCATCTTCCTGCCCGGCGAGGCCGCGAGGCTCCGCGACGATGCGCTGGCGGCATTTTTCTACGTTACCAACTGGTATCTGGTGTTCAGGCACCAGTCGTACTTCGAGGCCGTAGGAAGACCCTCTCTCTTCCAGCATCTTTGGTCCCTGGCGGTCGAAGAGCAATTCTACATACTCTGGCCGCTCCTGTTCTTCGCCGGGATGCTCCTGCTGCGGCGGCGTGGGATGTTCGTCTTCAGTCTCGCTCTCGCAGCGGCCTCAAGCGTCCTGATGGCCTTGCTGTACCAGCCGAACGTTGATCCCTCGCGCCTCTACTACGGCACAGGCACCCGAGCCGCGGAACTGTTGTTCGGGGCCGCGCTCGCCTTCGTGTGGTCGCCGGACCAGACTATGGCATCAGCCGGAGCGGGGTCTCTCGTTGCCGCCCGGCGTCTCCGAGCCGGAAATGCCCGCCTGGTAGGGCAACTCCGAAGCTTCTGGGACAGGTCTTCTCCCCTGCTCCTGGATGCTGCGGGCCTCGCCGCCCTCGGTGGGCTTGCCATGTTCTGCTTCAAGATGAATGAGTTTCAGCCGTTTCTCTATCAGGGCGGCTTCGCCGCGGTTTCGCTCACCACCGTCGCGGTGATAGCGGTTGCCGTTCACCCGCGCGCTCATCTTGGTAGGTACGTTCTGGAACAGCAGCCGCTGCGATGGGTGGGCCTGCGCTCCTACAGCATCTACCTCTGGCACTGGCCCGTCTTCGAGGTTACCCGGCCGGGGCTGGATGTGCCCATCGGCGGGCTGCGGTTGTTCGCGATCCGGATCTTCGTGACGCTCGTACTCGCGGACCTTTCATATCGCTTCGTTGAGAATCCGATCCGGCGCGGAGCACTGGGGCGGATATGGAACTCTCTGCGTGAGGCGCGTGGAGCCAGAGGATGGCGTCTGAGAGTGCAGTGGAGCACCATCGCTGGAGCGGTCCTGGCTCTCTGCGTAACGCTCTGCGTCGTGCTGGCCAACGCCCGCCAGCCAGCCCCACCCTCTTACCTCTCCGTGAAGTCCATCCACACCGGACCAAAAGCAACCACGGTCCACAAGAAGGAAAACGGCAGGTTGCACACTTCGGTAAAACACAGAACCGCGAACGCCGCATCGCCGGGCAAGGCATCTCACTCCAGAGTTAACCTGGGTAGCGTCAGCGCCGTAGGCGACTCGGTGATGCTCGGAGCCGCGAATGAGCTTCAGCAGGATCTCGGCGGCAACGCCAGAATTGATGCCCAGGAAGGTCTCCAGGTCCAGGCCGCGCTGGACATTCTCAAGAGTCGCCGCGATCAGGGACAGCTCGGCAACGTCGTGATCGTGGATATAGGCAACAATGGCCCCTTCACCTCCCAGCAGTTCGACGAGATGATGAATATCCTTAAAGGCACGCGTCTGGTCGTGGTCGTGAACGACAAGGTCCCCCGCCCCTGGGAGCAGTCCAACGACCAGATGCTGTCCGAGAAAGTGAAGCAGTATCACAACAAGGCCATACTGGTAGACTGGAAATCTGCGAGCGCGGGCCACCCCGGATATTTCTGGGACGATGGGATCCACCTCCGTCCCAACGGCGCGCGGGCCTACGCCAACCTCATCGCCAGGAAGATCAGCTCCAGGCTGCGGAGCTAGCCACCCGAGAACCTTTCTTACTCTTTGAACTCCACCGCCCGGCGGGTCAGGAACCTCGCGACCAGCATGACCACGAAAGCGAAGCCGAGAACGAGCACGGAGAGGGCTACGGCTGCGTCGAAATTCCCCTTCTGGAGCGTATTGTAGATCGCCAGGGGGATGGTCTCGGTCGTGCCCTGGAGAGAACCGGCGAAGATTATGGTGGCGCCGAACTCGCCCAGCGCGCGAGCCCAGGCCGTTACCGCCCCAGCCAGCAGCGCCGGAAACGAGAGCGGGAGCGTAACCCTTGCAAAAGCGCCGAACAGCCCGGCCCCATCCACCAGAGCCGCCTCTTCCGGCTCCCGCCCGACCTGGGAGAACCCCACAGCCGCCTGCCGGACGTAGAAGTGGGCCGAAACGAAGACCTGGGCCATGATCACCGCCACGGTGGTAAAGGTAACGGAGAGCCCAAGAGGTTTTCCTATCAGCCCCATCCTGCCGAAAGTCAGGAGCAAAGCTATGCCCGCGGCAGACGGCGGTAAGACAGCCGGCAGATCTATGAGGCTATCCAGAATCCGTTTGCCAGGGAAGCTGGCTCGTGCCAGAAGATAGGCTGCCGGGGTCCCGATGGCTATTATGAGGGTCATGGCGATCGAAGTAGTCTTGATGCTTAAGAGCAGAGCATCGCGCGCTTCCGGGGAGGTTATGGCCCGCCAGGAGCTTTCATCCACGGTCCAGAGGACGAGACCGATCAGGGGCAGGCTTATGAACCCCGCGAGCAGCGCGAGCGCCGTTACGGCCAGTCCGGAGGCAAGCCCGTCCCTGTCTCTAGGAACCCTGCGAAAGAGAGATTTTCGTTTGTTCTTCTTCACCTGGCGATGGGCTTGAAGCCCCACTTCTTGAGCACCCGCTGGCCGTAGACGCTCGTGACCAGCCTGACCCACTTCCGGGCCAGTTCCTTGTGCTTGGATCCCTTCAGGACAGCTATTGGGTAGGTGGCGATCACGTTCAGGTTTTTGGGGATCTTCACAACCTTGACTTTGTCCCGGATGTCTGGAGTAACGTCGCTGGCGTAGCAGAAGGTCGCATCAGCGTCCCCCACGACCACCCGGTTCACCGACGCCCGCACGTCCGATTCCCGCGAGACTATATTGGAGAGCACGGCCTTCTTGAACGACGGGCCGTATTGGGGATCTTTGGCAGTGTTGCCGAGTATCTCCTTCGCATACACGGCTGCGGGAACGCCGTCTTCGGCGAGGACGAGCTTGGTACCCGGTTTTGCGAGGTCCTTGAAGCTCTTGATATTCGCGGGGTTTGACTTGGGGACGACCACGACCTCATGGTTTCTGGCGAACACCTCTGGCCTGCCGGAGATCAGGCCGCCTTTCCGGGCGGTATTCATCTTGGCTGTATCCGCCGAGGCGAAGATGTCGGCCGGGGCTCCCTGCTGTATCTGGGTAAGAAGCGTGGAGCTCGCGCCGAAACTGGTGCGCACTTTGGCGCCGGGGTTCTGCTTCTCGAATGTCCTGGAGAGCTGTCCGAAAGCGTCCGTAAGCGAGGAGGCGGCGAGTACGGTGAGCGTCGCACTTCTTGCCTGTCCCTTTCCACCGGTTGAAGGTTTGCCGCTCGCGGCACTTGAGCTTCCGCCACACCCTGCAAGCATCACCACGGCAAGTACCGCTAACACCAGGCACACCGCCGTTACCCGGTTTACTCGCAAGCCATTCTTCAAGCTCTTAGTCCTCTATCTGGCTACCAGTCCTACGTTTATGTTAAAGAAAGCCGGGTCAGCAGACTTTGGGTAAAGTGCACGAAACTTGCGGGTTGCTTGTAGCAAAGTTCCGTCTCGGCTAATCTGCTCGCGTAAACAGAACGAAGCAAGGAGCGTCATGGAGAGTGTGCTCGCTTATCTCTTCTGGCACTGGCCGTGGCCCGAAATCCCAACCGATGTCTACGAGCGAAACCTCATCGGTTTCCACGAGACGCTCGCGGCTTCTACTCCGCCGGAAGGCTTCCTCCGTTCTGCGACTTTTCGCATCGAAGGCGCTCTGTGGGCCGGTTCCGAGCCCCGCGTTTACGAGGACTGGTATTTGACACGGGGGTCTTTTGCGCTGGATCCTCTTAACGAAGCCGCAGTCAGCGGCCGGCGCAAGGAACCGCACGATGCGGCGGCACATGCAGCCGCGGGCGGGGCCGGAGGGCTCTACAGGCTGAAGGCGGGAAACCCAGAGATCACAGGATCCGGGTCCGCGATCTGGCTGACCAAACCCTCAGATATGAGCTACGAGGACTTCTACGCCCGGCTCGAACCCTGGACAGAGCAGCCTGATACGATCCTCTGGCGTCGTCAGATGGTTCTGGGTCCGGCGCCCGAGTTCTGCATGCTCGGATCCAACCAGCACCTTCCGGCGGTATTCGATCCGTTTGGCGTTGATCGCCACCTGATCTGGCCGCCCCTAGCTTCAGGGTAACGGCGCCCGCTTCCCCCGGTATTTAGTGGGAGGATTGGATCAGGTCGGTGTACGGTCCTACGGTGTTGTCACCGGCCAGCCGCCGGTAGACCTCGGCCACTCCCAGGACTTCTTTTACGTACCAGTCGGCGTGGTTGTAGGAGTAGAGCGCCGCGTACCAGTTTTCTGGAGCGCCGCCTTTTTTGAGGTACGCCGCCGCCGCAGGTATCGCATCTCTGGGGTCCATTATGTTCGCCACCCCGTCGCCGTTACCGTCCACTCCGGCGGTTCTCCAGGTCGAGGGCAAAAACTGCATCGGCCCCAGAGCCCCGGAACTTGAAGGTCCCATGTTCTCTCCGTGGTTGGACTCGACCTCGCCCACCGCTGCGAGCACGTACCAGTCCTTGGCGAAGCCGTACTCCCTGGCCGCCTTTTTGTAGAGCCTCAGATATTCTTTCTTGGAGATCGGAGCCACCCGGCGAGCCACGATGTCGTTGCGCGCGATCTTTAATTCCTGCGTCCGCCCGTACGTCGTTCCCCCGGTGGCCGGTGCCTGCTTCAGAATCCTCGCCCTCTCCCGAGCTTGCAAACGCAGGTTCTTTAAATGCGCCTGCATCTGATCCCTGCTGGCTTTTATGCGCGAGATGGCTTTCTGAAGCTCTTGTTTGCGCTGATTTAGCTGCCTGGTTCTGGTCTTCTCGCGAGCCAGGGCTCGCCCGTAGCCGGTGCGCTTCTGATTTAACTGCTTGACTGTATTCTGCAGTTCCTGCTTGGACTGCTGGTAATTCTGGATCACCTGGCGACCCTCAAACATCGCTCTGGCTGCTTGAAAGTCATCGGTGACGGTCGTCCGGTTGCCCGGGCGAAAGAGGTCTCCCAGAATAGAGCCCAGGCTTTGCACGGCTCCACCTTTGTAGGCAGCCCTGGCTCTGGCCCGGTACTCTGCTTTTGAATCCGAAAGGGCACGCTGCTGGGACGCAAGCTCGCTCTTCAGATCTTTGGTCTGCCCCTTGAGCTGCCGAGCCCTGACCTGGGCTCCCGTTACCTGTGATTGCGCTTTGGACAATCTGGAGCCAACGTCAGAGATTTCCCCCACCTTCTGATCCAGCAGCGTTTGCTGCTGCTGCGATTTCGCCTGTAGCGCGGATATCTGCGAGTACTGGTCGTTGTCAGCCTGAATAGTCTGAGCTTGGGCGACCCCAGCCGCCGAGACGGACGCCAAGCCAACAAACAAAAACATCCCCGCAACCCTGGCTTTCCTGCTCATTTGACCTCCCTCCTTGCACCATCTGAGCCGCAGGCTATAGCTTGTACTCGATCTTTCCAAAGTTACTGTGTTACAATTCCTATTGAATGCACAGTTACCGGGTCATGATTCCTTTTTGACTTCCTGCGAGGTGAGCAGTGCCACAATAGCCTCCAGTTCCTCCTTTTCGCGGAACCGGATTTCAACTTTCCCGCCGCGGCGCAGAGTCCGGACCCTGGTAGGCAACTCGATGGCGTCTTGGATCTGCCGGGAAGCTTCGCCGAATTCGGCGCTTTGCTGAGGCTTCTCTTTTTTCTCCTGGGTCGTCTGCCTGGATTGTTGGCTACCCGAAATATGCTCCCTGACGATTTCCTCGGTTCTGCGCACCGACAGCTTCTTGGTTTGGATCTGCTCGGCTACAGCGACCATTTGTTCTTCGTCCTGCAGGCTCAGAAGTGCCCGTGCATGTCCTTCGGTGAGTTTCCCCTCTATAAGCATGGCCCTCACAGAGTCCGGAAGCTGCATCAGTCGCAGGGTATTGGTTACGGCCGCCCTGCTCTTTCCCAACCTCACAGCGAGTTGCTCTTTGGTAAGCCCGAAGCTGTCCATGAGGGCCTGGTACGCGCCCGCGGTCTCCAGGGGATTGAGATCCTCCCTCTGCAAGTTCTCGACGAGCGCGAGCTCTACGGACTCGTTCTCTGCAGCCTGACGGATTAGGACCGGGATCCTCTCGAGTCCGGCTTCTTTCGCGGCTCGTAATCGTCGCTCTCCTGCTATTAGTTCGAATCCGCTGCCCGTCGAGCGGACGACGAGCGGTTGCAGGATCCCGACTTCCCGGATGGAAGCTGCCAGCTCTTTTATCCCCGCCTCTGGGAAGTTTCGCCTGGGCTGCAACGAATTGGGACGGATTGCGGATATGGGCAACTCCTCGAACTTGAGCCCCCCCACATTCTCCCCTGTGGCTATCAGGGCCGATAGCCCTCGTCCGAGCCCTCTCCTGCTCACCGGCTCATAACCTCTTTTGCTACCGCCGCGTACGCTTCAGCACCGGCGCTTTTCGGAGCGTACAGGGTAATCGGCATCCCGAAGCTGGGAGCCTCGCTTAGCCGAATGTTGCGTGGGATCATGGTTCGAAACACCCGCTCTCCGAAGAATGCTCTCACGTCCTCGGCCACCTGCCGCGCCAGATTGGTCCGGGTATCGAACATGGTCAGCAACACGCCGCCTATCTTCAAATCCGGATTCAGGTGCTTTCTGACCTCGTCTATGGTCTCCCGGAGGTGATTTAATCCTTCTAGCGCGTAGTACTCGCACTGCACCGGGATCAAAACTTCATTTGCCGCAGTCAGCGCGTTTATGGTGAGAAAGTCGAGAGACGGCGGACAGTCTATTAGAACCTTACTGTACGCATCCAGCGGGAGAGCTTCTATGGCTTTTTTGAGCTTGAATTCTCGCGCAAGAGCAGATACCAGCTCTACCTCCGCCCCTACCAAGTGTATCGTCGAAGGAGCGACGTGAAGGCCGTCAACGCTGGTCTGAAGCACCACTTCTTGCAGAGGCTTCCCTTCCAGCAAAACATCGTACATGCATCCGTTGGGCCCGGCTGATACTCCCAGTCCGCTGGTTGCATTCCCCTGGGGGTCCATGTCCACCACCAGAACTTTCTCACCCATACCAGTGAGATAGGCTCCGAGGTTGATTGCTGTAGTGCTCTTCCCTACCCCGCCCTTTTGATTGACTATCGCTGTTACCATCCTCACGGAGGGCATCTTAGCACGCTAACAGCACCAGTTGTCTCTAATGCCTTCCTAAAGGACGCTTTTTGGGTCGCCCAGGTCCCCGAGGGTAATTCACCGGCGTATTAGTGAACTTCTGGATAACTACTAGCTGACTACGCTTGGAACTGATCTCTGGCAGAAACTCGACCGGCACGATCTCGACAATCTTCGCCCCCAGTGTGTGGGCGGCTTCTTCTCCCTCCCGTATTTCAGAGTCCCACATCTCCCCCTTGAGCGCGACCACGAACCCGCCATGCTGCACCAGGGGGACGCTATATTCCATTATTACCGGCAGGGAAGCGACCGCTCGGACGGTCGCCACTTGATATTGCTCCCTGTATTCGGGTAGATGACCACACTCCTCTGCCCTCGCATTTACTACGGAGGTCAGGCTCAACCCGAGTTCCTCTACCACGTAACGTAGAAACTTGGCCTTCTTAGCCGTAGCTTCCAGCAAGCATAGCTCAAGGTCCGGCCTGATCAGCTTTAGCGGTATGCCCGGTAACCCGCCGCCAGAACCAACATCAATCAAACTTGATCCCCTCCTGAGAGGTCCCAACAAAAAACAACTCAAGGAATCTAGTAGATGGTCGGATACTATCAGCGACAGGGCCCTGGTCCCTATTACGTTGGCTTGCCGATAACTGCTCAATAGATGAGCATACCGGAGCAATCCATCTATCCGGTCCGCCTCAAGCGTTATTCCCCAGACTTCTAATTGCTTTGATAGCTGTTCCTCCGGATTCATTGCATACGTTTCACGTGAAATTAGCCGCCACAAGAGCTCGGACAACAATTATTTGCGACAAAACTTTGCGTTCGGCATTTATTGTCGCATAGAGAAGTTAGTTTCACGTGAAACCATTTATTCAGGCGGGTGAGATAGTAACCCTGCGGTCGTCGCCGCTACCCTTGCTGGCGGTTGTAACCCGCCCATTGTCCTTCAAGAAGATGTGTACGATTCTGCGTTCTGAAGGGCTCATCGGCGGAAGCTCGATCGGTCGCTGCTCACGAGCAACCCGCCGTGCTGTACGGTGAGCCATACCTTGAATCGCTTCGATTCGGCGCTGGCGGTAACCCTCTGAGTCTATAACTATCCTCTTCAGGTACTCGCGATTTTTATACATGGTTACGTTCAGGAGATACTGGAGAGCATCTATTGTTTCGCCCTTCTGTCCTATAAACAGCCCTGTCTCCTCTACTGCGACGTCCACCGCGATGTATTCTCCGGCATCATAAACATCCACGCGAGCATCTATTCCCATCTTCTGCACGGTTTGGGTAACATACTGCTCTATCTCGTCCAGAAAGTCTTGGGACGCCGCTTGTTTCCTCGTTTGCGCCGTATCGTCTTCAGAGTACGCTCCTGAATTACTATGTTCCGCATAATGCTCAGAAGAGCGGATTTCGTTCGTGCCCGACCCGGCGTTTTCTTCAGCAGATACTGGAGTGACGGATATACGCGCATCTCTCGCGCCTATACCCAAAAACCCTGCGCTCCCCGGATCCAGGACCTCATACGACACCTGTTCGGGGCTCAGCCCTAGCTTCTCACACGCTCTTTGTAGAGCCTCATCTACTGTTGCAGCATTAAATTCCAGCGATTGCGTCATTTCTTCTTCTTTCTCCGCTTGCGTTTGGCCAACTTACGCGCCTGTTGCTCTGCGGCCTTCCTCTTTTCTTCCTCGCTGGTCTCGTTGCCGTTTTCCGAATCTTCCTCCTCGTCGCCCCGGGTGAGGCTCGTGATCCTGGAAGAGATGATATGTCTGCCGGGTCCGTGATGGTAAATCAGGTAGTTCTGAACCAGGGTCATGACGTTGTTCGTTATCCAGTACATAAACATACCGGCTGGGAAATTCCAGAGGAAAATCATGATCCCGAACGGCAGGATGTACATAAGGATTCGCTGCTGGGGCTGGATACTTTTCGAGGTGATAGCGGTTGCAGCCAGCATCGTCAGGGCGGAGAGGATAGGGAGTATGTGGTACGGGTCGGCCTGGGTGAGGTTGTCGAACCACAAAGTACCGCCCGTCCTGAAGCTCGGTACGGTTGCCGGAACGCCTCCGAGACCGCCAAACTCCCGGATAACGTAGTAGACGCTCATAAATATGGGTATCTGGATCACAGCGGGCAGACAGCCGCCCAGGGGATTTATACCGCGCTCCCGGTACAGCTTCTGCTGCTCTTCCAGTTGCTTCTGACGGTTGTCTTTGAACTTCGCCTGGATCTTCTTCAGCTCCGGCTGAAGCTCCTGCATGGCGCGCATGCTCCGAACCTGCTTTATCGTCAGTGGAAACAGCAGGGTTCTCACTATGGCAGTGATAACGACGACACAAAGCCACCAGGGAACACCGTGCCCATGGAAAAATTCAAGCCCGTGACCCATGGGGTCCGTAAGGGGCTTGAGGACGTGCTCAAAAAACTTTACAACGCCATTATTAGCCGGACTGATCGCGAGAAATAAATTGCTCAAAAAATATTCCACCATTTACCTACGATTATTCCACCCGATCTAAGCGGTCGTCCAGCTTTCGTATCGCACGTACAAACTCTTCTCTCAACTCCTCGAATGACGCCGAGGCCGAGGCGGGCCGGGCCGATATTACGAAGTCCAGGTCCTCGCACACGTTCGATACCTCGGAGTAGAAAATCTCTTTGAGCCTGCGCCGAACCGCGTTGCGAGTAACGGCGTTTCCCACCTTCTTCGAGACAGAGAGGCCAAGCCTCGACGTACCAAGCCCATTCGGGTAGGCGTGCACGGAGAGCAGCTTCCCACGATACGCGCTGCCCTCTTTGTAGACTCGTTCAAACTCCGGCGAGTCCGTCAGACGCATGTGCCTAGCCCGGGCCAAAGCCTACACAGCCAAACGCTTGCGTCCGCGGCGGCGGCGGGCGGATATCACCCTGCGTCCACCAACCGTGCTCATGCGCTTGCGAAATCCGTGCGTCTTGGCCCGCTTGCGGCGATTTGGTTGATAGGTGCGCTTCATAAAACCCTTTCGCAGACTAGCTCAAAGAACATCCTGATGTCTAAAAGAGTATATCCGAAGCACCATCAGCCATCCAGCAAATTCCTCGGCCTCGCGCAGAGTAACGAGTATATACCAGAGCTTGCCTTATCTTGGAAAATACCTGCAAAACTTATTTCTCAACGCTACACATAAAGGCTCTTTCGGGGTCACTTTGATCCTCTCAAGTTACCCATTACGGGAACTTATCCACAGCCTGTGGATAAAATTGTGGATAAATACCTTAATACCCTGCAAAACTGCATTTTGTGCGCTCCGGCTATAGCGTTGCGGCGCAGGGTGCGTTAAATTCCGCGTTGGGGATGATCCACATGGAGCAGACAAGAGGCGAGCCCGAGAGGGCAGATATTGGTATCCGGGTCGCTATGTACCCTGAGAATGGTCGTCCGGAGGTAACCGAGGCGGCGGCTGCGAATCCACGGGCGGCGACCGCAAAATTCTCGAAGCTCGTGATGGAGAAAGTTGCTGCTGGCTTTCCAGAAGAGGCGCTAAGGGAGATTATCGAGAATCTGATACACGCTGGCTACAGGGGCGTGGTCATCTCGGTTCTCGACGGGGGAAGAACCGTAAGGGTCTCGGACAAAGGGCCGGGCATAGCAGACAAGGAGAGGGCACTGGAGTTCGGGTTCAGCGGGGCGACTACGGAGGCGTTACGCGAGATTCGGGGCGTTGGCGCCGGACTCGGCATCGCGCGCGCCGCAGCGGAGAAGGTGGGGGGGGCGGTAACGATCGAGGACAACATCGGGGGTGGGACCGTGGTCACGATATCGGTTCCCGGCAAGGAGACTTCTACCAAAGGTGAGGAAAACGCCGTGCCGGAGGCACCCTCGCAGCGCAGGTATCCAGATGCCGTGCCCAGGATGAGCATCTCCGAGCGGCAGCAGAAAGTGCTCATGACGGTCCTGGAGTGCGGGGAAGTGGGACCTTCGATGGTGGCGGAGATACTGGAGATCAGCGTCAGCACCGCCTACCGGGATCTGTCGGTGCTGGAGGAGCACGGGCTCCTCAGCAGCGACGAGAGCGGTAAGCGCCTCGTCTCTCCGCTCGGGCGGGATCTCGTGGAAGCTCTGATCTCCACCTGGGTGTAGGAAGTCGTGGCGCGCATGATCGAAGAGATATGGACCGAGGTTTTGAACCACGTCGCCGAGCAGGTAGACGACTCCTCGCTCAAGGTATGGTTTGAAGGCATCGTGCCCGTAGAACTTGATGGAGACCGGCTGGAGATATCCGTTCCCAACTCCTTCGCCAAAGAGTACATCGAGAGCCGGTTTCGTCCGCTTCTTGAAGAGGCGCTCGGTTCGGCGCTAGGCCAGGAGAAGGCGACCGTGGCCGTCAGCATCGGTGGCGGCAATGGGCGTGGTGTGTCGGGACAGGGAAACGGCGTCGAGCACGTCCTGAACGTCAGGACGCCGCGTCCGTTCAAGTCCAAGTATACTTTCGACACCTTTGTTATCGGGGCGGGCAACAGGTTCTCTCATGCTGCGGCGATGGCGGTGGCGGAAACGCCGGGAGTGGTCTACAACCCGCTGTTCATCTACGGAGGCGTCGGGCTCGGGAAGACGCACCTTCTGCACGCTGTCGGGCAGTACGTCGAGGACCAGGAGCCCAGCATGAGGGTCCGCTATGTCACCTGCGAGCAGTTCACCAACGACTTCATAAACTCAATAGGCGAAAACGACCCGCTGGGCTTCCAGAAGCGTTACCGGGAGAACGACGTTCTGCTCATAGACGACATTCAGTTTCTGGAGAACAAGGTAGAGACCCAAGAGGCGTTCTTCCACACCTTCAACGCGCTCTACGAGGAAAACAAGCAGATCGTCATAACCTCCGACCGGCACCCGAGGTATATCCAGACTCTCGAAGCCCGGCTGGTGAGCCGCTTCGAGTGGGGGCTGGTAACCGACATTCAACCCCCGGACCTGGAGACGAGAATCGCCATTCTCCGCAAGAAAGCAACGATGGACAAACTCGAAGTGCACGACGACGTACTCACCTTTATAGCCTCGAAGGTCTCGACGAACATCAGGGAACTCGAAGGGGCACTGGTGCGCATACTAGCCTACTCTTCGCTGTACGGGCGCGAGGTGAGCGTTGCGCTCGCCGAAGAGGTCCTGAAGGACATCCTGCCGGACCAGCCGTATCGCGAGATCCCGGTGGAACTGATCCAGCACGAAGTCTGCCGCTACTTCGGTATCTCTCAGCCAGATCTCGTAGGCTCCAGCCGTTCCAAAGCCTTCGCCTACCCTCGCCAGGTAGCCATGTACCTGTGCCGCGAGATCACCGACGAATCACTCCCCAAAATAGGAAAAGCATTCGGCGGGCGTGACCACTCCACCGTCATGCACGCCACAACCAAAATATCTAACCTCATCAACAACGACCGCGACGCTTTCAACCAGATCCACGAGCTCACCCAACAGATAAAAACCAAACGTTGAGCTCTTTAAAAACCACTCCTAACCCCTACCCCCGGGGCAGGGACTTTGTAACAAATCCCAAGCATAGAAAGCACCAGTTATCCACACTTTATCCACAGGGTGCGCTCTGAATGTGGATAACTCTGCAAAAGTTATCCACAGACTCGCGGAGTTATCCACAGAATCTGTGGATAAAGTGGCTCATCTTGTGGATAAAAGCATCGCCCGGCGCGTATTTACATTAGATTTATGCATACAAATCTAATTTGGTTGTGGATAACTCTGTGGATAAGAGGGGTAAAAACTGTGGATAACTCTGTGGATAATTTTGTGGATAAGCTCTGGCTGTGGATAACTCACGAGTTATCCACAATCTATCCACAGGACATTGCGAGTTATCCACAGTTTTGTCCACAGGTGGGGGAGGATGTTTTTGGCTTAGGTAAGGGGAATTTCGGAGTTATCCACACTATCCACAGCCCTTATTATTATTATTATTCTAATAGATAAATGGTTTAGTAATAATAATAAGGTCGAGAGGAAGGGCATATGAGGGCTGTTTGTAACACTGAGTCTTTTGGCAGAAAGCTGGCGATGACTTCGCGAGGGGTATCGGCGAGGTCTACGGTTGAGCTACTCCGAGGGATACTCGTGGAGACTGGTAACCAGAGTGTGAAACTCTCGGCGACGGACATGGAGCTGTCGATCCAGACCTCGTCGCCGGCGGAGGTCGAGGAGGAAGGTCGGGTGGTGATCCCGGCCCGCATCTTCAACGACGTGGTGCGCTCGCTGCCGAAGGGGGATCTCTTGCTGGAGCATGATCGGGCGGGCGGTACGGTAAGGCTTGCGGCGGGAGAGAACGAGTATCGCATCCGGGCTTACGCCGCCGAGGACTTCCCCCAGCTTCCGGCCTTCGACGAGCAGAATGCGTTCACCATAACCGGAGAGGTGCTGGTCGAAACCGTCGAGAAGGTTTCCAGGTCGTACTCGCGGGACGAGACGCGCCCGGTGCTGACGGGGATTCTGATCAACTTCGAGGACTCCAGGGTGCGGATGGTTACCACGGACTCCTACCGGCTCAGCATCAAGGAGAGCGAGCTCGCCACCACCTTCGAGGGTTCCAGGCAGGCGATCATCCCGGCGCGGGCCATGCAGGAGGTCAGCCGGATCTTCTCCGGATCTGAGGTGGAGCAGATAGAGATCTCCCTCTCCGAGAACCAGGCTTTGTTCCGAATCGGGGACGTTCTTCTCGGAACGCGCCTGATCGAGGGTAACTTCCCGGAGTACAAGCGGCTTCTGCCGGATCAGTTCGAGCGTGAGATCTCCGTTCCGCGCGAGGACCTCCTGGAGACGCTGCGCCGGGTCAACCTCTTCGCCACCCGCCAGACGCCGCCGGTTCCGGTGAGCCTTTCGTTCTCAGATGGGGCTGTCGAAGTCGTAGTGAGAAGCCAGGAGATAGGGGAGGCCCACGAGAAGCTCCCGGCCTCGAGCGAAGACGAGTTCCACATCTCCTTCAACCCGGGGTATCTCCTGGACGGCGTCTCGGCGGTGGACTCGAAGAACGTCATTTTCAAGTTCAACGAGTCCCTAAAGCCGGGTTTGATCGTGCCCGCAGCGGATGGCGAGGAGGAGCCGGACTTTTTGTACCTGATCATGCCCATGCGGGATCCTTCCAGGAGCTAGGATCACCGAACCAGCCGTGCAGCTTCCTTCCGGCATGACGCTCGGCCAGGCGATCAAAGCCGCCAACGTGGTCGGAAGCGGGGGAGAGGCGAAGCTCATCATCCAATCCGGGGAAGTCCGGGTAAACGGAGAGGTCGAGACTCGCCGGGGGCGCAGGCTCGTCCCGGGAGACGTCGTTGAGGTTGCGGGCGAGCGGATCGAGATCCGCTGATGGCCTACATCCGGGCTTTGCGGCTTGTGAACTTCCGCAACTACGCCGACGCGACCGTGGTGCTCGCGCCGGGGCTCAACATCGTAGTGGGAGACAACGCCCAGGGGAAGACTAACCTTCTGGAAGGGATTTCCTTCGCCGTAACCGGCTCGACACCCCGTACCCCCAACGACTCGGAGACCGTACGCTGGGGCCAGGACTTCACCCGCGCCGAGATGCGCGTCGCGCTACAAGACGCCGGTGACGAGCGCAGGGTGGCCATCGGTTACGCTCCGGGCCAGAAAAAACGGCTTACCGTGGACGGAGCACCTGTGAGATCCCTGGCCGACTACGCCGCTGGCGGAGCCGGGGTGCGGACCGTAACCTTCTTCCCGGACGACATCAGAATCGTCAAGGGTGCGCCTTCCGAGCGCCGGGAGTTTATAGATGTTCTGCTCTCCAGCCTGCGGCCATCCTACGCCCGCACCGTCGCCGAGTACGCAAAGGTCGTCCAGCAACGCAACCAACTGTTGCGGCGCATCCGGGACGGGCTCTCTTCTCCGAAGACGCTCTCCACCTGGGACAGGAAGGTCATCGAGTTGGGAAAAACCGTGCTGGCGGGACGCGCCGCGGCGATAGAACCCCTGGGAGCGTTCCTCGAAAGCTCTGTGAGGGCTCTATACGGCCCTGAGAAGGCCGCGCTCCGCTATTCCTACAGCGCACCACTAGAAAACTACGCGGAGGCTCTCAGAGAGGCTCACAGCGCCGACATAGAGCGTGGCACCACCTCGGTAGGGCCGCACCGGGACGACTTCGAGGTTCTTCTGGGTGGGGTGAACCTGACGACCTATGGCTCGCAGGGGCAGCAGCGGCTGGCGACGCTCGCGCTCAAGTTCGCGGCGAGGGAGTACATCAGGCAGCAGACGGGAGAGGACCCCATTCTGCTCTTCGACGATGTGATGAGCGAGCTGGATGAGCACCGGCGCGGCTATCTCGCAGGCTACTTTCTGGAGAGCACGCAGTCGGTCATCTCAACCACGAATCTCGAATACTTCGAGGACGAAGTTCGCAGGCAGGCGAGGATCATACGCATAGCCAGCGGGAGCGTCTTCGAGGAGGCGAATAGTAACGCAAGCCAGTAGGCTTGCATCTGCAAAAAGGCTTACATAAGCCTCAAAGCGCAATAAGCATCGTTGGGAAAACGCATAAAGTGTGTTACAATTCTCGGGTGCAAAGTTACACGATAAAGCCCGATTCAGGCAGCTTTACATCTCACACTAACAGGAAGGGGATTTCCTTTGGCGGCTGATCCCATTTTGCAAAACGCGAAGAGTGCTTACGATGCCAGTTCCATACAGGTTCTCGAAGGACTCGAAGCCGTCAAGCGCCGTCCGGGGATGTACATCGGCTCTACGGGGCCGAGAGGGCTGCATCATCTGGTATGGGAGATCGTAGACAACTCCATAGACGAGGCCCTGGCCGGGTACTGCGACCGGATCTCCGTGAGGGTGCATCCGGACAATTCCGTGACCGTCACCGACGACGGGCGCGGGATGCCGGTCGGGAAAATGGAGAAGTACGATAAGTCCGCCGTAGAGGTCATCATGACCACGCTGCACGCTGGCGGAAAGTTCGGCGGTCAGGGCTACAAGGTCTCCGGCGGGCTGCACGGTGTGGGAGCCTCGGTGGTGAACGCCCTGAGCGAGTGGCTGGAGCTCGAGATCAAGCGCGACGGGCACGTGTGGTTCCAGCGCTACGAGCGCGGCTTCCCGCAGGGTGAGATCGAGAAGCTGCGCAAGCTGAAGAAGGGCGAGGGAACCGGGACCACCATCCGGTTCATGCCCGACCCGGAGGTTTTCACCGAGACAGTGGAGTTCTCCTTCGACACTCTGAGCAGGCGCTTCAGGGAGTCGGCCTTTTTGAACAAGAGCCTGGAGATCCATCTCGTAGACGAGCGCGAGGAGGGCCGGGAGGTAACCTACCGCTACGAGGGCGGAATCCGAGACTTCGTGGCGCACATAAACGAGTCCAAGGACCCGGTACACAAGAGCGTCTTCTACTTCCACCGCGAAGAGGATGCGGGGGACGTGGAGGTCGCGATGCAGTGGAACTCGGGCTTTCAGGACTCGGTCTTTACCTTCGCGAACAACATCAACACCCACGAAGGCGGGGCGCACCTTTCGGGGTTCCGCTCGGCGCTCACGCGCACCATCAACGACTACGCGCGACAGAAGGGGCTGCTCAAGGAGAAAGAGGACAACCTGACCGGAGATGACATCCGGGAGGGGCTCGCGGCGGTCATCTCGGTCAAGCTCGTGGACCCCCAGTTCGAGGGACAGACCAAGACCAAGCTCGGGAACACCGAGATCAAGGGTCTCGTGGAGACCAACACCAACCGCTATCTCGCCGAGTTTCTGGAGGAGCATCCCTCGGAGGCGAAGGCCATCGTCAACAAGGCGCTGCAGGCGGCGCGAGCGCGGCAGGCGGCCCGCAAGGTGCGCGACACCATCCGCAAGGGCTACCTGGAGAGCACGACGCTGCCGGGAAAGCTGGCAGACTGCTCTTCAAAAGATCCGGCACGCAGCGAGCTTTACATCGTCGAGGGCGACTCGGCGGGTGGATCTGCCAAGCAGGGCAGGGACCGCAACTTCCAGGCGATACTGCCGCTGCGCGGCAAGATCCTGAACGTCGAGAAGGCCAACATGAACAAGGTACTCTCCAACGCGGAGATACAGGCCATGATCAGCGCGATCGGGGCCGGGGTGGGGGACAGCTTCAACCTGGCGGACGCCCGCTACAACAAGATCGTCATCATGGCCGACGCTGACGTGGACGGAAACCACATCCGCACGCTCGTTCTGACATTCCTCTACCGGAACATGCCCGAGCTGATCGAGGCCGGATACGTTTACATCGCCCAGCCGCCGCTATACAGGATCCGGCACAACCGACGCGACTACTACGTCAAGAACGACGCCGAGTTGCAGGAGACGTTGAACAGGATCCGGGCCAGCGGCAATGTGGAAGTCAACCGCTTCAAGGGACTTTCCGAGATGAACCCGCAGCAGCTTTGGGATACGACCATGAACCCGCAGAACCGTACGCTGTTGCAGGTAACCATAGACTCGGCGGCGGTGGCGGACGAGCTGTTCACGGCCCTGATGGGCGATAAGGTCGAGCCGCGGCGAAAGTTCATCGAGGAGAATGCCAGGGAGGCGAAGAACATAGATGCTTGATACCTTCTCCGGGAACATCCAGCCCCACTCCATAGAGGACGAGATAAAGGAATCCTTCCTCTCCTACGCGATGAGCGTGATCGTCGCCCGCGCCCTGCCGGACGTACGCGACGGGCTCAAGCCGGTGCACCGGCACGTTCTGTACGCGATGCACGATCTGGGGCTGCAGCCCAACCGGCCCTACCGCAAGAGCGCGACGGTCGTCGGCGAGGTCATCGGTAAGTATCACCCGCACGGGGATGCGGCGGTCTACGACACGCTGACGCGCATGGCGCAGGACTTCTCGCTCAGGTACCCGCTCGTGGACGGGCAGGGGAACTTCGGGAGCATAGACGGCGACTCCGCGGGAGCCATGCGCTACACCGAGGCGCGGCTCGCCCGGATGGCGACCGAGATGCTAAGGGACATAAACGCCGACACCGTCGACTTCGAGCCGAACTTCGACGAGAGCCTGCGCAAGCCCTCGGTGCTGCCGGCCCGCTTTCCGAACCTGCTCGTCAACGGGAGCGACGGCATCGCGGTCGGGATGGCGACCAAGATCCCACCTCACAACCTCGGCGAGGTCATAGACGCAACCGTCGCCATGATCGAGAACCCGGATCTCGATGACGAGGAGCTTGCCAGATACATCAAGGGCCCAGACTTCCCGACCGGGGGCGTCATCGTGGGTCTCTCGGGCATCCGGGAGGCCATCGCGACCGGCAGGGGCTCGGTGCGGGTGCAGGCCAAGGCGCACACCGAGCAGATCCGGGGCAACCGCACCCAGATCGTCGTAACCGAGATCCCCTACCAGGTCAACAAGGCCATGCTCTTGCAGAAGATCGCCCAGCTCGTCAAGGAGCGCAAGATCACCGACATCTCCGATCTGCGCGACGAGTCCGACCGCAACGGGATGAGGGTCGTCATCGAGCTGAAGCGCGAGGCCGTCCCGAAGGTCGTGCTGAACAACCTCTACAAGCACACCCAGCTCCAGCAGAGCTTCGGGGTGAACCTGGTCGCGCTCGTGGACGGCGTGCCGCGCACGCTATCCTACAAGCGTGCGCTCAAGCACTACGTCGCCCACCAGTTCGACGTGGTTACGCGCAGGACGCGCTACGAGCTGGAGAGGGCGCAGGCCAGGGCGCACATCCTGGAAGGGCTGATCATAGCTCTCGAAAACCTGGATGAGGTGGTTGCCACGATCCGGCGCTCGCGCTCGGTCGAGACGGCGCGCAACAACCTGCGCAAGAACTTCCGGCTCTCCGAGCGGCAGGCCCAGGCGATCCTGGATCTCCGCCTGCAACGGCTCACCGCGATGGAAAGGCGCAAGGTCGAGCAAGACCACCGGGATCTGGTAGAGAAGATCGAGTACCTTCAGAGCATCCTCGCCGACGAGTCGAAGGTGTACGAGATCATCAAGGAAGAGTTGCTTGAGATAAAGGCCGCCTACGGCGACGAGCGGCGCACCCAGATCACCGCCCAGGAAGGTGTGGACTTCGAGATAGAGGATCTCATCGCCGAAGAAGAGATGGTCATCTCCATCACCAGCGCCGGATACCTCAAGAGCGTTCCCGTAAACACGTTTCGCAAACAGGGGCGCGGCGGGTTCGGCGTGAACGGGATGGAGCTAAAAGAGGGCGACTATATCGAGCATCTCTTCATCACGACGACCCACCACTACATGCTCTTCTTTACCAACAAGGGCAAGGTCTACAGGTTGAAGGTTCACCAGCTACCGCGGATGGGCCGGACGGCGAGGGGCCGGCACGTATCGAACCTCCTGCCGCTCACCCAGGATGAGCACATCGCGGCGGTCATAGCCACCAGGGACTTCGGCGAGGCCGAGTATCTCCTCTTCGCCACACGCAGAGGAGTGGTGAAAAAGACCTCCTTCTCCGAGTACGACACGCCGCTGAAGAACGAGGGGATCATCGCGATCAACCTCGGCAAAGGCGACGAGTTGATAGACGTGCGCCACGCCTCGGAAGGCGACGAAGTGGTGCTCGTCACCAGAAACGGCAAGGGCTTGAGGTTCCGGCAGACCGACGTCCGGGCGATGGGCCGGGCAACGGGCGGGGTCAAGGGCATCACACTCAAGGGCGGCGATGACGTGCTCTCGATGGATGTGATCTCCGACGACGCCGCGGACCTGTTCATGATCACCGACAAAGGCTACGGCAAGCGCACCGCCCTCTCGCAGTTCAGAGCGCAGGGGCGCGGGGGGCAGGGTGTGATCGCCGCGAAGACCGGCAACGGTCGGGGACGGCTTGCGGGCGTTCAGGTCGTGAAGTCCGACCTGCACGAGCTGGTGATCGTCTCCAACCTCGGGACCACCATCCGGATAGATGCCGGCTCCGTCTCCCGCCAGGGCCGGAACGCCCAGGGCGTGCGAGTGATGAACCTCCGCGCCGGAGACTCCGTAAGCGCCATCGCCAAGGTCGTCGCCTCCCGCAGTGCCGCCGGTGCAGATGGTGAAGCGAGCGACGAGCTTACGCTGGAGGACATCGTGAACGAAGAACCCAGGGGAGCATCGGAGGCCGGGCCGCCGGAACCGGAAACCAACGGAGGAGCGGGACGTGGATAACACCTGCGACGGCGTCGTCGAGTGCACGGCGCTCGTCCTCGCCGAAGGTTACGCGGAGCTGGACGACCGGCTGACGCTCTTCGGGATCCTCGATGAGATACGACCCGGCGCTGATGGCGAAGCATCCTTCGTCGTGTACGTGAAGTTCGAGGGGTGCGAGCACACGGGCGGAGAGCGCCGCAGCGCCCGCCTCCTGGTAACCGATGAGGACGGCAAGGTTATCGAGGAGTCCGAGGAATACTCCGTGTGGCTCGATGGTCCCGAGAACTCTACGACTATGGTTTCGTCCTTCGAGCTTCAGGAAGATTTCGAGGGCGAGGAGCGCATACTCTGGATCGAGGCCGTCCTGGACGGGGAAACCCTGGCCCAAACCGCCGTGCCCCTGCGTGAAAGGTACAATGTATAAAGGTCCTGGAAAAGCCCGGTCTTTCCGGGCTTTTCCATGTCACGAGGGAAGATTAAATGCCTGATGATCTTGCGGTCTTTATAGACTGGGAAAACATCTACATCTCCACCGTCACCGAGTACAACTCCAAGCCCAATGTTTCGGCCATCCTGGAGAAAGCCCGGGAGTATGGCCGGATCGTCTCGGCCACCGCCTACGCCGACTGGACGGACGGAGACTTCCGGGAGGCGCCGCCCACCCTTTACTCCAACGGGATCGCTCCGCGCTACATCTCCGCGCGGTACTTCCCCGGTGGCAAGTCCTCCAAGAGGCGGACCAACTCGATAGACGTGATGCTCGCCGTGGAGTGCTCGGATTTTCTGCACAACCATCCGCAGGTTGGAACCTACGTTCTGGTTACCGGCGACGGCGATTTTATTCCCCTGGTCAACCTGCTGAGGAGCCAGGGGAAAACGGTGGTTGTGATCGGGGTTTCGGAAGCAGCCTCGTACCACCTGATAGAGTCCGCCGACCACTTCGTCTCCTACGCCTCGCTTCTGGAAGAGGAGCGCGCTGCGCGGGCGCGCGACAGGGAACCCAGGAAAAAGGCTCCCGACCCGTTCAAGGAACTTGTGCGAGCGGTAGAGAACCTGAAGAAGGGCAACAAGGCCCGCGTGCTGGGACAGGTTAAGCAGCAGATGATCGTTCAGATGGGTTCGTTCGACGAGCGCAACGCGGGATTCAAGAAGTTCAAGGACTTCGTGGTCGAAGCCGAGCGACGCGGGCTGGTGAACACGGTGGACCAGGATCTTGAGCTCCAGGTCTATCTGCCGAACGAGAAAATCCCCGCGCCTCCGGAGTCGGATCTTGCCGCCGAAGAGCCGCATGAGGAGGATGGCGCTGTGCGCGGTGGTGAGGACCGCAGACCCGCCGAAGAAATCGCAACTTCCGAGGACGAGTCCGCCAGGAGAGACGGACTGGACCTTCGCGAGGACCTGACCCCCTACGAGCTCAGGACGATCTGCGAGAGCGTAACCAGGCTGAAACAGCCTACTTCTCTCGTAGAGATCTTCAGCGGCATCCGCGAGCTGGACGAGAGGGGAGAACTCGAACTCTCCCGTGAGGAGATAGAAGGCGTTGTGAAAGCCATGCTGGACGCCGACTATCTGAAGGCAACCCGCGCCAAACCATACAAGCAGGCCAAGGCAAAGATGACCTTCTACTCGTTGAACAGCGATCTCTCGGAGGTAAAGGAGATCCTTAACTCCAGCCGGTAACCAGCGGTCAGTCAGCCAGTTTGTAGACGGTGAGAGATGCGAGAACCAGGGCGATGGCGATCTGGACCAGTGAGATCCCTATGGTCTTGAGGTCCTGCAGCACGGTTACGTCGAGCATCAGCCGTATGGCGACTATGATCCCGAACCCGATGATGAGCCACAGGAGAGCTTTGACCTTGTAACCCTTGCCGCGCTCCTTCCAGGTCGCCGTCCCAAAAAGAGCCGGGATGTAGAAAGCAAGTATCAGGGGAACCAGGCTCAGGATGCTGGCTCCTATCTCGATTAATGCGCTCACGATCGCAAGTTTACACCACGGATCGCTGGAAATATGCCGGTAGCTTGTGTATGCTAACACATTATCACTACTACTCGGCGGGCGCGGAGTTGACATGGGCATAAATCAGAGGGTCTCGTTAAGAAAATTCGTGGATGACATCCGCCGCTGGGTCAATGAAGGCAAAAGCGATGAGTGGATCGCAAGCGCACTCGGAACCAGCGCCTCGTCGGTGCAGTCGTTTCGCTCTCGCAACGCCATCTATCGCCGGGACGTGGGCTCCGCGCTATACAATCCCAAGGAATACGCGTCCTATGAAGGAGTCCTCGAAAACACCGGAGATCCGGGTGTCTGGTTCGATCCGGCCGTCGGCGACGACCCTCGGTGGAAGGCGCACTGGAGCCGGGTCGAGGGAGTCGAAGTTCATCTTACTCCGACCAGGATCGTACTGGTCCAGCGAGGTGCGCCCCGCTTGAAAAAGTGATCGGTCAGGGCATCTTGATGAGATATAATTTGCCTACTCTGGGCCGTCCGACCCGCCGCTGCGCTCCCGAAATTTGTCTGGGAGCGTAGAGAAAAGTCCGGACTCGCAGCAGAGGCCGCCCGGGCTAATAACCCGGGGAGCGGCGCGGCGCAAGCCCGCCGCTACGTCAAGTGCAGCAGAGAGCAGACCAGCCGATGGCCGGAGGATTTACGTCCTTTCGGCACAGGTGATGGGTGAAAGGGTGGGGTAAGAGCCCACCGGCGGTATCCCGTAAGGGACCGGCCAGGTAAACCACCGGTGCGAGCAAGCCAAATTGTCTGGAAGGAGTGTCTTCCAGACTGGTAGGCGCGGCTCCTCGGAAAGAGGGGCCCGGGGTTCGTCCCCGGAGATGGATGGCGGGATAGAGCAGAATCCGGCTTACGGGACGGCCCAGAACTTTCATTTGTTGCGCAACACAAAGTACGTTTTATATATAGGGGAACTGGCTTTGCTCTTTAAAGGCGCGGGATCGCGGCACATTCTCCGAAATCGGTCAGTCCGGCTGCACGCAACCGTCTGCGCATCAGCTCTGCCTGCTGGGGACCGCATTGAAAGAGGATAAGCATGCGAGCCAGGGTATGTTGTGGTGTAGTCTCCGCCCAACAGAGGCCCAGAGACGCAGTTCTAAGGATTTCTACCAAGGTTTTAAAGCTTTCCTCGGGCTCATCACGTAGCAACGCCTCCGTGCGCTTTATGAGTACAAGCAGGGTCTCAGCTCGTTCTACAGAGGTCTCCTCATCCCAGTAGGAGCCCAACCCACCTTCGTCCAGTACCAGCAGCTCATCGAGGAGTTCCTCAAAAGCATCCCAATTGTGGCCGAAGTAGGCGGGGAAGCGAAATGCTCGGGACCATTCCTCAAACAGACTTGCTTTGGTCATACAGCGTTCGCCACGGACAATACGGAGTGCAATGCCACCCTGAGGCGGGTTTTCTGTGAGCTTGTAAACAACTCTTTCGACTTCTGTTTCAGGGCAAGTAACTAACCACGCCCAGTGAGGAGATTGTTCTCTATTCATTATCCCAACGTACAGAAGTGATTCCCAGAAAAGGTTGCCCGCGAGGCTCCAGAGTCCTGCATACCTGCATAAGTCTCCTTTTTCTCTCAAAGGCTTACGCCATCGCTAAAGCGTAAAACCTCTGCCAACCACTTGCCAACCTTATCTGGAGTGTCCATAAGAAATCGAAGAGATAGAAGCTCGATTCTACGGGAGGAGTTATAGGATCGAGCTTCTACGCACAATGTCAAAAATCTATAGGAATTAGTTGGGGTGCTTGTGGTGCGAAACCAACGCCTGAATGCGCTTCATTTCGCAAACGCACATATGCCTGAACGTTCTGTAATGGTCAGGGGTATACCAGGCGTCTTGTGTTTTCGTGTTAACCACTATCCGCCTTACTCTATTCCATTCAGAGTGTGTACCTTTACGGTATATATGGTACTCCTTGTAGTGTCCGTGGCCGTTAGGTAGTTTTCCGTCCCTGTTGTGATATTTCTTTCCACCCTTGTAGTGCGGCGGAGGACTATAGTTGTGTGCAGTAACATAATCGTAGGTGTGCCAAGCCGCATCTGGGATATCGCCCCGGCAATCGCAGAGCGGAATCCGCGTTGCGGGAGGAGTCGCAGCATGAGCTGAAGAGGAGAGTATACCTAAAGCCATTATCGCGGCCATTATCAAAACCACAAATATTGAGAGTGACACTACGGAATACTTCCGAAGGCGTGTTGCGTTGGTTAGGCGCTCCATATTGCTCTGGATACTCCTTTCCAGTAGACAGCTATCTATAGAGTTAGTTATCGGCTACAAAGGAGTTAGTTATCGGCTACAAAGCCAGAATCTTTAGTCTTTGCCCCTGATTTCTCTCACCGGCGAACATCTGG